>CANQWS010000030.1 GCA_947627615.1 uncultured Muribaculaceae bacterium | reverse complement strand
ATCGGCGAAATGCAGGGGCAGACCGAACTCCAGACGCGTTTCAGATGGCGGCCGCGGCGGGGATAGGCGTCGCTGTCGAGCAGCAAAGCCATTCCGAAGTTCAGTCCGCGGCAGTATTCCGGGCTGCGGGCGGTGCCGAGTATCGGCTGATACTTGGGATCGGGGAGCCGTCTGATGTCGGCTTTGGTGATTAGGCTTCTGACTTGATTGCGGTTGCGGCCCACGACATAGAAAGCCATTTCGGGGCGCACGACCATGGCGAGCCAGCGGACGTAGGATGCCAATGCGCGTTGCATGACGCCACGCGAGGCGTCGCGGTCACAGACATAAAGACGCTGAGGCTGACGGCGTGCGCGCTGACGCTCCAGGATGGCCACGGCGCGTCGGGCGTCGGGGTGGAGCGAGTAGCCCAGCCAGCGCTCGAACTGCGCGGCATAGTCGCGGCGGTCGGCGTGGTAGCGCGATGGGGTCTTTATCAGTGCGGTGCGTCTCATGCCGGCAAAGATACGACGGCGGAGACGGGGTCTGAGTGCGAAAAACTAAAAACGGGGGGGGGGGATGGGGATACAAAAAAAGAATGAGTAAAAAAGAAACCGAAGTCTCAGATTTACTCATTCTCCTCTCTCCTCAGCGGTGCGTACGGGACTCGAACCCGTGACCCCATGCGTGACAGGCATGTATTCTAACCAACTGAACTAACGCACCAGAATTTTTAGAGATTTTCAAGCGGCTCTCTTGCCGTTTTGCGGTGCAAAGTTACGGCCGATTTTTTATTCCTGCAAATTTTTTCGTCACTTTTTTGATGATTTTTTCTCGGCAACCGGCCGCAGAGGGCATAAATTCGCTGAATATCACCTATTTTAACCAATGAAACTTTTTTTTTATCCTTTATGGCATACGCCGGTTGAAACATATTGACTATTTTTGCGTGACCAAAAAAGAAAAGAATCATGGACAGAAATCATAGCCAAAAGCCCGTGCTGCTGCTCACGGGTTATCTCGGAAGCGGAAAGACAACCCTCGTGAACCGAATGCTCTCCAACCGCCGCGGAATCAGATTCGCTGTAATTGTCAACGATATCGGCGAGGTGAACATTGACGCCGACCTCATAGCCCGCGACGGAATCGTAGGACAGAAGGACGACAGCCTCGTGGCGCTGCAGAACGGCTGCATCTGCTGCACGCTGAAAATGGACCTTGTGGAGCAGCTGACCGACCTGATGGAGGGAGACCGCTTTGACTACATAGTGATAGAGGCAAGCGGCATCTGCGAGCCGGAGCCTATAGCCCAGACCATCTGCTCCATGCCGGCCATGGGGCCTCAGGTGAACCGTTTCGGCACCCCGCGGCTTGACTGCATTGTGACCGTTGTTGACGCCCTGCGGATGCAGAGCGAATTTGGCGCAGGCGACAAACTGACAGTGAAGAATATAGGCGAAGAGGACATAGAGAACCTTATAGTCCAGCAGATAGAGTTCTGCAACATTGTGGTGCTCAACAAAATATCGGAAGTAACGCCCGATGACGCACGCAAAATACGCGCCACAATCAAGGCCCTGCAGCCGAAAGCCGAAATAATTGAGGCTGACTATGCCGACGTGGATTTCGACCGCCTGCTCAACACCGGGCTATTCGATTTTGAGCGAGTGGCTACCTCCGCCACATGGATTCGCGAAATTGAGAAGCCGCTCGAAGAGATTGAGAGCGAAGAGCATGAGCATCACCACCATCATGAACATGAACACGACCATGACCACCACGAGCATGAGCATGAACATGAGCACGGGCACCATCATCACCACCATCACCATGACGAGGGCGAGGCCGAGGAATACGGCATAGGCACATTTGTCTACTACCGCCGCCGGCCCTTCTCGCTCAACAAATTTGACTTTTTCGTAGCCCGTCAGTGGCCCGCCGAGGTCATCAGGACCAAAGGTGTGTGCTATTTTTCCGAGAACCGCGACATGTCATATCTTTTCGAGCAGGCCGGGGTCCAGAAGAAACTGACGGAGTGCGGCCAATGGTATGCCACGGCTCCTGAAGAGGAACTGGAGCAGCTGATGGCACGCGAACCGGGCCTGATGCGCGACTGGGACGACGAATACGGCGACAGGATGCAGAAGCTCGTGTTCATAGGGCGCAACATGGACCGGGAGGCGATTACCCGCGCTCTGGATGACTGCCTATGCTGATTCAAGAGCCTGACAAAGGGTGTCGAAAGTGGTTTCGCCGGTGTGGCGGAACACTTCCTCGCCGTTGCTGAACACGATGAATGTGGGAATTGACTGCACGCCGAGTTTGTCGGCAAACGCGGTATTCTCATCGATATCAAACTGATATATGCCCACGCGGTCGCCTACACTTTCGCGCAACCGCTCCACCACCGGCATCATCCTCTTGCAGTGGGGGCACCATGACGCATAGAATTCCAACATGACCGTGCGGCCGTCATCAAGCAGTTTTTCAAGATTTTCCTTGTCCATAGTCTCTGTCATTTTCAAATATTCATAATAAATCCTTGCTTAGTTATAAGCATATAGGAAGTGACAAAGTTCAGAACAAATCGCTATGGGAGGGAAGGAAAGTTTGCCGGATTAAAAAAAATGCTTACCTTAGCTGAAATTTAAAAACCGAACCTATTCCTAAACAAAATCAATGGCTAAAGTTATCATCATAGGAGCCGGCGGCGTAGGTACCGTTGTGGCTCACAAATGCGCCCAGAATCCGGAAGTGTTCACCGAGATAGTGCTTGCTTCCCGTACCCGAAGCAAATGCGAGGCTATAGCCCGCAAGATTGGCAACGGCCGCGTGACCACGGACAGCGTGGACGCCGACAGCGTTGAGCAGCTCGTTGAGCTGTTCCGCCGTCACAAGCCCGACATGGTAATCAACGTGGCACTCCCCTATCAGGACCTGACAATCATGGACGCCTGTCTGGAATGCGGAGTAAACTATCTCGACACGGCCAACTACGAGCCGCGTGACGAAGCCCACTTCGAGTACTCATGGCAGTGGGCCTACAAGGAGAAATTCGAGAAAGCGGGCCTGACAGCCATCCTGGGCTGCGGATTCGACCCGGGAGTGTCAGGAGTGTTCACCGCCTACGCGGCCAAGCATTATTTCTCGGACATGGAGTATCTTGACATTGTGGACTGCAACGCCGGAGACCACGGCAAGGCTTTCGCCACCAACTTCAATCCGGAGATTAACATACGCGAGATAACCCAGAACGGCCGCTACTATCAGGACGGCGAGTGGGTGACCACCGGCCCGCTCGAATTCCACAAGCCTCTGACCTATCCCAACATTGGCCCGCGCGAGTCATATCTGCTCTATCACGAGGAACTCGAGAGCCTGGTGAAGAACTATCCGAGCATCAAGCGCGCCCGTTTCTGGATGACATTCGGTCAGGAATATCTGACCCACCTGCGCGTGATCCAGGACATAGGCATGGCCCGCATAGACGAGGTGGACTACAACGGCATGAAGATTGTTCCGCTGCAGTTCCTCAAGGCCGTGCTGCCCAACCCCCAGGATTTGGGCGAGAACTACACCGGCGAGACCTCGATAGGCTGCCGCATAGAGGGCCTCGACAAGAAGGGCGAGCATCTGACCTACTACATCTACAACAACTGCTCGCACCACGCCGCCTATCTGGAGACAGGAATGCAGGCCGTGAGCTACACCACCGGCGTGCCCGCCATGATAGGAGCCATGATGTTCCTGACCGGCAAGTGGAACAAGCCCGGAGTGCACAACGTGGAGGAATTCGACCCGGATCCCTTCATGGAGCAGCTCAACAAGCAGGGACTTCCCTGGCACGAGGAATTCAACCTTGACCTCGAGGTTTAAATTCCCCGGATATAAACATATCGACCACAAAACATCAGGAGAGGGATAGGCACAGGACAAAACGGCATATCCCTCTCTTTTAGAATCAAAAGCAGCCTCTCCATAATGACAGAACCGCAACGACATTACAGCGACCGCCAGGTGGTGGGCATAGCCCGGCGCGTGACCTGGGTGGGATTCGCCGTCAACGCCGCACTGACCGGACTTAAGATAGCCGCCGGTATCATCGGGCGTTCAAGCGCCATGGTGGCTGACGGCGTGCACTCGCTGAGCGATTTCGTCACGGACGTGATTGTCATAGTGATGATAGGCGTGTCGCGCCGCAAAGCCAACACCGTCTATCAGTACGGCTACGGGAAATACGAGACCCTCGCCACGGTGATAATAGGAGCGGCGCTCGGCATAGTTGCGCTTGGACTGTTTGCGGGCGGCCTTCACGCCGTGGTGGAGGTGATCCGCGGCAATCTGCCGGAGCAGCCGGGCATGATAGCGCTCTGGATGGCCCTGATTTCGATTCTTGCCAAGGAGATACTGTTTCACTACACCCGCCGCTGGGGACAGCGGATAGGCTCGGCCGCCGTCATAGCCAACGCATGGCACCACCGCAGCGACGCATTCTCGTCGCTGGCCACGCTCACAGGCATTTCGGGCGCCATATTCCTCGGTCCCTCATGGCGCATATTCGACCCCATAGCCGCCATGTTGGTGAGTCTGTTCATCTTGCGCGCGGCCATCAATATAGCCCGTCCGGCCGTGATGGAGCTGCTTGACGCCTCGCTGCCGCCTGAAATAGCCGGAAAACTGAAGAACATCATCAAGGACACTCCGGGAATAATAACCTATCACCATTTCCGTTCGCGACGCAACGGAGCCATGATAATTCTCGACGTTCACATAAAAGTTAACCCGAACATCACCGTGGAGCAGGGCCACAGCATAGCAACCGACATGGAGCGCAGGCTCAAGGGCGATTTCGGACGGTCAATGATTGTCAACGTCCATGTGGAACCCTACCGCGGTCAAAAAATCAACCCCGACGGCTCATGTAAAGACTGATTCAACGCCATGAAACCAAACATTCACACCGCTTTATCTTTATCGAAAAGAATAGTGACAGCCGCCGCAATGGCGCTGACACTGATTTTCCACAGCTGCAGCAGCTCCGAAGGCCCGTCGCCGGCCGACGTTCCGTCATCGGCCTCGATGGTGGCGCTCGTCAGTCTGCCTCCGGAACAGATAGCCGCCATGCTCCCCGAGCGGCTGGCGGAAGTTTACAGCCGGGCGGAGAAATGCTGCGACCTGAGCCGGATAATGGTCTACCGGACCGACGAGGCGCAGGGCAACTTCACGGCCCTGAAGCTGACTGACGCCGGCGCTTTCGAGGATATGCTACGGGAACTCGGATGGCAGAAACGCAAAACGGAATCGACCGAGGCCTACTGTCCCGCCGATGCCGGAGAGTTCGGCCCCTGCATAATAGTCAGAGACAGCGGCGCGTGGCTGCTCCCTACGGTAAAGGACATCAAGACATGGCGCGAGAGCCTGAAACAGGCCGAAAAATCGGATTTCGGCAGCCTCGGCCTCTTGCCGGAAGGCGGCGAGGGCACCATACTGACGGCATGCCTGTCGCCCTCGGTGACCGGCATGGGTCCGGCCGGGTCCATGGCCGTGGTCAAAGGAACCATGGCGGCTGACAGCTCCCTGACATTCACGGCATCCATCATCAACAAATCGGACCGGAAAACGCTGCCTCTCACGGCTCTTGCGCCGGTAACCGACGGCTCCTACAGACACTACATGCCGCAACAGCCCTCGCTGACAGTGGCCGCGGGCCTCACCCAGGGAATAAACTGGAGCGGCCTGGTGGACCTTTTCGGTCCGGGACTGTCGACCCAGAACCAGGGACTGCTGCAGAGTCTCCTGCCCTACATGAACAAACTCGAGGGCACATTCGCCATAGGGATAGGGCCGTTCGACGCCAAGAATCTCACGGCGGAGCGTCTCGAGGACCAGCGAATCACCATCTACGCCACCCTTAAAGCCAACGGAGCGGCCGAAGCCGTGGAGGAAATCAACGGCAACCTCAGGGCCAAGGGCCTGAATCCACAGCCGAGGGCCGACGGGGTATATTCCTACAATCTCGACGGAATACGCTACAGCTACACGGCTATGGACAACAGATTTGTCTTTGCGCTGAACCGCGATCTCATTCCCGTCCCGGCGGCCGACACGTCGCGGGAAGCACCGCTGACGGCCGGCCTGACACTCCCGCCGCTGAAAACCGTCAGCCCCACCGCCAAGGCCGATTATGCGCCTCAGGCCGAGCTGACCATGGGGCCGGAAAGCGTAAGCCTGACTGTTAAATCGGGAAAATCATCACCGATAACCGCATTTTCTTACTATCTTCGCATTCTTGAAGAGCTCCGGGAGAACCGTTACAGCCAACCGGACGGCTATTACGAATAAACAAAACCTCACATAACAACACCAATCCCCGACATGAAAAAAAACACGTTCAAATCAGCCATAGCGCTATGCTCGTTCATTCTCGGCATGCTCATGGTCCAGTCTTGTTCCTCTGAAAGCGAAAGTCTGCTGGGATCAGTTCCCGACGACGCGGATATAGTGGCCACAGTCAATCTGGTAAAACTCGCCCAAGCCTCGGACATACAGGTGGAGGACGGGCAGATTGTATTTCCGAAGGAACTGAGCCTCATAAAGGACGAGATAGACACCGACGCCCTCAAAATGATGGGGCGCATAGCCGGTTCCGTTGACCTCGAGGCTGTAGTGGTATTCGGCTACATGCAGTCCAAGCAAGGATTCGCCACATTCCTCATCAAGGATGTGGAGGAACTGAGGTCGGTTCTGCGCAAGGCCGACATGGAGCGTGACCGCGAGGACGGGGTGGAATTCTACTCCGACGGAGGATCCTACGGTCCGTGTGTGGTCATCAGCTCCGACGAGAAACAGGGTTGGATAGTTGACCGCGACAAACTGTCGTCGATCGAAGACTTCGAGCATGCGCGGAAGAAAAACAACATAACCCGTTACTCCGGTCTGGCTGAAGTGCTGACGGCCGACAACATACTGAATCTGGTTGTTGACGGCTCAAAGTTTAACCTCGGTAAAAAGGACGGCTGGCTGGCAATGAACCTCACGGTGAAAAACAACGCCATAGTGGCCGATGCATACGGCGTCACCACCGACGGAGAAACCATAACTACGGACGACCTCCGTCCCGTGAACACCGATTTCCTGCGCTACATGCCGGCCAACTTCATCACGGCATTCGCCATAGGACTCAATCCGGAGGGACAGTGGCTGAAGAACATAGCCGACGGTATCGGGTCGTTCGGCCGCGACATAGACTCGGGTCTCGGCATGGCCCTGCCCTATCTCAAGGCGATAGACGGCACGGTGGCTTTCGGCTTCGGCCCCAAAAACATGCAGGCGCTGCGTAAGCCCGATTCTCCGGAACTGTGGCAGGGCCTCGTGATGGCTCACATGACTCAGGACAAAGTCAACGAACTGACCGAGACACTTCGCAGCAACCTGCCCGGAGCAACCTCCGCAGGCAACGGACTCTACAGCTTCCGCTCGCAGGGCGTTGAGTTTGAATTCGGAAATGTCGACGGCTACTTCGCCGCCGCCCTGGGAATGGACCTGAAGCCCGACAAGCAGAATCCGTTCACAACCGTGTTCGAGGGCAAGCCCATGGCATTCGTGTTCCAGACACCCATGCTGAACACCATTGTTGACGACCCCAGATTCGAGTTCAGCATCAAGGCCACTCTGGAGGCCAACGATTCGAAACTGACGGCAAAAATAAGCCTTGTGGGCACCGAAGACCACATCATCCCCACTCTCTTTTCCGCCCTTCCGGAATTTGCCGAAAGCTACAGCCGCCAGCTGCGCGGTTATTGAGATGATCCAAAAGCCCACGGAAAGAGAAAACAATGATAAATGAAATAACCCTTTGCAAGACGCTGCCCCACGTGTTTCGCGGCATGGAGTACACCGCTCCGGTCAACCGTTCGGAGGTGTGGCTGAGAGAGGTGCGTTTCCGTCGTCCCGACTACTATATGGTGGAGGCGGAATCCGGCACCGGCAAATCGTCGCTGTGCAGCTTCATCTACGGAGTACGCGGCGATTATGACGGGATAGTGTCATTTGACGGCCGCGACGTGAGGACTTTCTCGATTGACGAATGGTGCCGTCTGCGCACACACGCCCTGGCCTATCTGCCGCAGGAGATGCACCTGTTTCCCGAGCTGACCGTGAGGGAAAACATCCTCATCAAGAACCGTCTGACCGACTGCCGGTCGGAACAGTGGATACGTCAGTCACTGGAGCGTCTGGAGATTGAGCGGAAGCTGAATTCGCCGGCGGCGCTTCTGTCAGTGGGCCAGCAGCAGCGCGTGGCCATAATCCGCGCCCTCTGCCAGCCGTTTGACTTCATTCTGATAGACGAACCCGTGAGCCATCTCGACGCGCGCAACAACGCCACGGTAGCCGAACTCATCGACAGCGAGGCCCGGGCCAACGGGGCGTCGGTCATAGCCACCTCGGTAGGCAACAAAATCAATCTAAAGTTCCAGACAACAGTGCTTCTATGAAGAATTCAACCGTATGGCACCTCCTGCGCCGCAACATATCCAAGGCCCAGCTTGCAGGCTATGCCGTGGCCAATCTCGTGGGTCTGTGCATTGTGATTTCCGCCATCCAGATTTACCGTGATGTCAGCTCGGTGTGGGATTCCGAGGATTCATTCATTTCACGCGATTACCTCATTGTCTCCCGTCAGGTCAGCGGCATAGGCTCCCTCTTTTCGGGCGGCAGCCAGTCATCATTCTCGCAGGCCGACATAGATGACATAGAAAGCCAGCCGTGGGTGCGCCGGACAGGCAAGTTCACCGCCTCCAATTTCGGAGTGGGAGCCTCGGTCGACATAGGTGGCCGCGGCATGAACACGGCGATGTTTCTCGAATCCATTCCCGATGAGTTTTTCGACGTCAAACCCCGTGAGTGGAATTATGTACCCGGCGAGAGCAAAGCCGTTCCGATCATAATCAGCAAGGAATATCTCTCGCTCTACAACTTCGGCTTCGCCGCATCGCGCGGGCTTCCGCAGATATCGGAATCGATGATAGGCATGATTCCGCTGAAACTCTCCATCAGCGGCAACGGACAGCAGGTGTGGCTGCCGGCCCACATTGTGGGGTTCTCGTCGCGCCTGAACACCATAGCCGTTCCGGAATCGTTCATGGAGTGGGCAAACGGCCGTTTTTCCGACCGTCCGCAGCCCGACCCGTCACGCATAATAATAGAGACGAGCGTTCCGGGCGATCCCGCCATAGAGGAATATCTGCGCGAGCACAATCTCGAAGTTGCCGGTGACAAGGCCGACAACGGGCGTGCGGCCTATTTCCTGGCTCTCGTGACCGGAATAGTGGTGGCCGTGGGCGCCGTCATAAGCCTGCTCGCGTTCTTTATACTGCTTCTGAGCATCTATCTGCTTCTCCAGAAAAACCGCGAAAAGCTGCAGCGCCTGATGACTCTGGGCTACAGGCCGGCGGATGTGGCCCGCTACTACTACATCATTGTGGGATGCATCAACGGCGCCGTTCTTGCGGGAGCCGTGACGGCGATGCTCGTAGCCAAGCATTTCTGGAGCGGACCGCTTGAAAGCATAGGAGTGGAATCCGATTCGCCATGGATTGCCATCATCACCGGCACGGTAATCATGGGGCTGATAACCGCCGGAAACATTCTGGCGATAGCCCGCAACGTAAAGAAAAACTTCCCCCGCCCCTGACAGGAAGGGGGTGTACCCCTCATATAGCTTTGTTCTCAGAACGATTTACTGTGTGAGGAACACGCGCCAGCTTCCGTCTTTCTCGCCGCGCTCCACATATTTCCTTGAAATGAGCTGATCCAGCAGCTTCTGGATGGCCGCAATGCTGATTCCCGTTTCCTCTTTCATGTCAGCGAGCGTCAGCACGGGCTGAGTGCGCATGGCGTTCAGGATTTTGGTGTAGTTCGGTGTACGGAAAGTTATCCGCTCCCCGTCATACCACCAGACATTTTCATTTTTCTCGCTGACAAACAGCACATCGTTATACACCTCTTCCGCAACCAATGAGTTGAAGTATTTCAGAAACGGACGTATATCCGCGAGTTCAGCATGGGCGCCGTCGGCCGGGACAGGACCGACCTCGAGATCGGTCTGATGGAGGGCTTCAAGATATTCGCTTTTCTTCCGGCTGCGGACCACAATCATCGGACAGTTGTGGCGCGTGAGGATATAATTCACCATCAGACGGGCTATGCGGCCGTTACCATCCTCAAACGGATGGATGCGGATGTAGCGGTAGTGGAACAAGGCGGCCAACTCAACGGGCGAGAGCCTGCCCTCCTGTTCAGCGGCATTGTACCAGTCAACCAGATCGGCCATGAGACCGGGAGTTTCCTCAGGCGATGCATATTCGAATCTGTCGCCGTATCTCGTTATCACGCTGTTGGGTCTTGTCTTGTATTGTCCTGCGTGGATAACATAGCTTGTCTGGACACCGCCGGGCAAATTGCGGAACACGGTGTAGTCCTCACGCAGAAGGGTCCGATGCAAGGTCCGTATGAAATTCTGAGTCAACGGAATTTCCTTAACAGCAGCTTCCTCGGTCATCATCCGCAGACCCACGTTACTTGCCGTCATTTCCTGAACATCTCGCACATCGGCCTCTCCGATCACTTTACCGAAAAGCAGAAGTATCTCCGTCTGACCGTAGGTCAGAGTGTTGCCCTCGATATGGTTACTGTTGTAATTGAAGTCAACAGTGAACCTTCGGCTCAACCTCTCCCTGTCTTTCTCCGACAGGGGCTGTATGTTCTGCCAGGCAGCAAGTGCCTTCTTTAAATTCAGATATTTCATGCGGAATCAGTGTTATGACCCCGCAAAGATAGCAATAAATCACGAAAAAGGTTGTGGCGTTACAACCTTTTTCGTGATTTTGTGGGATTATCAATCCGGATGGACTGTTATTTTTCGCGCATGTAGACGGCTATGGGGGTGCCGGTGAAGTCCCAGTTCTCGCGAATCTTGTTTTCAAGATACCTGCGATAGGGATCCTTGACCCACTGCGGGAGGTTGCAGAAGAAGATAAATGTAGGTATCTTGGCTCCCTTGAGCATGGTCACATATTTTATCTTCACGTATTTTCCCTTATTGGCGGGAGGCGGATAAGCGGCAATCACATCATGCATCACGGTGTTGAGCTGCGAGGTGGGCACCACACGCTGGCGGTTTTTGTAGACCTCCACGGCGGTTTCCAGCACCTTGTAGATGCGCTGCTTGGTAAGTGCCGAGCCGAAAATGATGGGGAAATCGGTGAACGGGGCGAAACGCTCCCGGATGGTGTCGCGGAAGTGCTTTATGGCAATCTCGGATTTGTCCTGGACAAGGTCCCATTTGTTGACACACACCACCAGACCCTTTCTGTTACGCTGAATCAGGGAGAAGATGCTCACGTCCTGAGCCTCGATGCCGCGGGTGGCGTCAATCATGAGGATGCAGACGTCAGAAGCCTCTATGGCGCGGATGGATCGGATCACGGAATAATACTCGATGTCCTCGTTGACCTTGTTTTTCTTGCGGATACCGGCTGTGTCGACGAGATAGAAATCGAATCCGAATTTATTGTAGCGTGTGTAGATGCTGTCACGGGTGGTTCCGGCCACATCGGTCACAATGTTGCGTTCCTCGCTGATGAAGGCGTTGATTATGGAGGATTTTCCGGCGTTGGGACGTCCCACGATGGCGAATTTGGGCAGGTCCTCCAGTTCGTTGGTCTCGTCCTCGTCCAGAGGGGGCAGTTTCTTGACCACGTCGTCAAGCAGATCGCCCGTTCCGAAACCGTTGACGGCCGAAACGGGATAGGGATCGCCGAGGCCGAGACCGTAGAATTCGGCCACGTTATAGAGCCACTCGTTGCTGTCGACCTTGTTGGCCACAAGCAGCACCGGCTTGCGTGACTTGCGCAGGATTTCGGCCACATGGTCGTCAAGGTCCGTCACGCCGTTCATGGCGTCGACCACGAACAGAATCTCGTCGGCCTGCTCAATGGCAAGGTGGACCTGCTTGTTGATTTCGGATTCAAACACGTCATCGGAATTGACGACCCATCCGCCGGTGTCAATGATGGAGAACTCGCGGCCGTTCCAGTCCACACGGCCATACTGGCGGTCACGGGTTGTGCCCGCTTCCTCGTTGGTGATGGCCGAACGTGATTTGGTGAGACGGTTGAAAAGAGTGGACTTTCCCACATTGGGACGCCCTACTATGGCAATCATCTGTGACATGTCTTGATCTTTGTTTGAATTTCGGTTTGGTTTGATGCCGACGGCCTATAACCGGCGGCAGGATGCAAAGTTAGAAAAATTATTCTATATAACCGAAAGCGCGGAGCTTGTTTTCGCGGTTACGCCAGTTGGGCTCGACCTTGACAAACAGTTCGAGGAACACTTTCTTGCCGAAAAATGTCTCGATGTCCTTGCGTGCCTGCATGCCCACTTTCTTGAGCATGGCTCCGCCCTTGCCTATCAGGATGCCTTTCTGAGAATCCCTTTCAACGTAGATGACGGCCATGATGTGGATGGCGCCCTCCTTCTCATCGAATTTCTCCACGATGACTTCCGTGGAGTAAGGCACTTCCTTCTGATAGTTGAGCAGAATTTTCTCGCGGATAATCTCGGTCACGAAGAAGCGGGCGGGCTTGTCGGTGAGCGCATCCTTGCCGAAATAGGGCGGATTCTCCGGGAGAAGCTCCACGATGCGGTTCATGAGGGCCTGGACGTTGAAGTGTTCCAGCGCCGAGGTGGGGAATATCTCGGCATTGGGAAGCAGTTCCTTCCAGCGGGACACAATGGATTCGAGTTCGGTCTGATTCTTCAGCAGATCAATCTTGTTGATGACCAGAAGCACGGGGACCTTCTCGGCGGCCACGCGGGCCAGAAAATCGGCGTTCTTTGTGGGGTCCTCCACCACGTCGGTCACATAGAGCAGCACATCGGCGTCGGTCAGGGCACCTTCGGAGAAATCAAGCATGCTTTCCTGCAGCTTGTACTTGGGTTTGAGCACACCGGGGGTATCGGAGAACACTATCTGGTAATCGGGAGTGTTCACTATGCCCATTATGCGGTGACGGGTGGTCTGCGCCTTGGATGTTATGATACTTATGCGTTCGCCGACAAGGTCATTCATCAGCGTCGACTTACCTACGTTGGGATTACCTACAATGTTAACAAATCCGGCTTTGTGGTTCTTTTCTTCTGTCATGGGATTGATATGGAAGTTATTTAAACTTAACGGGTGAAGCGAAAGGTGGTGGACCGATCACTTCATTTTCTTTAAAAACACAGATAGCACCTTAAAAGATGCTATCCGTGAAAAATATTTTTTATCCGGTTGAATCAGATATCCCAGACCACGTACATGGCGCCCCATGTGAAACCGGCACCGAATGCAGTGAGGACGAGCTTGTCGCCTTTCTTGAGGCGGTCGGCATTCTCTGCTATGCACAGCGGAATCGAAGCTGCGGAGGTGTTTCCGCGATATTCGATGTTGACCAGCACTTTCTCGGGAGCGATACCGGCACGCGAGGCCACGGCTTCGATGATACGCAGGTTGGCCTGGTGGGGAACGAGGTAATCCACAGACTCCATGGTCAGACCGTTGCGCTCGCACACTTCGAGAGTGGAGTTGAGCATATCGGTGACTGCGTGCTTGTAGACGAAGCGTCCGTCCTGATAAACGAAGTGGTCACCGGCATCCACGGTTTCGTGGGAAGCGGGCTTCACGGAACCGCCGGCTCTCATGAGCAGATGGTCACGACCGATACCGTCAACATGGAACACCGCATCCATCACACCCACCTCTTTCTCTGTGGGTTCAAGGAGCATTGCAGCGGCGGCGTCACCGAAGAGCGGACAGGTGGTTCTGTCCTGATAGTTGACCATCGACGACATCATTTCGGCGGCCACAACCACAACTTTCTTGCGGAGGCCCGATTTGATGTAAGCCGCACCGTCTTCCAAGGCGACAATGCAGCCGGCACAGGCAGCCTGTATGTCGTAGGCATAGGCGTTCTTGAGACCGCATTCGTGGGCAATGACCGAACCGGTGGAGGGGAAACGATAGTCAGGGTTTGAAGTCGCGCAGATGAGCAGGTCCACCTCTTCAGGTTTTGTACCTGTCTTTTCCAGGAGGCTTTTCACCGCCTGGGCTCCCATAAAGGATGAACCGGCACCTTCTTTCTTCAGAATGCGGCGTTCCTTGACGCCGACACGAGTTGTTATCCATTCATCGGAAGTGTCCACCATCTTTGACAGCATCTCGTTGTCAAGGACGTCATCAGGCACGTATGAAGCCACGCCGGCTATTCTTGCATGTAACATGTCAGATATAACTAATTGGAGAATAATTTTTTGATTGTTAAAAGAAAGCGGAGCAGTCCGACGGTTGAAACATCAGCGCGCGCAGGCCCACATATAGACTATAGGGCGGCGATTAATGTCAAATCACCGCCGGCTGAACCTGTAGCGCTAAGCGCTGAATCCATCGAGCCCGCATGGGCCATGGGGCTGAAATTTAGACCTCAGCTTTTTCGATGGCCAATTTGCCACGATAATAGCCGCATTCGCCACACACGGTGTGGTAGATGTGCCATGCACCGCAGTTGGGACAGAGAGCCAAAGTAGGAGCTACAGCCTTATCATGTGTGCGACGTTTGGCTGTGCGGGTCTTTGATTGTTTGCGTTTGGGATGTGCCATTGTTCTGTTAAGATTATTTTTGAGTTATTTTATTGTTATATGTTTCTTTCCATCGTCGGCTCCCGCCAGGGGAGCCTACAGACGGAACGTCTGTCATTCGTTTCCGGGGTTTTCAGTTCCGGCCAGTCCTTTCAGAGCGTCCCAGCGGGGATCGGTGGGCGGTTCGGCCTCCTGGGAGTCATCGTCCATGGAGTCCATCTCGTCAATCAGCTGCTCTTCAAGATCGGCATCCTCGCCAACCGGGCGGGCGCGATGTTTTTTCAGCATCTGACTCATCTGACGGTTGCATTTCCCGAGGGGATGCACGTGCTTCATGGGAATGGTCAGCGCCACGGTGTCATAAAGCATGTAGGCAACATTCAGATAGTTGTCGCTTTCCGGAATCACAAGCAGGTCATCGGACTCGTCGTTATAATCCTCTCCGTATTTGACGTTGATGTCATAGTCAGTCTCCACGGGGAGTACGAGGTCGTCCAGGCAGCGGTCACAGATTAGGGTAATGGTGCCCGTGATGTGAAACGCAAGCGAATACAGCCCGCGCTTGTGAGTCACAGTCAGGTGAACCTGAAGGTCGGCATCGTGGATGTCCGGGCTCTCCATGTTCTCGAAAAACTTCTTATCCAGATGATATTCAAATTCATGAACACCTTCCGGAAGGCTTTTCAGCGGCAGCTTATATTCTGTAAATTTTCCCACTTTGATTCAATGGTTGAAAAAACTGTGCAAAGTTACGAAATTAAATCTGAATAAACAACCAAAAATTTCTACGTCATTGAGATGCGCCGTTTCCGGTTGCTATTTTCGGGGCCGGACGGGCTTCATTTTTTCTTCTTTGCCGGGTCGCAGGTGAGCCCCACGCCAAGCTTCTTGAAGATTTTGTGGTCCACCTCTCCGAGCATAACCGTTGAATGGACCTGACAGCCGTTGAGCTGCGGAAGCATCTCAAGCGCGCGGCGGCAGTTCTCGTCATGGGTGGACACTACAGCCAGCGCCACAAGTACCTCGTCGGTGTGCAGGCGGGGGTTGACGCTGCGGAGGTAGTTGATTTTGGTGTGCTGGATGGGCTCGATCATGTCCTGCGGGATGAGCTTCACGCCATGGTCTATGCCCGCGAGATGCTTGATGGCGTTGAGAATCAGCGCCGCGCTCGGGCCGAGCAGCGGGCTTGTGGCCGCGGTGATGATTGTGCCATCGGCAAGTTCCATTGCCGAGCAGGGAGCGCCCTCGCGGGCGGCGCGCTCGCGGGCGGCGGCTATGGGGCGGCGGAACGAGGTATCGATCCTGGCCTGTTTCATCAGCAGGGCAATCTTGCTGACCTCGCTGTCATTGCAATCGCCCTGAGCCATGCGGTTCAACGCCGTGAAATAGCGGCGGATAATCTCGTTTTTGGATGCGCGGCAGCAGATTTCGTCATCGTCGATACAGAAACCCACCATATTGACGCCCATATCCGTGGGCGATTTATAGGGATTCTCGCCGTAGATACCCTCGAAAAGGGCGTTGAGAACCGGGAATATCTCTATGTCGCGGTTGTAGTTGATGGCGGTCTTTCCATAGGCCTCGAGATGGAACGGGTCAATCATATTGACGTCGTTCAGGTCGGCTGTTGCCGCCTCGTAGGCAATGTTGACGGGATGCTTCAGCGGCAGACTCCACACCGGGAAAGTCTCGAACTTGGCATATCCGGCCTCTATGCCGCGCTTGTGCTCATTGTAGAGCTGGCTCAGACACACGGCCATCTTTCCGCTGCCGGGGCCGGGGGCCGTGACAATGACAAGCGGGCGGCTGGTGACAATATAGTCATTGTGGCCGAAACCCTCGTCGGAGGTTATGAGACCTACGTTGTTGGGGTAGCCCTCTATAGTATAATGTATATAGGAGGTGATGCCCATGCGTTCGAGGCGTTCGCGATAGGCATCGGTGCTGTGCTGTCCGTTGTAGTGGGTAATCACCACCGAGCCCACGAGGAAACCGCGTTTCTGGAATTCCTCGCGCAGGCGCAACACATCCATGTCGTAGGTTATGCCGAGGTCCTGACGCACCTTGTTTTTCTCTATGTCCACTGCCGAAATAACTATCACAATCTCGGCCTGGTCCTGCAGCTGGCTGAGCATACGAAGCTTGCTGTCAGGCTGAAAGCCCGGCAATACGCGGCTTGCATGATAGTCATCGAATAATTTACCACCGAGCTCAAGATAGAGCTTGTTACCGAATTTCGATATGCGCTCCTTGATGTGCTCCGACTGTATCCGCAGATACTTCTCGTTGTTGAATCCGTTCTTCATAACGGACAACAAAGTTAAACCTTTTTTCCGAAATCCCCAAATAGAATCCACGCGCAGCAGGCGATTATTTTTCATAACGCCATCTGCGCGTGAATCATATCTTACAGCCGACTTACGGCACCAGTATCTTGGCGGTCCGGGAACCCCGGCGCAGGACGTAGACACCCGGCTCCAGCACTGAATTAAGTTCGGACTCCGAAGCGACACCCACGGGTATCCGGCGACCGTCAAGCGAGAACACCTCGAAAGGACCGTCGCAACCGTCAGCCGCAACATTATCCACACCGCTGGTCTTGACAACGGTGAAGACAGCAGACTCCCCGTAAGGAAGCATCTGCACTCGTCGGGCTGACCACCCTACCTCCCCTTCCTTCATCTTAACAGGGATACTATTGAACTGGAGATACAGAGGCTTGCCGTAAAGGTCCTCGCTGATGGAGTAGATTCTGATGGAAGCCTTGCAATTCACAGGTTCTCCCGGGGCAAACACGCCCGTTCCGAAGTCAAGTTCTCTCAACGCCATGGTATAGCAGCGGTTCTCTCCGGCGGCATCGGTGGAGACATACACCTCGGGGCTCAATTTAGTGTCAATCTCCCTGGCGGTATTGATGGCAAGATCGAATTCAAGCTCGAAATCCAATGTCTGACTGCCGTCAAACACAATCTCGTCGCCATGATTGAATTTCACCGGCGAGACGAGTCTGAAAATATCATCGTCCTCAACAAGTTCGAACACGAATCCGTTGCATGAGCCGGGAATACGTCTCATGCGGCCTCTGACATCCTTGCATTTCAGATAAGCCTCGTAACGGCCCAGCTCCTTATCCCACAAAGATTTGCCCGACCAAAAATCAAGGTCTGTTCTTCTATTGCCGGAATAAAAGTAGAACGGATCAATCTCGGAAACCAGAAACTCATCGGCCTCACTGCCATTTTCGGGACAAGCCCAGAGTTCAAGCCTGGATTTGAGCATGTCGCCATAGAAATAATGATAAATCAGGAGGAAACCGAGATACTGGTTCTCATTGCGCTTCACTACATCCGGAGTGTATTCAAAAGGTTTCAGAATAGCCATGCCCTCTTCAGGCTGAGGCAACACGGTAATAATGTTTTTCTCCGTTGCAGGGATTGCCATAGATTTCTTTTCATAGGCATTGTAATACCCCAGACACAGCACATAATTTCCTGACTTGATGCCGACAGTGGACACTGTGCCTGACACCGTTATATCTCCATCATAGAAATATCCGTTGACGGATCCTACGTTTTTGTAATCCGAAAGAGATACCTGATCGGAATATTCATCCTCGGGTATCAGATAGATG
Source organism: uncultured Muribaculaceae bacterium (assembly GCA_947627615.1). Taxonomy (GTDB): domain Bacteria; phylum Bacteroidota; class Bacteroidia; order Bacteroidales; family Muribaculaceae; genus Paramuribaculum. The sequence continues at coordinate 16,410 of CANQWS010000030.1, read as the reverse complement.
CCGAACGATTTATTCTCACCTCTGACAGCACTGCTGCGAATCCGGCCAACCACAGGTATTCCCGCATCACAGTGTGCATAAGCAGTAGCGGCAGATACAGAAAGAAGCGTGTACTGTGACACCGTCTTTTGGGCTAAATCCGGATTGTCGAGAATTACCCTACCTCCCCTGACCGTGAAACCGATTTCGTTGAGATTGCCCGAGCCGGGATAAGTGAAATTCGAGGCAGTCAGTTCGCTTCCTACAGAATATATTATCGAGACACGGTAATGGCCGTCGGTCAGTGTCCCATCGGCAATGAGTCCGTCAGTTCTCAGATTGGGACTAAACCCTTTGTAATAAGGCGCCGGGAATGTTCTCAGACCATCATATCTACGGATATCCCTGATGTTTCCGGCATCGTCACGGACCATAAGTCCGAAATTCACATCTGACAAAATCGTGCCGGAGCAATTATTAATATTAGAGCTTATAGATAGGTAATCATCAACCAGCTCTCCGGATTCGTTGACCTTTGAACTTACGGAAACATCGCTCAGGGAGAGTTTGCCGGTAAATTCTGACTGGTCGGCAGTCTCGTCACCCGGACGCAGATTCAAAACTATGGACTGGCGTGCATAATAGGCTCCCTCGCCCGCTCCGATGCCGAGATTGTCAGGCGACAATATGTTCATGTCAAAATAACCGTCGGAAACTCCACCCCATCCCCAGTTGATGTGCAGCAGACCGTTTTCATCAATTCCGTCGCACACAAACTGGTGGGCGGAAGCATTCCGGCCCGTACTGGTACCGGCTAATGGCAACGGTTCACCACGCAAGAGAGATTCGCGGATGGTCCGCAGCCAGTAATCCGTGGTGCAGGATGTTCGAAACAGAATTTCGGCGTCCGTCGAATAATTGAAATGACGACACAGACCTATGCTTATATCTTCACTAAAGGCACCTGACTCTTCCGCCCCATAGTCCATATTGACAGCGTAGCCCACATCACGCATCAGAGTAGCTATGGCCGCGCCCTCCTGCTCCGTATAGCCCCCCTTCTCATAGACCGGTTTCATGTTATCCCAGTCATATTCATGCCCGAGTTCCACGGTGTTCCCGCTGTTCGACACTTTTCCGTGTCCGCGAGAAGGATAACGGTGATAATACATAACCTGAGCCACTGCGGTTGCCACGCATCCGGAGGGAGCCTGAACTCCTGACACAGTAGGAGTCAAATCATTATAAGGAGCACTCTGATTCCATTTAGTATTCATCAGCGGCTCCACGGCCTCGCCGGCCGCAGAAGCTGAAAGCTCAAGAACAGCGCCATTCTCGGCGGCCTCGACAAGTTTGGAATAGTCCGACAGATAGGCTTTGAGCGCAGGCGGGACATTATCGCCGTCAAGTGCCTCGGAGTCAGAGTAGCCCACAATCTCCGGCAGCAGGTCACTGCCTGACACAATAACGAACGCTCTGGAACCGTCACGGTTGAAAATATAGAAATCCTCGGAGGTCTCCGCTGACGCCGGCGTGAGTTTCAACTTATGGCGGGTGACCGACAGGCTTTTCCTGTCACCGCCCTTCACGACACTGCGTCCATTTAGAAACGACACCGCCTTTGCCTCAGCCGCCACGGCATTTATTCGCGCGGCAAAACATAACTGCGGGAAGGTAATAGCCATGGCCATCGCCATAATCAAAATTCTTTTCATCTGTAAGTATGTTTTAAGGAATCCGCCGTCAAATCAGACGGCAGCAAGAAATGTTAAAGTACAAATATAGATAAAATTTTACCCCCCCCCATTTTATTAATAAATATTAACTGTTTTAAACACAAGCAACAACTGCGACGGAAGGAGATTAGGGGCGGGGCGAGGTAAAGGAATCGGAATAAAAGCATTAACTTTGCAGGTGATATGAAACTGATTGAACTTTCACCCGGAGATTATGCGGAGCTGTTTGACGACCACGTGACCCACGTCTACAACACCGCGGGCTTCAATATCCACAACTCAAAGAAAACCGGCCGTCTGCGCTTCCTCGGATTCGCCGACAGCAGGATGCGTCTGGGAATAATTCTCGGAGAGGATGCCGACGGCTCGTTCAGCAGCCCGTTCTCGGCACCGTTCGGCGGATTCACCGCCACGGGGGAAGCGGGTATAACGCGATACATAGAGGCCGCCGGACTGCTCGCGGAGTTCGTCAGAGAGCACGGCTCCCGCGCCACAATCACGGTTCCGCCGCCAATCTACGGCGACGACACGACGTTCAACCAGGCCATAGCGCTGAACCTGAAGGGGCGGCTGCTTTGGAACGACCTCAACTACCACATACCGCTCTGTCCCGTTCCGTCCCGCACCATAAAGACAGGACAGGCGGGACACCGGCGCCATGATTTCCGTTTCGAGCCTCTCGAAGGTACCCGCCGGGACATAGAGCGGGTCCACGCTCAGATAAAGGCCAACCACGATGACCACGGCTATCCGCTGCACCTGTCGGCTGACGACATCGAGAGCACCGCCCCGATTACCGGCTCCATGTTTTTCGTCATGACGTGCGGCGGAACGGATGCCGCGGCCGCAATGGTCAACAGGGTCTCGGAATCAGTGGCTCAGGTGATATACTGGGGAGACGCCCCTGAAGCACGGCACCTGCGGCCCATGGACGCACTGCCCGCCGAGGTATCGGCGTTTTTTGCGGCAAAAGGCTACCGGGTGCTTGACATTGGTCCGTCATCGTCACACGGGGTTCCCGCCCTGGGACTGTGCCAATACAAGGAGCGCGTGGGATGCCGCCTGAGTCCGAAACCCACGTTCATAATAGAATAATGGCCGCTGCCCGGACACGAGTTAGATAAATTTAACAGTCCCGCATGCCGATATTAGCGGCCGGCTGAGTAAATTTGTAACTTAAAGTAATTTAAAGCAACCACAGATTACAATAACCTTAACATACCAGTAAAATAATGAAACATTCACTATGTGCTTTCGCTCTGGCCGCCACTCTGACAGCTACAGCGCAACAATTACCTGAATGGCAAACTATTGACGCCTATGCAGTGGGCCAGATACCGGCTCACGCACTCGTAGTTCCCTATCCCGCCAACGACGTGAACGCCGTGCGCGACATGGACTATGAGAAATCGCCCTACTACATGTCGCTCAACGGCAAATGGAAATTCCATTGGGTCAAAGGAGTTGACAACCGTCCGCAGGGATTCCAGGACCCGACATACGACGTGACGTCATGGGACCTCATAAACGTGCCCGGCAACTGGGAACGTCAGGGCTACGGAACAACTGTATATACCAACACCACATACGAATTCGACTCCGAGTGGGCCGAATTCAAGAAAGACGCCCCGCTGGTGCCGAGCAAGACCAACGAAGTGGGTTCGTACCGCAGGACCTTCACCGTGCCCGCCGACTGGAAGGGACGCCGCATAGTCCTGTGCTGCGAGGGAGCCACATCGTTCTACTACGTATGGGTCAACGGCCAGCTCCTGGGCTGCAACATGGATTCCAAGACTGCCGCCGAATGGGACGTGACCGAATATCTCAAGGAGGGCGAGAACACGGTGGCCTTCGAGGTTTACCGCTGGAGCTCGGGCGCTTATTTCGAATGTCAGGATTTCTGGCGCATAAGCGGAATAGAGCGCGACGTCTATCTCTACTCCACCCCCAAGACCTACATCTCGGACTTCACGGTAACATCGCCTCTTGACGCACAGTACCGCGACGGCCTTCTGGGCATTGACATAGACATAGCCGGACTGCCCGCGGTCAAAAAGACAAAGAAGGGCGAGGCAACGTCAGGCTACGGCATCAACTACCGTCTTGTCGACGCCCGCGGAGCCGTGATAGGCTCGGCCACCAATAACGCCGAAGCCGACACGAAATTCAACCTCACGGTCAAAAACGTGACACCGTGGTCGGCCGAGAATCCGTATCTCTACACTCTTCTCATCAACCTCACGGCTCCCAACGGAACAATAACCGAGACCGTAGGCTGCAACGTAGGTTTCCGCACTTCGGAAGTGAAAGGCTCGCAGTATCTTCTCAACGGCAAGCCCATCTACATCAAGGGCGTTGACCGCCACGCACACTCGCCGCTGGGACGCACCGTTCCGAAAGAGACAGCCGAACTGGACATCCGCCTGCTCAAGGAGAACAACATCAACACCGTGCGCAACAGCCACTATCCCCAGGACCGTTACTGGTACTATCTCTGTGACAAATACGGCATATATATCATCGACGAGGCCAACGCGGAGAGCCATGGCTACGGCTACGGCGACGAATCGCTCGCCAAACGCGCCGAATGGATTCCGGCCGTAATAGACCGCGAGCGCCGCATGTATCACAAGTCAAAGAACAACCCCTCGGTCACCTTCTATTCGCTGGGCAACGAATGCGGCAACGGCATAGTGTTCGAAGAAGCCTACAAGTGGCTAAAAGCCCGCGAAAACAACCGTCCGGTGCAGTATGAGCGCACACTCGACGAATGGAATTCGGATATTTTCGCGCTCATGTATCCGAGCGTGGACTACATAATAAAATATGCTCAGGATTCAACCAAGACCCGTCCGTACATCATGTGCGAGTACGCCCATGCCATGGGCAACTCCGTCGGCGGACTGAAAGACTACTGGGACGCCATCTACGCCTACCCGAAACTGCAGGGCGGATGCATCTGGGACTGGGTTGACCAGGCTTATAAGGAAAAGACCGCCGACGGACGCGAATACTGGGCCTACGGCGGAGACTACGGTCCTGCCAACGTGCCGTCCGACAACTCATTCCTCTGCAACGGTCTGGTGGCCGCCGACCGCTCGGCCCATCCGGCCCTGGCTGAAGTGAAGAAGGTCTACCAGAACATCAACTGCACTCTGGTCAACCCCTCCACCCTCACCGTGAAAGTGAAGAACCTGTTTGACTTCACGAATCTCGACCAGTATGACCTTACATGGAAAGTGACCACGCCCTCGGGCAAGACACTCGCTTCGGGAAAACGCACAGTGAACCTCGCTCCCGGAGCATCGACCGACGTGGCGCTCGGAAACTACACCGCCACCGACGAGCCGGAAGCCTATCTCGACCTGAGCTGGGCACCGAAAGCCGACGCCCCGATAATCAAGCGCGGCTACGAAGTGGCCTATGACCAGTTCGTGCTTCCCGGCACACCCGTTGCGCCCTTCGACACAAAAGCGGCAAAAATCAAGCGCAAGAAAAACACCTTTACGTTCTCGGCTTCCGGCCTTGACTTCACGGTGGACATACTCACCGGCGCCATAACCTCGCTCCGCGACAACAACAAAGAGGTGCTTGCATCGCCCATAGAGCTCTCGCTCTACCGTCCGGCCACAGAAAACGACCTGTCATGGGAAGGCAAGAACAAGCTCTGGGAGAAAGAGGGTCTCGATTCCATCAACCAGCGTCTGACTGACCTCAGCTTCAAGAACAACCGCGTGACCGCCGTCACCGAAATCACAGGCAGCCACGGCTCGGTGATAGCCGGCGCCACCTTCACCTATTATGTCAATCCTGAAGGCAAACTGGCCATTGACTGCGATTTCAGACCGGACACCGCCGTAATCAAGAACATGCCCCGTCTGGGCCTGACCTTCACCGTGCCCCAGGCCGCAGCATCGACAGTGACATATCTGGGCCGCAGCGGCGAGACCTACGTTGACCGCATGGCCGCCGGACGCATAGGCCGCTATACCGTTCGTCCCGTCGATGACTTCTTTATCTACAACAAGCCGTCGGCCGCCGGCAACCACACACAGGTGCGCTGGATGGATCTTGACGGAGCCGGACTCGACATCACCGCTCCGAAACAGTTCCAGTTCTCGGCCTATCCCTACTCCGACAGTGAAGTTGAACGCGCGCTCCACACTTCGGACCTCGTTCCGGGCGACTACGTGACCGTTCACCTCGATGCCGAACAGACCGGCGTGGGCACAGCGACCTGCGGCCCCGACGTACTGCCGAAATACTACGTTCCGGTACGTCCCACTGACTTCTCATTCTATTTCTCATTCAAAAAGTGAACAGAACTGAAAAATTATCCCGCTCCGACTTCGAAATAATGGCTCCGGTAGGGAGCTACGAATCGCTCCATGCCGCAATCAACGCCGGCGCCGACGCCATTTATTTCGGAGTGGAAGGGCTCAACATGAGAGCCCGCTCTTCCGTAAACTTCACCCTCGATGACCTCCGCGAAATCGCCTCGATATGCGATTCGCGCGGGGTCAAATCCTATCTGACGGTCAACACCGTGATCTATGACGACGACATAGCCACGATGCACTCCGTCATAGACGCCGTGGCCGCCTCGGGCATCTCGGCCATCATAGCCTCGGACATAGCCGCAATCAGCTACGCCCGGAGCATAGGGGTGGAGGTCCACATATCCACACAGGTCAACGTCTCGAACTCCGAAGCCGTCAGATTCTACTCGCAGTGGGCCGACGTGATGGTGCTTGCGCGCGAGCTGAACCTCGACCAGGTGTCGGAAATCCACCGCTTCATCACCGAAAACGGCATAACCGGACCGGCCGGCAAACCGGTGCGCATAGAAATGTTCTGCCACGGCGCCCTCTGCATGGCCGTGAGCGGAAAATGCTACCTGAGTCTGCATCAGATGAACTCGAGCGCCAACCGCGGAGCCTGCACCCAGATATGCCGCCGCGGCTACACGGTGACCGACCGCGAGACCGGCGACACCCTTGACATAGAGAACAAATACATCATGTCGCCCAAAGACCTGTGCACCATTCATTTCCTCAACAAAATGATAGATGCGGGCGTCAGGGTGTTCAAAATCGAGGGCCGCGCACGCGGACCAGAGTACGTGAGCATAGCCGTGAAGGCCTATTCCGAGGCCATCAGCGCCGTTTGCGAGGGCAGCTACACGCCCGAACGCATCGAAGCCTGGCAGAATGAACTGCGCAAGATTTTCAACCGCGGGTTCTGGAACGGCTATTATCTGGGGCAGCGTCTGGGCGAATGGTCGTCGAAGTACGGTTCGAGCGCCGAAAGGGTAAAACGCTACGCCGCCAAAGGCGTGAGATATTTCTCCAACATCGGGGTAGCCGAGTTCTACGTCGAGGCGGGAGAAGTGAAAGCGGGCGACGAAATAATCATAACCGGACCCACGACCGGAGCCATAATAATGAAGCCTGACGAGATACGCGTTGACCTGAAACCTGTGGACAAGGCCGTGAAAGGCCAGAGTTTCTCCATCAAGGTACCGCAGAAGATACGCCCCTCGGACAGACTCTACGTCTGGGAGCCTACAGGGCTCTGACAATCAGGCCTCAGGGGCGGAAACCGTTGTCGAGAAGCGTGGGAGCATGCGTGTCCTGCAGAGCCGTGAGCAGCATCTTGGCTTTGCAGCGGAGCAGCTGACTGCGAATTTCGGGAGACGGGTCGGTTCTGGAGGCGTCCCAGGGTTCGTCGACATGCAGGAACATGGTCATGAACACTCTGGGGGTAACGCCCCATTTGCGAAGGAACTGCACGTGGCCCTTGTTCTTGGTGACGCGGTTCACTGACACGCTCATGAAATGATAGCAAATGCTGTCGCCGAGAGTCTTGAAATGCCTTACGCCGGCCATCCACAGTTTAGCCGAGAAATCGGGGTCAGACCCGAGTCCGGGAGTGTATTCCACACTGTAACCGCCCACGAGGTCCCACATATTGCGGTGTACGATGTTCGGAGGCCAAACGACTCCCATTGTATCGGGAACCTTGTATCCGTCAAGACTCCGAAGCAGTTCCGCCTCGCGGAAATCAGTCACGGAGCGTCCGAAATCGGCTACCGGCACTCCTGTGGGGCGCAGATTGTGGGGCGCGGGCTGGATGGTGACCGAAGCGAGGAAGAAGCGCTCGTTTCCTACGGCCCGGATTTCCCGGTAATAGGCCTCGTCCCATCCGGGACACACGTACATGTCGTCGTTCAGAAACACGATGTAGTCCGATTCCACGAGCGGACGCAGACGGTTAAGCGCCCAGCAGACACCTATATTTTCCGCCGAATGAGTGTGTTTCAGCCCCTCCTTCCGCACCCATTCGAGAGTGCCGTCACTTCCGTCGTTGACATGAATCAGAATCTCATGGCTGTAGGCGGAATTCCTGCGGATGCTCTCGACACAGAGCTTGAGCATCGGGAGGTTGTTCCATGAAGGAATCAGTATGGAGAACAGAGGTTTTTCGGCAGATTTATCCATTGTCATCTCATTTATTCGCTAAAACTTTGGAATACACTTCACGGAGGCCTTTGGAGAATTCGGCGGCCGAGAAGCGGGAAATATAGGCGCGGCCCTCGCGCACCATGCGCTCGCGCAGGTCGCCATCGGCCATGATTGCCTCGGCATACTCCGCAAACAGCCGCTCGTCAAGCGGCGACACATAGACGCCCCCGGGGCCTCCGGCCTCTTCAAGGCAGGAGCCTGTGGCGGCTATGACAGGTGTTCCGGCCGCTATGGACTCGATGACGGGAATGCCGAAGCCCTCGTAGAACGAGGGATAGGACGACAGCTCGGCGCCGGCATAGAAAGCGGGGAAATCACGGAACGGAGCGCCATGGATGAGTTTCAGGCGCCGGTCAAGCCCCAGAGCGGCGGCCTCGCGCTGAATAGCCTTGGTGTAATCGGTGGGGCGTCCCACCAGAACGAGAGTCACGTCATCGGGCAAGAACCGCAGAGCTTTCAGCGCGAGCATCTGGTTCTTGCGGGCCTCGATTGTGCCTACTCCAACAATGTAACGCCCTGTGATTCCGTATCGGCGCTTCATGTCGGCCACAGCCTCCTGAGTTACCGGTCGGTAGAACGAGCTGTCGCAACCCTGATAAACGAGGTCAATCTTGGACGGCGAGATGCCGTAAAGGTCTATAATGTCGTCACGCGTGCGCTCCGAGATGGCTATGATGCGGTCAGCCTGCTCGGCCGAACGGTGAATCTGGCGGTCATATATTATGGCGTCGGCCTTGTGATAGAACTCGGGATGGCGGCGGAATATGAGGTCATGGATGGTGACCACAGAGGGGATGCCGGTACGGTCTATCCCGGCGGGGAGCTGGTTGCTCACTCCATGATAGAACGACAGGCCGTCGCGACGAAGCTGCGACGACATCCATGAGCTGCGCCACAACGACCCGAACATGCGCCCCATGCGGGTGTCGGGGAGCACAAGCTCGAGATTGGGATTGGAGAGCAGCGGCTCAAGCTGCGGATTGGGCTTTATTTTCGGAGTGTAGAGGCGCAGGCGGGCGTCAGGGAGCATTCCGGCCACAAGCTCAATGACCAGACGGGAATAGTTGCCCAGCCCGGAATAATTGACCACGGCCCTTTTGCCGTCGAATCCAATCGATTCAATGTCAACGAGTTCTTTCATTTGCGGCTCGATTGTTTGATTGTCACGTCGTTGGCGTTCATGCGGTGCATGTAGCTCTGGATTATGGCTTTGGCGCTGCGGGCCATTTCGGCTTCCTCGGGCAGTCCCTTTCCGGCAAGGTTCGTTTTCAGCAGCGGGTCCTTCTTGTAGTTGTAGAATCCGCTCACCCTCTCGCCGTCGAGCTGCAGAAGATAATCACCTTTTATATATTGGGGGAGATGGTCCCAGTTGAAGGCCCATGAATCCTCGGCCGCAGTGTTGAAGAGGTCCTTTCCGAAAGCCACGTATGGCCTTCTGGCTCCGAGGTAGTTGAGCAGAGTGGGCATTATGTCCATCTGCTGGGCTATCCCCTGCTGCTCGCCGCGTGGCAGCTCGCCCGAAGGATCGAAGATGAGCAGCGGGATGCGGAAACCGCCCAGCTCGGTCTTGTACACATCATGGGTGGTCTTTGAGCTTGCATGGTCAGCCGAAAGAATGAATATGGTGTTACGGTACCAGGGCTGCCGCTCGGCCGTGGCAAAGAAGCGGCGGAGCGAGTAATCGGCGTAACGGATGCATTTATGGAGCGGATACTGCCCCTCGTCAACGAACACATCCTTGTATTTTTCCGGCACCTTGAACGGATGGTGCGACGAAAGGGTGAACACTGAAGCGAAAAATGGCTGCGGCATCTCGGTCAGTTTATTGGCGAAGAACTGCAGGAAGGGCTCGTCCCACACGCCCCAGTAACCGTCAAACTCCTTTTTGCCCCCGAAACGGCTGTCGGCATAGAATTCGTTCTGGCCGTAGTATTCGTCAAAACCGGCCTGATGGGTGAAAGCGTTGAATCCGAGGGACTCGTTGTCGGCGCCGTGGAAGAAAGCCGAATGATAGCCCAGAGGTTTGAGTTCGGTGGCAAGCGAGTTGATATCGTTGAGCGAGTGCGGGGAGGTCATGAATGGGCGGTTCATTCGCGGAATGGAAGCGAAGAGCGCCGGCGGCGAGTCAATGCTGAAAGCCGCATTGGCAAAGCTCTGCTCCCAGTGCATGCTGACTGACAGCAACGAGTCGGCGAAGGGGGTGTAACCTTTGTAGGTGCCTCCGTCGAGGTCGCGGTTAAGGCTCCCTATGAATTCCTGGGCGAAACTCTCCACCATCAGAATCACCACATTTTTCTTGCGGACCTCAACCGTGTCCGAGGGGACATGGACCGGCGAATAAATCACGGCAAGCTCTTCCTCGCTGAAGTAATGCGGTTCCTCCATGGCCACCTGCCCAACGGTGCGGATAAGCGAGAAGGGGGTGTTGAGCACAATGCCGGTCTGCACGGGACGGTCAACGAAGCGCTGGGCATAGCCTACGGAGATAGGCCGTGTAGCCGACAGGAAGAATACATTGCCGCGCATGCCGCATACCGCCACGAGCCCCATGACCGCGAGTGTCACGGAATTGGTGACATAGTAATGCCACAACGGCCTGTGCGGCCTGGCGGGCGCCCGGTAAAGCCGGATGAAACCATAAATAATCACTGCGGCGAGAAGCACGAAATACCAGTGACTCACCGTCTCCACAAGTCCTATCTTCAGCAGGTTGCCCTCGCCCTCGAACTCCACTACGGTTGACATGGTGGAGCGCTGCAGACGATAGGAGAAGAACACTGAATCGGCAAGGTTTATCACCATGCAGAGGCCATTGACCACCACAAAAAGCCACTTCACAATGCCCTGATACCATTTTTTGTCCTCTTTCAGATGACATGGAAGCAGATACAGCAGTATGAAAAGGGAATTGGTGTAGAAAATGGCCGACGAGTCAAACCGGAAACCTCCGACCCACATCCTCATCAGCGATGAAAAAGTCAGTCCGTCACTGAAAAGATCGATATTCTCAAGCAGAAACGCCACGCGGCACAACGAATAGGCCAGATAGGCCCACAGCAGATTTATCAGCAGCCCGGCGGGAGTAGAGTCAATGATTCTTTTAAATTTCGTATTCACAGCTTGTCAATATAATCATAAAGTTTCTGAAGTATAGCCTTGCCTTTGCGCTCACGGGCGGGGTCGGCGCCGTCGACAGGACGTCCGGAAACATTGTCGAACGTCACGGCGCCGGTCTTGTCCCTGAACATGAAGCCGTTGACCCATGTGTGGAATCCGAAGGGATTCACGTAGGTGTCGGCGAGCACATCGCGGCTGAACCGGAACTCGCTGTGGTCCAGGCCGAGCTGCCCGAGTACAGTGGCGGCGATGTCGGTCTGGCTCATCAGGGCGTCAATGGTTTCAGGCTCTTTCACGGCGCCGCCAATCATGAGCAGCGGAATGTGGGAATACTCCACGCGGTCATCGTGTTTGTCGGAGCGGTTGAGCCCGTGGTCGGCCACTATGACAACGAGCAGATTGTCCCACGCGGGAGTCTGTTTCAGTCTGTCGATAAAGCGTCCGAGCGCATCGTCCACGTAGGCGTAGGCATTGTCGGTGGGGTCGTCGAGGCGCCGGTAAGGCACTTTGAAAGGCTCGTGGGAGCTTAAGGTCATGAACGTGGTGAACCAGCGCGCGTTTCGGCCGGTCTTTTCCATTATATCGTCATAGAGCCAGTCAAATATGTATCCGTCATGGACGCCCCACTTGCATCTGGGGGCATCCTTGGGGAAGTCCTTGTCACAGACCAGACGGTCATGGCCGGAGGCCAGAAAATAATCGGCGAAATGCATGAAGTTCAGCTCGCCGCCATAGACCGAGGCAGTCTCGTAGCCGGCATCGCGGAGACTTCCGGCAAGACCGGGAAGGGCGGCAATCTTGCGGTTGTAACGTATCAGGCTGGTCGTGGGCTGTCCCGGAAGTCCGCCGAGCAGGCACACCAGCGCCCTGTCGGTGCGGAAGCTGCCGGCCGCGCAGCTGCTGAAAAAGATACCCTCGCGGGTCAGTGAGTTGAACCGGGGCGTCACTTCGGGTTTGCCGCCTATGGCCCCGCAGAATTCCCGTCCGAAACTCTCCCACGCTATCAGCAGGATATTGGGGCGGTCGGTTTTCAGCACCTTGCGTGACGTTCCGCCGACCGGGAAGAGCGGGTCCGTGATCTCACGGCACTCTTCGGGGCTGAACTCATGGAACTGTTTGCCGAAATCGTCACGCGTGGAGAGCGAATAGATCAGATTGTAACCGGGATTGAGCGCCCAATGGTTGAAGAAAGTAACATTGCTGTAGTAGACCACGCTCGGATTGTTGGGCCTGATTTTCAGGCCGCGGATTATCACGAACAGCACTCCGGCCACAATGCACAGTGCAAGCACAGCCAGCGGATAGCCCCACCAGGGCATGAACGCGTGGGGGAAGATGGTGACGGAGAGCATGGTAAGGGCCTGAGCGCCGGCAAAATACACTGCCGAGAGCGCCATCCATGCCAGAAACGCGAGAAATATGTAGCCGCCCGACACGCTTGCAAAAGCGTCCTTGGGAGTGCGCAGATAGGCGAATACCGAGGCGTCGATTTTTGATTTCCAGAAGGTGTAGAGGACAGTATCGGCACATGTGAGCAGCCCCATAGCGAGCGAGATGATGATATTGTAGACGGTCATCACTTCCTTCAGGGGGAATCCGGGCCAGATGGCGGCGGTGACGCCGAGAAGCATGGGCACGGCCGTCAGATATGAGGCTACGATGGCATCGGACACAAAACCGTGGCTATAGACCTGAACCGTGTCCCGGAAAGTTATTCCGCGGGGACTGCTCTTGCGGTTGACGAGGGCGAACACGGGTTTCTGGACAAGACTGAAATAAGTTGCGGCCCAAAACCACTGGACGCAGACAAACACAAGAAAAGCCAGTATATTAATCATTGTTTTTTTCGTTGATCATTGAGATGATTTTTTCCGCTAAGGTTTCAGGAGAGATGGTGCGGAGACATTCGAGATTTCCTTTGGGACAGCTTGCCGTTCCGGCAACGGAACAGGGCTGACACGGCCTGACGGAGATCAGATCGCGGCTGTCGCCGTAGGGGCTGAAGCCACATGCGGGCGTGGTGGCCCCCCAGACGGTCAGTATGCGGGTTCCGGCGAGGGAGGCGAGATGCTGATTGGCCGAGTCCATGCTGACCATCAGGTCCATACGTGACATCAGCACAAGCTCGTCCTCTATAGGATACTTTCCGGCCACACTGACACATCCGTCAATTTCAGCGGCCCACGAACCGAGCGTGGCCGCCTCATCGCCCCGTGCGCCGAACAGATAGACGTTAACACCCTTATGGCAAAGAATTTCCACAACCCGCCGCATCATTTCGGGCGGATAGGTCTTGGTGTGGTAACGCGCGAAGGGCGCTATGCCCACGGCGGGATGCTCCACTTTTTCCGGCAGGACCGCCCCTTCCGGTATCAGCGAGCGGAACGTCAGCTCGAAATTCAGACCGAGCTGCCGGAACACCTTGCAGTATCGCTGAATGAAATCAATCTGCCGGGCTCCTGAACGGAGCACGTCCTTCCGGGACTGGCGCATCTTGTCGACCATCACCACCTTCACGCCTCTGGCACGGAAGAAATTGTCGATAATCCAGGTGCGGAGCATGTTGTGGATATCGGCCACGGCGGTGGGCCGCAGCGAGGCGAGACGGTGCAGCAGCCTGACGGTTCCCGTTACGCCGCGGTAATCCTTGGGGTCAATGCCTGTTACAGACACATTGGCCGGAGGATTGATGAAGATTCTGGCAAAGAAGGGCCTTGTGGCCACGGTGAACGTCACGTCGGGGTTGGCCTTGGCCACCGAGTATATCACCGGCAGGGTCATCGCGACATCGCCCAGAGCCGAAAATCTCAATATCAGGACATGTTTATCCATAGACAAACTCATTTTCAGCAAAAATAGTCAAAAAACTCCAAATCACCAAGTCACGGCCTGACGCGGATGCCGGCACGGCTTCACGGACGCATGGAACATCTTTCCATAAGGAGAGCCTCGTCCACGGTCCTGACCTCGGGATTGAGCGGCCTACCGGCTATGGCTTCCTCGTAGTAATGCAGGTATTTGCGGGCCATTGGGGCGGCTCCGAATTTCTCGCGGGCATATTCATGACATACCTTGGGGCTGAAATCGCCGGCCGAGGCCATGGCTGCGGCAAGCTCGCCCATGCTGTCGCTGACAAAGCCCACCTCGCTGCCAACGAGTTCCCTGACAGAACCCCATGGAGTTGCGAACACCGGCGCGCCAAGATAGAGGCTCTCGGTGATGGCGAGTCCGAACGGCTCATGCCACAGTACCGGGAAAATCAAACCGCGGGAGCGCTCGATGACCCGCTGTTTAGCGGCATTGTCAACCATGCCGTGGAAATGGATTCGCGGGCTGAGAGTCAGGCGGAACCCCTGCTTGAGGTTCAGACGCGAGCCTCCGAGCACATCAAGAGTCTCTCCCGGAATGGACCTAACGATTCTCATGGCCCCTCTGACATTCTTGCGGCGCCATGACGCCTTGCCCAGGAAATGGAAGCCGGAGCGCTTGCGGAGGATATCGGCATCGGGATACATGGTGTCCCAGTCAAGACCGTTGTGGACAAAAGCCGTGCATCCGTGGCGCCGCGCGTGATTGGCGCTGACATAGACGCTCATCTTCTTGGCCTCTTCGCTAAGACTGAGCCTGTTGCCGTGGCATGTTACTATGTAGGGAGCCGGAAGAGGACCGCCAGGCACGTTTTCCTGAAAATGAATCACGTCGGTGCCTTCCGGGACCTGCGATGCGACAGGCAGGGACTCGTCACGCTCTATGACTCTCGCAAAATCGGCGTAACTTCCGGGGGCCGCTATCAGGGTGACATCATTGCCTGCCAGACTCAGCTCTCGGGCCAGGTCATAGACCACCCGCTCGGTTCCGCCATAAAGCAGAGCCGGCACGCGGCCCGGGACTACTATGGTTATGTTCATTTTTCCGTGGGGTTTGGTTTTGTTTCCGCCCGGCTGCCGGCGAGCAGACCGCACGCCGCCATGATGTCCTCGCCGCGCGAGGCCCTTATGGTGGCGGTTATGCCGAGTTCGTTGAGGCGGTCCCTGAATGCCGTCATCCGGGCCTCGTCAGAAGTGCGGAGCGGGGAATCCGGTATGGCATGGAACCTTATGAGATTCACGCGGCAGTGCAGACCGCGGAGCATGCGGGCCAGCGCATCGGCATGACGCCGGTCATCGTTGAGGCCGCCCCACATTATATATTCGAATGACAGCCGCCTCTGATGCGCCCAGTCATAGCCGCACAGCATGGCAATCACATCGGCCGCAGGATAGGCTTTCTCCACCGGCATCAGCCGCAGACGCTCATCGGAAAACGGAGAGTGCAGACTGACGGCCACATGGACTTTGGTTGTCTCTATCAGAGTGCGCAGTTCCGAAATCTTGCCTATCGACGACACGGTGATGCGCTTGGGACTCCAGGCCAGGCCCCACGGAGCCGTGAGAATCTCTATGGCCTTCAGCACTTCAGGAAGATTGTCCATCGGTTCCCCCATGCCCATGAAAACTATATTGGTCAGTTTCTCGCTCTCGGTGACCGAAAGGACCTGATTGATGATGCGCGCCGCCGGCAGCTGCCCGTGAAATCCCTGACGTCCGGTCATGCAGAAACTGCAGTTCATGCGGCATCCGGCCTGCGAGCTGACACAGAGAGTGGCGCGGTCAGCGTCAGGTATCATTACGGTCTCCACATCGCGCGAACCGGCTCCCGCGAAAAGGTATTTCACGGTTCCGTCAACCGAAACCACCCGGGCCAGCGGCTCTTCGCGTCCCACGGTGAAGTTTTCCTTGAGTTTCTGACGCGCCGTCAGCGGCAGGTCGGTCATCTGGTCAATGGATACGGCGCGCTTCAGATAGAGCCAGCGCGCCATCTGCCCCGCAGCGAAAGGGCGAAGCCCGACCCCGGCAGCCACGTCGCGCAGCTGCTCCAAAGTCATGCCAATTAGCGGTGTCAACATATAGGAATTACCTTTGATTGTTTTGTGGCAAAGATTTTAGTAGATGACAAAAATTGAAATTATGCTGTTAAACATTTAATTTTCAGTTGATTAAATTTGCAAAAGTCCC
>CANQWS010000029.1 GCA_947627615.1 uncultured Muribaculaceae bacterium | reverse complement strand
AGAGATTTCAAACGTACTTTTCCGTCAGAGCTATACACCTAAATTCGATGTTTTCAAATTTTTGTCATGTACTTAAAAAATTTTCATTTCTCTGTTCATTGTGCGTCAGGTTAAATTTTATATAAGGATATGTGTTGTGGAAATATATCGAAGTATTTATGTCGCTCGGTATGCTGTGTGTCGATTGGTCCGGTCATATTCGATTGGGTTGGAGGGATTGGGGGAGAGTTGAGGGGAATCAGAAGGGGAGGGGTGCGGCGGAGGCGGCGCCCCAGCTGGAGCGGTCGAGGTTGCGGTAGCTCACGGCTTCCTGCATGTGTTCGGGGAGTATTTCGGGGGAGGCGTCGAGGTCGGCCACGGTGCGGGCCACTTTGAGGATGCGGTCGTAGGCGCGGGCGCTCATGTCGAAGCGTGTCATGGTCTGCCTGAGAATTTCCAGGCAGCGGTCGGAGAGCGGTGCATATTTGTGGAGCAGACGGGTGTTCATCTGCGCGTTGCAGTGGACTCCCGGCTCGGAGGCGAAGCGCTGTTGCTGGATGCTGCGGGCGGCAATCACGCGGCGGCGTATCTCGGCGCTCGATTCGCCGGGCGCTCCGGAGGCCATGTCGTCGAAGGCCACGGGCTGGATCTCAACCTGCAGGTCTATACGGTCAAGCAGCGGGCCCGAGATGCGGTTGAGGTATTTGCGCACGGCTCCCGGCGGGCATTCGCATGCCTTGGTGGGGTGGTTGTAGTAGCCGCACGGGCATGGATTCATCGAGGCCACGAGCATGAACGATGCCGGATATTCAATGGCATATTTGGCGCGGGCTATGGATATGTGGTGGTCCTCGAGGGGCTGCCGGAGAACTTCAAGCACGGTGCGCGGGAATTCCGGAAACTCGTCCATGAAGAGGATGCCGTTGTGGGCAAGGGATATTTCGCCGGGCATGGGGTTGGTGCCGCCGCCCACGAGGGCCACGGGCGATATGGTGTGATGGGGCGAGCGGAAGGGGCGGCGCGTCATCAGGCGCGAGTCGCGGGCAAGTTTTCCGGCCACGGAGTGTATCTTGGTGGTTTCGAGGGCTTCCGAGAGCGACAGCGGCGGGAGTATGGAGGGCAGTCTTTTGGCCATCATGGATTTTCCCGAACCGGGAGGGCCCACGAGCAGAATGTTGTGGCCTCCGGCACACGCCACCTCGAATGCGCGTTTCACCTGTTCCTGCCCCTTGACCTCGGCGAAGTCATATTCGAAGCAGTCACAGTCAGCGGCGAATTCGGCGCGGGTGTCGACGACGGTAGGATCGATGGCGGTGGAGCCTTCCAGAAAATCTATGACCTGGCGGAGGCTTGCGGCGCCATAGACTTTCAGATTGTTGACCACGGCGGCCTCCGTGGCGTTGGCTTTAGGCACAATCATGCCCTTGAAGCCGAGCTTGCGGGCGAGTATGGCCATGGGGAGCACGCCGCGGATGGGGAGCACGGAGCCGTCAAGCGACAGTTCGCCCATGATCATGTAGCTGTCAAGGTCGGGGACCTGAATGCGGCCCGATGTGGCGAGTATGGCCAGAGCTATGGGGAGGTCGTAGGCGGCTCCCTCCTTCTTCACGTCGGCCGGCGACAGATTGACCACCATGCGGTGGCGCGGGAAATTGCGGCCGCTTTGTTCCACGGCCGCCTGAATGCGCTGGTAGCTTTCTTTGACGGCGGTGTCGGCAAGGCCTACCATATTGAAAGTGGAGCCTGGGGCCGAAACGGCCTCGATGGTGATTTTGATGGCGTCGATGCCCTGCACCGCTGCGCCGTAGGTCTTGACAAGCATCTGATGAATGTGTGAAGAGGGGGGATGGATTATTTATTGGGTTTCAGCCTGGACTCGATGGCCGCCACGGCCGATTTTATCGACGAACCGCGATAAATCTGTGCGGCCGACGAATCCGCCACAATGAAGAACGGGATGCGGGGCACTGCCAGTTTGCGCAGCGACATCGATGCCACGGTGGCCGGAGCCCACGTGCGGCGCCATGAGGCCGAATCGCCTTCGAGCGAGCGGCGCCATGAGGCCGAGTCCGATGCCGAGGATATTTCCACAGCCCTGAAGCGGGAGGCGGGATATGTGTGGTAGAGATTCCGGATCTGACGGCCAACGGAGTCGCGCGCCGTGCGGTCGTCGGGCATGAAGCAGAGCAGCGACGTTTTCTGCAGGTGGGGATTGAAGGTTATTACGGAATCCGAGGCGTCGTAGAGATACATCACGGGCACCTGAGCCGAGGCGGTGGTCTGAAGCTGGGCCGACAGCACGCCGGTGAAGTTCTGCACAATGTCCTGCGCTCTGGCACTCTGGCTCAGGATTCCCATCAGCGAATCGGCCAGATGTTCGTAGCCTTCGGTCTGGAAATAGCTTACCATGAGCGCGGTTGAAGCCTTGCTCCCCTTGTGGCGGCCAACCCACTCGGCCAGCGAGCTGTTGATTGCCGCCGCGTCGCGGTTCTGCAGCGCTTGGGCGTTGTCCCTGACCCATGAGGCGATGTCGCTTGACTCGCTGTTGCCGCCCACCTCTATTTCGTAAGGCTTTGTGAGGTCACCCTGCAGCTCCATTTTGTTGCCGTTTTCCACAACCATGGTGGCGAGCCGGGTGCCGTCGGACAGGGCCAGAGTCAGCAATGTAGGGCGTGTGGCTTCGCCGCGCAGGCTGAACTTACCGTCAATGGCCGGCGATGACACCCGTTTGAGACCGCCGGCAGTGTAGTATGTGGCTATGACAAGCTGTGAGCCTACGCCCTCGATATCGCCCGTTACACTGAAGTGGCGTTTCTTGCTGCAGGCACTGAGCAGGAGCAGCGCGCAGAGCATTGTCACGAATAGCTTTAAATTTTTCACGTGTGGTTAAAAAAGATTTGATTTGTTGATATTTTCACAAAATTATGCATATCGCTCCACACAGACAAGAAAAACTGGTCTTAATAAGAAAAAGTTTGGTCACAGTTGACGAAAATCCTTGACGAGTGACTATATTTGCATTATGAAACGTTTCTTGCTGCTGTTGTCATCGCTTATGTTGCTTCTGTCTCTGACGCCGCTTGACGGCAGTGCCCAGATTGTGGCCAATGACAGCTTGACCATTGACAGCGACAGCCTCCGGCGCGCATTTGACCGCCAGCCGTCGTTCGGCATCTACAAGGACAACTACTTTACTTTCGGTGTGCCCGTGGGGCATACGCCGAACCGCCATAACTCCAATGTGAAATTCCAGATTTCCGTGGCGCAGCGCCTGACGAAAAGCACGCTGCCCTGGGGCACCTATCTGTTTCTGTTCTACACGCAGAAGGTGTTCTGGAACGTGCTCGAGAAATCCATGCCCATGACTGACCTTAACTTCAATCCGGGTGTGGGACTTGTCAAGCCGCTGTTTGTCAAGAACCGGTTCATTGGCAAGGTGGGGCTCATCCTGGAGCACGAGAGCAACGGAAAGGACGGTGTGAAATCCCGCTCGTGGAACAAGATCTCGCTGACAGGCAGCATTATGATCGACCCCAACTTCGTGGTCCACGGAAAGGTCTGGATTCCCATAGTTGACGGCGGGGAGAACCGCGACATACTTGACTATGCCGGCATCTATCAGATGGGCACACAGTTCTTTTCGGCCAACCGCCGCTTCGGCGCTGCGGTGACTCTGGTGAAACGCCGCGGATGGTCACCTGACTACAACGCGATAATCGAACTCAACTATCGCCTGTTCAAAGGCGAGAACCAATATCTTTTCGCCCAGTACTACAACGGCTACGGCGAAGGGCTGCTCGAATACAAGATTCATCACTCCATGTTCCGCGTGGGCATTGTCATCAAACCCCGTATATTCAGCGAGTACTGATGACTGTCCGTCGGCGCGGCGTTCAAGTATAATTCATTAAAACAGTTATGTTCATTACATCTGGCGCAAGGCGCGTAATTCTGTTTCTGTCGGTTATCTTTTTATCGGTTTCGGCGGCCATGGCCTCGGGCAACCGCCTCGAAATCAGTTTCAAACATTCACGTAGTAATTTTCCTCTCAGCGAGGCAACGGTGGTGTTCGACCCCGGGTCACCGTCGCTGTGCCGCAAGGTGGCCGGTCTGTTCGCCGCTGACATTGAGCGTGTCACGGGCCGTGCCGTAAAGGTGGATTCCGTTGTGCGCGACAAAAATGTGGTTATCATAGCCACTGCCGGCGAAAGCCCCATGCTTGACCGTCTGCAGGCTTCCGGCAAGATTGACCTGAAGGGCATTGACGGAGAGTGGGAACGCTTCGTCATCAAGACAGTGGACAAGCCTATGGCCGGAGTGGACCGCGCCCTCGTCATAGCTGGTTCCGACCGTCGCGGCGCGGCCTACGGAGCGTTCACCGTGAGCGAGCGCATGGGCGTGTCGCCTTTCTTCTGGTGGACCGATGTCCCTGTCCCGTCCCACGACAAGGTCTCGGTCAAGGCCGATTATGTCTCGGAATCGCCTACGGTGAAATACCGCGGAATCTTCATCAATGACGAGGACTGGGGCCTGACTCCTTGGGCCTCGAAGAATTATGAAAAAGAGCTCGGCAATGTCGGTCCGAAGACCTACGCCGCCGTATGCGAGCTGATACTGCGCCTGAAAGGCAACATGCTGGCGCCGGCCATGCACACATGCACCGATGCATTCTATAAGAACCCCGACAACAAGGTGGCGGCGGATGCTTACGGTATAATGATCACCACATCACACTGCGAACCGTTGCTTTTCAACAATGCCTCTCCCTGGGAATGGGAACGCCGCCGTGACGGAGAGTGGAACTATGCTACCAACAAAGATGTGATTTACGGTAAACTCGATGCGCGTGTGCGCGAGGCAGCTCCGTATGACAACATCTACACACTGGCAATGCGCGGCCTGCACGACGAGGGCATGAGGGGCGATTTCACCCCTCAGGAACGTGTGAAGGTGCTCCGCAACGCAATCATGGACCAGCGCGAGATTATAAGCAACCACGTGAAGGGTAAATCCCTCACGGAAATTCCGCAGATCTTTGTGCCTTACAAGGAAGCGCTCACCATCTATAATGACGGCCTTGAGGTGCCCGACGACGTGACTCTCGTGTGGCCCGATGACAATTACGGCTATATCAAGCGTCTGAGCAACGAGCAGGAACAGAAACGTTCGGGCCATTCGGGCGTGTACTACCACGTTTCGTATCTCGGCGTGCCCCATGACTATCTGTGGATATGCACCACTCCGCCGGCCCTGATGTACGAGCAGCTCAAGCGCGCCTATGACACCGGCGCTGACCGTTACTGGCTTCTGAACGTGGGCGACATAAAGCCCGCCGAACTCGCCCTGACCACGTTCTTCGGTATGGCATGGGACCTGGGCAAATACAATTTGAAGAACATCAACGACTGGCAGCCCGATTTCCTTGCATCGATCTACGGCCACCGTTATCGTGACGAGCTGCGGGATATACTCGACGAGTATTACCGTCTGGCATGGAGCCGCAAGCCCGAAGCCATGGGCTGGGAGCGCGAGTGGGAAGCCCCGGAACTCGATGACCTCCGCGACACCGATTTCTCGTTCGCCAACTATAACGATGCACTGCGGCGCCTCAAGGACTATGAGAATATATCCACACGTGTCAATGACCTCATGAACCGTCTGCCGCAGGAATATGTGCCGTCGTTCTACGAAATGGTGGCCTATCCGGTGATGGGTGCCTGCCAGATGAACCGCAAATTCCTCATGGCCCAGCTCAACCACGAACTGGCAGCCGCCGGCGACAAGTCACATGCCCGCTGGGCGGCCATTCAGTCAACTGAGGCCTACGACAGCATTGCTGCTCTGACAAAGCGCTACAACACCCAGCTTGACGGCAAGTGGAATTACATGATGGATGTGGCTCCCGCGCTCTGCTCCAAGGTCCACCTGATGCCCCCGCTCACGGTTGACAAGAGCGTGGAGCCGGTGCCTTACGACCTTTCCCCCAAACCCTACGAACTGGAGGGCTGCATGGTTGTCGATCCGGTGAAATGCATCGCCGTCACTGACGAAAACCACACGGCCACGGCGGTCGAGGGCCTCGGCTATGACTATCGCGTCATGCAGATGGGCGATGCCATGGAGCCGCGGTGCAATCCCTCGGACCTGACAGGAAACAGACTCGAATACATTCTGCCGGCCATCGATGCCGATTCGGTCACCGTGATGGTGTATGCGCTCCCGTTCTTCCCGCTCCACACAGGCGTGGGCACATCGTTCGGAATCTCCATGGATTCCGCTCCGGCTGTCAAGGCCGATTATATTCCGGTGGAACAGTCAAAGATATGGCGCGACAATGTGATCCGCAACGGAGTCATCCACAAGGCCACATTCCCCGTTGACCGTAAGTCACGGCACCATAAGCTGATTCTGAGCTACGGCGATGCCGGGGCCATGATCGAGCGCATTGTGCTTGACTGGGGCGGACTGAAGCCCACATACGTAGGTCCGGCATTGCCCCGCAAAAAATAACTTTCGTATTCCGATTCCCGGATGGTACTGCTCTGTCAGCGCCATCTGAGATAGGCATAGCCCAGCATCTCGTAGGCTGCACGGTCCAGTTCCTCGCGGAACTGCGGTGCGGCAATGGAGATGAGCAACCGGGCGCGGTCAATCATGTTCTTGCCGCGCAGATTCACGGCTCCGTATTCCGTGACAACCCAGTTGGTCTGGAAGCGGGTGGTGACAACCCCGGCCCCCGGAGTAAGCACCGGTTTGATTTTGTTTTCTCCTTTTGAAGTGGTGGAGAGCATGGCTATGAATGACTGGCCGCCTATGCTGCGCGATGATCCGTAGACGAAATCCTGCTGCCCGCCCACTCCGGAGAATATGCGGGTGCCGATGGAATCGGCGCATACCTGCCCCGAAAGGTCTATCTCTATGCAGGAGTTGATGGCCGCCATGTTGTGGTTCTGAGAGATTACGAAGGGGTCGTTGACCCATGCTATGTCGCGGAAAATAAGCTTTTTATTGTGATCTATGAAATCGTAGAGCTTACGGGTGCCTATGGCGAGTGACGCCACGGACAGTCCCGGCTCTATCTGTTTCCTGGAGTTGGTGACCACGCCTTTCTCTATGAGGGGCACCATGCCGTCGGTCAGGGCCTCGGAGTGAATGCCGAGATGCTTGTGGGAGTGCAGCGAGTCCAGAACGGCATTCGGAATGGCGCCCACGCCTATCTGGAGGGCTGCGCCGTCAGGAATGAGTTCGGCTATGTAGCCTCCTATTTTCCGCTCCTTTTCGTTCGGCTCGCACACGGGTGTCTCCGCCAGCGGGTCGGACACCTCGACAATGGCGTCGAGACGCGAAATGTGGATCATGGAATCGCCGTAGGTGAACGGCATCAGAGGATTGATCTGCGCTATTATCGTGCGGGCGCATTCCACGGCCGAGGGGGTGAGGTCGGCCGAGACGCCGAATGACACGTAGCCGTCGGCATTCGGCAGCGAGCAGTTGATGAACGCCACGTCGAGTTTGATGGTCCCGTCGCGGAAAAGTTGCGGCACCTGACCGAAAAACCGGGGAGTGGTGGTGGCGTAGCCATCGTTGACCCATCCGCGCACGGCGTTTGAAACAAAAAACGAGTCAATCAGGAAAGAATCTTTCAGAGAGTAGTCACAAAGCGGCGAGACCCTCCGTCCCAAGGCGAAAGCATTGTACAGGACTACATCGCGCAGCTCTCCGCCGCGTCGGGCCAGAGCCGCAATCAGTGCTTCAGGTATTGAACAGCTGCCTTGAACAAATACGTGGTCACCGCTCTTGACGAGTTTGACCGCCTCGTCAGCAGTCATAGATTTCCTTTCCATATAACTATTCTGAGTTCGGCTGCAAAGTTAACGCTAATGGTTGGATTTTTAAGTCAATAAATGTTAATTGACCGGGGCTACAGTCTCTCCGGAAACAGGACTGTCCCCGCCCCGTCATCGGCATATTTCAGGGAATGTGGCGGAGACGAAAAAAAGAGACTTGCCGGTTTATGGCCGACAAGTCTCGTAATTCCAATCTTTAACCTTAAATTGTCATCTATTCGGAGTAATCCATTTGTGTGTTTTATTGCATTTCAGATTCAGGACTTCGGTACCGGCCTGCATCCTGAAATCACCCTTTTCGAGAGTCCATCGGCCGTCGGAATCCACAAAAGCCAGATCTCCGGCCTTGATGGGCAGCGTCACGGTTTTCGTCTCGCCCGGTTGCAGCTCGATTTTATCGAAGGCACGGAGCCGGCGGTTCTCGGGCGTAAGGGATGCGACCATGTCACGGCTGAAGAGCATCACCACTTCCTTGCCGGCTTTGGTTCCGGTGTTGGTGACATCCACGGTGAACACCAGATTGTCATCGGCATCGAAGTCAGTCTGAGAGCACCTGAAGTTATCGTATCTGAAGGTGGTGTAACTCAACCCGTAGCCGAAAGGCCACTGGACGGATACCACGGCATCGTAGTCATAAGCGCCTTCCATTTTATCCATTTCCTCGCTCACTCGGTAATCGTAAGTGGTGAGCTCGGCTGAATTTCTCGGATAGGTGTAGGGCATCTTGGCGCTCGGGTTGGCGTCGCCGGCAATAATGTCGGCAAGGGCATCGCCGCCGAAATTTCCGGGCAGAAGCACGTTGATTATGCCGTCGGCCAACGGTTCAATGTCGCTTATTATGCGGGGACGGCCGCCATTGATGACGAGTACTATCGGTTTGCCGGTTTGGGAGAGTGCCTTGACGAGGTTTCTCTGATTTTCCGAGAGGGCGAGGTCGGAGAGGTTGCCCGGAGTCTCGCAGTAGGAGTTCTCGCCTATGCATGCCAGAATGATGTCGGCATTTGCAGCCGCGGCCACGGCTTTTTCTATCTCCGGCTCGTTTTCCTCGTAATATGCGCCTTCGGCCGGATATGTGACGCCCTGTTCAAGAATCACGTTTTCATTTCCGAACTTGTCACGGACGGCTTCATAGATGGTGTTGTAGTCCGAGGCGAAGCGGTCGGTCAGGTGTCCCTGCCACGAATAGCTCCAGCCGCCGTTAAGACAGCGCATTGAATTGGCGTTCGGTCCCGTTACCAGTATCTTAATGCCTTTTTTAAACGGCAGAATACCATTGTTGTTCTTCAGAAGTACCTCCGATTCACGGGCGGAAGCCAGAGCCACATCCCTGTGGGCGGCGGAAGCGAAATCGCCATAGTCCCTGAAACGGGTGTTGGGGCTGTCGAAGAGTCCGAGGCGGTATTTCAGGCGGAGTATGCGCCGGGTGGCATCGTCGATGCGGCTTTGGGAAACGCGCCCCTCTTCAACGAGCTCCTTCAGGAGGGTGCAGAAGTTGAGGTCGTAGGGTTCCATTGACATGTCTATGCCGGCGTTGATGGCCATCTCGATGGCCTCCTTTTTGTCGGCGGCCACATGCTCGCGGGTGTACAGATTGTTGATGTCCGCCCAGTCGGTAATGATCATGCCGTCCCATTTCAGGTCCTCTTTGAGCCACTTTGTCAGCAGCTCGTTGTTGGCGTGGACCGGGCGTCCGTTTATGGAGCCGCTGTTGACCATCACCGTGAGCGCTCCGGCCTCGATGCATGCGCGGTATGGTTCAAAAAACTTTTCGCGCAAGTCCGACGGCGATATATAGGCGGGTGTGCGGTCCTTGCCGGTGCGCGGAGCGCCGTAGCCCAGATAGTGCTTGACGGATGTGGCTATTCTGCGTGGTCCGATTTCGTTGGGATTGTCACCCTGAAAACCCTTTACCTGAGCAGCCCCCATGACAGCATTGACCAAGGGGTCTTCTCCGTAATTCTCCCATACGCGGCTCCAGCGGGGATCGCGTGTGAGGTCAACAGTAGGGGAGTAGGTCCAGGGGCAGTTTGCCGCGCGGGTTTCGTAGGCGGTGATTTCGGCGGCCTTGCGTGCTATTTCAGGGTTGAAGGCGGCGCCCACGTTTATGTTCTGCGGAAACAGGATTCCGCCGAGGGTGTAAGTGGTGCCGTGGTTCTGGTCCAGACCGTAGATGCAGGGAATGCCGATTTCCTTCATGGATATATCCTGAATCTGACTGATAATCTCTTCCCATTTCTGCGGAGTCTGGGCTGTGGGGCCTCCGGGGGCGTTGAGAACAGATCCGACCTTGTAGACGGCTATGGCCTCATGGAGTTTCTCCGGATCAAGGAAAAATTCTCCGTCTTTCCAACTGCCGAGCACATCGATGGAAAGCTCGGTCATCTGACCGATTTTCTCTTCGAGTGTCATTTTTGAAAGCGTTTTCTCTATTTTCGCCTCCAGCTTCGGATCCTGCGGTATGGCTGTCCCGGCGGCCTGCATTGTGCAGGCTGCCGAAACAATGGTCAATCCGGTAACAAACATTCTGTTCATAATCATTTAACGCAAGGTTACGAGGTCAACATAATATCCGTGGCCCACACAGAGGAAGCCTTGCTGTTCGGCTATGGCGGCGAGGACAGCGGCCGACATGACAACTTCCTTCACGCCTCCTTCCTGGAATTCGATGACCGATGTTCCGGGCAGGTCGCTCCACCAGCCGGTTGTGGTGCGGAGCTGATGATATTCGGCGGAGGGTTCCACTGAATAGTGTATCGACATTATGCTGCCGGGCTTCATTGAAGCGAATACATCGGCGGGAATGAGGTTGAATGTCTTGTTGGGGTCTCCGTCAGGTAAATCCCATGACACATAGTGGTGGCCTGACCAGAGAGTCTGTTCCGAGGATACGGTCACTGTGGCTTCCTCCGTTATGGCTCCGTTGATGAAGAACTGTACCGCGCCCTGTCCGGCTGTGCCGACGAGTCTGTACTCGCCGTCGTCAAGAGCGGGACACGTGACGGTGATTTCCGAGTCCGAACGGTCGGACATGGCGAGTTCCTTGCCGTCAAGAGTGAGTTTTGAGATCTGATTCATATTGATGCCGGTGAGCACGCATTTTGAACCGGAAGTCATGCGGTCGGCTCCTGACGTGATGAGGGGCGACGAGCTGACTGTGACGGTGTTTGCTCCGTACTCTATTCCGGCAGCGTCGATCAGTACAAGGCGGCTTGTGCCGTTTTCCAACGAGGCGGGAACCGTGTAGGTCAGCGAGCCGTCGGCGCTGTTGTAGGTCACGGCCGGAATATCTGTTGAGCCGATACGAAGTGATTTGACCTTCTGGAGATTGTCGCCGTAGAGATGCGCCGTGCTTCCCGGA
The DNA here is from genome assembly GCA_947627615.1 of uncultured Muribaculaceae bacterium. Classification (GTDB taxonomy): domain Bacteria; phylum Bacteroidota; class Bacteroidia; order Bacteroidales; family Muribaculaceae; genus Paramuribaculum. The sequence goes on along the minus strand of CANQWS010000029.1, from coordinate 23,726 downwards.
GCTATGATGCGCTCGAAGCTGACCGTAGTGGCCCAGGGGTCGCCCTCGAGAGTTGCCACGTTGATTATGCCCTCGCGATAGGTGGATTTGCCGGCGGTGGTGGTGGCGGTGACTTTCATCCGGTATGAGCCAGCCAGAAGGGGTATGTCGATAGTGGTGCCTGTAGCCACCTGCTCGTCGTCGATAAACCAGGCCACTTCCGTGCTCTGTGAGGGAGTGACGGTTACCGTCATCTTGAAATTGGTGTCGCGGTTTATGTTCGCCACAATCTGTCCGTTATCCTTGTCGGGAAACGTCGGGTCCAGAATATGCGGCTCGTCGGTTTCGGATGCTGTGGAGAATGGCTCGTCTTTGCTGCATCCTGCCAGTACTGCGGCCAGTACCGGTAATAGAATCAGACTTTTATATATTGATTTCATAGTGTTTGGAGTTATAGGTTATTATCAGTTTACATCCCACCACAGGGGCGTGTTCCAGCTGTTGCTGCCTCCCATGCGGTCAAGCGCTTCATCGTAGCCCTTCTTGTTGTAGGAGGATTCATTGATGGGGTAGCAGAGCCTTACGGGGATTTCAACGCCACCGGTCATGAAAGCTCCCTGTCCGTAGGCTTCGGGCGATTTGAGTCTCGGGAATCCGGAACGGCGCAGGTTGGACCAGCATTCGTTGGGGTTGGTGAAATGGAGAATCCATGCCTGGGTGTTGATGTTGACTCTTTTCTGTTCGGTTGTGTATCCGAAAGGATTGGCGTCCATGTAGGCCTCGAATTCCGCGTCGGAGATTTTCTTAGTGCCGTAGTTGTCGGACAGGAAGTCCATCGCGGCTTTTACTCCGAGCTTATAGTAGTTCTCGGCATTGCCGCCTGCATTCCAGCCGTTCAGGGCTGCTTCGGCGAGCAGGAAATTGACTTCGGCGTAGGTCATCACCACTCCGGGGCAGTTGCCTTTGAGGAACTCGGAGGCGAGCTTGGGGCGTACCTCGCGGGCCATATTGGGGTCTATGGCGGGATTGTTTACAGCCATCTCGGTCAGGATGTCGCTTGTGTAGCCGGCAGGCCAGTTGTCCCAGGAATAAGTGCCCGGATCGCAGGGCTCCATTTTGACGCCTTTGGCAATGATTTCATCGGTCAGGTCCACGCGGCCCTCGGCTTTTGTGGCCGACATCAGTCCGTCATAGTAGAATCGGCATATTCTGAAGCAGCGCGGGTCATTGGTATCCTTGAGCTGGTTGAAGAATGTGGAGCAGATGTAGGAGGGGTTGTTGGCGGGGTCGTTTCCGAACAGAAGCTGGCTCAATGCGTTGCCGCGATAATCGCTGTAGGATTCCTGTCCGAAGCTGAAAGCGATGTCCATGTATTTGATCAGTGCATCATCGGCTGCCGATGACATGATTCCGCCTTCCGAGGCACAGGCGTCCTCAAATTCCTGACGGGCCTTGTCAGGGGCTACTTTCGATATGCGCATGGCGTAACGCATGCGGAGGGAGTTGGCGAATTTCTTCCATCCGTTTATGTCTCCGCCGAAAATCAGGTCGCCTGACAGGCGGTCGGCTGCCGCCGACATCTGTGAAGCGGCATCCTTCAGCTCAACAAAGAAATCGGAATAGATCTCTTCCTGAGTGTCGTAGCGCGGGGTGAACTTGCCGTCGATGTATCCGCGGCCGGCCTCAAAGTAGGGGCAATCGCCGTAGATGTCGGTGATCAGCGACATCATGTAAACGCGATAGATGCGGAGAGCGGCGTTGATGTTGACCTTTGTTTCGTCGTCCTTGGTGCGGTCTATGCCGTCCACGAGATTCTTCAGTGCGTTGGGGTAGAACGATGTCCACACACGGCTCATCTCGTTGTCGTCAATGGTGTGGTGGCCGCCGTAGTTGGTCGTGTTCCAGCAACCCATGAGCTGCTGGTTGAAAGCATAGTGATAGTTACGGTATATTTCCACTTCCCCCAGGTCGCCGTAGGTCTGCAGCTGCGCGGTGGTGAGCTGCGCGTTCGGGTCTATTGACGGAGCCTTCGAGGGGTTGGTGTTGAGATCCTCCATGTAATCGTCGCTGCAGCCTGTCAGCATTGCGCCGATGGAGAAAGTGACAAAAGTCAGTGCTGTTACTATATATTTCTTCATGATATTCTGATATTAGAATTTAACATAGACATTAAATCCATAGCTGCGGCGAGAGGGGAGAGAACCGTATTCGAGTCCCATGCCGGTTGTGTTGTTGTAGTTTGAATCCGGGTCGATGTCAGGAATGTTTTTCCACACGATGAAGGGATTGCGCGCCACGAACGAGAGATTGACATCCTTGACCACCTTGCCGTTGCCGAGCCATGACTTGGGCAGCTGATAGGAGAGGGTTATCTCGCGGCATTTGATGTAGGAGTTGTCATAGACAAACATCGAGGGAATGAAGCGGGACACGTGCATCCAGTAGTCCTCGGGGTTGATTATGATGTCGTTCGGGCGGTATGTGCCGTCGCCGTTGTCAATGACTCCGGGAGCCGTGAATCCGCCGGTGGGAGTCCAGTCGGGAGAACCTTTGGGATATCCGAGGGCCATGCGCTGTTCTTCGGACTTGTACCATTCCTCGCGGCCTTCGAGAGTGGCCAGAGCTTTACCTGATTCATACGACGCACGGGCCGACATGGAGTAAAGGTCCGCTCCCCATTTCACGTCGAACACGGCCGACAGCCCTATGTTCTTGTAGCGGAATGTGGTGTTGAGACCGCCGGTCCAGTCCCATGTGGCGTTGCCGAGCACGTGGTTGCCCTTGTCATAGAGGGGAAGGCCGGTGGAGGGGTCGATGAGGACGTCGCCGTTTGCGTTGCGCTTGAAATCGGGACCTATGATGGAGCCGAAGTTCTCGCCCACTTTCGCGGCCACTTTGACATCGAGCCATGAAGCCCGTTCCAGTTCAATCATGTCCATGTCGTCGACAAGCTTGCGGACCTTATTGTTGTTCTTGGAGAAGTTGACGTTCAGGTCCCATGAGAAGTCGCCGATCTGCAGCGGACGCGAGCTCAGGACAATCTCGATACCCTGGTTCTGGATTTCGCCGGCGTTGATCAGACGGTTGGGATAGCCCGTGGTCCAGCTTGACGCCAGGCCCATGATCTGGTCTTTTGAAATCTGATTGTAGTAGGTGAAGTCAAGTCCCAGGCGATTGTTGAAGAATTTGGTCTCGAAACCGGCCTCGAAAGAGTTGGTCCGGGTGGGCTTGAGGTTTTTGTTGGGTATGACGGTGTTGTCAATGTAGCCTATGGTGTAGCCGGGATAGGAGTATTTCGATTTCGTGTAGACGAGGCCGAGCTGGTAGGGGTCGGTGTCGGAACCTACCTGCGCCCATGAGAGGCGTATCTTGCCGTAGGGCAGAATGTCGGCTCTCTTGATGAGCTGCGAGAATACGAAGCTTCCCGAGAACGAGGGATAGATGTAGGTGTTGTTGCCTCTCGGAAGTGTCGACGATTTGTCGCCGCGGATGGTGGCGTCAAGGTAAAGGAGGTTCTTCCATCCGAGGTTGACGGCGGCGAAGAGGGAGTTGATCTGCTTGCGGTAGCTGTTTTCCTGATTGGAGGTTTCGTTGAAACTCATCAGCGCTATCACGTCGCGTATCTGCATGTCCTGCGCGGTTATCAGCAATGTGGAATTATCCACCTTGTAGATGTTGCCGCCGGCGGTTCCCGTGAAGTCGAAGTCACCCCAGTTGTTGTTGTAGGTGGCCATCAGCTCGAAGTTGTACATCTGGTTGTGGAATTTGCTGAGCTGCATGTAGCCGGCTTCGTAACCGGGTGTTGAAGGAGCCTTGAAGTCCTGGAAATTGAACCAGTTGAGCTCGGCTCCGGCCGTGCCTTTCACTTTGAGGTGCTTGGTGATATTGTACAGTACCGAACCGTGGAGGCGGAACAGGTCTTTCTTCGATTCGTTGTTGTTCTTGTAGACGTCCCAGTAGGGGTTGACGTTGTAGGGGTCCATGCCGTTCCAGTTGGAATATTCCCCGTTGGCGTCCTGATAGGTTTTCAGCCATTCCTGATTGTAGGTAGTGGCGAGGGTCATGAGGTTCTTGCCGATGTTGGACTTGCTGTCGCCGAGAGCGGGACGGTTTTTCACATACTCGTGGGTGTAGTTGGCGGTGAAATCCAGGTCTACTTTTCCGAGGGAGGAATTGGCGCGCAGGTTCATTATGTCACGGCTCATGTTGGTGTTGGGCACGATGTCCTTGTTGCGCATGTCGGTGAGAGTGAAGCGCAGTCCGGTGTTGCCGGTGTTCGAGGATACCGTGACGGTGTTGTTGGCCGTCAGACCTGTGCGGAAGAAGTTGGAGGTGTTGTCGGGGATTATGAGATAGGGACGCTCCACGCCGTCGAAGTATTTGAGCATATTGCCGCCGTCGGCTTTGGGACCCCATGACTTGTTGGTGTTGCTCACGGCGTCAATGGCGTATGTTCCGTTGGAGCCCATACCGTAGATCTGCTGCACGTTGTTCCATTTTGACAGCTGTTTGTCAATGGTGATTGTTCCGTTGTATTCTACTGTGTAACGGGTGTCGCCCTGGGCCTTCTTTGTGGTGATGAGAATCACACCGTGGCTGGCGCGGCTGCCGTAGAGCGCGGAAGCGGCCGGACCTTTCAGCACCGACATGCTTTCAATGTCGTCAGGATTGACCGACGAGATTCCGTCGCCGAGGTCATAGCCGCCGCTTGTGCCTGCCGAACCGAAGTTGGTGTTGTCCAGAGGCACACCGTCGACCACGTAGAGCGGCTGGTTGTTGCCGGTCATTTCCGTGGTACCGCGGAGAATCACGCGGGTGGAGCCTGACGGACCTCCGGCGGTCTGTGACACCACCAGACCGGCCACACGTCCGGCCATGGAGTTGATCACGTTGGTTTCCTTGGCTTTGTCAAGAGCGTCGCCCTTCACTTCCTCAAGTCCGTAACCGAGGGCCTTGCGGTCACGTTTGATGCCGAGGGCGGTGACCACCACCTCGTTGAGCATCTTTGAGTTCTGTTCCATCATGATGGTCAGGGGAGTGGTGGAAGCTTTGACCTCCACGGTCTGACATCCCACATAGCTCACCTCGATCGTGGCATTCGGGGCCACGACCAGTGAGAATTTACCGTCCAGATCGGTGATGGTTCCGTTAGATGTTCCTTTTTCCTTGACCGAAGCGCCTATAACGGGGCCTTCGGCATCTTCAACCACTCCGGTCACTGTGATTTTCTGTGACGAAGCGGCCTGTGCATGAGCAGATTCAGCGAAAATCTGCACCGGTGTTGCCAAAGAGGTAAACCCTAAAAGCAACATACTGCATAGCACTTTGCTTGAGAATTTTCTCGATTCCATGTGTATAGATTAGTTAGATTGTGAAATTCTTATCCAGTCAACGAACATCTGCACCTGTTCGCCCTCCTTGAGAGCCGTGATCTCTTTTTTGTCGGTTATCCCGGTAAAGGAACCGCCTACCGCGAGATTGAACAGAATGAAGAATCTGTCATGCATGAATGTGTTGTTGGTGATGTCAAATGTGTGGAACGGCTTGCCGTCTATTGAGATTTCGAGCGTTTTCTTGTTCCATACAAGGGTGTAGGTGTGGTAGTTGCCGTCCTGCAGGTTGATGCCCGTGCTTTTGGCGAAGTACTCCTGCTGGTGGTCAGCCGCCGAAGGGCCGAAATGGATGGCGGTGTTGACCCTGCTGTCAGAGGTTCCGTCGGCTATTCCTGCCGCATCGCCCATTTCCATGATGTCGATTTCGCCGCATGCGGGCCATTCCTTTGCATTGTCGCCCATCATCCAGAATGCGGGCCAGAGGCCGTTGGCTGTCTTGGGAAGCCTGATGCTTGCCTCCACAACTCCGTACTTGAAGCTTTTCTTTCCTTTGGAGTTGACGCGGCCCGAGACAATCCTGCCGTTGGAGCGTCGGGCCGTAAGAATCAGCACGGACCGGTTGCCGTCCCTGCCCACCGTAACCTGTTCCGGCGAATAGGACTGGAGTTCCTGATTGGTCCATCCGGCCTCATGGGTTTCCTTTGTCCATGCGTTGCCGTCGAATGTGTTGAAGTCATCGTAGAATATGACGTTGGCTTCAGGTTCCGGAGCGGGAGTGGCGGAATTGCTGTCTGAACCGCCGCATCCGGATAATAAAACTGCTAAGAATAGAGATAATGTCACTGGTCTGTTTATCATGATTTATAAATGTGAAGTTTCCACCCCGAGGTATTGGATTTCGGAATCTGTGACGCAAAAATAATAGATGGTGTTATCCCTGCCGGTTTGATTACTGACATTTCAGGGTTTGATTTCTGACAGAAATGATAATGTGTTGGTAATCAGTGATGAATAAGGGTGCGTTTTTTGACTCGGGGATGAAAATTATGGCCGTAAAGACTCCCCGGACAGGTATTTCTACTCGTTGTATTTGCTCGGAGAGATGCCGAAATGCTTCTTGAAAAGGGTGCTGAAATACTTGGAATTCGTGAAGCCGGTCATGTCGCAGACATCAGATACCGAGGTGCCGTTTTTCAGCAGTTCGGCGGCTTTCTCAAGTCTCAGGATTCTGATGAACTCCTGCGGCCCTTTGCCCGTGAGCGATTTCAGTTTGCTGAAAAACAGGGTGCGGCTCATGGCCATTTCCCGGCATAGGCGGTCAATGTTGAATTCCCGGTCGCCCAGATTCCGGGCAATGACATCGGTTACTTTGTCAATGAATGCCTTGTCGGCCTCGCAGGCGGGTTTGTCTCCGCCGGTGGTTTCGGCCTCGACGGGTTCGGTCTGTTCTGTTATCTGCCCCACAGCCTGACGTAGGAAGAATTCGCGCTGCCGTTCACGGTTGGCCAGCATTCCCGAGACTTTCAGTTTGAGAATTTCGGTGTTGAACGGCTTGGGAATGTAGTCGTCGGCCCCCTTTGTCAGTCCGGAAACCATTGCGTCATGTCCGGATCTGGCAGTGAGAAGTATGAAGGGGATTCCGGCCGTGGACGGGTTCGATTTCACGGCATAGCAGAAATCGTCGCCCTGCATTCCGGCCATCATCACGTCGGAAATGATCAGGTCCGGGAAATGTCCCTGCAGATAGGTCATGGCTTCGTCGGCCGAGCTTGTGGCGGCTATGTCATAGTCTTCCGCGAAGGTTTTGCTCAGATAGTTCCGCAGGTCATCGTTGTCCTCGACGATAAGTATGGTGCTTGACTTGTCGCCGCTGATAATGTTGGACTGCGGCTCAAACGACCCGAGTTCGTCGATGTGGGTGATGGTAAGTTTCTCGGCGGGTGAAGGCGCCGCCGAGTGATAGGAGCGGTTGAATGTGAGGGTGAACACGCTTCCCCGGCCTTCCTGTGACTTGAGCTGGATGTTGCCTTTGTGGATTTCTACGATTCGCTTGACCTGCAGCAGTCCGAATCCGGTGCCGCTCTCGTTGGACTCGCGTGCGTTCTGTGCGCGATGCACGTTGGTGAACACCTCTTTCTGGTCTTTGGACGGGATTCCTATGCCGGTGTCGCTTATGGTAAGCCTGAACTTTCTGTTGCACGGCTGTAGGCTTACGGTCACCACGCCTCCGGTCATGGTGTATTTGCAGGCATTTGACAGAAGGTTGTCAATCATCATCTCCAGCAGGTAGCGGTCGCCCGCCATGCCGATGGATTCCTCCGGCTTCCGGAAAACGAGCTCTATGCCTTTGCGCTTGAAGGCGTTGCGGAAGCAGTCAACTTCCATTGCCACGAACTCGGTCATGTCAATGGTCTCGGATTTCGGCTTCCGGTTGCCCAGATCAAAGCGCTCGAACTCCAGAAGCTGGGTCATGATGGAGTTGAGTTTCCTGATGTTTGATCCGGCTATCGACACCAGCTCCCTGGCCTTTCCGGTGATGCTCCCGTCGTTCTGCAGGTCTGATATGGGGCCCATTACAAGCGACACCGGCGTTTTTATGTCGTGGGCGGTGTTGATGAAGAAGCGTATCTTGTCCTCGTCATACTCCTGTTTGAGCCTGTCCCTCTTGTAGCGGTAAATGAAATATCCCAGCAGGATGAACATGATGACGTAGATGCCTATAGCCCACCATTGCAGCCACCAGGGCTTGGCCACGGTGACACTGATGTCCTTTTCGTCCAGAATGGTTCCGTCGCTTATGCGTACGCTGCGTATATGCAGGGTATAGTCGCCGGGAACTACCCTTTTGTAGGGTGCCGTGCCGGATTCGGAGATGTTGCTCCATGTCTTGTCGTAGCCCTCCAGTATGTACTGGTAGCCGATGTCCTCCCGATAGGGTAGGTTGATTGACTCGAAGCGCACGGCAAAGGAGTTGTCGCGGTATGACAGCTTTATCCGGCCCTCGTTCAGATGTCCCGTAAGTGATTTCAGGAAATCCTCGTCGCCCTCACGCCCGTCAACCACAAATCCCGTGATTCTCAGGCCGGCCGTGTAGTCTGCGCCTCCGGCTTTCGAGGGCGTGACCCTGACGGCTCCGTCGACGCTGCCGAATATCATGTCTCCGTTGCCGAGAAGCACTCCGGCTGATTTGTTGTATTCCTTGGCGAGTCCGTGGAGATAATTCAGCGATTTGAACACCGAATCCTGCAGCACCGCTATTCCGTTGCCTGTCGATGCCACGATGTTGCCGTCGTTGTCGCGGAGCAGGCAGTAGATGTCGTTGGACGGCAGTCCGTCATCTGTGCGGTATTTCTTTATGACAGTGCGCGAGGCCGGGTCATAGACATTGATTCCGCCGCCTTCCGTCCCCAGCCACACTTTGCCGTCGGAGTTGAAAAGCATGGAGATGATGTAGACGCTTGTGTTGGAGTTGACCTGCTCGGCCACACTGGCGTAATGCTCTATGCGGTCCGTCGCGGGGTCTATCACGTGATAGCCGTCGGCCGTGGCCGCCGCTATCTTCCCGTCGGGGGTGACCGTCACATTGAATGACACGTTGACGGGATAGGTTTTCTTGTAGTTGAAATTCCTGTCGAATCTCATGATTCCGCCGTCGAGCGAGGCGGCCCAGATGTCGCCCTCGGAGCCTTGCCTGATTGAAAAGATGTAGTTGGAGCTTATGCCGGCGTTTTCTCTGTTTATGTGTTTCAGCCTGCGGCCTGACGAATCGAAAATGTAGATGCCATCGCCATACGTGCCCGCGGCTATGCGGCCGTCGTCGAGGCGTTGCAGCCCTACGGTGACGGCATTTACGTCAATGTGGCTCCAGCGGTTCGTCGACGGGTCCTCGATGCTGATGTCCGCATCGGTGGCAAACCATATCTTGCCGTCGCTGTTTTCGGCGATGGCGTTGACATTGTTGTCGGCTATGGAGTTGATGTTGCCCTTGTCGTGAATGATATGTTTCGCGGGCCATGACGTGAACATCAGGATGGTAAGGCCGCCGGTGTAGCTCCCCACCCAGAGATTGCCGTAGCTGTCTTTCAGAATGGTGTAGACGCCGTTGCCGTTGAGGCGTATGCCGGTGGAGCCTCCGGTGTTGGCCAGCTTGTCTATGCTCAGGTCGGTCGTGTCGAACGAATATGCGCCCACTCCGTCTATCCCTATGGCTATATGCCGGTCGTCAAGCTTCTTTATGGCCCTGACAGGTTTGTCCAGTTCGCGGCTGTCATGATTCAGTTTCTCCGATTTGCCGGTGGCGAGATTATAGCGCCAGAGACCGTTGTTGAACGTGCCTATGTAGACCCACTGTGAGGCCGGGTCATAATATAATGTCTGGGTGTTCTTGTCGAGAAGTGTTTTCCGGCTGCCGGAACCCGGTGTTATCAGGATGGTTCCGGCGGTGGTGGCCGCCAGCAGTCTGTCGCCGAGAACAATCATGTCGTTGACGCTCAGATTGTCCGCCACTTTGGTAATGTCGTCGCCTTTCACCCGGAAAAGCCCCGATGTCAGCCCGATGAGTAACGAGCCGTCCGATGCTGGAACAACCGCGTTTAGCGTCACATATTCCTCGAATTTCTCCGTCAGGCGCAGTTTCACATCAAACTTGTCCAGAATGGGATTGTAGCCGTAGAGATGCCCGGTGTTATCGTAGGCCATCAGCTCGTTCCCACTGTTGACAACCAGTTTTATGACCCTTGCGGCAAAATCGCCGTAACGCAAATCGTCGAGCAGTGGATAGTGCTTGAAGTCACGGCCGTTGAAACGGTCCACACCCTCCTTGGTCCCCACCCAGATAACCCCGTCATTGTCCTCGACAACGGAAAACACCCGGTCGCTGCTCAGACCGTCCTTGGCCTGAAGATGGTCGGCCCCCGTGATTGCTGGTCTGGAGGTAAACGCTTGCGGGCAGATTAAGAGAAAAACAGCGCTGATTATCAGACGGAAGAGATGCATTCTGGTAATTACTTGGAAGAAATGATAATGATTGGTGACTGGTAAAGGATTCAGGTCGGACTCCGATGATTCGGCGGGAAAAACCGCCTGACCTCGGCGTCAGAGTCACAAAGGTAATCAATTTTTCTGATTACCAGCAACCTATCGCAAAAAAAACTCAAATCCAGCCCTGAAAATCCCTGCGGCGGGGGTAATGGCATTCAGTGGGAGAATTAATTGACCTCTTCGAGGCCAGGGAATCTTTTTTGTACCTATACCCCATACCGGAAGGCCGCCTCGTTCCTCGGCAGCTTCCGATATGGGGCTACAATTTGTACGCCTCTACGAGGCTGAGAATACTTTATCTGGTAGGGGAGGGTCAGAGGGCGAGGCGGTAGATGGCGGCGGTGTCGGCGACGCGGAGGGGGTAGTAGCCGCCTATGACTTCGCCTTTGTTCTCGTGGAGCTTTTTGACGAGCAGGTCAATGTCGGGGTTTTCGATGCCGAGCTCCTTGAATGTCAGTGGCAAGCCGAGTGAACCGAAGAACGATTTGAGCGCCGTGATGCCGGCAAGTGCGGCGGCTGTGTCGTCGGGTTCGGATATGCCGAACACACGGCGTGCGAGATGGGCACCCTTGGCAGGAGCGTGGTGTGCCATGAAGGTCATGAATGCCGGCAGCATAACGGCCAGTCCGGCACCGTGGGTCACACCATAGACGGCGCTGATTTCGTGCTCCATGAAGTGTGACACCCAGTCCTCCTTGCGTCCGGTGCCGCAGATGCCGTTATGGGCAAGGGTACCGCTCCACATTATGTTGGCACGGGCCTGATAGTCGTCGGGGCGCGCCATGACCTTGGGAGCTTCCTCTATTATGGTCATGAGCACTCCCTCGGCCACACGGTCGGTGATTTCCACATCCTGAGTGGGGGAGAAATAGCGCTCAAAGATATGTGCCATCATGTCGGCTATTCCGGCAGCGGTCTGTGCCGGGGGCAAGGTGAACGTGAGTTCCGGATTGAGCAGCGCGAATTTCGGGCGCAGCCAGTAGTCGGTGCGCAGACTAATCTTGTGAAGTCCGTCAAGCAGGGTTATGACCGAGTTGCCCGATCCCTCGCTGCCGGCGGCGGGAATAGTCAGCACCACGCCCACGGGCAACGCTTTTTCAACGGTGGCTTTCCCGGCCCAGAAGTCCCAGAAATCGCCATGGTAAGGCACCCCGGCTGCAATGGCTTTCGCGGTGTCGATAACCGAGCCGCCGCCAACGGCAAGCAGCCCTTCGATGTGCTCTCTGCGGCACACGTCGATGCCCTCGCGCACCTTCGGGTCGGTGGGATTAGGCTCTATGCCGCCGAGTTCGACATGAACAATGCCGAAAGCGTCAAGATTCTCGAGCACACGGCCGAGCAAGCCGCTGCGAACGGCGGAGCCGCCGCCATAGACCACCATTACCTTGCCGAGGCCCAATGCCTTCAGCTCCGCGGCGGCATTAAGTTCGGCGCCGCGTCCGAACACGTATTTTGTTGGAGTGCAATAAGTGAAATTATCCATAGTAAGGTTGCAATAGTTCTATAAATCAGTAAAACCGGGCGCGCGACATGGCAGAGCCGGGACTCAGCGGTAGAGGTCGGGGGCGCAGAGATCGGCTATGACCTGAGCGAAAGCCGACGAACAGGCATCGGCGAAGCGGGCGCCCTTCTCGGCCGTGGCAAGCGACGGGTCGCCTACGCCGGTATCGGGGCTTATGCGGCTCCAGTCACGCGGGAGCCAGGCCACACCGCGCGAAAGCACCTCGCTCCGGAAACCGCCGTCGCCTCCGTGGCCGGCGGTCGACAGGTCTACGTAGTCAGGATGATAATGCATCATCACCGAGGTCTCCAGTTCATCGGCATGGTCGCCGGGGTGGTCAAAATAGTCTTTGGCCGGCGCCCCTTTGAACCATTCGCCGGTGGCTATGAGCATGTCGGGCAGGTCAATGGCGAGGTCGCGGATCATGTTTTTGAACACGTTGCCTCCGTGTCCGTTGATGATCAGCAGCCGGCGGAGGCCCTGATGGTCCAGTGACGAGGCTATGTCGGTCAGCACGGCGCGCTGGGTGTCGTAACGGTAGTGGATGCAGAACTTCAGTTCGCGCTGCCCGGGATTCTGGGCGCCGAGAGGCATTGGGGGGAGCACCATGGCCCTGACGCCGTAAAGCTCCAGAGCCTTGCGGGCGGCGTCGACGGCTATGTCGTGGCTGAGTATGGCATCCGTCAGATAAGGCAGATGATAGTTGTGGGGTTCCGTAGCGCCCCAGGGCAGGAGGGCTATGTCGTAGTCCTGCGTGCGCACCTCGCCGTAGGTGGCGGTGCTCAGGTCGTTGATTGCTTTTTTCATCTTGTAGCTCATTTTGTCACGTGGATGGTCTGACTGGTCCTGATTCTCGGTTTCAGCTCGCCGCCGAACAGATAGAATCCGTTTCTGTCAGGCAGCATGGAGGCTCCGGCGCGTGCTGTCATGGCGTCGGGCGCATCGGCGCTCCACCGGCCTGAGGCCGGATCGAACACGAATACGCGGGGATTCAGGCCGTACCAGGGTATGGGATGAAGCAGATAATCGGCGGCCTGGTCTATCAGGGCCGAGAGGAAAACGTCCTTGTTCACTCCGCCGGCAACGGCTATGCGGCCGTCAGCGAGTGTGGCTGCGGCTCCGCCTCCGGTCGATACTTTCACTCCGTCGTCGGTCACGGGACCCTGGATAGCGCTCCATTTGTTCGATTCCGGGTCATAGACCAGACCGTCGAGCTCCAGAGTGGGCTCATGTCCGGCAAATCGTCCGGCGAAACCGCCCCAGAGATAGAGTTTGCCGCCAGTTGCCGCCATGACCGGCTGCACCCTCGGGTTGCCCGGCATGGAACGGAGTTTGCGCCATCCGGCCGAAATTTTGTCAAGGTCAAGCATGAAAAGGTCGCACGACGGTTTGCCGTCGACATTGCCTCCGGCCACATAAATCCTGTTGCCTATGGCAGCGGCGGCCATATTGTCGATTGTCTTGGGCAGCTCCGGCAGCGGTTTGATTTCGCCTGAAGCTTCGAGCAGGTACACTGACTTGAGGCTTCCGTTGTCGTCCGTCCCGCCGATCAGGACAATTCCATCGGGGAGGGTGACCGAAGCACCGTAGGCCATGGGCGCCGGCAGCGAGCCGAAACGTTTCAGCTCAAATGTAGCCGGGTCGAGGGTGTAGATGCCGGAATAGAGTTTCTTACGGGCCGTAGGAGCCAGCGGGTCGTCGCAGGGGAAATTGGCGCCGCCGGCCACAATCAGTGTACCGTCGGCAAAACTACCGGAATAAGCAGCGGAGACTCCCCGGCTGTAGCCCGGTTCCATTTCATATAAGTCATTCATGTTGTCAATGGTTATTTTAAAGGTTGAAGCCGGCAGGCTGTCGGCATTGATGAGATTGGCGCGGGTAAACGGCTGCCAGCCATAGCGCACGTAACATGGCCGGCTGACTGACTCTGAGGCGACCCGCACAGCGGGGCCGTCAATAACGGCATCGGCGGGATAGAACACACCGTCACGGCCGGCAATCTCGAATGTGCGCGGTGCGGCGCCATCCGATGTGGTCAGGCCTGAGGCATTGTCGAAAGTGACGGTAACCGAAGAATTGCGCGAGGCCATGGCTTTGACCGGCTCCGGTCCCTCAGGCGTCAGGTTCTTGAACCCGTAGACGTTGTGGAGGGCCTGCCGTGCCAGACGTTCGCCCACAGGTTCCTTGAAGCGGGGATGCACATCGAGCGAATCGCCTTTGTCAGAGCTGACGGCCATCCATACGCCGGGCTTGCGCCTGGCCATGCGTCGCTGCGAGTCCCTGAATCCGGGCCATGAAGGCCTGTCGATGCTGCTCAGCTGAACGAAGCAGAACGGCAGGTCCTGACGGCGGAACTCGCGGCGCCAGCTGTCGACGAGCATGGGGAAGAATGTTTCATGCAGTTCGGTGTTGTGGGCGTTGGATTCACCCTGATACCATATAACTCCGGCTATGTCGGGACGTCCCAGCGGACGTATTCCCGACGAGAACAGATAGCTCGGCTCGTAGGGATGGCGGTGGGGCGCCGGAGCGTTGACGTCGGCCCGGCCCTGCACCCACGGCTGCACGTAATCGTTGCGCCGCCAGTTGACAAGCGCTTCCGGGGTGACGGTCTCGAGGGTGTTGACGTCAATCCATGCCTCACAAGGGGCTCCGCCCACGGCGTTGACTATTATGCCTACCGGCACATCGAGCGAATCCCGCAGACGGCGTCCGAAGTAATAGGCCACGGCCGACAGCCGTCCGGCTGTCTCCGGTGTGGCCCGGGCCCATACGGCCGGCCGGAAATGGCCGAGGGTGTCTATGGCTGTCAGAATCGAATCGGGCCATTTCTCGTTGTTGGTATAGGCCACCGGACGCATGTCGAAGAACCGCAGGTCCGGGTCTCCGGCGGCTGCTATGGCTTCGGCTCCTCTGGTATCCGACGAGAGTTCAAAGGCCATGTTACTCTGGCCGGAAGCCACCCACACTTCTCCGGCAACGATGTCGGTCAGGCGGATGGTCTTTTTCCCGTCGCTGACTTCGAGTGTGTAGGTGCCGTTGGCAAGCGGTGCGGTCTCTATGCTCCACAGACCGTTGCCGTCGGCTTTGGTTCGGTAGGTGATTCCGTCGAGTCTGAGGGTGACGGGGGCGTTGCTGTCGGCCTGGCCGGAGATGGTCAGGGACCTGTGGCGCTGGATCACCATTCCGCTCTGGTAGAATGGCGGGAGTTTAAGGCCACCGCGCTTGCCCGTTATGGCGGCATGGACCGTGCGGGCCAGAATGTCGTAGCCCTCGGCGTTCGGGTGGATGGCGTCAGGCATGAGGTTCTGGCGGTCACGCAGCGGCGTGTCGAAATCAATCAGTTCCGCCCCTTTTATGCGGGCCACGCGCTCAATGGCCTCCTGCTCCAGCAGGCGCCAGTCACGCGTTCCGGTCCTGAACCGGTAATGCGGTGCGCCGATGGGCGTCAGGCGGGCAATGATTATGCGTTTCGAGGGATCTCCGGCCCGCAGACTGTCAATCAGAGCCGAATAATCAGCCACGAACTCATCGCCATAGTTGGGCCAGTCACGCGGATCCGTGTCGTTTACTCCCAGATGAATCACAATTATGTCGGCATCCATGGCCTTTGCCTGAGCGTACTCCGGCAGGCTGAAGTAGGGACGGTGGCCGTGGCGGAGCAGCGTGGCGCCGTTGTGGCCGAAGTTGCCTACCCGGTAACCGTCGCCAAGCAATGCCTGAAGACGCGCGGGATAGCTCCGGGCAGGTCTGAGCGAGTCAGGCAGTCCGTAGCCGTAGGTTATACTGTTGCCCACACAGGCAACTTTTGTTTCGGCTGAAATGCCGAAAGCCATGGCCGCAATGGCCATGACTGTCATAAGATATCGAAGATTCATCCGGATATTGTAGAAGTTCAGACTTTGTTACAGCGGCAGAAGAAATCAATGGCGTCGAGTTCGGCCTTCATGGCTTCCTCTTCCTCCGGCGTCATATTCTGGAACGGCACGCGGTTGGGACCGAGGTCGAGACCTATCAGTTTCATGATGCGCTTGCCGGCCACGATGTTGCCGCGGTAATGGCATATCACGTTTATGACCTCCTGGGCGAAATTCTGATGCTCGCGGGCGCCTTCGATGTCGCCGTGTTTCCAGCACTCGATTATGGCGTTCAGCTCGCGGCCGTTGTAGTTGGTGGTTCCGCCGATTCCGCCCTGTGCGCCGCCCATGGCGAGCGAGGGAAGAATGGTCTCGTCCTGACCGTGGAGCATGTCGTACTTGCCGTTCTTGTACAGGCGGCACTGGTTGTA
Source organism: uncultured Muribaculaceae bacterium (assembly GCA_947627615.1). GTDB lineage: Bacteria > Bacteroidota > Bacteroidia > Bacteroidales > Muribaculaceae > Paramuribaculum. The sequence goes on along the minus strand of CANQWS010000029.1, from coordinate 7,585 downwards.
CTCGTAGATGCTCTCGAAGGTATATTTGATTCCGGCAAAGTTGGGCACGCGTCCGTCAACGGCCTCAAGAAGCTTGACCATGGGCAGGAAAGCGCCGTTGAAGGCCGGGATGTGGTAGTAGTAGAACGGCAGTTCGGGAGCGCCGGCGGCGATGTACTCTATGTATTTCACCAGTTCCTCGATGCGGTTGATTTTTGGGAACGGGGGCGCCATGGCACCTATGCCCCATGCACCGATTTCGGCGGCGTGGCGGGCAAGTTCGCGGCTTTCGCGCGCGCAGCAGCTACCTACGTGGACAATTACCTTGAAGCCTTCGGGAGCCACTCTGACCCATTCCTCGGCAATGGCTTTGCGCTCGTCGGGAGTCAGCATATAGCCCTCGCCGGATGATCCGTTGATGAATACGCCCTGCATGCCGTTGACCACGAGCATGTTGCAGTAGGCGGGAATCGGTTCGAGATTTATATCTCCGTTTTCATGAAACGGAGTGAAAGGAGCGTCTATAAGACCTTTGATTTTTTCCATATCTTATTTGTTTTTTACAGGTTATTCCATGTTGAGAGTTTTGGGACGGAGAATCAGGAGCTGAGCCGCAAGGGCAAGCAGTAGCGCGCCGGCCATGAAGGCGAATCCCAGTCCCATGTTGCCTTCCTGGGCGAGGGTGCCGAGCAGGTCAGTGGCGAGCGCGCCTATGAACAGGCCCGACATGTTCATGATGCCGTAGGCCGTTCCTCGCGAGCGCGACGGCACGAACTGGCAGAGGATAGGCATGTTGTTGGTATCGAAAAGTCCGTAGCCGAGACCGAAGAAAAGTCCGGCGCCCACGGCCGCGCCCACACTTGTGCCGAATCCCATCATGACCAGCGAGGGAATCATCATGGCCAGACCGATGGAACTCGTGTAGATGCGTCCGCGCAGATTCTTCTGCGCCCAGCGGTCGGCCATGGGGCCGCCTACCATCACGCCGATGAACGAGGCGAAAGCAATGGTTATGGTTGCTATGGGGCCGGCTGTCACCATGTCGATTCCGAGCGAATCGGCAAACAGTGTCGGGAGCCAGTTCTTTGTGGCCCATCCGGGCACAGAGCATGAGGCGAAGAAGAAGAGAATGGTCCAGAAGGCAATGTTGGCCAGCAGCATGCCGAGAGATGACCCGACGGCGCGCATGTTCTCGCGGAGCACCTTGCCGAGCGGCGCCTTTTCCTTGACCTCTTTCGGCGTCTCGAACGAGGAAGCGCGTTTCTCGTGGAGGAAGAATATCAGCACAAAGGCATAGACTATTCCTATGATGCCGAACCAGTGGAATGTAGATTGCCATGACACCTTCTCGGCCACAAAGGCCCCGAAGCCGCCGATGGCCTGACCCATGTACAGTCCGGTCATGTGAATGCCTATGGCGAAACTGAGCTGTTTGCCGGTGAAATAATCGGCGATAAGCGAAAGAGCGGCGGGAATGTACAGAGCCTCGCTGACGCCCATGGCGGCGCGAAGCCAGTAGACCTGCTCGTAGGTGGTGGCATAGCCCATGGCGAGCGTCACTCCGGACCATACGGCAAGCGAGCACACTATCAGCCACTTGCGGTTGACCCTGTCGGCCACTATACCCGAAATCGGGCTCATGAATCCGTAGATCCACATGAAGGCAGCCATTATCTTGCCGAACATCACCTTGTTCTCGAGGTCGGTGATGTCAAAAGCCATGGCATCGCGCATGGTCGAAAGCATCTGGCGGTCCATATAATTAAGAAGGGCCACGACCCAAAGAAGCCCTACAACGACCCATGGATAAAAACTGCTGCGTCTGTTTTCTGTTGTCATAAATTGATGTATGAGTGGTATAGATTATTCGGTATGGCAAAAATAGCGAAATAATCCACTTCTGCAAAACAATTCCCCAAGGAATTCACTGCCGGGGTCCCGGTAAGCCGGTAAGACGGCAGCAGGAGGCATCGCGGCGGGTCGGATATGTTCGCCCCGCCGGTGCATGCGCAATAAATTCAGTAATTTTTCGGGCCGTGTCAGTCAGGGAGTCTGACGCTCATGCGGCGGGAGCCGTCGGGCTCTACCGCGAGGTCAACCATCACAGTGTCAAGCGGCAACACGTCGGCCGCACGGTCGGGCCACTCTATCAGACACAGGGCGCCCGAATCGAAATAGTCCTCTATGCCTATCTCCAGGGCTTCCTCGAGATTCTTCAGACGGTAAAGGTCGAAATGATAGATGAGTTCGGCTGTGGTGTCGGAACGGTATTCGTTGACAATGGCAAACGAGGGTGACGAAGCCAGATCCTCGGTCACGCCGAGCTGTCGGGCCAGCGCCGAGATGAAGGTAGTTTTGCCAGCGCCCATCTCGCCGTTGAACGCAAACACGGTGTAGTCACCCATCAGGTCTATGAATGCATCGGCAGCGGCGGGGAGGTCGGCCGGCGTAGGGATATTGATTATGTGTTCAGTCATGCTTTTATGTTTATGCTGCAAATTTAGCCATAAACCTCGAAACAGCCACGCATTTTCCCGCAATATCGCCAAACTCTGCGACAAGATAGTTATGAGTTTGAAGAGAAATATAAAGAATATTCAAATGCACCGATTAGAAAAATCTTCCCACTTTTGTTTGTAGTTTTGGTACTCATCGCCAAAATCTCGCTCAAGACGATGTTCTTCGTCGTGAACCTGAACCAACATGATAATCGTTATGATCACAAAGATAAGTACGGCTTGCCAGGAGCGGAGTATCGTGAGGATGCCGAGATAATAAACAAAAGTTCCGCTGAGCATCGGATTACGAGTATGGCGACATGGCCCATCGGTCATCAGATGTTGGGTTCGAGGAGCAATCTCGTGTCCCATTGCATCAAACGGATTACCTTGACCGTAAATTCTCATATATACAATACTCCAGACAGCCAAAGACAATCCCGCCACCAAAGTTACAAAATTACCATGATATTCCAACGATTGGGACAGCACCTCAGCAAGAATTTTGCACTTAGCCGGAAATGCAAAGGGAATAGCTTCGATGATACCGAATGCCGCTCCAAGGACGGTCGGATAGCCTACGAAATCGTCGCCTTGTCAAAGAAAGACAACGAGCTTTGGTAATACTTTAATACCTTATAGCTCAATTCCAAATAATTTATTATTTATGCATTTGTTATGAAGCCAATAAAGCCAAAACCTATATTGCCGGATGATGACGCAGGGTTTGAAAATCTTGTGGATCGAATTGTATGTCTGGTTTCAGAAGCCAAGACGAAAATTTTGCATCAGATAGACGATACTCTCGTAATAACCAATTGGCATATTTGAGAGTATATCGTGGAATTTGAACAGGATGGAAAAGCAAGGGCTTCTTATGGTGAGGGACTCATGCGTAAATTATCTAAACGATTGACTTTACAACTTGGCAAAGGATGTAGTCTGTCTAATCTTCATAATATGAGACGATTGTATCTGTACTATCCAAAATTCCAGACAGTGTCTGGAAAATTGAGTTGGTCGCATTGGTGTGAGCTGTTGGAAATTGATGATAGTCTTGAAAGACAGTTCTACGAAAATGAATGTCTAACGCAACATTGGGGTGTTCGTGCCCTCCGCAGACAAATTGATTCAGGATTATTTATGCGTCTTGCTCAAAGCCATGATAAGGCCGGAGTATTGGCGTTGGCAGAGAAAGGGCAGATAATCCGTAGTCCTCAAGATGTGGTCAAAGATACTTTTGTGCTTGAATTTCTGGGAATCCCGGAAGGAAAGAGATATTCAGAATCAAGTCTTGAGAAAGCCTTGATTGACAACATGCAAAAGTTTCTTCTTGAACTTGGCAAAGGTTTCGCTTTCATAGGGGAACAGTATCCGATTCAAATTGGCAACACACATTATTATGTCGATTTGGTGTTTTACCACGCCATATTGAAATGTTATATTTTGATAGACTTGAAACGGGCTGGCGTGAAACATTATGACATAGGGCAAATGAACATGTACCTTGGGTATTTTGCCAACGAGGTATCTCACTCCGATGATAATAAACCTATCGGAATAGTCCTATGCCATTCAAAAAATGAGCTTGTGGTCGAATATGCGACTTATGGCATGGACAGCAATATTTTTGTTTCAAAGTATCAGATGTATCTTCCGAACCGAGAAGAACTACGGCGTATGGTGCAATCCATTATCGAAGCAGAATAAGCTCTTGCGATATTTGTAGGATAAATGGGTGTGAGCTAAATTTGCATCTGTTGAAAAGGATTCCGAATCAGATATTTTTCCGCAGACTGCTCAGATGTGTTTGCTTCATCCGTACATTATTTTCGTCAGGATGGGAATAAGGAGCAGAAGCCCTGCTTGTTGAACTGATAGTACATTTCGATTCGCTCCGGGGTGTCGTTCTCAAGAAGCAAAAGCAGTGCTTTGGCAAATTCAAGAGTGGCTGAACCGTTGGCCGTCAGGATGTTATTGTCGCTGACAGTCTGGGCATGGGTATAGCCATCAGGATTGGTGTAGTTTTCGCCGCCCCATAATTTCAGCTGGTCCAGGCCGTTGCCGGTATGCTTCACGGCGTTGAGGAAGCCGTGTTTTGCCATCCATGAAGCGGCATTGCATATCGCACCAATCGGCTTGCCTCTCTCAATGGCATTCCGGACAATAGGAGCAACTTTATCAGCTTCCGGCTTGCTCCAGCCGAAACCTCCGATAAGTACCAGCGCCGCATAATCGTCGGGCATCGTGTCGAACGAATAGTCCGGTAATGTCCGGAAGCCTCCTATGGACTTGACGGGTTCCATTGACGGAGCCACAACCTTATTGACATACTTGGGATTCTCTTTCAGCGCAAAATCATCGGAGGCTATTGCCTGCGAGAGATACACGGCCTCATGCGCGGCATAATCGGGCAGAAGGATATATAGAATTTCGTTGCTCATAAAATCTATTTTTTCCAGCGTTTGAGGTGTGGAAAGAATTGGCGCATCATCTCCTTGGCCTGTTCCACTGTCAGGTTCTGCCCTGACTGCTTGTTTATCTCGTCGGTGAACCGGACGCAGTGGTCAATCATCTGCTCCATGGTCATGTCCTGGGTGAACTTGCCGTCCTTGTAGCAGTAAATGCAGTAATCGTCATTGAGCGTGCCATCCCCATTTGTACCGAGGATTTCATTTGTGAGCGGCATTCCGCAGCTCTGACAGCATTTTTGTTCCATATCGTTATTTTTGTTTCTGGCGGTTTGGTATTATGGTGTCGAGCACCGTTACCCTCACTCTATGCTCCATACTATCTGTTGCTTATTCTCTTCTTTACTTTAAGCCATGCCGGACTGCCGGAGATACAGCATTCCTTCATTGTTTCGCACATTTCCAGAAACCGGCTCCGTGGAATGGCGAAGCTCAGAATATCGGGGCGAAAGAATTGTCGCGCGGAGACATCAAGCATACCGATAAAGCAATGTTTGCCTCCGGCGCGGTTCTCGTTGACCATTGTTGTTATGGATGATGCACAGCCGGAACCCCAAGGTGACATTACTGCATTCAGATCTGAGCTGTCATAGTTGGCCCACGCGAAAAGACCGGAGAGAACATCAGGCGTCGCAAAGAATATCAGGCCTTCGATTCCATCGAAGGCGCCAAGGTTGCCGATGGGTACTATATTCAAGTATGGTTTATCCGATAAGCGGGGATTCATTGCCGCTATATAACTGCGTACAAGTTCGGGAGTCTGTTTATATCGTTCAACTTTTGAAACAAAGTCATATATCTGTTCCTGAACAGGTCCAAGCCCTGTATATAGCTTACCGCCTCCGCAGGTGAGACTTTCGGCATTGAAAGTAACAGTTTCACCTTTATAGGCTCTGTGAAATTGCTTGAACATACAACCCGCGATATTCCGGGGCTCACTCAGCGGTTCGTCGTTATAGACCACGGCAAGAGGCAACGGCGCTCCGGAACCGAAGCACTCCCGATACTCGGATATGAATTCTGACGGTTTCATTTCAAATTATGTTTCTGGCGGTTTGATATTATGGTGTCGAAGTTGTCGCGGCCCCAGTTGATGAGGGCTTCGACGTGGGGCAAAAGCGTTCGGCCGAAGTCAGTGACGGAATATTCCGTGCGGGGCGGCACGTCCGGGAACAGTTGGCGGCGGATGATGCCGTCGGCGGCCAACTGGCGGAGAACCTGCGATAGCACCTTCTCCGATACCGACGGGATGTTGCGGTAAAGCTCGTTGAAACGCACCGGTTCGTTCTCGGAAATCTTCACGAGAACCACCAGCGCCCATTTGTTGCCGAGCCATTCGAGCATCGGTGCGGCCTTGCAATATTCGTAGTCCAGTTTTTTTGCCATTTTCGGTCACGCAGAACAGGTTGATAACGAGTAAAGCAAACTTTCCGGTAAGGGGCAAACCGTTTGGAAAGTTGTTGCTTTGGCTCTGATAATCACCTAATTTTGCGCTGTAAAATTAACAAAATTTATCGAGATATGCTATATCCTGAACTGCATTTCACCGGGCAGGTATGGCGACCGCCATACGAAGCCAATTCCCAGCTCCTTCAACTGACCTCAGGCTGCACATGGCACAGATGCAAGTTTTGCAGTCTATACCACGGAACTCCCTTCCGGATGTCGCCCCTATCGGAGGTGGAGGAAGACCTTAAAGTCATCCGCCAATGGCAGCCACGCGCCCGGCGAGTCTATCTCACCGGTGCAAATCCTTTCGCGCTGAGTTACAACAAACTCCTGGACGTGGCTCTGCTGCTGAGAAAATATCTTCCGCACATGGTGTCGTTCGGGATGTTCGCCCGCGTTACGGACATCACTCCCAAATCGGTTGAGGAACTGAAGAACCTCCGGCATCTGAAACTCGACAGCATCAACATAGGCATCGAGACGGCTCACGACGAGACCCTCGATAGGATGAACAAAGGTTATCACGCCTCTGACATTCTTGCGCAGTTGTCGAAACTCGACGAGGCGGGAATACGCTACAACGTGTTCTACCTAAACGGACTCGGTGGTAAGGGAAATGGCGAAGCCAGCGCAATTGCCACTGCCGATGTCTTGAACCAACTTCATCCGTGCATCATCAACATCGTATCTTTGACCATATTTTCGGAATCACAATTGTATCAAGAGGTCATAGACGGAACTTATGTGGAAGAGCCGGAAATCGAAAGACTGATGGAGATGCGGACACTCATAGACCGACTGAAGATAAAGGTCAATCTGCTTGGTCATCACGTTTCCAATACGGTACCGATAACCGGAGCATTGCCCGACGACAAACCCGCGATACTCCGTGAATTTGACAAAGCAATAGCCGAGTTTCCCGAAGAGGAACTAAAAGCCTATCGCAGCAGGATATGGCATCTATAATTTTGGTTTTAATTCTTCATCATAGAATTGCCGGAAACACTTACCAATCTCATCACGGATGCGCCGGAACTCCGAGTCAATGAACTCCGCTGCCCCTTTGGCATCCGAAGGATCTTCAAAGCCGAGGTGCAGACGGTGGTCAATCTTGCCGATAAATGCTGGGCAACTCTCATTGGCACCCCCACATACGGTTATCACATAGTCCCAATGCTCACCGAGATA
>CANQWS010000028.1 GCA_947627615.1 uncultured Muribaculaceae bacterium | reverse complement strand
CGGACAACGAGGTGGCAGTGAAGAACTTCAAGATGTTCCTCCTCTCGTTCGGCAATCTCGAGACCCTCGACGCTATGCTGAGCGACCGTGAGACATCCGACGGCGAACCAACGGAGGACATGTCGAGCGACAGCGAGACGCCCGAGACGTCCGAGCCGCTCAGCCCGCAGAGCGAGCGGAGCGAGCTTGAGGACGCGTTAGGTTTGTAACCTGTAACGGGGGCGGGCAACCGCCCCTTTATCTGGAGGGTGATATGAGAATTCATGATGCGGCGATGCAGAGCTTGCCAGTGCTGGCGGCGTTACTGTCTCAAATGTATAATATAAAAGTAAAAGTAGGAGGGGCGCAGGCGTATACCAGATACGACAAGGACAGTGACCCGCCGTACATTATCAATCTCCCCGGACGGGTGGTGGAGGACATGCCTGCGTACCTGCGCACGTTGCATGGGTACATCGACCACGAGGTGGGGCATGTCCGGTTCACAGATAATGACATGGTGTCGTCGGCGTTCGATGCGAGTAGGAACCACAACACGGGGAAGAAGAGGCTGTGCTTCCTCGAGCATACACTGTGGAACATCCTCGAGGATACCTATGTGGAGAAGAGGATGAGCGAGACGTTCCCCGGCAGTATGCAGAACCTCGAGCAGCTCGTGCGGGTGAAGTTCGGCAATGTCCAGATGACGGACATCAGGGATGAGTGGATTCACTCGCCATCCGGCAATGTGAATGAGAAGTTCGGATGGGAGATGCTCAAGGGCTACATCCTGTATAAGCAGAGGACGTTCATGTATCCGTTCCTCGCTCCGTCGCTCGCTATCTATCGCAACATCCTCGACCAGATAGACCCTGTGCTGAGGCAGAAGATAGACGACGTGCTCACGAAGGCATGGGCTGAGAACGATAGCACTGAGCATAACTTGAAATGGGCGCACGTCCTGCTCGGAGAGATATGCCAGCACATGCAGGACTTGGAAGACGCCAACGAGCAGGAGGGGCAGGAGCAGGCACAGCAGAGCGCAATGGACGGTACGGCTGGTCAGAGAGAAGGACAGCAGCAGTCCGAGGGCAGTGGCGATGAGGGAGTGGGGCAGGGGGGTTCACCCTCTCAGTCCTCTCAGTCCTCTCAGTCCTCTCAGTCCTCTTCGCCCTCTTCGTCTGGCGGGGGTGCGCCCGGCGAATCTCAGAGCCTGCGAGACATGGGCATATCTATTGACGAGACAAAGAAGAGCTTCGGGGATATGGTGCATAACACACTAACCAGTATCTCCGACCCGTATGACACACGGGAGACGCAGGGGTTCAACCCGCTCAGCCCGCGCTGCTGTCGTGAGCTTGAGGAGCAGACGGGGAAGACGATTGACTTCAACACCATGCAGACCTCGGATGCAATGGAGGTGCCGAACAATCAGGACATATGTACCTATCGCAAGGCGCTGACACCTGAGATGAAGACGACCGCCATGCTCATCACGGCTCGGCTCCGTGCCAAGCTCCGCTCCCTGCTCCAGTCCTATGTGCTGAACCGTGGCGGGTCGTATCAGACAGGCAAGCTGGATACGAGACGGCTTGCTCGGCTTAGCACTTGCAACGCCAACGTGTTCCAGAGGTACACGCCTCAGCGGGATATAAACACGGACATCTACATCCTCGTCGACATGTCCGGCTCCATGTACGGTGCGAAGATAAACATGACATCGATGGCCCTTTACTCGATAGCATCCGCAGTTAACGGGATAAAGGGAGTGCAACTTGCAGCGGGCGGGTTCACTGGGAATCACGTAGTCCCGCTGATAAAGTTCGGTGACCCGCTGACGGATAACCTGAATCTCACCGCCGACAGCGGAACACAGATGGGAGAGGGGCTTATGTTCGCTCTCACTCAGTTCACGTGGTCGAAGATAGATAGACGCAGGCTGGTCATCATACTCTCCGACGGTGAGACGTATAACCCGACGATGATGGACAAGGCAGTGGCGCTGGCTCGTAAGCTGGGTGTGGAGCTGGCAGGTATAGGCATACAGAACAAGGCACTTGAGGGATTCCTCCAGAAGAATGAGTTCGCCTATCTGGAGAACATCAAGGAGCTTCCGGAGCAGATGTTCAAGATTCTCAATGGGAGGTTCATGGGATGAGCTGGCGTGACGTGGTGAGTGGTGTGAGCTTGTTTGTGCTGGGGGCACTGGTGGTGCTCGATATAACGAACACACGGGAAAGTACTGAGGCAGTGGCTAAGGATGTGAACGTGCATGTCATCCTCCATATGGAGCAGGGAGAGGGCGAGGCTCCTCTCCCTACGCTCGCTGTGCAGAATAATAATCCGTGCAATGTCAAACCATACAGAGCGGACGACCCGTGGTTGGGGCAGGTCGGTGTGGATAAGCACGGCCATGTGGTGTTCAGCTCGCTCGAGTACGGCGTACGTGCAGCAGCGCTGACCCTCTGCACCTATTCCAAAAAGTACGGCATCGACACGGTGAAAGGTGTGCTCGATAGGTTCACTGCGGGCGAAGCGTATGCCACATATATTAAGTATGTGTGCGATAAGCTGGGCGTGACACCCGATGAGAAGATAGATATTGTCAAACGTATGCCGGACTTGCTACGGGCTATGGCGTATTTTGAATCTGGCGTGGAGTTTGACGAGAAGCTATTTATTCCTTATGACATCTTGACAAAACTCAGCAAGGAGAACTAAGATGGCCGACGACGTGAAGACAATGATGGATAGGGTGGGGCAGGAAGACTGGTTGCCCTCGATACATGCGGCAATGGATGAGCTGCAACGGATAGCCAAGCCTGAGACGAGGGACAAGACGATTGACGCTCTCACTGAGCAGGTCGACTACCTCACTGAGAAGCTGGCGGAGATGGAGGAAGCCGATACTCCTCAATCTGTGGAGACCCTCAATGAGAAGCTTAAGGTGTTGTTTCACTCAACAGATGGGAATCTGGCTCGTATTCGTGAAGTTAGTAGGAAAGTAGACAAGCTCCTCGACCGTGTGACTATTCTTGAAGCGAAGATGGACGAGCTGAGCGGGATAAGTGAGCGCATTGCGAAGCTCGAAGAGACCACAGCGCTGAACGACTTCATCTAGGGGGTGTGAGATGACGGAGAGCGAAGCGATATTTGAGGGTATCAAGGAGTTGGCGAAACAAGCTCCGACCCTAGAGGAACGGGTGGCACAGTTGGAATCCAAGTATGATACGCTGAACGACGCCTTTATAAACACGGAGGGTGTGCGTGAGTACGCCAAAGCGCAGACCGTTCAGCATGTATCGGCTGACCTTCAAGAGGTTATGTCCTCACTCAAAGAGCTGTCTGATAGGCTCAGTGATATGGCGCACGATGTGGATGTGCTGACAAAGGCAGTGGCTGTATTGCCGAATATAGATAAACGGCTGACGGATATGGAAGAGGCCAATGCTACGGCAACGTTCATATAGGAGGGGGGTGAAAGAATGAAAGTCGAACTGAATCTCAACGGTCTGTCCTCAGTGACGGGTGAAGACTGGGGCGACGCAGCGGCGAAAGGTCTCAGCGCGCTGTCGAAAGAGGTCGCTGACCTCAAGAAGCAGGTCAACCTGCTTACCGATATGTTGCGGCAGGTTGATAGGGCACATTATAAATTGGGCAAAGACTACGAGAAGCTCAACGCCAAAGTCTCCCAGCTATCGGAGGATGTGGCTGAGCTAACCGGTGACTGTACGCTTAACAATTTTATCTAGGAGGATGAGTATGAACAGCTCAGAGATTGTCACAGAACTGGTGGAGAAGGTTCTCCCCGCACTTCTTCGGCGCATCGCCGCCCTCGAAACTGACCGCACCATTATCCAGAACGAGCTGGCGGCAGTGGCGAACAAGATTCAAACCCTGAACGATATGCTGACCGCCCTCACCGCTCAGCCCACTCCGAAGAAAAGACGCTCTAGGAAGGCCGCAGAGGAGCCTAACACGGAGACCGTGAGTGTTGAGTCACGTGACGAGGAAACGCCCCTCAGCGAGGCGCTGGAGGCCACGAATGAGGGTGCGCTCGATGACCCGCTCTCCCTCACTCCCGAAGAGATTGAGACCTGTAAGCAGATGGCTGCACTCGGCGTCGTGGATGGGACGCAGGTGGAATCTGTATATGGCATCCCTGCCGGGGAGTACGAGCGTTTCCTTCGGTTCCAGAAGGAGGGGAAGATATGACTGGGCAGGAGCTATTGTGTGAGAAGATGGCAGCGCTTTGCCAGCAGCCCCGCTTGCAGTGCTGGTTGGAGAAGGAGATGGACATGCTCTGCCCGCTGTTCGGCGAGCGTCGCCGTTGCTTGGATGTGAACAAGGAGCGGTGGAAGATGGTGATGGAGACCGTGCCGGAGGTGAAGGCGATACTGGTGAAGAAGCTCGGCGAGCGGTGCGAGCGGGGCGGGGTGTCGTGTTCAACGAGGCTCTTCGACCTTGTGTACTGTCCGGCGAATCAGTCCTGCCGGACGAATACGAGCTTGTTCTGGAAGGCATGGATGGACAAAGATGACGTGCGCTGAGAGCTTGCACATGGTGGCTGAGTGGCTGGCGATGTACTGCCGGCACAGCGACCTCGACAATATCTGCCCTCGCAACATCACGATAGGGTTGGACGAGTGCCCGTTCAAGGGGACGGGCACGTCCTGCTATGATGTGAATGCTGATATGTGGCTGACATGGTTTGAGAAACATCAGGGGGGAAGATAATGGTTCAGCTAATGATGATGATGTGGCTGGCGTCCTCTGTTATCCTGACAGGGGTAGCTTACGCCGGAGGATGCTCAACGACAGCGTGTTTCTTCCTGATAGCGCTGACCCTGCTGTTCGGTGGGTTGTTCACGGTGTTGTTCTCCTGTTACTACTATTATTCCACACGGGTGCAGTGCATGAACGTGATGAGGACACGGGGAGAGATGGTCTCTGTCATACTCTCCATTGTGTACGGCTCACAGCTCAACTCCCCGGCGCGTATGTGCCACCTGCGCCTCGTGCCTGGGGCATGGTCAACCACAACAGAGGATGGAGATAAGCGGTGAGATATGTGACATTGGACTTCGAGACGTACTGGCGCAGTGCGGACTACACGCTCAGCAAGCTCGGCCCGATTGAGTACATCAGGGATGAGCGGTTCTATGCACAGCTCATGAGCTATCGCATAGACGAGGGTGAGACGCAGGTGGTGGAGCATGACGTGATACCTCATGCGCTTGCGAGTTTGAACCTGACTGACCCGAACGTTGCGGTTATAGCTCACAACGGGAGCGGGTTCGACTTCATGATTCTCTCCGAGAGATACGGCGTCCACCCTGCGAACATGTATGACACTATCTGCATGGCGAGGTGGTGCGGCGTCGCCCGCTTCACTCGCGAATCCCACGCCGCTCTCACGGACTGGTTCGGCCACGGTATCAAGCAGGCCGGTACGGTGGTGAGCGATGGGAAGAAGACAAGGGAAGAGTTCACACCGGAGGAGTGGGCGTTCTTCAAACAGTACTGCAAGGACGACACCACGCAGTGCTCGGAAAACTTCTTCGCTATGCTTCCCTATGTCTCCGAGGACGCCTTGAAGTTCATGTCACTCACCGCAAAGATGGCGACAGAGCCGGCGTTCAGGCTCAACACGCTCGCCCTGCGGGACTACATCAACGAGCTGAGTGACAAGGAGGAGGAAGCACGGAAGGCTATCGCCTACATGTTTCACTTCCCCACCACGGAGACCATGCTCAAGGCTATCCGCAGTCCGCTCAAGTTCTGCGATATGCTTCGCAGTCTGGGTGTCGAGCCTCCGATGAAGTACAGCGAGACGCAGACCGCAACGGCAGTGAAAAAGATGAAGGAGCGGAGGGACGCTATCACTGCGCTGTTCAAAGAGAGCGACGGGGGAAGGACACTGGAGCCGGCCATGCGCCAGCAGCTCATGGCTGAGTTCGCTGAGATAGCGAAGAAGCTGGGCGGTGATGAGGACGACCTCAAAGTTTACACGCCCGCACTATCGAAGCAAGACCTGCCCTTCCTCGCTCTGCGAGACCACCCCGACCTGCGTGTCCAACAGCTTGTGAACATGAGACTGGAGCATAACTCCAGTATCCTCATGTCCCGAGCCAAGACATTTTATAAACTTGCCAACCAATCCTCCCGCCCGCTCCCTATCCTGCTCAAGACGTTCTACGCACACACCAGCAGGTACGGGGCAGGGAATAGTGAAGGAGCGAGCGATGGCACAAACGCCCAGAATCTGAGCAAACGCAACCCGCAGACCTTGCAGATTCGGCAGGCTATCTATGTGCCCAAGGGGTACGCAGTCGTAGCTTGTGATTCAAGTCAGATTGAGGCGAGGATGCTGGCGTACATCGCTCAAGAGAAGGAACTGCTCAAGCATTTCCGTGAGGGCGGTGACCCATACGCTGAGCTGGCCGCCAAGACCTTCGGCGTCTCCGCTCAGGAGATTCATGACGGGGCAAAGGCCGGCGACAAACGTATGAAAAAGTATAGAAATGTAGGGAAGCTCGGCGTTTTGTCCGCAGGGTATGCGGTAGGTAAGGAATCGTATAGCAACACCTTGCTGAGACAAGGTATCAAGCTCGACCCAGACCTCGAGAAACATCGGGAACTCGCCTACCATGCGCACATGGTGTACCGCCTGAGCAATCCATCCATCGTAGCTCTCTGGAAACGTTGCCAAGGTATCTGCGAGCATATGGCTACGATGACAGACGCAACCCAGTTTTGCTTTGGTGGGCCGACTGACCAGCTCTTCACCTACGGTTTATGCACTGTCACCGGGTCTGACAAGGTTTCGCCTCGAATCCAGATGCCCTCCGGATATAGTATCTGGTATCCGGACTTGTCTATTGAGAGGTCTGAATCCTATGGTATGAGATTCGGCAAAGACTATGAATGTATGTATAGCCGAATACGTGGTAAGACAACACAGCGCATTAGATTGTTTGGAGCGAGCATGGTAGAAAACGTAACACAGGGCATAGCGTTCCAGTTACTGATGTGGCAGGCCTGCCGTATGGAGGAGTGCGGTATAAAGCTACACTGCAACATACATGACAGCTTCGCAACAGTGGTTCCTGAAGAGCAAGCCGAGGCAGTGAAGAGGGCGATGGAGTTGTGCATGAGTGCGGTTCCACCGTGGCTCCCCGGCTTTCCCGTGGCGTGTGAGGCAGAGATAGGTACGGACTTCACCATTGTATAGGAGATAAAGATGGCTTTCGTTTTCAGCCCGAGTAACATGAGTACCTATAAGCAGTGCCCTCGCAGGTTTCAGGCCCAGAGTATCACAAAGGAACTCCCGTGGCGAGCCTCGGAACAGAAGAGCCGAGGGACACTCGTTCATAGTTGCATGGAGCGGGCGTTACAGCGTGGGTTTGAGGATGTGGTTCAATGGCCTGAGAATGTGAACACCCAGTACGTCCAGACCGTGGTGAGCAACGCACGGGAGATGCTCAAGCTCCCCGGCGTCAAGCTCTACACAGAGCACGAGATGTGCCTGACCAATGCGTGGAAGCCGACGGGGTGGTGGGACAGCGACGCGTACCTGCGGGCGAAAGCGGATGCTATCATCGTTGCGCCGGGGGAGATGGTGGCAATCATTGACACCAAGACGGGGAAGGTCTGGGACAGGGATGCGTTCCAGCTCCGAGTTGAATGTCTCATTGCTAAGTACATCTTCGGCGTGGATAAGGCCAAGTGGATATACTGGTATGTGGACAGCGGAGAGACGGTCTCGGGGGACATTGACCTCGAAGCGGGGCTGTATGGAGTGGA
Source organism: uncultured Muribaculaceae bacterium (assembly GCA_947627615.1). Classification (GTDB taxonomy): domain Bacteria; phylum Bacteroidota; class Bacteroidia; order Bacteroidales; family Muribaculaceae; genus Paramuribaculum. The sequence continues at coordinate 30,607 of CANQWS010000028.1, read as the reverse complement.
GGATATACTGACCCTCATGCGGGACATGACGGCCAGTATCAACTCCAACTACTTCCCCGCCAAGCGTAACCGGTTCTGCCGGTTCTGCGACCTGAAAGATAAGCCGGGGGCGTGTGGGTTATGACACCAGAGAGTAAAGTGAAACAAATGGTGAAGGAGGTGCTGAAAGAGTATAACGTTTATTACGTTATGCCGTTGGGACAGCAGTATGGAAAGTCTGGAGTGCCTGATTTTATATGTTGTATGAATGGGTACTTCTTCTCTATTGAAACAAAGGCAGGGAAGAACAGAACTACTATTCGTCAAGAGCAGAACATGAATCAGATTATGAAGTCTGGCGGCTCTGTTATAGTGATTGATGAATCAGGAGTGGGGATGTTCAAACACCACCTTGCTGAGTTCTTCCATACATGCAGTCCTGCGACGAATCATCCACGGCGTTCTATGTATGTGAAAGGTGGAGTGGAGGTTAGTAACGAACCGTTCCCAGACCGCTCCGTCCCCATAAAGACAGGGAGCTGACGATGTTGAAACTGAATGACAAGCTGTGCTTATTCCAGGATGAGGGTTACATCGCAGTCAGGTGGAATCTGCCGTCCGAGCGGGCGACGCTGTGCCGTCTGCCCGGAGCAATAGAGGATGCCGCAGTGAAGGGGCTGGTGCTTCTCCCTTGGCATGATGACATCTGCCGAGTTTTGACGAATATGGGATACGACACGAGTTACGCCGCTCCGTTCCTGTTCTGTGAACATCCCAAGGTCGAGGGCAAGTACGCCCCTATGTTGCACCAGCTTTTGACGAGCGCGTTCATTTGTCTCAACCCGCACTGCTTCGTGCTGTCCGACCCGCGCACGGGGAAGACGGCCAGTACGATTCTGGCTATGGATTATTTGCAGAGAGCGAGGCTGGTGACGGGCGGATGGCTCATCGCCACCACCGTTACTACCATGCAGAGCGTGTGGCTGGATAGTATCAAGAAGACCCTGCCGCAGGCTGACGTGGTGATAGCTCACCAGTCCTCCCGTAAGGTAGTGCTGGAGCGACAGCACGACTTCTACATCACGAATTACGATAGTGTGCGGATTTCATTGGATTTATTCAAAGCCGCCGTGGACGAGGGGAGGATTGGCGGGCTGGTGGTGGACGAGCTGACCCATTGCGGGAACGCAACGAGCCAGCGTTCAAAAGCGTTCCTCTCACTCGCCTATGGTCAGCACCCTCTGCCGTATGTGATTGGTCTCACTGGCTCGCCGGGGGACAATCCGAGGGCTGTCTATGGTATGTCCCGCTTAGTCAACCCGGCCAACCTGCCAGTGAAAACGCTGACGGGCTGGCTCTCCATGACGACGTATCAGTATGGCTTCGCCTCGTACATGATAAGGAACAAGCCAGAAGCTCCAGAGATATTCCACCGCACGATGCAACCTGCAATCCGATTCAAGAAGTCAGACATCATGGACTTGCCAAAGGTTGTGACGCAGGAGCGTGAGTGCGGTATGTCGAGGGAGCAGAAGGAGATACGGGAGCGGCTGCTTGATGACATGACCGCCCTGTTGGATTCAGGAGATGTTATCACTGCGGCGAACGGCGGTGTGCTTCTCCAGAAAATGCTTCAGACAGCACTTGGATTCTGTATCGCACAGGATGGTAAGGTGGTGGAGCTTCGTCATGACAATCGGACACAGACCATAATCGACCTGATTGGCGAGACGGATAGGAAAGTGGTCGTGTTCATCTGCTTCAAGTATGCGATGAGGCAGAGGAAGAAGGAGCTGGAGGATGCGGGTCTGACCGTGGAGCTGATAGACGGCTCCGTGTCGGGGGCTGAGAGGGCGCGTATCCTGCACGACTTCCAGAACTCCACCGACCCACGCGTCCTCATAGCCCACCCGCAGACAGTGAGCTATGGGGTAGAATTATCGGCGGCAGACACCCTCGTGTTCGACGGCCCCCCGCTCCTCGGCACGTTCGTCTATGTCCAAGCGCTCGAACGGCTCAGCTCCGCGAAGCAGACCGCAGACCATATCTCCATTATCCGCATAGCCGCTACGCCCGATGAGGCGCGGTGCTTCAAGAAGCTCGACGAGGGCAAGGCGTTCGGCGATGTGGTGGCGTCCATGTTTGAAGATTTTCGTAACCATACCTATTGACACTTTCACAAGGATACCTTATAAGTATCCTAACAAGGAGATGACAGATGGATGACAGTATTCTGGCAGTTCTGGAGGAAGCGCTCCCTGAGTTCTTCCTGCGGGCAGATGTTACCACGCTGACGAACGGGTTGTGCAAGACCACGACGCTCGCCAAGTTGAACGGGCAGGGTGAAGGGCCAACACCTCATCGCACGGGGAAGAAGATTGTCTACCTCAAGAAGGAGTTCTTGGCGTGGTTCAAGACCCATATGGAGCAGGTGGAAGAGCGGTACAATCTCTCTGAAGCGAGCGGTGGGGAGCGGCTTGCAGGGATGAACCGGTCTAAGTAAAAGGGGGAACTCATGAAGAGTATCGTAGAACTGGTTAGGGCGTATGCTGAGGCAAAGCGGAGCCGGATGGCGTTCGAGAAACTTGCTGCGGAATACAAGGCGAATAAGGAGGAACCGGCGAAAGCTGACCTGCTTATGGCTATGACTGTGGCGGGGATGAAGAGCGTCAAGCTGGCGGAGTTTGGGACTATCTCCGTCAAGGAGAAAGACCATTATGAAATTACAGACATGGAGAAGCTGGCTGAGTATCTCTACTCAGTCATGAGTGAGAATGCCCAGTCCGGTATCCCGCTGGCGGACGCCATGCTCCTCCAAGCCCGCGTCAAGCGCGACGTGCTTGAAGCGTATCTTGCCAATTCACTCGGCAACAAGCCGATTGAAGACGCAACGGATGAAGACCTTGCACCCTTTGGTGTGAAACGTGCAACCCAGATGGACATCTCCATCAGAAACAGCTAGGAGTTTACCATGCAAGAACTCGCCGTATTTTCTTCCAACGTCCCCTCGTTCTCTCCTGATTTCCTCGCTCGTATGAAGCAAGCTCAGGCGGAAGACTTCGCTGGGCTGGGCAGTGGTCTCCGGTTTATCCGCCCCCGCAAGGCTGACTTCCTCCTCATCGATGGAGGGACGCAGGAGGTTGTGGGAGGTAGCTCCCTCTTCGGTGTCCTCATCGCCGCCGCTCCTTATCCCCATTGTGTGTGGTACGCCAAGGAGTATGCTCCGGGGCAGGAACCCGAGGGGCCAGACCTCATCTGGATTCAGCACACCCCCGGCGAAGTGCCCGACGCTCTGCCCCCTCAGTTCCGTCAGAAGATTATGAAGAACGGCAAGGAACGTCTGGCGTATCAGATTCGTCGGCGTACTGTGTGGGCGTTGCTCCGCCCGCAGGGAAACGGTCAGTTCTCCTTCGACCTCGAGAAGCCCTATGTTCTCGACCTGACCAGCATGTCCCTGTTCGGTAAGAGCCGTCCCGAGGCCAACGCCTATACGTATAAGGGACTGCGGGATGTGTGTCTCCAGTTCAGCAACAGCGCCATGACGGTCTCTCCCTCCATGTTCGTTTCTCAGATTGTTCCCAATCTGGCTGAGACTGTGACTGGTGTGGTGAACTTCTGCCCCATGCGGTCGCAGGATGGGATGCTCCAGTTCCTCGACCCGAACATTATCATGAAGGTGTTCGACGCCCGTGAACGGGATGACGTGAAGGACATCCTGAATGTGCAGGAGAAGCTCACGCTGGGTGACGCGCCTGCTAAGCCCGCTCAGCCCGCTCCACAGGCGTTTTCAGCGCCGACCTATGTAAACCCTCAGCCTCCTGTCCAAACGGCCCCACAGCCCGCTCCAGCGCCTAAACCGGCGGATAACTCGGCGGCGTCTCTGTTGGCTCAGGCGCAGAGTGTGCTTCAGGCGGCGGGTGTACAGTCGGCGAACACCATCCCCCCTGTCCAGACCCCTCCGCAGAAACCTTATACGGAGCCGGGAATCGTTGAGACAGAAGGGCCGGTGAGTGACAGCACCCGCAAGGCGTTCTCCCAGCTCTTGCACGACATCGCGTAATTGACTAAGGTCTATCAGGTGGGACAACCGCCTGATAGACCGTCCATGTTTCAGTCGCTGGGGCAAGTTCCACGGCTTGTGGCGCAAACTCCCCACTTGTCGTGGGTGGGGGCTTGCCCCAGCCCCTGAAACATGGACACCGCACCCCACAGCGGAAGAGGAGTTTGTATGACAACCATAGAATTTTTGTCTCGTGTTCTACCCGAGCTGCCCCCTCCACAGGTGACAATTTCTCCCGTATCAGGGAGTACATTTTATGCAGGCACGGTGAACCCTGTCGGCTATTGCGCTATCTCTCTGCTATCAGGCCAGCCCGCTTATAATCACTACCATATCCAGAGTGTCCAAGACCTTGTTCGCGTAGCCCTCGCTGATTCACAGGAGGGGCGCAATGCGTATTTCGCCTGTGCGTCCATGACAGGAGCGCGGAGCAAGGCGAACGCACACAGCATGAAGAGCTTGTGGGCGGACATAGATGTGGGCAAGGCGTCTGACACGTTCGGCTACCCCGACCGCAGGACAGCGCTGGACGCCATCGCAAAGTTCGTGTCGCAGACACAGCTCTATCCAACTATCATCGTGTCCTCCGGTAAGGGATACCACTTATATTGGACGTTTCAGGAGACCCTGCCAGCGAGCGAGTGGGAGCTTATCTCCGCTCTGTTCTTTGAGCTGTGTCAGGACTATGGCTTGAGGGTCGACCCTGCAAGGGCCTGCGACGCGGCGAGCGTGTTGAGAGTGCCGGGGACGAGACACATCAGCTCTGGCAATCTTGTGAAGGTCATAGCCAGTTTCCCACACGACTATGACTATCAGGTGTTTGCGAAGCAGGCGGTGGCGTTGCGTAAGCGCACGGGTAAGCTCGTGCACCGTACTACTGCGCATGACAAGCCCAAGCTGAACGAGGCCGCTTATAAGGAGGCTGTGGCTACTGGCATGGCTCCGCCACCGGACAGAGACGCTGAGAGGATTAAAAAGGAGTGCAATCAGGTAGCGAAAATGGGGCAGTGGGAGTACCCAGCATGGCGTGGAGCGATGGGTGTGCTGTCCCGAACGGTGAATGGTAAAGAGGTCGCTCGTCAGCTCAGCTTGGAGAACTCAGAATTATATTCTGCGGAGTATTTCGAGACTGTATGGTCGGGCCTGCTCTTTGGTATAGACATCTCCTGTAATTTTTTCCGCAAAACGAACCCCGATGGGTGCAAGGAATGCAAGCATAAGTGCGATTCCCCAGTGAACATCGGAATGCCGGGGAAGGATAGATACGCGGTAGTGGAGGAGAAGGAGAACGCCGACCCTCGTTACGCCACCGCTCCAGAGACCCCGCCCGCTCAGCCCGCAGAGCCAGCGCAGGAGGAAGAGCCAGCTCCGCCCGCAGAGCCAGCGCAGGAGGAAGCCGAGGTGAGCGAGCCACAAGTCATCTCCATTGACCCTCGGGACATGCCCAAGTCTACAAGCCCTTTGATGGAATCGCTGGACAAGAAGGAGCAGAGAGTTTCGACCCTCAGCATGGCGAACTGGGTGGTGGATAACCGAGGGATAGTCCATCTTTCACTCCAGAAAGAGCCGGACGGGAGCTGGTCACAGAGGGAAGACGTCATCATCACGTCCCGTATAGAGTATAAGTACACAATCTTTCAGCACGAAGACGGGGTGACACGGCGTCGGCATGTGTTCCAGATAGTGCATCCGGACAATAAAGAAGAAGAGGCTGTGCTGGACATTGAGCATGACCTGAGTTCAACTCAGATTGGGAAATGGTTTGCCCATTACAACATGTACCAGCAGAGCAAAACCAACTCGGGGTTACTCATGGATTTTATCAACGCCTATCTTGCGAACATTGTTCATACCTCCAGCAGTAAAGAGCTGTCCGTGGTAGACCAGTACGGCTGGCAGGATTATCTCGACCCGCAGACACGGGAGAAACATAAGGCCTTTGTCTGCGGGAGGGGGGCTATTACATCAGATGGCTTGAAAGCTGTGCGCTTCGGCTCAAAAGCGGACTTCCTCGCCAAAGACCTTGAACCCAAGGGAGACCTCCAGACATGGAAGGCCATCCCGCATATGTACAAGGTGCTCGACCAGAAGGTCGGCCAGCTCGCCATGTGCATGTCCTTTGCCGCGCCGTTCATGTGTTACGGCTCGGGTGAAGCGACCAACGGCATACTCTCCCTCTGGTCATCCCAGTCAGGCCTTGGTAAGACGCACGTCCTGCGCTTCGCCGCCTCGGTCTGGGGCAACCCCTACGAGCAGTTTGTCTCCCGTGAGGCCAGCAGTGTGGCGCGGACGAGACGCATGAGTATCCTGTACAACCTCCCCGTCTTCATGGATGAGTTCACGGACGTGCCGGACGAGGACATTTACTCCCTCGCTTACACGCTCATCGGAGGCAAGGAGAAGGACAAGCTCAAGTCATCCGGCGACTCCTATGTCCAGACGGGCAAGTGGAAGACCATCACGTTCACGACCTCCAACCGCTCGTTGAAAGACGCAATCTCTCGCCGTGCTGGTGACTCGGACGCAACGTTGCTGCGCGTTATGGAATACGAGTGTGATTTCAAGTCCTACGAGGACAACCCAGAGATGAACCGGTACATCACGGACTGCATCGCCTTGCTCAGGGAGCACTACGGGCTGGCCGGGCCGGAGCTGGTGTACCAGATAATGCGCCGTCCAGAACGCCTCGCCACCTTAGCCAACGAAGTCTCCTACTGGGTGGCGAAGAAAGGGTTTAAGAACGCCGAACGGTTCCTTGCGTATCCGCTCGGTATTGCTATAAAGGTGGGCCGCTGGGCGGTGGAGTTCGGGATTCTGGACTATGACATGGATGCTCTGGAAGACTGGGTGTGCGGAACCTTTGTCCATGAGAACCGTGAGGATACGGAGAACTTCTACTACTCAGCCAAGGACAGACTGGCTGGGTACATCCTTGACCGCACCAGCGACCTGCTCTCTGTCATTAGTGAGAGACGCCCGGATGATATGAAAGACCCGCAGTACAAGGGTCTGCCGGATAACTATATCCTGTCCGCTCCGAAGAGCGACAGGGTCTACATGCGTCTCGAACGGGATAACCATACCCTGCTCATCGCCAAGGGGGACTTCTCCAAGTGGTGTAAGTATAATAACTGCTCGGCGAAGACTGTGGTGTACCGCCTAAAGCAGGAGGGAGTGGACATTCAGGAGACACAGCGGGACTTGGCCAGTTACATAAGCTGGCTTCCCGCTATGAAAGTTCGGTGTTATGTTATCAATACCGACCAGTTAGGCACAAACTTCAACACAGAGGGATGACTATGAAGAGGATTGTCTTGGCGCTTGCGCTTCTGTTGGTGCTTCTCATCGCCCCAGCCCGCGCAGAGTACACGGTGTCCAATGAGCAGGATATTCAGGACTGGCATATCTGCTCCATCTACGCCACAGGCTATGGGAATACCCTGTCAATGGTGTGTCTGGACACCATGACCCCGAGAGGGGACGCCATACTGGGTGTGGACATCACGCCGAGAGGCTCGGCCATGCGCATCACCCTGCTGAACACGGACTACACTCCCGTGAAGAAGCAGGTCATATCTATCCAGATAGACAAGGGGGACGTGCTGCCGTTCGAAGCGGATGTAACATGTCTCAACAATAACGATGGAACTTACAGTGTGTACTACACGCCTGCGTCGACAGACCTGCTCCCCACGGCGGCGCGGCGTATGCACAAGGGGATGATGGCCTCCGTGTCCGTGGCAGGTCGGCGACTGACCTTCTCCCTCGACGGCTTCACCCGCTCAGCCAAATACGCCGTTGCGCTGGCGGAGCGGCTCGGGATTTACAAGCCGTAGTTGATACAAGCAGCCCCACTCATCCAAGGGAGCGAAGCCGGGACGAGTGGGGCTTTATTATGCCCTTGGAGCAAGGCATAAATTCAGCGACGATATCCTCTAGGGATAATTCCTTGTCGTGCTTGCAGTGCAGTACTACCTTCGGGGGCAAGCCTATAACGTATGTCTTCTATTTGCTGCTGCCGAGGGTCTACATTATCCATCTGATAAGGATAAGGATAAGGATTAGTGTTTATCGATGGAGGTGGGTAGCCTGATACGTCTTCACTATGACTACTAGACCTCCTTCCATCGCGTCTGCCCAAATAGTCTAATAGCGCACTGGAGTATGCGAAAACTCTGTTATGTATATCTGGTGGTGTTGGTGCGCCGGGGGGAATACCATAGGCATCTCTTAACCTAGCTTCGTATTCTCTTATTCTGCGGTTATGGTCGTCTGCTATCATATTATAGCGCATATCATGTGGTATATCTCTATACATAGAGTACATCCGCGAGGTGTCTATCGCTCCTAAACCGGGTGTGGCGTCGTACATATAGGGATATTCTGTACCAAACATAGCGCTTTTTAGCGTATCCTCTATAATACCACTATTCGATACCGGCAGATAACCTAATTCAAAATCGGGAAAGTTGTCGTAAATGGGCATCTCAGTTGCCCCCCTTGAATGCTCTCATGTCCATGTGTTTCACGCGGTCGCGCTCTTCTGCCCGCTTCCCATCGTTGAACCTGTCGAGTGTACCAACCAAATATCCTGTTGCGGTCGTACCCGCCTTATACGTTCAAAGGGAATCCCCTGTCCGATAAGGCGGTTACTGCATTGTGCAGACATTAGCTATCACCTCTTATTCCTCCGCAGGATTCACGGTAAGAGTTACATTCTGAGTTACAACGTTCGTGCCGTTGCAATTCGTACCGCCCACTGAGAACTCATAGCTCCCCGCTTCAGGCGGAGTGCCAGAGAGAATCAGGGTGCTGCCCATGCGTTCGACCTGCATCCACGCAGGGGTGTTGTTTGCGATGAGCGTCATTGGCGTATCGCCGGTGAACACCACCTCGCCCCGCCACGGGAGTTTCTCCGTCGCTTCAGGGAGGGGCTGGTAGTAGACAGCGATGGGCTGGCAGGGGCACTCCTGCTCCTCGCAGCAGTTGTAATTGCAGATGAGGTCTTTTATCTGCGCTATCACGAGAGGGGACACGCTCTTCACACACGCGCCGAAGCCGTGCCGGTCAGCCCTCGTCCCCTCCACAGCCCGCTCAGCCAGCACCACTCCCGCCTGCACCCGAGCCTTGACCACCTCATACGACCACCCGTCACTGATGGAGAGGTACACATAGTCATCCTCTTCCGTCAGAACCTCGGACAGTCTCTTGATGTCCTGCTGGCAGAGCGGGATGATTCGGGATTCCCCATCCAGAATATCCGCCAGATGCGTGTTGAAAAATAAAGTCTTGCTGGGCATGGGCTACGCCTCCGGGTTTTGCTTGGCTTCAAGGGCTTGGATGCGCGCTTCCCATGTCTGCACGAGTTCTTTCAGCTTTTCAATAGCAGCGTTGTCAGCGGGAGTGCCGGGGTCGCCTTTGTCGCCTTTGTCACCTTTGTCACCTTTGGGACCTTTCTCGCCCTTGGCCCCTTTCTCTCCTTTCTCGCCCTTTTCTCCCGTCTCCCCTTTCTCGCCCTTTTCTCCCGTCTCCCCTTTCTCACCTTTCTCGCCCTTGGCCCCTTTCTCCCCTTTCTCACCCTTGGGGCCTTGAATGCCGATGCCGACCGGCCCAGCGGGGCCTTGCTGTCCAGCGGGGCCTTGAGGCCCTACTTCACCCTGCGGGCCCGGTTTGCCCTGCGGCCCAGCAGGGCCAACGTCGCCTTTCTCACCTTTCGGGCCTTGCGCACCGCGCTCGCCCTTGGCTCCCGTCTCGCCCTTCTCTCCCTTTTCTCCCTTCTCGCCCTTCTCACCTTTAGGCCCCTGCGGGCCGGTGATGGACTTACCCTGCGGGCCGGTCTTGCCCTGTGGCCCCTCGGGGCCGGGGTCACCTTTAGGGCCTTGGTCGCCCTTGTCGCCTTTGACAGGCTCACCCCAAGCGAAACCGCTCTGAGTATGAGCGTCACTGACCAGAGCGAGACCGTCCTTCTCAGGATACGGCACATAGATTCCCAGTCGGGAGTCGGGGTACGGAGGGTATCCGCCACATCCACAATTACTCATCGTTACAGTCTCCACAAGTTTCATGTTGAGGTGTGAGGTCAATCTGGCTAGCGTAGTGGTCGCCGCACAGCGGGCCGAGGTCAATGTCAATGGTCAGCAGCACACATGGCTCAGGGTGTCGAGGGGGCGGAGGGGGCGAGGGGAAGGTCGGTGTGCACTCTCTCCCCGCCTCATAGCCCGGCGGCAGGATGACCTTTGTCGGGTCAGGCCCCACCATGAGCGGCACGAGGCGGTCAGGTGGGCGCGCCACACCCGGGGTCTTCTCCACGACCAGCCCGCGGAACGGCTCAGCGCTCTGCGGGGGCATAACCACCACCTCCGCAGTGTACCTCCCCACAGGGAGGTCAGCCATCTCCAGAATACGAAAGACAATGCGCCCCTCCTCATCGACGCGGAACGCGGGGATTCGGAGAGTCGGGATGTTGGGTACGCCGGGGTTGGCGATGTCTACCCCTGTGGGCTGACCCATAGGCCAGCACCCCTCCAGTATCCACGGAGAGCCGCCCTCCCAACAGGGGTTGTCCTTCTGGCCGGGGTGGACAAGGAGATAGACACCTTCACATGAGACAAGCTGTGCGCCTGTATTCAGGTCTTTCACCTTGACCGCGAACTCCGTCGCGCCCCTGTGCAGGTAGATAATCATGTTACCCCTTCATGTAGTAATTCAACTGGTTGACAGCAGCAGTATAGATGTCACTCTGACTTTGAGCAAGTGCTTCAAGGGCTTCCTTGACCTCAGTATTGTCCGGCGAGGTAAGCCACGTCACACGGGTGGATTCGTTGAACTCACGGCTCCCGTTGCGTATCTGCCGCTCCGTCTCATAGACAGCCATGATGTCCGCAATCTGCTCAGGAGTGAACCCCGCGTCCTGTAACACCTTTGTCTGGTAAGCTACGCGGGCGTCGTGGTCACTGCCATACTCCTCGCTGGTGAACTTTATCCCTGCCTTTTTCACAAGGTCATGATAATAATCCGCCGCCTTGTAAAACATGGACTGGTTTATTGCACCCACGTTCCCGACAAACATTGACCCGCCAGCTCCACGAGCTGCCGCCAGCCAAAGGTTGTCATCGGTGAAGTTGCCAGACTTCTTCGCCCTGCGGTACGTCTCGTTCGACTCCAGCCAAGAGCGGAAGAAGCGGAGCGGGCCGATAGCGTAGCCATTCAGAATCGACCGCACCTGTTCAGGAGCGAGGTCAATCCCCGTGGCGTCATAAATCTCTTTGGCAATATTATGGTAGACAGGCGCGGTGCTAGTGCGCCCCTGTTCAGCTTTCGACTTGTAGCCGTTCTCATCCGCATTCGTAATGGTGTTGCCGAAGAAGCCCTTGTTCGTCGCTGTCGAGACGACAGGACTGATGACCGTGGGGGAGAGGAGCTGGGCCATGTACGACGCAGGGTCTTCGGAGAAGTTGAACTGCGGCCAGTTGCCCGGAACCATGTTCTTCGCCGTAGTGAAGAGCAGCTCAGCGGCGAAGTCCTGTACGGTCATCTGTCCCTTGGCGATACGGTCGACGCCATGCACGATGACAGCCACGACCTGGAGTGGGCCAAAGCCGAGGGGGAGTTTCACATAGTCCCCACCGCCAATGCCGACCACGATACTTCTGGACAGGTCATCCATAGTCAGCCCGTCGATACGCGCCTGCCCCGTCTCAGGGTCAGTGCCGAGGGAATCCTCCATGAGCGGGCGGAGCATAGCCAGCGCAGCCGTTGCGCCCAGCATGTACTTCCAGCCATTCTTGCCGCCTTTCCAGAACCCACGGGGGTCATAGACCATGCCCAGCGAGCGGGCCATAGCCCCTGCGGATTGCAGCGTGGGCTTGACGAAGGGGAACAGGACAGAGAGGGCGGGGGCCAGCTTGCCCTTGTTCGCCATGTTCATGCTGTCCAGCGTGATAGTGCCCGCTCTGTCGGCGGAGATACCCGCCTCGCGCAGCGTGATGAACTGGTTGAAACTTGAAATGTTATTGAAGTAGTCGTTCCACGCATCCAGCTTCCCGATAACAGCGGACGCGTTCCGGCCTGTACTCGCAATAGCCGCTCTCAGCGAGGCGTACTTGGGCTGGCGTAGGAGCTTCTGGATAGGGCTGGTGACATTCTTATTTTTCTTCAGCACGTCATCCAGCGTCCGTGCCCCCTGCGACATGCCGGGGGTGTACTCCTGATGGAGACCCATTGTGACGTACTCATCCCAGTACTGTTTCGCCACGCTGTCGGGGTCGAGCCGACCGCCCAATGCGTCTCTGAGCATCTTCGCCGCACGGTACTCATTGGCGAAGTACGCCCCCAGCAGGGACATACCCGACACCTCCTGCCCTGCCTCATCGAACGTGGTGAGGTTGGCGAGGTGGCTCGACCGCTCGAAGAAGTCTCGGAACGAGTTACCCATAGAGAAGAACGGGGTGCGGGTGTACATCTGACCGAACCATGAGTTAGCCACCGCCACCTTATTAAGCCCCGCTCCAATCTTGGAGTCGGCGACGAGGGCGGCGTTGAGCTGCCGTCCGGTCAGCCCGGTCACAGGGTCTTCCCACCCCGGCTGCCAGCAGACGTGCATCCGCTGTGACCCGCCTTTGCCATCCGGCACATCGACAATCATTCCGCCATGCTCATCCAGACTGCGGGCGAACGCTCTCGTCTCAGGGTCGGGGTCGTACTTCATCCGCTCTATGTCGGAGCGCTTGTACATCCGAATCCCGCTGTCTGTATGGTAGAGCTTATCGTGCTGCGCGGCTGCGGCGAGCAGGGTTCCCACCCGCTGCATACCCAGCTCATTGGCTGCGCGGTAGCTGTACGCTATGGTGGTCGTAAACGCGCTGTCAGGCTTGGCCGTGTTGCCGTTCATATAATGATACGTCCCCGGATGGTACGGGTGTGTGTCATTCACCGCGCCGGAGACGTTCTGGAATCTATTCTGGAACGGGACGTAGTAAGTGTAGTCTGGGAAGCGGAGGATGGTACGGGGGTCAACCAGCCCAGCGTTGATACGCGACTCCAGTATAGCCCTGTTCCAGTCCACCAGTTTGTTGGAGAATGCCTCCGCCTCCTCTCTGGAGACTCCCATATCCAGAATTTCCTTCATCTTTACAGCTGCTTCCGCGTCCGTATAGCCGCACGTCACCACGTCCTTTGGAGGCTTCGGGTCGTTGCGGTACAGGAGGAGGTCGTCGATGTATTTCTGATACTCATGGATGATACGGTTATTACGCACATCGGGAGACTTAGCCATCTCGAGGGCAATCTCGTTGCGCCAATGCTCGAGAAGCCGGTCGTTCTTCTCCTTCACCGCCCGGCAGTTAGCGTACTCGCCCAGCACAACCGCGGTGTCGTAGTTGCTGTACCCAAGCCGCCGTGCGATGGGGTCGACACTGCGCAGGAGCGGCTTCATATGCTCCGTGAGGAACCTGTTGGAATGCCCCTGAATCTCAGCGTTCATAGCCCTGAACGCCCTCACAAAGTCCTGCTGCGCCATCGAGCGGTTCCCCTGCCGGAAGAACCGCATGGCCCAGTGGTTGAGCGAGGCCTTCTCGTTGGTGAACCACTCCTCCATCTTTGTGGAGAGGCCGAGCCAGCGGGAATCCTCGCCGCTTGTGGTGTTGTCCAGCAGGTCGCCGAGCATATCGAACATCTCTGCCCGCTTCTTCGCCCCGAACAGAGAACCGGCGAACCATTTGCGTAGCTGTTTCGACATGGAGCGTATGCTCTGGATGTCACTCGCTGTGGCTTTGAACCCGCCGAGATAGTTCGCTCCAATGGTATTGATAATATCATCGGCGGACTGATTGACGAACTGTTCCCGCTCGCGGGCCTCGCGGCGCGCATCGAAGCGGGCGCGGGGGCCGTTGCCGCTGGACATACCGGTCACACCCACACCTCCCCCGCCGTGGGGGGACTGTGCGGTGCGCCATCTGTTTTTGTTATTTGGACAAGAGTTAGCCATATCAGCCTCTTATAGCGGGCACTCAGGGTTCTCAGTTGTATTGCGGACGGACTCATCCATATCCTCGAAGAGGGACTCTTGGACGATTTTCTCCAGAGATTCGTCGTATCCGTTCGCTCTCATAGCTTCCTGATTCCGCCGGTAAATACTGAGCTGCTCAGGAGTAATCTTTGGAACCGGCGTGAACGAAGCGAGTGCTTCGCGGGTGCGGGTGAGCTTGCGCTGTTCTTCAGGAGTGAGCTTCCATCCTACATCAGAGAGGGCTTCTATGGTGCGGAGCCGGTTACCTTCGTTGAAGAACCTCGCGGTTTCAGCGGGTGTGGGGTTCTCGCCATCCTTGATTCCATAGAAATGCTCCAGCACATAGGGGAGTTTGTCTCCTTCCTTGTCGGTTTTGGCACGGCGCTTTCGGGTTTTCGGCGGCGTAGCTGATTCCGCAGCCATCTGCTTGATTTTGCTAAAATCAAGATACGGGTCGCTTACAGGAGCGCCGGATTGTTCGCCACTGCCAACTGCTTCTTGGCGGCCATTATCGCCGACGTTTCGGACTCCTGCATCTGCTGCGCTTCTTGCGCTCGTATCTGCGCCCGCGCCTCTCTCGGGAGAGACTCTATCAGCTCGTCCGTTGTCTGCCCCTGTGCCTGCGGGAGCCGCGCGTCCAGCATATGCTTGAGCATCTTGATTCTGTCCGACGCTTTGAAGTGCGGCCCCGCTGTCCCCCGTGACCTTAACTCTTTTACGGCTGCTACGAGGTGCTCCAGCAGTGCTGGCGGGAGTGCCTTGAGCATTGGCTTGGGTACTGGCCGCCACTCCGCTATCATCTGGAGTACGGTTTCCAGCAGTTGCTGCTGTTCCTTCGGATTCAGTGCGTCCCATGGGGGCAGTTTCCCCGCTGACTCCGCCTGTTGCTTTGCGAGTTTGGTTGCGGCCATCGCCATAATCCTTCTTGAAAAGGGTTTCCACCTTCTTGAGTACAGCAGGAGGAACACGATACAAGTCAGTGTTGTCGTACTTCTTCACGAATTTGAAGTAGTTTGCTATATCCTCCGTGCTTCCGCCACTGTCAAGGAAACGTTTCATTATCTCCCGTGCATTGAAGTCGAAGGTAGACTTAGAAGCGGGGGCTTTCCACCGTTCCAGACCAGCAAACCCACTGCTCATTCGTTGGACTAACTTATTGAACAACGCGGGAGTGCGGAGATTGTTCGCATCTCTTGGGATGTGGATAAGGTGGTGTGTTCCATAACCGTCCTTACTGACAGGAAGGTCTTTATCAATAGACTCCGCCATAGCTTGCTGGCGCAAAGTATCAACAGAGGGGGGTTCCTTTGTTTCTTCTTGAATCCCCAATGAACGCAGAAGCTCATCTCTTTCCTTGAGAATAGCATCAATTTCTGCGCGTCCTACATCACCACCTCTTTCAGCGGCCTCGATTATCCTTCTTTCCAAAGCGTCAAAGCGCGCCTCCGCTTCAGCAGAAAGAGGAGGTTCCTTCATCTTTGCAAGAGTGCCTTTTATCCTGTCAAGCACATGGATTCTTTTGTTATATTTAGCCTTGATACCTCCGCCGTAGCGGTTATTATCCTGTCGTTTAATAATATGTCTAGCGTCCTGCTGCCAGTACGAAACGAAGTTTCTCAAATCTTCTTCGTTTCCTCCGCCATCGAGATATGCTTGGAGACCATCCCTAAGCATATCATCGGTCGACTTACTAGAGGTGTACTGCCTTGTATTCTCCACAGTGGTTATCTTGTTGATAACCGCCATCAGGTTGTCGTTCAATACGTCGAACTGCTTCTGCGTAAGCGTGTCACTATCATGCAGCGGAGTATGGATAAGATGCCCGTCCTTAGCGACAGGAACATCCACAGACTCCTCTTTCGCATTGTTCACAGGCTGTGGAGTGGGTGCAGGCTCAGGCTCAGGCTCAGGCTCAGGCTCAGGCTCAGGCTCAGGCTCAGGCTCCGGAGTGGGTTCTGGAGCTGGCGCGGGTTCTGGTGCAAGCTCCTCTTCAACGGGGGTTTCTGGTGCAACTTGCTCCGGTTCTGATGCAGACTCAGGGGTTTCCGGTGCAACTTGCTCCGGTTCTGGTGCAGTCTCATGGGTTTCTGGTGCAGGTTCGGGAGCTGGGGTGGGTTCCGACTTAGCCTTGGGTTGCTTCTGTTCAGGAGCGTCCCAAGTAGCTATCCACTGGTCTGCATCAAGAGCATACCTCGCCATAGGGGTGTGACGTAAATGCGAAGTATTATGCAGCTCTAGGCTGCCCAGTGCATCCAGCTCTCGATTGAACTCCTGTGTACGACCTTTAGGCTTTCTCTTGCCCGTAGTAAAGCTAAACATAATAGCTTTATCACGAAGACTTGCATTCCTTCCCGGTTTGAAGTTTACCACCGGCTCCCCATCAGACACGATGAGCGGCATAAGGAATGCACGTCTGAAAGCCTCTTCTGGTGTCACTTGAGTGGTATTGACCAATGAGAGGGAAGCGCGCCTCTCCCTTTCTTTGGGTGCTAAATTAGCATAGGCTTGCGCTCTGAGACGTATCTCACGCTGACTCGTAGCATCCATCAAAGTATACGCCAGAACCTGTACCTGAATATCTTTCTGTGTAGTAGGCTGAGTGCTCCCTAACAAGGACGCCCGACCGAAATAGACATTCAAGTCTTTGCTGTCTTTGGCAGTGTTTATTGCTTTGATAGCTTCCTCAAGTTGAGGAGTGATGTCCCATTCTTCACCCAGAGATTTCACGCGAGCGAGCGGAATGATGGCTTTATCTATCCTGTTCAAAATAGAAGCCTTCGTTCCGTTCAGCACATCGTAGTCGTTCAGCACATACCCACGCAGAGTACGTTCAACGGTCAACTTTCCTTCATCGGTTAAGTTGCCGTTCTTGTCCATATATTCGGACTTTTTGGTCTTCTCAAAGACGCCATCTTTTTCCAATGACTCAACAAGTCTCCGAGCAGCTTTCTTGTCTGCGAGGAAGTCCCGAAATGTGTCGTAATCTTGGAAGTCTTCACTGAGAATGTCCGTGGTTCTGGTGCTGAGCAGTTTGCCAAAACTACTGGCTTTGGCTTTGGGGTCGAGACCGCGGGTCTGGCTCTTATTATAGTCTCGTGAGTAACGTGCCAGCTCATCAGGACGGGGTGTCTTACTCATGACACGCACAAGCACAGGATTCTGGAACCCATCCAGAGCCGCAGGGTCGATACCGTATTCAGCAGCATGAGCGCGGAGCGCGTCGCGATAGCGCTGCGCCGCAGGGCCATTGTTAGAGTACGCCCGCTGTATGCCCATAGTCCGGCCATTACCACCAAGAACGATGTTGTCGTTCGTAATGATGGGGGGGCCATTCACTGCGTCAGGATTGTTATTAATCAGATAGTCAGGGTTCAGCCCCGTAGCTATCTCAATTACTTTCTCCTGTTCAGAACGGTCACGCTCATAACGGCGCTCCTGCGCACCCTTTGGATAGCTCTTGTTTACCTCGAAGCCATGTGTAGCGTCGTGTGAAGCGACAAGGTCAGTGGCTTCTCGAATCTCGTAACGAGCCGGAACCTTCTCCGTCCCGTTTACGACAGTAACATCCCGTCCACGAGTACCGGTCTGCGACGTTTCTGGTGCAGGTTCTGGTGCAGACTCAGGGGTTTCCGGTGCAACTTGCTCCGGTTCTGGTGCAGACTCAGGGGTTTCTGGTGCAGGCTCGGGCGCGCCCTGCTCTTCAACCGGAGTCTCCGGTGCAGTCTCAGCCGGAGCTTCCCGCTCCGGCGTATTAGGGTTTTCAGCCGCCTGTTCTGAGGGGGTCTGGGTCTGGGTCTGGGTCTGGGTCTGGGTCTGCTGCGCATTGGGATAGGGCTTATCCTTATGGTTGCGCACATACGCAGCGTTGTAAACACTGAGCAGGGACTTATTCACATAGTCCGCGTCGCCCTTCTTCAAACCAGATTGGTAAGCATAGAAATTCTCAAAGTCCGCGTGACTTGCCCCCTCGTTAAAGTATGCCGTCAAGATAGAGTCAGCCATATTAAAGCGCTGCTTTTTCTGCCCTTTTCCATTGATACGCATGATTGCATCAAGGCTATCCCGCAGATACTTATTCAGTGCATCCATTTGTTCGGGCGTTACAGTATCTGACTTGGGATTGGATGGGTCAGGGACATGTCCAGCCATCTGCTTAGGAGCAGCAGCCTTGCCTTTTTTAGGCTGCGCCTGCTGAGCAGCAGCGCCCTGCGGAGGAGTCTGAGCTTGAGCTGGCTGGGGCTGGGGCTGCGCTTGAGCCTGCGCTTGAGCCTGCGCTTGAGCCTGCGCTTGAGCCTGCGCTTGAGCCTGCGCTTGAGCCTGCGCTTGCTGAGCAGCTTGCGACTGACTTGCTGTTTGCTGAGCTTGAGTTTGCGCCTGAGACTGTTCTGCCCCAGCGTTTGGCGGGGGAGTTTGCTGAGCCGCTTGAGATTGACTTGCTGTCTCCTGCGCTCTCACTTGACCTTGACCCGGCCAGCGGGAGACCTGCAAGCCCTCGGGCCACATGGGCGCGTTGCGCCCGGGCATAGCCTGTCCAAACACAGACGTGATAGCCTGCGCCACTCTTGGGTCTACACGACCAACCTCGTGCATTATCTCTGTCCCATCTGCACGACGTTCAATGAACCGCGCATCACCGGAGGTAAGCGTCCGCAGGAGCTTGAACACATCCACAGCGGAGTAGTCAGAGGGGAACTGGGGATTCTGGAACGCCTGATTCAGAGCATGGCGAATCTGGAGCTGGACACTATCTGGAGAGAGTATGCCAGTGCCATCCACATATTCACGATTGACACGGTTAATAGCCTCAGCAATGCGCCACACCTCTGGAGCCACATAGCGGTCAGCACGGTCTCGCCGAGCAGCCTCATCCAGTCCGGACTGCTTATCGTAGTCGTTGATAACCCCATCCCACCATTTACGGAGCTGACCTTCAGCCCACTCTCCACCGACCTCGGGCTGGTAAATCTGTGCATTGCGACTGACATTGAACACATCATCCGCGTTACGATGTGCATTGGTACGGCGGACAGCCTCTCCTCCGCCCCCACCGAGGTCACCACCCTGTGCGGTGGTAAGCAGCCTCTGCTGGGATTCAGGAGCCGAGAGAAGCGCCTGCGGTTGAGCCTCGGGAGCTTCTGGAGTAACCACATTATCACGAGGAACAAACCGATTGCGGCGTCTGGACATGGTGTCCGCCACGCCAGTCATACCGCCAGCGACAGCACCACCGAGCATAGCTTCGCCAAGGTTGGAGTACCACGGCGTGTCCACCCCTGATTCGTTCAGTAAATAGTTTTGCGCCCCCTGCTCAACACCGCCTTGGAACGCGCCCTCGATGGCGTTAGCAGGGAGGTCGCGGGTCAGGTATGTGCCGACACCTCGGGTCAGCGCGGCTTCAGGAGCCAGCCTTCTGCCCAGCACACGTGCACCAGCATGAAGCACCCCTCGGCCTATGCCGCCGGGGATAGCACCGGTGGCGAAGCCGAGCGCAGCGGTCTTGCCCTCGTTCTGCTGGATAGCCTGTATCTTCTGCTCGTCGGTCAGCCCTTGCGCCTCAGCGATATTCTCCAAGCTCTCCTGCTCGAAGAAGGGCATATTGGCAAGGCCGCCGCCAATGATGCCACCGCCGATAGCGCCGCCAATAGCACCCCACGGCCCGGCCATTGCGCCGAGCGACCCGCCGGCTTTAGCACCTAAAATAGCCGCGCCGAGAGAGGGGGCAATCTGCGTCCCCATATCCGCGGCAAACCCGCCGATATTGGTCAGGATACTGCCTGTCTCTGAGAAGGTCGGGCTTGCCCCCTCCTGTTCCAAGAGCTGCTGGTTGTGGAGATAGGGGTTATTATCAATGGCCTGCTGGCGAGCCTGAGCCACTCTGCGTCCGCGTTCCAGTTTCTCCTGCGCGGATTCCGTGGTGAACGCAGAGCCTACGGCCTCCTTCACACTCTCCCAGCTCGCCTTGCCCAGAGCGCCGATAGCAGAGAACCCGTCCGAGCTTTCGACCTTTACCTTCTGCCTTGTAATGGCAGACTGGCGGTCACGGATAGCTTCATCCAAAGCTCCGCCGAGTTCAACACCCAGCGCCTGCCGAGTGTTGTTCAGATACCGGTTCTTGAAATCATCCAGCAACTGCTGCTGTTTCTCAACAGACGCGCTGTTATTCTGGATGGCGGCGTCGAGCGCGGCGAAATCCTTATTATTCTTAAGCGCGTTCTCAGTAAGAATGCGGTACTGCGCTGCACGGGAGGCTTCGCGCTCTTTGTCAGTCTTGCCTTGAACGAGTATCTTCTGCCCGTTGGAAAGTGTCTCCACAGTCCCGTTCATACTAGCCCTGCCCCGCGCACCCATGCCCCGCGCACCCATGCCCATCGCACGGGCGAGTGTCACCACGTTGGACAGGTCTTGAGAGAGCATCTTCGGAACAGTATTTTCTATCCCCTCCAGAGGGCGTATCGGTTGGACTTGAAACGGGAAAGCGGAAAGAGCCATGTGCTACTCCAACGTCACAGCGTCAATAAGTTCCATTATCTGGTCGTCGTAGAGCGAGACGGGCGGGGCCGTGTCGATGGGGTGCTCCTCGGGTTTGACGAGGGAGAGCGCCTCATCAAGCATGGTCTGCCGTCCCATATGCTCCGGGTCGAGGAGGGCAAGCCTGCTCGCCATCTCATCTTCCATTGAAATGTCCATAGCGGGTCTGCGTGGCATACGTCAACTCCTACGGCATAATCTGCACACCGTTCACAAGCGGAGCGGCGGGAGCCATAGCCCCATCCAGAGTTATCGGCGGGAGCTGATACTGCCGTCTGAGAAGCTCCTGCCAAGATGGGGCTGGGAGGGCTAAACGACTGGTCGGAGACGTGACAGGTGTACCGCCCTGCGTATAATACCTCGCTGCCGCTGCCGCTCCCGGTCTCGTGTTCAACTGGCTGACAGGAACGCCTCGGAGTAAGGATTCCCACCCCGCAGAGGTGCGCTGAGGGAAGTACTCTGGCTGAGGAGTGCTGCGATAGACAGGCTGAGCTGACGCCACAGGAGCACCTACCGTAGTTCTCACTTCACCCGGAGTGGTGGTCTGAACAACAGAGGGAACATCAGTTGTAACCTCGGTTGTGTTGGGCTGAGCGGCTGTGAGAGGGTCTTCTACGGGCACATAGACAGGGTTGCTCTGGAAGCCGACCTCGGGATAGTACTGCCCGCGGCCAGCGTTGTAATCAGCCCGAGCCTGCGCAGCGGTTGTACCGGGGATGTCCACCCCAGCCGTAGGCATATGCTCTGAATCGTAAGTGGCCTGCGCTCCTATGCCGGTTGTACCCGGAACTTCAGAGGTACGAGCCAGCTCCGCTCCAGCCTGCTGCTGATAATATGCCTTCCGCCGTGCCGCTTCTTCCAGTATCGCGTTGGTACGGGCGTTGAAATCCGCAGTCAAGCCTGCACCGCCGACTACTGGACTGGGGTTAATAGACCGTGTCTCACCTGTATAAGGGTCAACAACCGCCACTGGGCCGTTGAAGCCAGCAGAAGCTGCCGCCGTAGCCGGTGCAGGGGCTGCGCCGCCGGTCGTGCCGGGAGTAGACCCGTAGGCCACCTCTGGAGTGGTATCAGTGCGGCTATTAAGCTTTGCTTGCAATGCGGGGTCTACGGTACGGCTGTTCCATAAAATGCTCTTGTCCAATCCGGGAGTGGATTCGTATGAAGCGTCATAGGTCGAAGCAAGATTCGTTCCGAAAAGCTCATCTTGGCGGCGCTGGCGAGCATTAAGCTCTGATACGTTTGTGCGGGTCATCTCCCCATCCAGAGTCTGATTCGCAGCAGGAGCTGAAGAGGTGGCCGCAGTAGAGCCAAGCAGTCCGTCAATAGCACCACTAGCCCCGCCTCTAACAGGTTGTGCAGAAGCTGCCGTAGTTGCAGTAGAAGCTGGCGTAATGGCTCGAGAACCACCTCCAAACCACCCGAGCAACCCATCAATAGCGCCGCCCATCCCGCCACGCACACCCTGTGCGGTGGCAACAGGAATATTGGGCATGCGCGCCAGCGCGTCATCTTCCCCGCGAGTGGTCAGATGAATCCTATCGTTCGGGGTGCGGCCATACCAGCTCTCATGCGTATAGGGGTCTTCGTAAAAAGTATAACCCACCTTATCCGCGAGGGCTTGATTGGCCGCGAGGTCTTCATTACCATACCCGCCAATCGGGATAGCAGAACGTGCAGGTTGCTTCTGCTGCTGCTGCTGCTGCTGCTGCTGCTGCTGAGCAGGAGGATTGCTCTGGGCTTGCTGTTGTTTCTGCGCAGGGGGATTGCTCTGGGCTTGAGGCTGCCCACCACCGCCACCGCCACCGCCACCACCGCGGCGCACCCGCGACGGGTGGTACTCCAGCGCCATAGGGGTCACTGAAGCCTGAAGCACAGCCTCACGGTCGAGGATGGGGTGAGCAACATGCGGAGTAAAGCTGACCACATGCCCTCCAGTGGAGGGGTATGTGATGAGCTGGGACACACTCCCTGCACCGCCGGGGTAACCATAATAAGTCACACCCCTGTTACCATAGGGGCCGTACTGCTCAACACCAGAACCGGTAAGAAAGACAGGCATTAGCGCATCCCTCCGAACATACTTCCTTCAAGACCTCCAACAGCAGGGAGGAGGCTCCAACTGCCATCACTACCAAACCCTCTGGCAATCGCCTGCGGGTCTCGCCAGAACTGATTCAGCCAATCTGACTTGCTCATCATCATCTCACCCAGATTCTTACCGAGCTGTTCACTCGCCCCGGAAAAACCACGGGCAATGTTCAGCATCCCGGGCAGCCGTGCCAAGGAGAGCTGATAGTTATTGTAGTTATTCTCATAGCCTAATTGGGAGTTCAGCGCGGCGTCGTATGCCATACTCATCCGATACGGCATGGTCTGCTCATTGAACATATTCTCGAGCTGGCCAGCCTGAACCTTGTTATAGTTATTCAGGTCGCCCCAGTTATCGTAGATAGCCATACGATAACCATTCACATAGCCGGGCAGCACTCGCCCTAAAGCGCTCGCAAATCCACCAAGAAATGACATACTATGCTCCCCCGCCGAGGTACTGACTGGGATTCGTGTTCTGCCCCCAGCCCGTGTTTGTGATTGAAATCAGACTATCGTTGCTATTGGAAAATCCGTTCATCGGATAAAATGTGTCGTTCCTTGCCCCGAAATATCCTATTGCTCCCACAGCTCCGTTGGCTGCACGGTCAACCTCAGCCCCAAGCGTCTTCAAAAGACTACTCGCAACATCTCCATATTTCAAGGCTTCCGCGGCCATGTTGCGACCTAAATTGAGAACAGCGCTGCGTCTGTTCCATCTGGAGTCTGTCTTGTAATCCGTCCAGAACCTGTCGTCGTACATGTTATAATTCTCAGTGTCGACGAGGGCACGGGCACGTTTATGCTCCATAAGGCGGAGCTGCTCGTCGCCTATGCACAGCCGACAGGCTTGGGAGAGGTGACGGAGGAAACCAGCCATAGAGTCAAATGAGCGGTTCACCGCTGTCTGTGCACGGCTCCGGTCGTCGTCGCAGTCCATCTCTGGGATGGGGACAGTGGATACCTCGTTGAGCAGCTTTATCTCGAGTGGGACGTACTTATTACGAAACCGGTCGAGCTTGTACTTAGCCATGCTATAATATGCATCGGCCAAGTCCATCTGCTTCTCATGAATCGCACCCTGCGCGGCGGCGTTAGCGAGGGCAATGGCGAGAGCAGCGGCTTGGAAGAAGCTCGCCCACGAGTTTTCACCGACGTCAGTGATTTCAGGCGCAGCCCAGTGGCGAAACTCCACAGGCGCAGGAACGCCGAGGGAACCCCCCGCCCCTGTACCAGCTATGGTATGATGAAGTGAGTCAACAGCACTCACCACATTGGAGGTCTGTTTCTCAATAGCGGTCTTTACCGCCATCGGGTCTGCGCAAGTACATGCCGCCATACTACTCACCTCCACCGTTCACAGTTACAGTGGTTGGCAGTGTGCCGCGAAGCCGCAGGTCAGGAAGCATTGTCGTAGCCTCCCATGCCCCGCCCGAAGCGTAGGTAAGGTCGCCGCTCATACTCGCCGCTGGAGAGTTGAACCCGTACCTCTGATTGGCAGCGTTCGTCCACTGAGCTTCCCAGCTTGTCTGCGAGGCGGTCATCGTGGGAGATGGGAGGTCAGAGACACGAAGCGAACCAGTCACAGGGTCATATGCCACACCGCCCCACGTGGCTGTGCTGCCGCCGAAGCCCCACTCACCTGTTGGAGCGGCTCTAGCAATACTGTTCCTGCTATTGCTGAATCCCTCCATAGGATAGCGCGTTGGGTTCCTGTTCCCCATATATCCAAGATACTCACCCGCTCCGGTCAGCCCAGCCCATGTCTGCTCAAACGCTTCACCATACGCATTAGCTGCTGTCTTGGCAAAGGACACGTTACCGGTGAACAGGTCGCGCCCGCGCTTAGCAGTGTTCAGCATCTTATTGAAACGAACATCCTCGCGGTTCTCCACATAGGCCCGCTCGTTCCTGTATCCCAAGCCGTCCGCAAGGGCGAGGGCTTCTGCCTGAGCGGACATGAGCTGCTCCAGCATATCCCGGCGCAGCCCTGTGCAATACTCGCTCGTGCACTTCATCGCCTTGCGGATAGTGCCTTTGAAGCGGAGATGAGCGACGGTGCGATGACGCCCTCTGGAGGTCTCATACTCCGGCTCTTCATGTTCGAGATTCAGAGCCTCTTCTATCTCTTGGTCTTCGACGGGGGCGAAATGCGACTTATAATGGTCGAGCCACCACTTGGCGATTTCCCAGTACTTCTTCGCCATCTTCCACTGGTCGAGGGCAATCTCAACAGCCTTGGCGCTATTATACGCCGCAGCAAGGATGGCCGCACCAGAGAGAATGTCAGCCATCAAGGAATGACCAGCGTCGGTCTTCCCTTGCTTATGGACGTAATAGGCTTGCTGTACGGTATCGCCCTGAAACATGACTTACCCCTTTATATAGCGGTGCATGATAAACTCCCCGTCCCGCCTCCAACTCGTATCGCTCAGGTCTGGGATAAGGTTTGGAGCGTCAGTGACCCACATCTCGTCTACCCCGAGGAACCGCACAGCCTGCTTCATATACGCATACAGCGCCTGCTTCGCCTCGGGGGAGCCGTAGCAGTCCTCAATCCGAAAGACGGTGGACTCGTAGGGGAGGGGGCGGAACACCAACCCAATCATATACCCCACAGGCTTATTGGTCTGAGAGTCGTAGGCAAAGAAGAGCTTCATCGTCTTCTCAAACCACATCCGGGCGATGGCCCCAATGTTCGGACTGTATGCCTTCTTATAATGGGCCTTCTTCTCTTTCTCCCAGCACTCACCGTACATAGCGGCGAACTCAGAACTGAGTTTCTGGAGAGCTACATTCAGGTCATTCCCGGGTTCTACGATGTCGCAGTAAATTGCCATTGGTTCGCTCCTTGAGTTGCATCGTATCAAACTCCCCCTGCAACTGTAAAGTTGGACGAGCCTAACGTAACGTACTCCACAGGCTCAGTCCCTGAACAGGAGAAGTAGAAATAGGTATGTCTCCCAATGCGTGGCAGACGGAACGGTTTCTCGTCATGCACCATGCGGGTGAATCTTGTATGAGGTGGAGAGGAGAGGGTGAACTCTGTCAGAGCGGTCTTTATCTTCGCCGACGCAGGTGTCCATGTTGTCCCAACGGGCTGCGTGGCGTCAGGGATAGCCCCGCTTGCCCCCGCATCCAGCCCGCCAGTAATGGCCTTGCTCTCCCAGAAGAACTTCTCCCACACACTCCCCTTATTCCACAGGAACAGCTCTCCATTCTGGAGGATGAACATCTCCCCATTCGGCTGGAGATGTAAGTCGGAAGGAGCACCGTCTCTGAAATAATGCTGAAGTGTGGTAAGCTCAGCCATCTTCATATCGCCATACGGGTCGCCGTTGATGTCCAGCAGGAACGACACCCTGTCCGTGATGATGAAGAGATACCCCTCCCAATAGCCGAACCGTGCCGTCTCAGGAGCGACCTTGAGCCAGTCGTCTTCACTGAACCAGCGGGCGGTGAGGATGTGCCATTTAGCGTCGGGAGAGATAAGGACAACCCCCATGCGGGAGCTGTATATCATACCGAATGGGGTGATAATGGATGAGCTATCGGATACGCAGGAGATGTCCGGGAGATTGAGCTGCACGTCCATGACCGGCACACACTTCGTATCGTCGCAGCTCGACACGTCGATGACGTATGGAATGGTGTCCGTTGTCACATACAGTTTCTGGTCAAGGCACTGCATGTGGACAATGTTACTCTTGAGAGTCAAGTCGAACTTCACCGGCCAGTTATGGAGCTGGAAGTTCTCCGAGCGGAAGACCATGTTCCCTTTCGTACCCGCAAGCTGAGTTATGCCATCTACTTTGCAGACGTTCTGTAAGCCTTTCGGAGGCTCGCGCACCGTCTCTGTCTCAATAGCGGGGCCGAGGCCGGATATGGTGATGTCATCCGTAAAGGTCGTGCTGGGGAACTCCACCTCCCCCACCCAGAGATAGTCAGTCAGCGGGGTCTGCTTCTTCCCATCAGCGTTCTGATACCCCGTGCTGGCACGATAGATGACCGCCTTGACTATGCCGTACCCCTCGGGGGGCAGGGCTATACCTGTCACCAGCACAGTCGTCCCGTCATCGACGCGGACAATATTGCTGGCAGGGCTGGGGGCGGACTCCTCATGCCACTTGTTCTCATAGGTATAAACGTAAGAGCGGGCGTCAGCGATACGGCTGCACATCTCCGGGCCGGACGCAACGGGCGGGGTGAGCGGAGCGGGGACGCCAACGTAATAATACTCCGGCTTGCAGGTGCAAGGGTCAACCTCCACAGCTTCGAGCCGGTTAGTGCGCCCCGTGATATAGAACCGCCCCCAGTCGGGGTGAACCTCTGCGGCCTGCACTGCGTTCTCTTCCCAGAGAACAGAGCAGCATCCGTGGACATGGAAGGACTTGGCCGTGGGAAGCGGGGGATTGACAGGGAACGGACACAGAGACCGCCACGGCTCCAGCCTCCCGTTACGGAGCTTCACCGTGTCGGCCACTCTTGCATTCAGATTCCCAAGGCTATGCTCAGACAGTCGGGGAACGATGCCGCCGAAAGAGCTGAATACAGCCTTCATCTCACACCACCACAGTAGTCAGCCAAACGTCTACGAGGGCGGGGTCGGCGAACCCGTCATCAGCCAAAGAGGTGAAAATCAAATCATGACTGCCCGCCTTTAGAATCGCAGTGGTATAAAATTCCCACGTTCCATTGAACCCAGTAGTGGCGGACGGGACGGACGTAGTGGAGGTCTCATAAGGATAAGAGAATCCCTGCTGCTGGATACCGTCAATGGTAAGCTGGAGTTCCTCCGGACACTTCTGGCTGCGGTAAGTTATGCGGAGCTGAGAGTCTGAGAGCGTGGTGATGGACATGGTGCGGGTAGTCTCACCCAGATTCGACTTCGGAAAATACTTCGTCGCCGACACCGCCACCGTACCAGACGTCTCAATGAGTGTCACGTCAGTTACATTGCCGTACTCATCTACCTTGACGGTGTAGTTTCCAAAGGCATACTCACCCGCAAGAGCCGTAAGAGTGCGCTCAATCTGCTGGATGCGGTTCTTGTTATCCACCTTGACCGTGAATGCACCTAAAGGATACTCGCCCTCAGCCTTGACCGCAGGGTCAGAGAGCTTAACTGTATAAATACCAGTACTTAGCTCAGGCGTAACATCCACACCATCAGCACCGACTACACCGTTCACTTTGCCAGTTGTACTGGGTTCGTTGTATTCTACAAGGTGGCCATATTCATCAAACTTCATCCCCTGCACAGTCTGTTCTGTCCCCAGCTTGTGGGTGATAGTGTAGGGTGATTCCTGCGACCCGTCACCGGACAGCACAATGGCGTCGTTGCCGGATTTGAAGTGCTGGAGACCGGTGCCTGAGTCGAGCTTGGCGGAGATGATGAACGGGTTCGCAGTCGAGCCGTCCCCCTGCACACTGATACCGTCGCCGGGATGGATAGTGACCTTGACGAGCGGACGTCCCGCTGCGTCATACGTGAACAGGTTCCCAGTCTGGACACTGGGGTCGGGGAGACTCCCAGACCCGTCCTGACAGTCACAGGGATTGGGGATAGGAGCGCATGGCTCGGAGTTATAAATAGGAGCCTCATACGGTTCAGCCCCCACAATACACCCGTCCGCGATGATAATGCGCGAGTATGTCCCATCAGGAGGGGGTGTGCCGGGCTTATACGAGATGCACTCGCCGTTCCAAGTCACATGCCCACCAAAAGGGAGGCAGAAAGAGAACGGCTCACAGGTGGGTTTCTCAGCCTCTTTCAGCACCTGCACGTCACAGGCCGTGGTTATGCGAGGGTTGCACTTGGGTTTCATCTCCACCTCACAATACGCGCCCGAAGCGCATCTTTATCCCGCCTCTCATGCGGTGCGTCATCGTATCCACAGCGTCAGAGCCGACGGCTTTGAGATACTCGTTCTGAAGCCCTGCACCGAGCTGTGCATTTGTCCACGGGCGGCCGGGTATCAGCATAATGGCTGCCTTGGCTCCCATAGTGAGCGTCGGCAGAAATTTCTCATAGTACTCTTCAGGGAGGTCGCAGGGCGAGCTGGACGGGGTGACGGACATCTCAACGTAAATGTCCCCGCCATTGCACCCCAGCTCAACGTTGAGCGCCTGCTCGTGCTCATCATACCATGCGATGCTGCGAGTGCAGGGGATGGCTCCGTCAGGGGCGACAAACGTGCGGGGTATGTCCAGTCTCGGGGCGCAGCAGGTCGTGCGCTTCAAGCTCAATATGTTGAGCGGCTCACACTCATCAGGGGAGACCAACCGATACCTCGTCACACCGTGCTGGGTATGAATAATGGCACGGCGGCGAATGATGTTCCCGCGACGTGCCATATCCCTTGCGACTTTTATCAGATAGTAGTCGAAAAGCTGGTCGGGAAGGTTGGGGAACTCGAACGCCAGCTCAGCGTGAAACTCGCTGAGGGGCTTGGTCTTGAACGGCTCGTAAACTACCATTAGCTTCTTCCGCCTTTTCCTTCTCGAAGAGCGTCATCATCTCATAAAACACAGTCTTGTGCGCCCCGGCAAGCTGTATAATAGCAGCATTGTTCTCGGAGTCGATAGCCAAGGCTCTGAACAGCATCCACTGCTTTACAGCGGGCACGGCCTCTGAGGGCACATCTGCGGACTGGTCACCTGTCGGAGCGGTATAACACTCGACGAGGACATACCGCTTCGCTCCGACCGGGACAGGAGGGTACACACGGAACTCGGACTCTTTGACCGAGCTGAGGGAGTAGGACAGCATACGATAGCTCTTGTCACTCGCCGGGCATACGTCCACGTCCCCCGCCCATGTGTACTCCTCACTGTCTTCCAGTCTGCGCAAATACCTCAATAATCTGCCGGAAGAGGTACTCTCTCCCAGAATGCGGATTATCTCATCACACGCACAGGCCTCCTGCCAGACACCGCCGGGCTGAAGCTCCACCACACGGCGTTCTGCAAACCAGCTCTTCATCGAACGGCTGACAAGCGTCAGAGCCTCACGAAGATAGGACTGGAGCAGCTCCACCGACCAGCGGGTGTTCTCATACCCCGGTTCAGCGTCGTTCAGGTCGAGGGAGACCTCGCGTATGATGTCCGCACCTGTCATGGCTAGCCTTCCGCCATAGCAATCAGATTATTGAGGGAGTCTCTCTGAACCTTGTCTATGTCCTCGTAGGAGATGACTCCTTCAGGATACCCCCCATCGGGCTTGGGGTTGGGTGCAATGCCCTGATTGTACTGATTCTGAATCGCACCGGCATGGGACAGCACCTGCGCCCGTGCCTGCATCATCAGCAGCTCTTTCTCCTCAGTGGAATGCTCGGACTGGTCGACCGTCGGGAGCCAAGCGGATGGGTCAGTGTTGCCATTCGCATCACAACACTCCACCAGCTCCTGCTGTTCAGCCAGCATCTCATCCCATGGGAGAACGCGACCGTTCGCCTTGATACGGAGATGAGATGACCGAGGGAGCGGAGATTCGAGATTCTTCGCTCCCAATCCACGCATATACTGAGTCCTCGCGTCCTCAGTCTCCAAGTCGAAGACCTCTTTATAAGAGGGCTTCGCCACGGGTGTTGCACCAGCATACTGTGTCATAGACGTTCGCTCCAGAGAATCTATGCGTTATGCCAACTTCTTGCCCTTGAAGTCGCGCTCAGTAACAGCGTGTTGTCCTTCGGGCTTGTAGCGCAGTGCCATGATTTTGGAGTGCGCTTCAGTTGACGTGTTACCCATGTTGAACTTGCCGGATGCCACCGCTCCCTCGGACTCCTTGATGGGGAACTTCTTCCCGCCGGATACAGTGTCCTTGGAAGCGGGGCCAGTGATGGTAGTAGCCATATGGCCCCCTTTGGTTTAGCCGACCTGAGTGCTGCCCTCAAAGGCAAGCAGCTTGGCGGAGAAGTGGACAGCGATATCAGACTGCCAAA
>CANQWS010000027.1 GCA_947627615.1 uncultured Muribaculaceae bacterium | reverse complement strand
TCAATGTTCTCTATGGTTCAAGTGAACCGAATTTATTTAATTTTTAACCCCGTCCATTTTTTAGTGGACAGTAGTGAAATAACAACTAAAAACTACAACGAAAATGAAAAAGTTAATCGCAATCGTGATGATGATGCTCGCCATGGTGGTAACGTCCTGTCAAAAGAAGGTTGACATTGGGGCAATAACATTGGGCGAAACATACGATGAAACTATACAATCATTAGAGCGTGAAGAGGCAAAGATAGAACGCAAAGATGACGGCTCAATCATCGGAGAGGGAGAAATTTATGTTCTGGACATGTGTTTTGACAATGCCATTTGTGAGTTTGAAAATGACAAGCTAACCAAAGTGAGCCTGTTCAGGAAATTCAGCACACTTTCAGATGCCTCAATTCAAACATTCAAACGTAAAATGGAAGCGTTGTGCGGGGATGGCTTCTCCGATACAGATGAAATGGTAGCGTGTTATGGGACTAAAAAAGACAACAATGGGTGTCTTGGGGCGATAAAAGTAGAGTGGAATAAGACTGATGATGTGTTTTATACGACTATAAAATTAGCACAATGACCCCCACTAAATCCTACTACAAAATCGGCGAGGTGTCGAAAATCAGAATAAAAATTTTTTCTGAGTCGCACTAAACGAAAAATCAGCCGTGGGACATGATACCCCCTGCACCCCTTATGAAGTCGAGCCGTTGCCAGTCGTGGTGATGGCTCGATTCTATTTGATGAGGTGATAATCGGCAGTCGCAAGACTCCCCTCAAAATTGTGGGCGTTGCGGAACATCGACCAGTCCGAATGTGGATGCGTCGCAGAAATCTCGACAAGCGCAAAGAAAGCCTTATTTATTTCAGCCAGTTTAGACTATAATAAGAGACTGCCCAAACTTGTTAGACAGTCTCTTGATTTTTAATCGGTGGTCCCACTAGGGCTTGAACCTAGGACTCCCTGATTATGAGTCAGGTGCTCTAACCAACTGAGCTATGGGACCTGCATGCGGCCTTTTGGGCTTTTGCGAGGGCAAAGGTAGGAAGTTTTATTGGTTTGTGCAAGTCCGGCGCCAATTTTTTTGAGAATGCCAATGAAAAATCTGTAGTAATCCGCAAATAATCCGCAGATAAACCGCAGATAAACCACAAGAAATTCGCAAGAAAAGCGCAGGTCATTCGCAAGAAAACCGCAAGTAATCTGCAAAAAAAATCTGTAGTAATCCGCAAATAACCTGCAAAAAAATAGCCCATAAACTTCCCGCAATTTCAGCAGAATTTATCCGGCTGTACATTGCGCTGCCAGCATGGGTGTTACCTCGAATGCGATGTTCCGGTGCCTCAGATGTGTCTCAGGAGCCGGTCAACGGCTGTTGCAAGAACTGTGCGCGGGCAGGCGAGATTGATGCGGATGAATCCTTCGCCCCCAGGGCCGTACATAGTGCCGGGGTTCAGCATCAGTTTCTCCTGGTGCAGAAGTGTCTCGCACAGTTGCTCCGATGTCAGTCCTGTCCGGGAGATGTCGAGCCATGCAAGATATGTGGCTTCAAGGGGAGTGAGCAGGACTTCCGGTGCGGCCTCAGCGAGTCTGTCTTTCAGATACAGGTAGTTTTGCCACAGATATTCTTTCAGGGCTTCAAGCCATCCGACGCTTTCATTGTAGGCCGCTATGGTGGCTGTGACCCCGAAGGGGTTGACGTCGCAGACCTCGTTGATGTTGATAGCTTTGTCTATGCGTCTTCGAATTTCCGGATTGACTGCTACGATGTTAGCTATCTGCAGGCCGGCTATGTTGAAGGCTTTTGAGGGTGAGATGCATGTGGCGCAGTTTTCGGCGAACTCCGGGGATATGGATGCAAAAGGGGTGTAACGGTGATTGTTGAATGTCAGCTCGCAATGTATTTCATCGGCTATGACAAACACCCCGTTGTCAAGACATATCCGCCCTACGCGGATTAGTTCTTCGCGTGTCCAGCAGCGGCCGGAGGGATTGTGCGGGTTGCATAGGATGAGCGTTTTGGCGTCAGGATCGGCTGCGAGTTGCTGCAGGTGGTCGAAGTCAATGCCGTAGGTTCCATCCGCGCTGTTTCTCACGAGCGGGTCAGGGGACAGGAGGCAGTCATTGTTGCGTATCGACGAGTAGAAGCAGTTGTAGGCCGGCGTCTGGGTGATCACCTTGTTGCCTGGAACGGTAATGGCTTTGATTATGGCCGAGACCGCCGGAACCACTCCGGAGGTGTAGATTATCGTGGACGGGTCAATGCGCCAGCCGTGGCGGGTCTCGAACCAGCGGCAGACGGCTTCGTAGTAATCATCACCCACGTATGTGTAGCCGAATATTCCGTGGCCCACACGCCGGCGCAGTGCGTCGATAATAGCCGGCGCGGTGCGGAAATCCATGTCGGCCACCCACAGTGGAATTGTCTCCGGGTCCGCAGGAGTGTCCCATTTGTAGGAGCCTGAACCGCGGCGGGGGATTATGGTGTTGAACTCGAATTTTTCCTTCATTGCATGATGGATTTATCTTTTTGTCTGATGTAATATCTGGGTGAGAACAGCAGTATCAGGAATATTGTTCCACGGAAACACAGCTCGACACACATGGCTATCCATACGCCGCGAAGCCCCATGGAGCCCACGAGCAGGGCCGCAAGGCTTAGCCGCACAACCCAGATGCTTCCGAGGTTCATGACTGACGGAAGTATTGTCCGCCCCATGCCGACGAAAAATCCGTAGGTCACTATGGCTGCAGCGAACATCGGCTCGGCCCATGCTTCAATGCGGAGTATGTCAGCTCCCAGAATCCTTATGTCCTCCACCGGCGTCATTATGCCGATTATCTGCGGGGCGAATATCCAAAGGGCTACGCCGAGAAGTCCCATGACGGCCATTCCGGAGCCTACGGCTATGTGACCGAAGGAGCGCATGAGTCTGAGCTTTCCGGCTCCGAGACATTGCCCCGAGAGGGTAGTGGCGGCCTCGCCGATTCCATAGCCGGGCATATAGCAGAGGCTTTCGGCGATGACGGCGAACGAATTGGCGGCAATGGCTATGATTCCGAGGGGCGCCACGATGAATGTGACCAGTATCTGCGCTCCGCAGATGGCTATGTGCTCGAATCCCATGGGCACGCCTATATAGACCGCCTTGCGCAACGTGCCGGCTGTGGGTATGAAGGAGCCTTTCTCGCCCCATATCCGCAGCGGTCTGTAGATGACACACAGATAGTAGAGCATGATCACGGCCACTATGGTTTCGGCGGCCACGGTGGCGAGTGCTGCTCCCTCCACTCCCATACCGGCTCCAGGAACGGTCAGCGTTATGCCCATGACCGAGATGTCGCGGGTGGGGAATATGAGGAAAAAGTTAAGGATGACGTCGAGCACGCACATCAGCACGTTCAAGGCGCTCGGGACGGTCATGTTTCCCGCGCAGCGCAGCATGGACCCCGCGAGAAAACTGAGCTGCATGGCCGGCAGGAACATGGAGAAGATGAAAAAGTAGGCCGAGGCGTCGGCATGGATGCATTCGTCTGCCCTCAGCCACTGCGGCAAAGGACCCGAGATGGCCATGCCCACGAGGGCCAGTGAAATGCTGAATGCGAGCGTAGCGGTCACGGATTGGCGCAACGTGCTGCGGGCTTCCTTGAATCTTCCGGCTCCTATCAGGTGGGCTATCTGGACGGAAAATCCCGTGGCGCAGGCCGACAGTATACCCCAGAACAGCCATGTGGAGGTCGAGACAAGGCCTATGGCCGCAGCCGGTTCGGCTCCGAGGCTTCCGACCATCGAAGCGTCGATATACTGCATGGCTATTGCCGAGATCTGCGCCACGATGGCGGGGATACTCAGCAGTGCCGTGAGCTTGAAACGTTGGCGCAAAGTGAGGTCATGCCCCGAGCGTATCAGTGCGAGCAGTTTGTCGGCCGGTCCTTTCGGAGACTCCATCAGGGTTGTTCCAGAGTTTTTATTATGCAGTTGGCCGGTTGTCTGATATTCTCGTCAAGGATTATTTTTCCTATCGAACGGGCCTGAATTGACCCTGAAGTGGGGTTCTTCACGCTGACTATGTGGCTCCGGACGTCGGCCTGCAGGACTGACTCTTCGAAAGCGAGGTCGGCCTCCGGGCCAAATGTGCAGTTCTCAAGGATGAGATTCTCGCAGTAGCATAGCGGCTGGGTTCCGTCGATGTGGCAGTTGATCAGGTGCAGATTGCGTGAGTGCCATCCGAGATATTCTCCTATGAGTCTGGAATTGCGCACCGTGACATTCTCGCTGTTCCAGAACGCGTCCTTCGAGTCAATGTCGGCATTGTCAATCTCCACATTGCGGCAATACTGAAACGAATAGTTTCCCTGCTGTCTGTAATCGGAAATGCGTATGTCGGAGCTGTGCATGAACAGATAATCTGCCTTGGCCACCTCCACGTTGTCGAGGGTGACGTTGGTGCAGTGCCACAGCGTTTCCTGAGCGTCAGGTATCGTGACGCGGCTCAGTCTGAGGTTCGACATTTCCCGGAACATCTTCGGGGCGTTGACCCGCGTGTCGGACATTATAAGGTTCGAGGAATACCAGAGGGCGGCTCTGGCGCCTTCGGTGAACAGGCAGTTTTCAATGCGGAAACCGTCAACGTGCCAGAAAGGGTATTTCCCTTCGAATCGGCAGTTGAGGGCTTCTATGTCGGAGCATTCCTTCAGGGCCGATTCACCGGCATGGATTGTTACATTGACCAGTCTGAGGGATTTTGAAGCGAACAGGGGGCGTTCGCCTCCGAATTCCTTGTTTTCTATTGTTTTCATACTGATGAGGTGGTTATGACGTTTAAAAATCCATGCAAAGTTATGGTTTCCTGTCGGTCCGGCTCTTACCACTATCACGGATTTTCCTACCATTCCGGTAGACGAATGCAAAATTACGCAAAAAAGACGATAAATGGTGATTCAGAGCGACAGAACTGTGAAATTATGTTAGTGGTCTCAACTCAATGGCTTTTCGCGATGTTGTTTTCACTGAACACATTAATCCATAAGCATTACTATTATGAACGCACAAGACAATCTTTACAAAGCGGAAGCTGACAAGGCCATATCGGAAGCCGCCGCACAGGTCAGCGTAGAAGCAGCAAAGGATGCTGCCGTCGAGACAAATGAGGCTGCGAAAGCAACCATAGCCGACAAGTATGCGAATATAAAAGATAAAGTATCGGACGTAGCCGGCGATGTTAAGGATAAAGTGGGCGATGTAGCCGCAAATGTGAAAGACAAGGTGAGTGACACCGCCGAGTCGTTTGCCGACAAGGCAAAATCGGCCGCATCCAGTATTCTTGACAAGGCGGCGGACTCCGCTCACAATCTGGCAGACAAACTTCGTAACTGAAAACGCCCGGGCAGAATAATACGCGCCCCGCTATCGCCATAACAGGCTGTAGCGGGGCGTGCTGTGCTCGAAGCGGGACTCGAACCCGCATGGCCGCAATGGCCAAAGGATTTTAAGTCCTTCGTGTCTACCATTCCACCATTCGAGCCGATGGTAAGAAATGAGTTCCGTGTTGCCGGACTTTATTCCGGCGCAAAGTTAAGATTTTTTTCTCAATAACACAAACTTAATTTATCGGCTTATGACCGCGTAGGGACTACCGCCGGTGATGTTTATGCGGTAGCGCTGAAGGCCGTAACCGTGGTTCTTGTCCTTGGCCGGACCAGAATGAGGACCACCCTGGGCATAGACATCGTAGGTGCTTCCGCATTCCGGACAGCGGAATATTCCGGCTGTTTCCGACGTGGTGTCGAGGAATATGCGCTTCACGGCGGGGACGCAGTAGGGACAAGCCAGGTCATATACAAGAGGCTGACCCATAGGGTCCATAACGAGCAACAGACCGCCATAGCCCGTACCCTCAAGCCCTTTGTAGGGGAATCCTGCGGGAACACGCTCCGAAGCTATGAACTGCCGGTAGGAACCGGCTCCGGCCACTCCGTAACGCTCCCAGTCACCTATGGTGGGGAAAATAACGTTTACGTTGACCGGCGGCACGCGTTCGCTGTCGACGGAGTGACAGCCTGTCATGCCCGAGAGGGACAGGCAGGCCAGTAGAATGAGGATGAGATTTCGTGTCATTTGTGTCTGTCAGAAGAATTATGTTCTTGTCCGGCACCCGTTCACGCAACGAAAAGCGTCGAGAGCATTTCGCTGAATTTGTCAGCGGCCTCCTGCATCTTGCTTCCGATCAGCGGACGAAGCATCGCCGGAATCTCCACTTCGATTTTTGAGCCGGCTTCGGTTGTGTTTTCGTCTATTGTCTTCAGGCTGATGGTTATGCCGAAAGGCACCGGAGAGTTCTCGGCAGCGAAGCGGAGCGTGGTGAACGGAACTTTCTCTACAAGCTTGAACACCATCTCGCCGACGGCCGGCGCGGAGATGACTATGCTGTCGGCTGTGAAATGCACATCGCCGAGCTTCTCGCGGGCCTCCGCAGGCAGCGATTCGAGCTTTTCCTGAAAAGAACTGAGGTCCGATAATTTATTGTATATTTCTTCGGCCGGATGTTTGATCACAACCGGCTTTCCCTGATAGGTTGCCATTTTATGAAGATTTGGTGAATTGAATGAATCCCGCTTAGGGGCAGATTATTTGTTGGCGGTCCAGTTTGCCGGATCGCGGCGCCATTCCTTAAGGGTCTCAAGGTCTTCGGGCTGGATGTAATCGGCCTTCAGGGCGGCGTCAAGCATGCTGTTGTAGTTTGACAGCGCGCACACGTTGACATTGGCGTCCTTGAAACGCTTAACGGCTATGGGGAATCCGTAGGTGAAGATTGCGGCCATGCCCACAACTTCGCATCCGGCGGCGCGGATTGCCTCCACGGCTTTCAGCGAGCTTCCTCCGGTGGAGATGAGGTCTTCTATCACCACAACTCTCTGTCCGGGTTTCAGATTGCCTTCGATCAGGTTTTCCAGACCATGGTCCTTCGGGGTTGAACGGACATAAACGTAGGGCAGACCCATGGTGTCTGAAACGAGAGCGCCCATGGCGATGGCTCCTGTAGCAACTCCGGCTATTGCGTCGGGGGTGTCGAAGTTTTCCATTATGAGGCGGCACATCTCTACTTTGATGAAACTGCGGACTTCAGGATACGACAGTGTTTTGCGGTTGTCGGTGTAGATAGGTGAGTTCCATCCTGAGGCCCAGGTGAACGGATGTTCCGGCTGTAATTTTATGGCGCTGATTTTAAGGAGTTTTTCGGCTAAGAGAGTGTCGAGATTTTTCATTTTTGCAATGGCTTGTGATTATTATCATTGAATGGTGCAAAAGTACAAAATTTTATTCGTATTTATGTTATCCGTAGCAACGGATTTATTGAATTTTATGACGTATTCAATGAATTTGTTGTTGTTTTTTAATAGTGTCATGGTTATGTCACTGAAATTTGCTAACTTTGTAAGTTATGGAATTTAAACTTTCATCCGAGTATAAGCCTACGGGCGACCAGCCTCAGGCCATAGAGCAGTTGAGCCGCGGAGTCCTCGACGGAGCTCCCGCTCAGACATTGCTTGGCGTGACGGGTTCAGGAAAGACTTTCACCATGGCCAACGTCATTCAGCAGGTCCGTCGCCCCACACTGATTCTGAGCCACAACAAGACACTTGCGGCCCAGCTCTACGGTGAGTTCAAGAATTTTTTTCCGGACAATTCGGTCCAGTATTTCGTGTCGTATTACGATTACTATCAGCCGGAGGCCTACATACCGTCCGTTGACAAATATATAGAAAAAGACCTGATGATCAACGACGAGATTGACAAGCTCCGTCTCGCCACAACCTCGGCCCTGCTGTCGGGGCGTCAGGATGTCATAGTGGTCAGCTCGGTATCGTGCCTCTACGGAATGGGCAATCCGGAGGATTTCAACTCCAATGTAATCGACATAAGGGTAGGGCAGAAAATAGCCCGCAACGTTTTCCTGCGGGAACTTGTCAACGCCCTCTATGCGCGCAACGAAATCAACTTCACCAGAGGAACATTCCGGGTGAAGGGTGACACGGTTGACATTTATCTGGCCTACGAGGAAATAGTGGTCAGAGTGGTGTTCTGGGGCGATGAGATTGAATCGATAGCCACATTCTATCCCACGGATTATGTGACGCTCGGCAGTCATGAGGCATTCAAGATATTTCCTGCGAATATATTCGTGACATCGCCCAAACGAATGGCGACAGGTCTTGCACAGATAGAGCTTGACCTCGGGGAGCAGGTGGAGTTTTTCCGGAAAGAGGACCGCGAGCTCGAAGCACGCCGTCTTCAGGAGCGTGTGACCTACGACATAGAGATGATGCGCGAAGTGGGACATTGCTCCGGCATAGAGAATTACAGCCGTTACTTCGACGGCCGCAAGCCCGGCATGCGCCCGTTCTGTCTGCTTGACTATTTCCCCAAGGATTTCCTGATGATAATTGACGAGAGCCATGTCACCATCCCGCAGGTCAGAGCCATGTATGGCGGCGACCTTTCGCGTAAGATGAATCTGGTGGAGTACGGTTTCAGGCTTCCCGCGGCTCTTGACAACAGGCCGCTCAAGTTCGAGGAATTCGAGCGGCTGACACCGCAGGTGATTTACGTGAGCGCCACGCCGGCCGATTACGAGCTTCAGCGGTGTGAGGGTGTGGTGGTGGAACAGATAATCCGTCCCACCGGCCTGCTCGATCCGGTGATAGAGGTGCGTCCGTCATTGAATCAGATTGACAATCTGATGGAGGAAATAGAGCTGCGCGTGGAACGCGACGAGAGGGTGCTCGTGACCACTCTCACCAAACGCATGGCCGAGGAACTCAATGACTATCTCAACAAGCTTCAGGTAAAGACGGCCTATATCCACAGCGATGTCGACACTCTTGACCGCATACGCATCCTTGACGATCTCCGTTCGGGTGTCTATGACGTGCTCATCGGAGTCAATCTACTCCGAGAGGGCCTTGACCTGCCGGAGGTTTCCCTTGTGGCCATACTCGATGCCGACAAGGAAGGATTTCTGCGCTCTCACCGCTCGCTCACCCAGACCGTGGGGCGTGCCGCGCGAAATCTTAACGGAACTGTCATAATGTATGCCGACAAGATAACCGAAAGCATGCAGCTGACCATCGACGAGACTGAGCGCCGACGCACGCTGCAGCTTGCCTATAATGAGGAACACGGCATAACGCCGCAGGCCATTGTCAAGGCACGTAACCGGATAATCGGGGTGGATTCCGCGGAGGTAGAGGGCAAAGTTTCGCCGCGCTCCGGCAAGAAGCCGGCCAAGTCATCGAGAGAGGAACGCCATGCTGCCATCTATGACATGGAATTCTCCACGAAAGTTGACATTGCCGCAGATCCAGTGATTCCTTATATGAATCGCGATGAGCTCATGCGCACCATCACGGCCCGGAGGGTAGCGATGGTGGAGGCGGCAAAAAAAATGCAGTTTATGGAGGCCGCACATCTGCGTGATGAGGTCCTGAAACTCGAAGAACGCTTAAAAACACTGACAGAATGATTCTTGACAAAAGAACAGACCTTACCGCATACCTGCCCACTTCGGTGAAAGAGATGAAGCTGCTCGGGTGGGATTATGTCGACGTGGTTCTTTTTTCCGGCGACGCCTATGTGGACCATCCCTCGTTCGGTGCCGCAGTCATTGGCCGTACTCTTCAGGCCGCCGGCTAC
The DNA here is from genome assembly GCA_947627615.1 of uncultured Muribaculaceae bacterium. GTDB lineage: Bacteria > Bacteroidota > Bacteroidia > Bacteroidales > Muribaculaceae > Paramuribaculum. The sequence continues at coordinate 31,631 of CANQWS010000027.1, read as the reverse complement.
AGAGTGGCTATCGTGCCTCAGCCCAACTGGCAGGATGACCTGCGCGATTTCCGTAAGTTCGGAGCGCCGAGACTGTTTTTCGGAGTTTCCGCAGGAGCGATGGACTCAATGGTCAACCACTATACGGCAGCCCGTCGCCGTCGCAGCGACGATGCCTACACCCCGGGCGGACGTCATGGCGCCCGACCGGATTACCCCACAATAGTCTACTCGCGGATAATCCGCGAGCTATATCCCGATACGCCCCTGATAATAGGCAGCATCGAGGCTTCTCTGCGGCGTCTGTCGCATTATGATTACTGGCAGGACCGGCTGCGTCCGTCGATATTGCTCGATGCACCGGCCGACATGCTTATCTACGGTATGGGGGAGAAAACCGTGGTGGAAGTAGCGCGGCTTCTCGAGCAGGGCCACAATATAAAGGACCTCAGGGATGTAATGCAGACAGCGGTGTTGCTTCCGGCTTCGGAAATTCCTGAATCCGATGACCGCAACATTATTCTCAGCTCTTTCGAGGAATGCCAGCGCAGCAAAAAGTCCCAGGCTGCCAACTTCAGGCACATCGAGCAGCAGAGCAACCGCTATTCCGGGGCCGTACTGTGGCAGCTCCACGGCGACATGGTCGTGAAGGTCAATCCCATGTTGCCGCCTATGACCACTGAGGAAATCGACGCCTCGTTTGATTTGCCTTATACACGTTATCCGCACCCCCGCTATAAAGGCAAGACTATTCCCGCTTACGAAATGATCCGTCATTCCGTCAACATGCACCGCGGCTGTTTCGGAGGATGCGCTTTCTGTACAATCTCCGCCCATCAGGGCAAATTCATCGCGTCACGCAGCAAGGAGTCAATACTTCGCGAGGTCAGGCAGGTCACAGCCATGGATGATTTCAAGGGATACATCTCAGACCTCGGAGGCCCATCGGCCAATATGTACGGAATGAAGGGAAAGAATCAGGAGGTGTGCCGCAAGTGTATGAAGCCTTCATGTCTGCACCCTGTGGTCTGTCCGAATCTTGACACTGACCATTCGCGCCTGCTTGACATTTACCATGCCGTCGATGCCATCCCGGAGGTCAGGAAGTCATTCATAGGCAGCGGGGTGCGTTATGACCTGTCAATGCATAAGACCGGCGACATGGACACGGACCGCACTAACCGGCGCTATAACGAGGAACTGATCGAGAGCCATGTGTCGGGCCGTCTGAAGGTGGCTCCCGAGCATACATCGGCGAGAGTGTTGGGAATCATGCGTAAACCGGAATTCTCGCTCTTTCATGAATTCAAGCGGGTGTTCGACGATGTCAACAGACGTTGCGGCCTCAGGCAGCAACTGATTCCTTACTTCATTTCGAGCCATCCCGGATGTCATGAATCGGACATGGCCGAGCTTGCCGTGGAGACCAAGGACCTCAATTTCCATCTGGAACAGGTGCAGGACTTCACGCCCACGCCCATGACACTCGCAACGGAAATCTACTACACCGGTTATCATCCCTATACCGGCGAGCCGGTGTTCACGGCGCGAAACCCGGAAGAGAAGAAATCGCAACGGAAGTACTTTTTCTGGTATGACCCGGCCAACAGGGCCGACATTGTGAACTCACTGAAGCGCATGAACCGGCAGGACCTTATAGGCAGACTGTATCCTGATTACAGAGCATCATCGCGTCCGCGGACTGCTGAAAGGGGCCAATTCGCGGATAAAAAGCGGAACAATAGCAATAAAAGAAATAAAAATCATTAAATTTGTAGCAGAATAGATTAATCAACAACCAATATGTTACATCATTTCAAATCAATCGTTATGATTTCATCGGCTCTGGTTATCGGTGGATGTTCAGGCGGCGATTCGGACAATGCCGAAATAATTGACAAACCTGACTTCACGCCTCATGAAGGCCGATATGACATCGACGCCCTTGAAGCTCTGGGCCGTGTGAGTGATCCGAAAATTTCTCCCGACGGGACAAAGGTCCTTTATGGAGTAAGCTATGAAAGCGTAGAGAAAAACAAGAGCAACCTTGACCTTTACGTGATGAACCTTGACGGTACCGACAACAAGCGCATAACCAAGACCGCCGAGAGCGAGAACGGTTATACATGGATTGACGAAGGCCGTAAAATAGCGTTCATCAGCAACGTCGACGACAAGCCGCAACTCTGGGTCATGAACGCCGACGGTTCCGGCCGCAAGGCGGTAAGCTCCGTTGAGAGCGGTATTCAGGGATTCCTGTTCTCGCCTGATGAAAAGAAGGTTGTGATGATTGGCACGGTCAAGTACAGCCGCACGGCCGAGGATATATATCCTGACCTGCCCAAAGCTACCGGACGTGTGTTTGACGACATCATGTACAAACACTGGGACGAGTGGGTAACCGAGATTCCTCATCCGCTCGTTGCCGATTTCAACGGCTCTAAGGTTGAAAACGTGGTAGACATCATGGCCGACGAGCCATACGAGGCTCCCATGAAGCCTTTCGGCGGAGTGGAATCGTTCGCATGGTCGCCTGACGGAAGCAAACTTATCTATGTGTCACGCAAAAAGACCGGTAAGGAATATGCCCGTTCAACCAACTCCGACCTCTATCTCTACGATATAGCCTCGAAAGAAACCAAAAATATCACCGAAGGCATGATGGGCTATGATACTGCACCCGCATGGTCACCCGACGGAAAATATGTGGCATGGCTCTCAATGGAACATGACGGTTACGAGAGCGACAAGAACCGCATATTTGTCATGAACATGACTGACGGCGTCAAGACTGACCTTACCGTAGACTGGGACTATACGGCCGATGCCATAGCATGGAATCCCAACGGAAAGTCAATCTACTTCATCGCGCCCAAGGACGGTGTGACTCCGGTGTTCTCAATCGATGTCAACACCAAGGCCGTGACCGTAGTTGCCGACGGAGTCTGCGATTATGCATCACTGTGTCCGGTCAACGAGACCGTGTTGCTGACCTTGCGCCATTCAATGCTTTCTCCCAACGAGATAGTGGCTGTAAACGGCAAAGAGGTAAAGCAGATAAGCAACGTCAACACAGAACTTCTCGGTCAGCTCAAGATGCCTACTGTGGAGAAACGCATGGTGCCCACCACCGACGGCAAAGAGATGACCACATGGGTTGTTTATCCTCCTGAGTTTGACCCCGCAAAGAAGTATCCCGCAATCCTCTACTGTCAGGGCGGACCGCAGTCGGCCGTCAGCCAGTTCTGGAGCTACAGATGGAACCTCGCCCTCATGGCGGCCAACGGCTATATTGTCATAGCTCCCAACCGCCGCGGACTTCCCGGATTCGGAACCGAGTGGAATGCGCAGATATCAAAGGACTACGGCGGTCAGAACATGAAGGACTATCTGAGCGCAGTTGACGACATGAAGAAAGAGGCTTATATCGACGCTGATCACATCGGTGCCGTAGGAGCAAGTTACGGTGGTTTCTCCGTTTACTGGCTCGCTGGAAACCATGACGGACGTTTTGCCGCCTTCATTGCCCATGCCGGTATCTTCAACACCGAGGCCCAGTATCTCGAGACTGAAGAAATGTGGTTTGCCGATTGGGATCTCGGCGGTCCGTTCTGGGACAAGGACAATGCCGCCGCACAGCGCACATACGCCAACTCACCCCATCGCTTCGTTGACAAATGGGACACCCCGATTCTGGTCACTCACGGAGAGTTTGACTTCCGTATCCTTGCTTCGCAGGGCATGATGGCGTTCAACGCGGCCATACTGCGTGACATTCCTGCGGAGATGGTGATATTCCCCGATGAGAACCACTGGATTCTGAAACCTCAGAATGCCATAATGTGGCAGCGTGTATTCTTCCGCTGGCTTGACCGCTGGCTGAAGCCCGACAGCGAGGCCGCAAAGGAAGCCGCCAAGGCATCGAAGCCGTCGGCTGCTCCGGCTCCCGCTGCGGAAGCTGACAGCGTCAAGAAGGCATAACCGAGTTTTAATCAGGAAATAGGCCGGGTAGGGCTGTTATGCTCTATCCGGCTTTCTATCTTAAGCCTATGTCAAAGACACAACTGAAGAAACTGCTCTCACAGATGACCGCCGGTCAGATCTCGGAACTTGTTCTGGACCTGTATGATGCACGTCCGGAGGCTAAAGCCTATCTCGATTTTTTCGTCGCTCCCGATATCGATAGAAAACTCGAAAAGGCCAAGACAGCCATAACCCGAGAGATGTCGAGGAACTCAAGAGGCAGAAACAAGGCAAGGTCAACTAAGATACGCGGATTCATCAAGGACATATCTTCCCTGAATCCCGGCAGCGAGCATGTGGCGGAAATAATGACCTACGCGGTGGAGGTGATTTGCCTCGTTGGGAATGAACAGAACATCAAGCCTGCCACACAGAACGGTCTGGCCCGGTTGCTCCACGATACTGTAATCTATGTCAACGGTTCCGGCCTGCTCGGCATTTATCTGCCGAGGATTGAAAAGGCCGTAAACGGAATGTCATCGTCATGGTGGAGAGGGAATGAATTCAAGAAATTGCTTAAACAGGAGTTAAAAGACACAGTGGAAATGCTATGAGAAAAGTAATTATATTGTACGCAGCGTTGGTTCTGATGGTTTTTGATGCCTTCGGGTCAGACATAAAAATGCGATTCAACGGTAACAGACCGGATACGGTGGTGGTTGACGCAAATAGTTTTGCCGATGCCTGCAATGGAATAACTTCCGTTGACTGGAAACGTGTTACCGTATGCTCTGATGAGATTGTGTTAAGGGTAGACGATGACGAGGTCATGAAGGTGGTTGTTTGGCCTGACGGTTCCGATACAAACAGCGTCACTGTTATAATCGGTCCGGGAGAATCGGTGGAAATAATTGTTGACAACGGCGATTTCCGTAAGGCTTCGGTTGGAGGAACCGAGTTTATGGATGCTGTTTCGGATTACAGAAAAGCCGTTAGAACACATCAGGCCCAAAGAAGTGAAGATGCATCGGGTGACATTCTTATGGATCAGTATGTTTTTTCATCGGACTATGCTCTTTCACATCGTAACGAGGACATAGGGGTCTGGGCAATGCAATATATGCCTCTCGCCATGTCCGCTCAGATCATTGACAGTATCGGATCTCAGGCAAGAACCGGTATGCTGCAGCCGTTGTATGACCTGATGGCGACAAGGGCGGCCGGATTCAAAAAAAGTATTGAGATTAAGAAACGGAATGAATCCGGTGGAAAGGCACCGGACTTTACATTGAGGGATGAGGAAGGCAACAAGGTCAGTCTCTCGGACTTCAGGGGCCGATGGGTATTGCTTGATTTCTGGGCCACATGGTGTAAATGGTGTGTGAAAGGATTCCCTGCGTTAACGGATTTCGTCGAAAAATACTCAGACCGTTGCGTGGTCATAGCCCTGTCGGTTGATTATCATGAGGAAACATGGAAAAACTATCTTTCCGGAAACAGACTCCCATGGATTAATCTCTGGGTAGATCCTACGGACCATAGTGACAGCAATCCAAAGGATTCATACGCCGTGGATTCCTTACCGACAGAATTCCTCATTTCTCCCGAGGGCAACATAGTGCGGTATGCGGTCGGGGAAAATGAGGATTTTCTTGAAGCCGTAAGGCGGGATATGGATGCTTACTGACCTATGGTGAGTATGGTGAAGTAGCGGTAGCCGCCGGTGGAGTTAAGCATCCGGTATTCGAGACTGATATATTCACCTCCGGCCCCGAACCATGTTGCCGTGCGGGTCTTTCCGTTTTTTGAAGTTGAGGCCGGCTCGCCGTAGAGAGCCCTAATGTTGTTCATCACTCCATAATAGCGGCTTGTGTTGAAGCCTATGGATGACTCATAGAACTGGGAGCGTTCAAGCCGTCCGTTTGTGAAAAACAGGGTGGCGTCGGTCCAGCGATAGTTCATCTCTGTCACATTACGGAGGTAGATGGCATCGTTTCCGTAGCCGTCGACCGAGTAGTTCGACGCATACAGTCTGTCAAGAGTGTTCATCAGTGCCGACCCGAATGTGATGCCGAGTATGGTGTTGCGGAATCTGACGGTTCCGGGGCGGAGACTGCCGGGGCGCACAGGTCTTATCCATTTGTAGGAAGGTATGCGGTTCGGTCTTGCCGGTGGCAGCAGCACGGGAGGACGGGACGTCTGTCCGGGGCGGTGAACGGCCGACGGTTTCGACGGTCTGTTGCCGGGACGGGTCACTATCGGTTTTGCCGGTTTGTGGTTTTTGCCGGGACGGTTTACCACACCTGCGGGTCTTCCGTCATGTCTGTCGTTTCTTGACGATGCCTGAGCGGCGGGAACTGATATGATCAATGCCAATGCGAATGCTATGACTGCTGTAAACTTTTTCATGACACTCTGTTTTTTCGGTTAATTAATCAATGTTTGGTATTATGACCATATTTGAGCCGATAGGTTTAGTCAGATATAAAAAACCATCTGCTGTTAATTGCAGATGGCTTTCTTTAAGTTTGTCCTACAGGTGTTTATCGGCCTATGGTCAGGATGGTGAAATAGTTGAAGTCGCCGGATGCCATGGGGGTGTACTGGAGGGTGATATAGTCACCGCCGCCTCCGAACCATGTGGCGCTCAAAACAGTGCCGGCCATATTCTGCATTGCCGGATTGCCGTACATCCTGCACAGTGTGGCGTATGTGTCGTAGTAGCGTGTCACGTCATATCCTATAGTAGGATCGAAGAACTGACTGCGCACAAGTCCGCCGTTGTTGAAGAAGAGGGTGGCGTCAGGCCACATATAATTGAATTGCGCTACTCCCGAGAGATAAACCTGATCATTCATGTAGCCGTCGATTGTGTAACCGCTGTAATAGAGGTTGTCAAGAGCGGAATTGAAGGCTATGCCGAAGGACAGTCCGAGAATATTTCCGAGAAGGCTGCCGCGATAGACGGGACGATAGTGCGGAGGGGGAAGCGGGCGCACCCAAGGGCGCATTATCGGCCGGCCCGGACGATGGATGGGTCTCATATAGGGAGGTCTGTGAGGCCCGGGGCGATATCCGTGGTGGTTGTGGTGGGGCGGACCGGGTCTGTAGCCGTGATCCCAACCGGGACGATTGTGATGGGGCGGTGCAGGGCGGTGGTTGCCCGGAGGTCTGTGATTTATGCCGCTCCCCGGTCGGTTGTTGCCCGGACGGAAGTTGTTGCCGGGGCGGTTGCCGTGGCCTTTATCGGGGTTGTGGTCGGGACGGAAATTATTACCGGGGCGGTTGCCGTGGCCTTTATCGGGGTTGTTGCCGGGACGGAAGTTGTTACCGGGACGGTTACCGTGGCCTTTATCAGGGTTGTTGCCGGGACGGAAGTTGTTGCCGGGGCGGTTGCCGTGGTCTTTATTAGGGTTGTTGCCCGGACGGAAGTTGTTGCCGGGACGGTTGCCGTGGTCCCTGTTGCCGTTGCCGGGACGGACATGGCCTCCATTGCCTCCGTTTCTGCCGGGGCGGTTCGTGGTGTTGTGGGTCCGGTTTCTTTCCCCACCGTTTCCGCGGCCTTGCGCCTGAATGTCAGATGTGGCCAACAGGCAGGCTGCCAGAATTGTCACTGCGCTGATTAGAAATCGTTTCATAGAAGATGAGGTTTTCGGTTGTCAAATCGGTTATTTAACAGATAAGACGGCGAAGTGGCTGAAAAGTTTAAATCGCAATAATATTTATTAAGACAGTTTCCTGTCGGTACAATGGAGCGTGCGTGCCGGGAACTGCTCTACAAGCGCCAGATTATGTGTGGCCACAATGACCGTTGTTCCGTTGCGGCTGATTTCATGCAGCCGCCTTATGATCTGTTCGGCAGTGGCGGGGTCCAGATTACCGGTTGGTTCATCGGCAAGCAGCAAGCTCGGATTGTTGAGCATTGCCCGGGCCATGACTATGCGCTGCTGTTCTCCGCCCGACAGCTCGTGAGGCATCTTGTAGCTTTTGTTGAGCATGCCCACATTTTTCAGCGACTGCTCTATGCGTGAGTCTATTTCGTCATGATCCTTCCATCCGGTGGCGCGCAACACGAATTCAAGGTTGGAATATATGTTACGGTCATTCAGCAGGCGGAAGTCCTGAAACACAATGCCTATACCACGACGGAGGAACGGTATTTCCTTCTGCCGGATCGACATCAGGTCATAGCCGAGGACGTTGGCCTCTCCGTGGGCTATGGGGACCTCGGCATACATGGTCTTGAGCAGTGAGCTTTTTCCGCTTCCCACCTTGCCGGTGATGTACACGAACTCGCCCTGGTCAACGGTCAGGTTAACGCCCTTGAGAACCCTTATATCCTGACGGACAATATCGACGTTGCTGTAATTTAATGTCTGTTTCATCAGTTGGAGTCTGACAGGTAGGTTCAATAACCCATTTCAGAGATGAATTTAATGCGCATGAGGCGGATTTCGTCCTCGCTGCACTCGTCGCCGAACTCGCGGCATGCTTCCTCGAGATTTCCGCTCTCGCTCTCCTTGAAATAATCGTAGAGGTCCTGCTGGATATCCTCGTCAAGAATCTCGTCAACGTAATAGTTTATGTTGATTTTGGTCCCTGAGTTGAGAATAGCCTCTATTTCATCAATCATCTCGCTCATCTCCATGCCTTTTGACTGGGCTATTTCGTCAAGTGGTATCTTGCGGTCAATGGAGTGTATTATGGAGATTTTTACTTTGCTCTTGTTGGCCACGGTCCTCACTACCATGTCTTCCGGACGTTCAATCTCATTGTCCTCGACATGACGGCGGATTATATCCACGAATTCTTTTCCGTAACGCCTTGCCTTTCCGGAGCCCACTCCTGAAATGTTGGCCAGTTCCTCTATAGTGACGGGATATGTGGTGGCCATGGCTTCGAGCGACGGGTCCTGAAATATGACGTAGGGGGGGAGGTTGTGGTGTCGGGCTATTTTCTTACGCAGGTCGCACAATATGGCGAAGAGTTCGGGATCGGCCGCGCAACTGGCTCCTGATTTGACCGGTTCGCGTTCGGCTTCTTCCTCGCTGAAATCCGTATCCTCGACGATTTTGAATTCTCCGGGATGTTTCATGAATTTATGGGCTTCTTTGGTAAGTTTCAGCAGTCCGTAGTTTTCAATGTCACGTTCTATGTATCCGGCCAGAATTGCCTGACGAATCACGGCGTTGAGGTGCTTGGCATCGGAATCCTGACAGCATCCGAACAGTTCCAGTTCCTCATGCCGGTATGACTTGATGTCGTTCGTCAGACGTCCGCGCAGGATGTCAATCACATAATCGGCCTTGAATTTTTCCTTCAGAGCCTGAATCACCTCGAAAACGGCACACAGGTCATCCTTGGCGTCGACTTTCTTTTTGGGATGCAGACAGTTGTCGCAGTTGCCGCAGTTGTCCTCCTTGTATTCCTCGCCGAAATAGTTCAGCAGGGAACGCCGGCGGCACACGCTTGACTCGGCGTAGGATGCGGTTTCGAGCAGCAGCTGGCGTCCGATCTCCTGTTCGGCCACGGGTTTGTTCTGGATGAACTTTTCCATTTTCTGCAAATCCTTGGCTGAATAGAAGGTGATGCATTTACCTTCGCCTCCGTCACGTCCGGCGCGTCCGGTTTCCTGATAGTATCCCTCGAGGGATTTGGGCATATCGTAATGAATCACGAATCTGACGTCAGGCTTGTCTATGCCCATGCCGAATGCTATGGTGGCCACAATCACGTCCACTTTCTCATACAGGAAGGCGTCCTGATTGGCCGAGCGCGTGGCTCCGTCCATGCCGGCATGGTAGGGGAGCGCCTTGATGTTGTTGACGGTGAGCATTTCGGCCAGTTCCTCCACCTTTTTGCGGCTCAGGCAATAGATTATTCCCGATTTGCCTTCCATGCTCTTTATGAAGCGGATTATTTCCTTGTCGGTCTCGGAGTTCTTGGGGCGTATCTCGTAGTAGAGGTTCTCGCGGTTGAATGACGATTTGAAAACGTTGGCGTTCAGCATTCCGAGGTTTTTCTGGATGTCATGCTGTACCTTCGGAGTGGCCGTTGCGGTGAGGGCAATCACCGGGCATTTGCCTATCTCATTGATGATAGGGCGTATCCGGCGGTATTCAGGACGGAAGTCATGACCCCACTCCGAGATGCAGTGGGCCTCGTCAACGGCATAGAACGATATTTTGACTGTCTTAAGGAATTCCACATATTCCTCTTTGGTGAGCGATTCCGGCGCCACATACAGCAGTTTCGTCTTCCCTGCGGTTATGTCCGATTTCACGTGGTCAATGGCCGACTTGTTCAGGGATGAGTTCAGGAAATGGGCTATACCGTCGTCCTCGCTGAAATTACGCATTGCATCGACCTGATTCTTCATCAGGGCTATCAATGGCGAAATCACAATTGCCGTTCCCTCCATCATGAGAGAGGGGAGCTGATAGCAGAGGGATTTGCCTCCGCCTGTTGGCATAAGGACAAAGGTGTCGTTTCCGTCAAGAAGGCTTTGCATTATAGCTTCTTGATTACCCTTGAAGTTGTCAAAACCGAAATGGTGTTTCAGTGCGGCGGTCAGAGCTTGGTTTTTCGACATGGCAAAGAGGTTCAAAAAGGTTTCAGTGGATTATTCCGTTATGACTGGTTTCTGCTTGACTTTTTTATTTTGGGTTAAAGATAATAATAAATTTTCAGAATTTATGAATTCTTTCATTGATTATTGACCTCAAAATTGGCTTCTTCCAGTTTTTTCAAGGCATAATCGGCCGTTACCTCGAATTTTTTCATTTTACCCGAGGGTATTTCGAACATGGCGTCCATCATTATCGACTCCACGATTGAACGCAGTCCTCGGGCGCCGAGCTTGTATTCTATGGCTTTGTCAACAATCAGGTCAAGAGCCTCGGGGGTGAACACGAGCTCCACTCCGTCCATCTTGAAGAGTTTCTTGTACTGGCGTACTATCGCGTTCTTCGGCTCGGTGAGCACTCGCCGCAGTGCATCGCGGTCAAGCGGCTCCAGATGGGTCAGAATGGGCAGACGGCCTATGATTTCGGGAATGAGACCGAACGATTTCAGGTCCTGGGGCGCCACGTACTGCAGGAAGTTGTCGCGGTCAATGCCTTTGCGGGCCTTGTTGCTGTAGCCTACAACGTGGGAGTTGAGGCGCTGCGCTATCTTGCGCTCTATGCCGTCAAATGCGCCTCCGCAGATGAACAGAATGTTCTTTGTGTCAACGGGAATCATGCGCTGTTCGGGGTGTTTGCGTCCTCCCTGCGGCGGCACGTTGACAATGGAGCCTTCGAGCAGTTTGAGAAGTCCCTGCTGGACGCCTTCGCCGCTGACATCGCGGGTTATCGAAGGGTTGTCGCCTTTTCGGGCAATCTTGTCAATCTCGTCGATGAACACTATGCCGCGCTGGGCCTTGTCAACGTCATAGTCAGCCGCCTGAAGAAGTCTTGTCAGCAGGCTCTCTATGTCCTCTCCCACATATCCGGCTTCGGTGAGCACCGTGGCGTCGACAATGGTGAACGGAACATCAAGCAGACGGGCTATGGTCTTGGCAAGCAGGGTTTTTCCGGTACCGGTGGGACCGACCATTATTATGTTGCTCTTTTCTATGTCCACGTCATCGTCGGTGTTCTGGGCCAGACGTTTGTAATGGTTATAGACGGCGACCGACAGATAGCGCTTGGCCGATTCCTGACCTATCACGTAGGAGTTCAGGAACTCGAATATCTCCTTGGGTTTGGGAACCTTCTTCATGTCGTCGCCGGAATTGTTTTTCTTTCTGGCTACAGGCATGCCGTTGCTTTCCTTGAAGCCGCGGATGGCTTCGTCCATCGTAGCTATGCAGTTTTCACATATATAGGCGGAACCGTCGGCCGAAGGCACAAAAACCTCCTGACCATGAGCCGGATTACCGCAGAAGGAGCAGTAGACCTGGCCGTCATTGTTCCCGTTTTTCTTTTTTGCCATTTATCAGAGAATAATAATCAGAGAATAATAGGGGGGGTGAAGCAATAAAGGCGGGATTAAGCTCCCGCCTTTTTATCAGTGTTTGGCCTTGATGAGCACGTCGTCGATCATTCCGTAGTTTTTGGCCTCTTCGGCTGTCATCCAGTAGTCACGGTCGCTGTCGCGTTCCACTTTCTCGAACGGCTGTCCCGAATGCTCGGAAATGATTGTGTAGAGCTCTTTCTTGAGCTTCTGGATTTCGCGTGCAGTGATTTCAATGTCGCTTGCCTGACCCTGGGCGCCACCCATGGGCTGATGGATCATGACGCGGGAGTGCTTCAGCGCGAATCTCTTGTCCTTTGCTCCTGACACGAGCAGCACTGCAGCCATTGAAGCGGCCATGCCTGTGCATATAGTGGCCACATCGCTGGAAATATACTGCATTGTGTCATAGATGCCGAGGCCGGCATAGACCGAACCGCCGGGCGAGTTGATGTAGATGCTCACGTCTTTGCCGGGATCTGTAGAATCAAGATAAAGCAATTGGGCCTGAATCACGTTGGCTGTATAATCGTTGACATCGGTGCCGAGGAATATCACGCGGTCCATCATGAGACGCGAGAACACGTCCATCTGGGCCACATTGAGCTGGCGTTCCTCTATGATTGTGGGGTTGATGTAGCTTGAGGTGATGCTTGAGGCATACTGGTCAAGAGCGAGTCCGTTCATGCCCAGATGCTTCACTGCATAGTTTCTGAAATCGTTATTCATAAAAATCTGTTGTCGGTTTTTGATTTTGTACATTCAAAGTTAGTAATAATTCCTGACATGACAAAAACCGTGCCATTTATTTCTTGTTGTCGCCGTACCAGATATGTCCGGGTTCGTCGGTCATGACAAAATCCACGGTGTCGCCTGACATTATCATGTCATGGGTTATGTAGCTCTTGTCGTACGGTTTGCCGTTGACCCTGACCTCCTTCACGTAGATGTTCTCGCGGCTCACTTCCGGAGCGTTCACGGTGAATGTCTTGCCGTTGGCAAGGTGGATTTTTGTCTGTTTGAACAACGGGCTGCCTATCTCGTACTGTCCGCTGACGGGATCCACGGGATAGAAGCCCATGGCGCTCATCACGTACCAGGCCGACATCTGTCCGCAGTCCTCGTTGCCGCACAGACCTGCCGGAGCGTTGAAGTAGAGGTCGTGCATCACCTGCGAGGCGTACTGTGCGGTCTTCCACGGCTGTCCCACCTTATTATATAGGTATATCACATGGTGCGACGGCTCGTTGCCGTGGGCATACTGTCCGATCATGCCTGTTGAGAATATCGGGAGGTCGGCTTTGTCGGCCGGAGTGAACGTGAACATGCTGTCAAGTTTCTGGGTGAAGCGGTCTTTTCCCATCAGCTCTATGTAACCGGGAATATCCTGCTGAACGGACCAGAGATATTGCCATCCGTTGCTTTCGCTGATGTGCGGGGTATAGGCGTCGGCGGCGAAGTCAGGCTGCCATGCTCCCTTGCTGTCACGCGGAACCATGAAGCCGTTGGCCGGATTGAAGATATTTCTGTAGTTTTTTGAACGGGCATAGAATGTGTCCGCAAGTTCTTTCTTTCCCATTTTCTCGGCCATGCGGGCTATGCAGTAGTCATCGTAGGCATATTCGAGAGTGCGTGACAGCGACCAGTTCTCGGAATTGTAGGAGTCGGTCACGTCAAAAGGAACGTAGCCGAGTTTCTTGTAGAGGCCTATTCCGCGGTATTCGTCGTCATTGGCGGTGGCCACACAAGCGGCCAGGGCCTTTTCAGGGTCGAAGTCTCCGATACCTTTCAGATAAGCGTCGACAATCACCGGCACGGCATGATAGCCGAGCATCATGTCGGTCTCGCCCCCCTGGAAGTTCCATATAGGCAGGCGTCCGTGCTGTTCGAAGAACGCAATGAATGATTTAATCATGTCGTTTGTGCGCTCCGGCTCGGTGTAGGTGAACAGCGGATGGGCGGCGCGGAAAGTGTCCCAGAGCGAGAAGGTGGAGTAGTTGGTCCAGCCGTCGGTCTGGTGAATCTGCTTGTCGGGACCGCGGTATTTGCCGTCGACATCGTCGAATATCGTGGGAGCTATCATCGAATGGTAGAGAGCGGTGTAGAAGCTGACCACATCGTTGATGCTGTCGCCTGTTACCTCTATTTTACCGAGCTGTGCGTTCCAGTTGTCACGTGTGGCCTGGCGGTATTTGTCGAAGTTGTCCTCCGGAGCTTCGGTCTGAAGGTTCAGGGCCGCGCCTTCGAGGCTCACGCCCGAGAGAGCGGTGGTGACGGTGATCTGTTCGCCTTTGGTTGTGTTGAAGTCAAACTGAGCCACGGTGCCAGTGCCGCCCGTCGGTTTCCCGGTGTCGGCGTCAACAATGGCGGTGGTGTCTATTTTCACGGCGTCCCATGGTTTTGAGAAGCGGCTGCGGAAATAGACCTTCTGGTCGCGTGCCCATCCGGTGGAAAAACGGTAGCCTTCTATTGTCACCGAGTCAACGACGGTGATTTTTGTATCTACGGTGGCATCCCAGTTCATGGCTTTGGCCAGATTGAGCAGCACGGCTGCCTTGCCTCCGGGGAAAGTGTAGCGCTGTATGCCGGTGCGCTCCGTAGCTGTCAGCTCAACGTCTATTCCGTAGTCCTCGAGCGTCACCTTGTAATATCCGGCCATGGCCTCTTCGGTGTCGTGGCGGAATTTGGAGTGTATGCCCAACGGTGCCGGCGCCTCCTTGTAGGGGAGGGTGACGGGCATGAAGGAGATGTCATAGAGATCGCCCGCGCCGGTTCCCGAGAGGTGGGTGTGGCTGAATCCGGCTATGGTGCTGTCAGGATAGAAGTAGCCTGATATACGGTCCCATCCCGGCAGACCGTTGTCGGGGCTGAGCTGCACCATTCCGAAAGGAGCCTGCGCTCCGGGATAGGTGTTGCCGGTGAAGTCCGTGCCTATGAATGGATTCACTTTCGATGCGAAATCATCCGTTGTGGCTTTGTTGCCAGAGTGGCAGGCCATAAAAAATAATACTGCCGATGCGGCAGTCGCTACTATTGCGGTATTCTTCATGTGTCTTTTGAAATATAGGTATACTTTTATACAGAGGTGTTACATGATAATTACTTATATCACAAAGGTAATAATTATTTCCAACTTTGGCAAACAGACCGAAAATCATGAAATTTTAACTTTAAAATAGTGTTTTTTCATGTTTCGCTTCTTACTTGTGATTTTAATACATTGAATAACAGTAAAGCATCTAAATCCCCCGATTGTTAAATCGAATGTTAAATTTCAAGACGAAACCTTTAAATTTCATCTTTGAAACATTTTACGTTAAAATACTAAAGAAAACGAAAGAAATATTTTGATAATTTCATTAAAAGTGTTTAACTTTGCCCAGTCATTAGTCCGAAAAATGCATGTTCGTTAGCAATTGTTTACATGAATTTTGACTTTTTCTGATTTGTGACAGACAGTTATCACCCCCATGAATCACATTTAACTGATAAAATGACCCACTGAGATTTCAACCAATCAAACTACCAATCGTAGTGACCTTAAATAATTTGCAAATTAATGTTTTATTCAATGGATCGTATAAAGTACTTTTTAATTGCTATGCTGTTGGTGTCAGCACCTGCGGCATTTGTAGGTTGTAGTGACGACGATGACGAACAGATAGGTTCTGTCACAGATCCGTCGGACCTCTCCTATGTTGACTTCGAGTTGCCGGCTTCTATGGTCGGTACAGTAAGTGACGGACTCACGTTCACGGTTAATGAAGAACGCGCTCCGCTTGCATCTGACGTAATGATGCTCGAGGGCACCGACGGTGTCTCTTATGAGTGCCTTGTGAAAGCTGTGGACTCCCACTCATTCACCGTTTCTATTCCCAAGGAACTCCCAACGGGTGAATACCGAGTGTTTATCAAGCGCGCCGACCGCAAACGTCCTTTCGGAAAAACAACCATCCAGATTGTTGACCGAATAGTCACCCCCGCCGAAGGTTCCACAATCTATGGTATTGTCACCAACACTGCAGGTGAAGGTGTGAAAGGCGTACTCATCTCTGATGGTGCCGAAATCGTGGCCACTGATGATGAAGGTATCTATCAGCTTGCCTCTAAGAAGGCTATCGGATGCGTGTTCATGATCACCCCCTCGGGCTATGAACCTTCTACCGATGGCGTTCTGCCATTGATTTATCAGGTGACCAAGCTTCCGGAACAGACTCCCGAACGCGTTGACTTCAAGATCAACCCGGTGCCCTCGCAGGATAATTACAAGGTGCTTTTCATGGGCGACATGCACCTCGCCAACCGCACCGGCGACATTGGCCAGTTCAAGAAAGTTATGGAGGACCTCCAAAGCTACCGCACGGAACACTCTTCAGAGAAGGTCTACGGTATCACCCTCGGTGACATGACATGGGATCTCTACTGGTACGACAACAAATTTGATCTGGGCAACTACGTGGAAACCATCAACGAGAACGTCAAGGACATCACCATCTACCACACCATGGGTAACCATGACAATGACATGTTGACCACAAACAATCTTGATTCCAAGAAGCCTTACCGCAACCATGTTGCACCGAACTATTATTCATTCAATATCGGTAAAGTTCACTATGTGGTCCTCGATGACATTGACTGTAGCACCTACGACGGTACCAGCTCGCGCAATTACAAGCAGCTTGTCACTCCCGATCAGATTAACTGGCTCAAGAAAGACCTCAGCTATGTCGACAAGGCAACTCCGGTCATCATCACAATGCACGCTCCGCTCTATTATCCTTCCGGAGCAACCGGATTCCGCTATGACCTCAATGACTACAACGGTCTGCTCGAAGCCATCGCCGGATATAAGGTTCATTTCGTAACCGGCCACACCCACAAGAACTATAATGTGATTCCTTCCAGCTCAATTGTAGGCGGTCGCGACATCCACGAACACAACGTAGCTGCCATCTGCAGCGACTGGTGGTGGTCTGGCAACCTCACTCCCGGATGCCTCATGGCTCCCGACGGAACTCCTTCAGGTTATGCAATCTGGGATATTAACGGCACTGATTTCAAATACATCTACAAGACAGCCGGAATGGACGAAAGCCATCAGTTCCGTGCCTACGACCTTAACAAAGTCAGCTTCACACATGAGAAAGACGTGCCTCTGACAGGTGCCTTCAAGGATTTCGAAAAATATTGCAACGCTTATCCCGAAAACAAGAACAACGAGGTGCTCATCAACGTATGGAACTACAATCCCAAATGGACCGTGACAGTCACCACCAAGGACGGCAAGACTCTGACTCCGACTGCCGTTCAGGCCTACGACCCGCTTCACATCGCAGCCATGACAGTCAAGCGTTTCAACAAGGAATCCGTGAAATCCGCTCCTTCGTTCATCACCCAGGACTTCTGCCACTTCTTCAAGGTTAAGGCTCCGGATGCCGATGTTGACCTGGTCATCACAGTCAAGGATGAATTCGGACATACATGGACCGAAACCATGGAGCGTCCGAAAGCGTTCAGCATCGATGCCTATAAAATAAAATAAATCTTACCGGCCGGACGGTCATCCTGTACAGCCAATCAGCAGGATGACCGTCGGTAGCGCCGCCCAAACAGTTAATAAACCATCAAAAACATTGATATGAAATTTGTTAAATCCTTAATTCTGACGCTCTTGTTGTGTCTGACATGCTCATTCGGGCTTGCGGCACAGGATAGAGTGGTGTCCGGCACAGTTGTCGACGCATCAGACGAACCTCTGGTAGGTGTCTCCGTCATGGTCAAAGGCTCGCAGGTGGGCTGTATGACTGATATCGACGGTAAGTTCACACTGAAGATTCCCGCCAAACAGACAGTATTGAGTTTCACTTACATCGGTTTCGATCCCCAGAACGTCACCGTGGCCCCCGGACAGAACACTGTCAATGTGGTCATGAAGGAGAATTCCGTGATGCTTGAGGAAACTGTGGTTATCGGTTACGGTACGCAGAAAAAGGTAAACCTTACCGGTGCCGTCGCCTCGCTCGACGGTGAGAAACTTGAAGGCCGTCCTGCAGCCAACATCTCAAACATGCTTCAGGGTTCAGTTGCAGGTCTTAATATCACCACCTCATCGGGCGTTCCCGGACAGAGTGCAAAAATCAACATCCGCGGTCAAAACTCCATTGGTATCGGTTCCAGTTCCGCCGGCCCGCTGATTCTTATCGACGGATCTATCGGCGAAATGGACTCGGTTAACCCTAACGATGTTGAGTCAATCTCTGTAATCAAGGATGCATCGGCAGCCGCCGTTTACGGAGCCCGTGCTGCATTCGGTGTGATTCTTATCACCACCAAGTCAGGTCAGGACCGTGAAGGCAAGTCAACCGTGCGCTATAACGGTCGCTTCGGCTGGGATTCCGGTACTACTTCCACCGATTTCATTCATACCGGTTATTGGCATACACGTCTTCTTAACGAATTCTTCCAGGCCGCTGACGGCAAGCCTTACGTTAACTATAGTGACCGCGACATGCAGGAACTCCTTGCCCGCGTGAACGATGAAACTGAACATCCTGACCGTCCCTGGGTTGTTGAAGAGACTGTCAACGGCAGACGCCAGTGGAAGTACTATGGTAACTATGACTGGTATCACAGTCTCTTCCGTGACACTCATCCCACGCAGCAGCACAATGTTTCGTTCTCCGGCGGCAAGGAC
Source organism: uncultured Muribaculaceae bacterium (assembly GCA_947627615.1). Taxonomy (GTDB): domain Bacteria; phylum Bacteroidota; class Bacteroidia; order Bacteroidales; family Muribaculaceae; genus Paramuribaculum. Next base: position 12,997 of record CANQWS010000027.1, on the reverse strand, counting down.
AAATTCAAATACTTCCTCTCAGGAGGTCTTGACATGCGTGAGGGTATCATCAAACCCAATCCCGATAAATATAGACGCTACAATCTGCGCTCCAAGATTGACTTCGCCATCAACAAATGGGCAACGATGTCAAACAACACCTCATTCTTTGGTTCCACCTACCAATTTGCCGGTAATGGCAGCGTAGAGGATAACTTCGCCATGGTTTCACGCCACGCCGTTTCCATCTTCCCATTCAAGAATCCTGACGGAACATGGTTACGTGCCACTCCTTATATAGGTTATAATGTCGGTAACAGCCGCCATTCAATCCTTATGGACAACAGCCACCGCAACACCAATCGCAAGACTGATTTCACCAACACCACCCGCTTGACCATCACCCCCATAAAGCAGCTCTCCGTTGTAGGTGACTTCACCTATCGTTTCTATCAGACACGTAATACCCACCGTTCCAACAGCATTCCTTATCGCGAATATCCCGATGATGAAATCAAGTATTACAATACTGGAGCAGGTGAGAATAAACTTTCTGAGTCATTCAGCACTCAACACTATTATTCTGTCAATGCTTTTGCTACTTATAAGGACACGTTCAAGGAAAATCATAATCTGACCGCGATGCTCGGTTACAATTATGAAAGAATGTATCTTAAGAAGGTGGGCGCAGATGGCTCTAATCTTTTGTCTGAAAATCTTGATGACCTCGGACTTGTAGGTCCTAACGAAGAAGGAATCGTTATTACCAATGTATCGGGTAGTCAAGGCGAATATGTTCTTCAGGGTATTTTCGGTCGTATCAACTACGATTATAAGGGCAAGTATCTCTTTGAACTTTCAGGACGCTATGACGGATCTTCTCGTTTTGCCCGCGGCCACCGCTGGGGTTGGTTCCCCTCGGGATCTGCCGGTTGGCGCTTCTCCGAAGAGTCCTTCATGGAACAGACCCGCAACTGGCTCTCCAACGGTAAACTCCGTCTCTCTTACGGTTCACTCGGTAACCAGAACCTCGGCTCCACTTATTACACATTCCTACGTGTAATGACCGCCTACAGCTTCCAGTCATTCTCGTTCGGCAACTCGACTGTACCTGGTAAATACTCAAGTGCAAGCAAGCCTTACGCTTCTGACCGTACTTGGGAGAAAGCCAACCAGTGGGACCTTGGTCTTGACCTATCGTTCTTCAACAACCGCCTCTCGTTTACCGGTGACGTTTACATCCGTGACACAAAGGATATGGTGACCTCGGGAATGATTATTCCGGCTGTTTATGGAGCTGCCGCTCCTGACCAGAACAGTGCCGACATGCGCACCAAGGGTTACGAACTCGCTCTCAACTGGAATGACTCGTTCATGCTCTGGGGCAAGCCCTTCAGCTACAGCGTTGGCTTCAACATCTCTGACTATGACTCCAAAATCACCAAATACAAGAACAATGAAAACATGCTCCTTGGTGACTATTACGAAGGCTCGCATGTCGGAGACATCTGGGGTTACACCATCGACGGACTTTTCCAGAGCGATGAGGAAGCCGAAGAATATGGCAAGAAAGTTAATCTCGGAGAAGTGACCAACGGTCTGACTGGCGGTTATCATGCAGGTGATGTTCGCTATGTCGATGTTAATGGCGACGGTATCATAAATAAGGGAGACCCCACAATGATAACCGACGGCAAAGGCAATTTTATGGTGCAAACCGAAACCAATAAAAACGAGTATGCTGCAGCTGTTGCGGCCCGTGATGCCGATGGTAACCCCATTTGGAGCGTGGTGCCAGTCAACTCGTATCACAACCACGGAGACCTCAAGGTACTTGGTAACTCGCTGGCTTCGCTTCAGTATGGCTTCACCGCTTCGTTCCGTTATTTTGGATTTGATGCCTCGGTATTCTTCCAGGGAACCGGTAATCACTATTACTATCCCGCAAGCCGTATGGCTGCTTTCTGGGGACTTTACGGTTATACCGCCTATCAGTCGTTCATACCGACCGATTTCATGGATGAGGTCTGGAGCGAGGATAATCGTGACGCCTACTTCCCCCGTCCTATGGCAAAAGCTGCTTCTGGCAAGAACCTTCAGCACACCAACAGCCGCTATATCCAGAATCTCCGTTATCTGCGATTCAAAAACCTCACTGTTGGTTATACCCTCCCTTCAAGTCTCACCAAGAAAGCTCATCTTGATCGAGTACGCGTATATTTCACCGGCGAGAACCTCTGCTATTGGTCGCCGCTTAAGAAACATACCAAATATCTCGATCCCGAGGCTGCATTCAACCGCAATGGAGAGGCTTCTGATGACAGCAACGGTGCATTCTATCCATGGCCCAAGACATATATGATTGGTCTTGACATCTCATTCTAACATTTAATCTGATTCAATATGAACAAATATATTTCTATCCTTTTGACACTTGGGTTAGGACTTTCTTTCACTTCATGTGAGGATACCCTTGACGTATTACCCAAGCATCAGGTGGATATGCAGGATTATTTCAAGACTCCTACAGAGCTGGAACTTTTCTCAAATCCATATTATAATAACATTCTTCCCAAGGAGCCATTCAGTGAACAGAATGACCAGTTGATTCAGCGTACACTGAGTGATATCCTTATAGGTGGAACAAACAGGTCAGTTCCCCAAAAGGACGGTTGCTGGGACAACGATGACTGGTGGGCTGACCTCCGAAGAATCAACACGCTTTTGGATAACGCTGAAAGGTGTAGTGACAAAGACGCCGTTGTCAAATACTCGGCAGTTTCACGTTTCTTCCGCGCGTATGTCTATTTTAAGTTCATTCGCCGCTATGGTGATGTTCCCTGGTACGAACACGAACTTGGTTCTTCCGACCCGGATCTTTTCAAACCTCGTGATTCACGTGAATTCGTGATGACAAAAATGCTTGAGGACATTGACTACGCCATTGAGAATCTTCCGGCAAAGAAGGATGAGAAAGATAATCCTTTCCGTGTGACCAAAGGTGCCGCTCTTGCCCTGAAAGCTCAGTTCTGTCTCTATGAGGGGACATGGCGCAAATATCATGGGCTTACCTTTGAAGAACATGACTATAATTTCTACCTTAAGACGGCTGCTGACGCCGCCACGGAGCTTATGAATCGCAATGAGTATCGCATAAAACGTATATCAGGCAAGCCTGAGACTGACTATCGCGACCTTTTCACTCAGGAAGTTGCTGATGCTGACGAGTACATCCTCGCAATCTGTGCTTCTGCCGAACCGGCACTCTCGGGTAGCCGTCATAACTCCAACGCTTTCACTCTCAAGCCTACTCAGGGACGTCCCGGTATTACCCGCAAGCATATCTGCTCTTACCTGATGAAGGATGGTTCACGATTCACTGACAAACCCGGTTGGCAGACCATGCAGTTCGCCGAAGAAATGAAGGACCGTGACCCCCGTCTGCAGCAGACAGTACGTGGTCTTAATTACACTCGTATCGGAAGCACTAAGGTAGAGGCTACGGACCTGATTATGACAACAACCGGCTATCAGCCCATTAAATTTGTTCAGGCTCGTAATACACCCGGAAGCAGCAACGATAACGATGCTATCGGTAGCTCGACAAACGATATGCCCGTATACCGTTATGCCGAAGTCCTTTTGATTCTTGCTGAGGCCAAGGCTGAACTCGGAACCCTTAATCAGACTGACCTTGACAAAACAGTCAATGTGCTTCGCGACCGCGTTGGCATGCCCCATCTCAAAATGGACGATGCCAATGCTAACCCTGACCCATATCTTGCCGGAGCCGAATATGGTTTCCCAAATGTCAATGGTGCTAACAAGGGTGTAATTCTGGAGATCCGCCGCGAGCGTGGTATCGAGCTTATCATGGAAGGACGTCGCTTGGACGACCTGTTCCGTTGGAAAGCCGGTAAATGTCTTGACCAACCCCTCAGCGGTGTTTATTTCCCCGGTCCTGGAAAATATGATTTCACTGGCGACGGTAAAGCCGATGTGGCAATATATGAAGCGGAACAAGGCAAACCGACAGGGGTAGCTGCAGCTTATGAGATTGGAAGTGACCTCTTCTTGTCGGAAGGTAACCGAGGCTACTTTGACTGGCATACGGGAATGAAGACAAAACGTTACGGTTTTAACGAAGAACGTGATTATCTCTATCCTATCCCCAGTGACCAGATTTCTGTTAATAAAAATCTTATTCAGAATCCCGGTTGGTCATCCAAATAATGGTTCTGTAACCTGATAAAATTTGTAACTACAATGAAAAAGATTTCATATTTAATGTTGTCGTTGGTTGCAATGTTCGGCCTTGTGCTGAACTCATGCAGCGACGATGACGATAGCGCAGCTGCAAAGGCCGTTCTTGCAAGCGCATCGGCAGTGACTTTCGACGCGTCACAGGCTCCCGGAAAAATTATTACTGTCTATTCTGACGGCACATGGACTTGTGAACACCCCGAATGGGTCAAGGTAGATCCTGAAACCGGTAACGGCACAACTGACGTGAAGATTTCAGTGCTTGACAATCTCCGTGATGGTGGTGAGGACGTTCCTCGCACTGGTACCATCACTTTCAAAGGAGTTCTCAAATCATCGGAAGCCAAGGTTATTGTGCGCCAGAACGGCGATGCTTACCGCGATGTAACTCCTATTTCCATTACTGATATGGAAAAACTTGACGATGAACGTGCCGCGGTAATAAACAATCTTACTGTGACTGCTGTGTTTGCAGGTAAATTCATGGCCACTGACGGCACACGCAATGTGCTCGTTGAATGGGCAGGCGACGTAAACAAGGGCGATGTTGTCAATGTCCTTGGACTCAAGGCTACAGATTCTCAGAAATTCCCCTATGTTGCAGCTGAAAGAATTGAGACCGGAAACGGTGCTTCAGTTCTCCCTCCTGCCGAGGAAATTACAGACAAACTCGACACATGGACCGGCTCTCCCCGCACATACGTAACCATTACAGGTAAAGCCGACGGAAACAGCGTGATTGTTGACGGAGCCACCAATGTAGGTTTTGTAGTAAATACGACTCCCGAAATCAAGTTCAACAAACTTGCCGGACATCTGGTGAAAGTATCCGGTTACTATGGTGGAACAGCCGCCCCGGCTGTCAATATTGACGTTGATGCTGTTGAAGATCTTGGTGTTCTCGAGATGATCTATTGGAGCGAAGACTTCGAATGGCTGATAGATTGGGTCAACGCGGACAACCTTACTCAGCAGGTTGGAAATACCGTAGGTACAAATAACCTAGATGACTATTGTCCGCAGATGCCGACTCCGAAGGTCGATGGCGTTTCAGCAGAAAAAGCCATGGAGAACAAGGGCTATGAATTCCTTAAGATATGGCACGAATCAAAGAAGAAGAGCGAGTGTATCTATCTTCAGGACTGCTATCTCAAGTTCGGCAAGAATAGTTATCAGGGTGGTCTGAAACTTCCCGCCATGAGTGAACTTCCCTCCGACCAGCCTCTGATTCTCTCATTCGAATGGTGTCCCATGCGTCAGGGAGACGGAACCATGGACCCCACGGCTCTTATTGTAATATTCGAGAATGGAAGCAATCAAGAAATTATTGACGTGCCTGAGCACGGTATGGCTTCCGGCGCTGTTCTCAAATGGATTCCTGTCAAGATTGATGTCAGCGCTCTCGGTGTGAAACTTGATAGCAAAACTCGAATCACAATACGCCCCAATGATGCCAACTGGGCTGTCACCGGACAGCATCGCTGGTTCCTTGACAACATCAAAGTATCTCTCAAGACTGACTGATAATGATTCTCTCAATATTCAAAGGCGGCTCCAACCGGGGCCGCCTTTGCTCTACCCGTTTGCCATGTTTTATCGGCGGAGTCACTCCCCGGTTTTTTATCTCCGATTCGTGTAATTTTAAATTTAACCCGATAACGGACTAAGGGACCGGAAATCCGGCGGCTCAAACAGATATTTGTACAGTTTCGGGATGCCTTTTGCTGTTTGAATTCTATGTCAGCATATTAGGAACCCTTCTATTGAATCATATTATATGAATCCTATTCTTTAAGGAAAAAACAATTAAAATATAGTCTAAAATTTCGATTTTTTTTGCCAAACACTTGCACAGATAAAAAATTCGGCGTACCTTTGCACACGTAAAACAAATGAGGCAAGCGAGCCTCGAAAAAATAAACAAATTGCCTTGTGGTGTAATGGTAGCACGTCGGATTCTGGTTCCGCCTGTGAGGGTTCGAATCCTTCCAAGGCAACAAAGTAAAATTGCAGTTAGCTGATTATCAGTTGACTGCAATTTTCTTTTGCCAAATTCGCACAACATTTGCACAACAGAATCTGAAAATTCGGCTCAAAATTCATTGTCGTTCATCTCTATTCAACGACAAAAATAGATTTCACAATTTTTAACGCTATATCATTTACGGAACAGTGAACAAAGAGAGGCGGAAGTCAGTTGTAGATGTTGTGGTGACATTTCTCACGACCATAGCGAAGCGGAGGCTCTGCCGGGACGGTTGTGTCAGCGTAAGCCACATTAAGCTCACAAAGGGCATTTTTAACATTTGACCTCGGATTCGGGGTCGAAATACTATTGCATAGCCCTTGGAAAAGGATGTGGTCATATTCATGAAAAATATCTATCTTTGGAGAAAATCTGCAGACAGACATGATTACAATCAAGACCGAGAGAATGATTCTGCGTCCATGGACAGATGACGATGCCGAAGCTCTTTACAAATACGCTTCCGACAGCCGTGTGAGCGAGCTTGCACTGTGGCCCTGCCACGATTCCGTGGAGATGAGCCGGTGCGTGATACGCGAGGTGTTTATGCCCAATCGGTTCTCGTTTGCCATGGTCCTGAAGGAGACGGGTGAACCCATAGGATGCATAGGTCTGGTCCCGGAGGGCGTGGAGCATTACAAAACATTATCCGGAGAGCGGGAAGTAGGGTACTGGATAGGACACCCGTATTGGGGCAGGGGACTCACTACGGAGGCTCTCAGGGCATTGGCAGGCTTCTGCCGTGATGTTCTGAGGACGGATTCGTTGCTCATAACTACCGACAGACTTAACAGGGCTTCGCGCCGTGTGGCGGAGAAGTGCGGATTCGTGAAGATTGAAGATTATGTCTATGACGGAATCCCGAGCACAGCCTACAGACTGTCATTCACTTCCCCGGCTGAATTATAGTGAGCATTTCAATATTGTGACAGGATGGAGAGGATTGTTTCGGTTGCGGACCGGTTGGAGATAAGAGAGGCGGGAGCGGGTGACAGGAGCCGCTACATGTCATTGCTGCTGTTGGGCGACGAATCCGAGCGTATGATTGCCCGGTACCTCGGGCAGTCCACGCTGTATGTGGGTTTCCTATCCGGCGAGGCTGTGGCGGTGTGCTGCACGGTGGGTCTGGATGACGGCGTTGTCGAAGTCAAGAATCTTGCCGTGGCTCCCGGATTCGGGCGGCGAGGCATCGGGCGGATGATGCTCGCCCACGCGGAGCGTTACAGCAGAGGCCACAGGGTGATTCTCGGAACCGGCGAGACTCCATCGACGCTTCGCTTTTACCGTTCATGCGGCTACGTGTATTCCCATCGCATTCCTGATTTCTTTACTGCCAATTATGACAATCCTATAGTGGAAGAGGGCGTTACGCTGCGTGACATGATCTATCTGAAAAAGGAGATTCCGGCCGGAAGTTCTGCTCTCTGAGAATCTGAAGCAGCATCCGTTTTTTACCGTTGTCGGTCTCGGCAAGCAGCATGTCGGTCAGCTCGTTCTGTAACGAGTGAAGCCAGACGGATTCAGTTGCGGTCAGGTGAGACATAACCCACAGGGCATTGATGCTTGTGCGCCGGTCAGGAGCTTTTGCCGACTGCCACAAGCGCTGCCTGTTTTCGGAATTTCCGGATGCCAATGCTGCGATACGCCTGATTTCAGGCATATTTATTTTGGATGACAGTAACTTTCCGAAATCCATTTATCTGATCTGAAATTCAACGAATGCCGTGTCGCTCGGTTCTTTAAGAGGATATGGCGGATAATGGAATGTTTTTACAAGGCGATAAGTTCCGGGCTTCCAGTCTGATTCGTAAGACCACGGTTTTACCGTCATCCGGAATGGTGTGTCAGGTCGTACAATCCACCCTACGGCGTTGAACACTATGCATAACTCTCCGTCGGTATTTTCATGTCTCCTGTCATACGGAAGTTCATGCCAGTGCTCGTCGGGGGCTTTCCTGTCAATCCGGAACCATTCCCCGGTCATTCCTTCATCCTTGCGGGTGTTCCGGAACTCTACAATCAGAGAGTCAATCCCGGCCTTGACAATCTGCGGCTCCACTATACTCATAATCATTCCCGGGGCAGTGGAATAACTCTTCTGTGTCAGTATTTCGGGAATTTCGATTTTGTCGCCGAGGAAATGCGGCTGCTTGCCGAACCAGATGTCAAGCATCATTTTGTCGCGGGCAAGCCATTCGCGCAGGGCGAGACGCGTTCGCACCCAGCGTCCGGCACGGAGCGGAGCCGCAACCGCAACGGCCTCAATGCCGTTGGCCTCGGCCAGATACAGCGCTCTGGCGCAATGGTCGGCCTGAGATATTATGGTCAGCGAGTCGCAGCCGAAAACTTCTTTTGCCCTGACAACGGAATCGAGCGTCCGGAATCCGGCAAAGTCAAGTATGATTCTGTCGTCAGGCACACCGCGGGCAATCAGCGAGTCGCGCATGGCTGTGGCCTCGTCGTATTTTTTAGTGTGGTTGTCGCCGCTTGCAATGATGAAATCTACCTTGCCTGCATGATACAGTTCGGCCGCCGTATTAATCCGGTTGGTGAAGTAGGAGTTGGGCCGGCCCCACCGGTTCAGGGGATTTGTCCCAAGCAACAGGGCGACCTTGTTATACGGAACAGACTCGACCGCGGGATATATCCTGTCTTTGGTTGATTGCTCCACCCTGATGTTGGCATAGAGAGTGAAGGCTATCACCAGAATGAAGAAGGCGCAGAGACTGAGTGCGATTCTCCGGATCAGTATTCTTTTGGGTCTTGGCATACGGGATTCGTGGGTTATCTGTCAGTGTTTAAGACCGTTGGTGTTCAGATGGTCTGCGGCGGGACTGTGACTTTTATTTAGTCAGCTCGTAGATTTCCACGCGGTCAGCTTCCGTGGGGAAAATCATAATGGCCTTGCGTGGACCGATTTTATATATGGTCCCGGCAACTGAATTGTCGCCGCCATAGCGGGTCTGCGGGTCATTGTTGACGCTCCAGCCTCCGAGAAAAATCAGGGATTCGGGGCCGTTCTGATACACATGACCCGATTTGCGCTGGCTGCCGGTGGTTTTCTCGAAAAACAGCTTGCCGTCCGTTTTCCTGAAGCGACATTTGAAATAGGGATACGAGAATATCCCGTCACGGGCGTCAATCTGAATGGACCTTACCCGCCGGAACCCGAGCATGTCGTCCAGTGTGACCGGATAGGTCCTTGCGTTCAATAGCTTTTCCACCATCCGTTTCCCGGAATAGCCGTAGGATTCAGGTGTGAGAGTAGCCAGGACTTCACGGGCCTTGTCCCGGTCAAGCGACAGCAAGGTATAATCCGACGGAAGTATGATTCCCTCAAGGGCAGGGTTGAGGTTTGCCGGCATTTCCGGTTTTTGTTTCAGAAGTTCGGCGGTGCCGCTGTAATACCAGTCATCACCGGGCGTTCCCATCTCCAGTTTCCCGACAAGTCTTTCGTTCGATTCAATTTTGAAACGGCCCTCGAAGGGACTGTCTATATCCGTAGACATCATTATCAAAGAATCGCCGGAAACGATTGTGGAGAAATTCACCCAGCCGTATGTACGGAAAATACCGCACTGACATATATAGGGTTTGTCCTGATTGTCAAGACACACGTTTATCGTCAGGTCCTTCGGCCCTTTCCATGCTCCGATAAGGTCAGACGTTTCTGCCTGAGCCACGGAAGAGATACCGCAAGCCGTCAGCGCTGCAATTAAGAATTCTTTTTTCATTTTTGATAAGTTACGGATGGGAATCAGTCAGATGCGGGACAGGAAGTAGCCGGCATAGAGCAGCAGGAATCCGAGGATGATGCTTGAGAGGGCATAGAGGGCGAACAGACCGATGTGGCCGCCGGTGAACAGGAGATAGTTCTCGTTGGCGAAAGTGGAGAATGTGGTGAATCCGCCGCAGAATCCGATGGTAAGAAAAATTTTCACGGGTTCCGAGAGCTGGAATCCGCGGTCAAGCATACCGTAGATAAATCCTATCAGGAGACATCCGATGAGGTTGACCGCAAGGGTTCCCCACGGAAAAACTCCGGAAACCGAAGTCTGAATCAGTTTGCCGAGTATGTAGCGGGCCATTCCGCCCACGCAGCTTCCAGCACCGGCCATCAGTATATTTGTCAGGGTCATATATTTTCAATTGCATTGCACGGTACAAAATTAATGTATCCTGACATAAAAAGCAACCCCGCTGTAATTGAACGGGGCCGCTTATCGGTGAGAAGTTTTTTTCAGAAGTCAAAAATGGTAATGGTGGTCGTGGCCGCTTTTTCAAGATCGGGGAGCAGACGTTTGAAATGTTCGGTCTGCTGATGATGGTCAAGAGCCTTGCGGTCTTTCCAGGTTTCCACTATTATCAGGTGGTTATTGTTTTCGAGACTGTGGAATGCCTCGTAGTCAATGCATCCGGGGTCGTTTGTTGACTTGTCGACGAGTTCTTTTATCAGTTCAGTAACATGTGCGGTGTCTTTGCTGTCACGGATTTCGACAAACACGTTTAATCGTACCATAATTCTTTGTTTGGATAATAATTATTATAGATAATGAACCGATGAGCGAGGGGTAAAGTTCGTTGCCGGTACGCTGCTTTCATCGCGGGGCATGACTGAACAATGCATGAGCATAGATGTTAAGGTTTTAGGCATGAATCCCAAGGGATACTTGTTTCTGTTCCTTTTATTGTAAAACTTTCAATTATAAGAGACCATTATGTCAGGAAAACACACCGGGAAAGGCTCTACGGAGCTTTCGCTTGACGAGATGAAAAATATAACTGCAGGACCGGACACCGAAACCGATGACACGGGAGGCGCATGTGACATAAGGCGTCCCGAGGAATGCGAGGATGACTGAATCCCGAATTATTGATTGAATATTGAATTAATTCTACGGATCATGAAATCTATACTGTATGATTATCTGACTTGCCTGAATGTGCCGCATACCCGCCGTGGGAGCCGTGCGGTCTATGAAAGCAATCCTTATAAGAATTCCATGTACGGTATGGCGGAAATGCTTCGCGAATATGGGATTCCGGTCAAGGCCCAGCGTTTCGACACATCGGATTCGGAGCGTGAACCGCTTCCGGTGCCGAGCATCGTGGTTTACAAAAAGCAGTTCTCGATACTCCGTGGTGTGTCGGACGGCAAGGTAAACCTTCAGGTCAACGGACGACACGTGACGATGGACTATCACGATTTCACCGACGGGTGGGACGGGGTGCTGCTCAAGGGTACGCCTGATGCAGCCTCGCGTGAGCCTGAGTACCGGGACAATCATGAGGACGAAATTGCTTCACATGCCAAGGCCCTGCTGTTCATTCTCGGCATAGCGTTCCTTGCTGTGGCTATCGTTACCGGAAAGGGCTTCATGCTGTCGGGATGGGAACTCGGGACCCTGATGGTGAATCTCGCCGGCATCTATGTGTCATATCTTCTTGTACTCAAACAGATGCATATAGCCAATCCGGTGGCCGAACGGTTATGCTCGATAATCAAGGAGAGCCGGTGTGACAGTCCGAAGCTGACGGAGCATTCAACTGTGCTGCGCATGGTGACCCTCAGCGAGATAGGCGCCGGTTTCTTTGTTGTCAACACCCTGATTCTGCTTCTGTTTCCGGATCTGATAATGCCTATGGCCGTGTTGAGCGCCATCGGGTTGCTATTCACTTTCTGGAGTCTTTACTATCAGAAATTCGTGGCCAAGACATGGTGCACGCTATGCCTGATAGTCCTGTCACTGATGTGGCTGCAGGTGATAACACTGCTCATGGCCGGAGTGTACAGGGAAGGCGGTCTGTTTTCCATCCATATCCTCACGGTGTTTGTGCTTTACGGGGTATTCATAATCGCAATCAGTTATCTGCTCGATTATGTGCGCAGCGAGCGGAAGTATCACGACGAGGCGGATGCCTACAATGAATTGCGGACCAAGCCCGAGGTGATGAAAATGCTCATCAATGCCGAACCGGACTATGACAGCGATTCCGAACTGCAGTCAGGCATGGTGTTCGGCAAGGTCAAAGGCGGCCGGCCCAAGCTGACGGTATTCGCCAATCCTTACTGCATACCCTGTTCACGGCTTCATAAGAAACTCAACGTGTTCTATGCATCGCATCCCGATGCCACCATACGCTACACCATGACGTTCTTCTCCGAAGAGAAGAGTGTGATCAACCGGTACCTGATTGCCGCCTATCAGAAGTTCGGTCCCGAACGGGCATGGCAGATTCTGACTGACTGGTATGATCACGGACGGCAGCAGGGCGAAGCGTTTTTTACCGGCATGGACCTTGATGTGAACACGGACGAAGTCAATGCAGAATTCGACAAGCAACTCAAGTGGCGTAAGGCGTCAGGGCTTACGGCAACACCCGTTATGATGATTAACGGCCACAAGCTTCCCGACGAATATACGGCTGACGACCTCGAATTCCTGGCAGACTGAAATCTCCCACGACCCCGGCCGCTGCGCGGGAATTAATCGACCTCTTCGAGGCCGGAGGGCTACACTCGTTCTTTTACCCCATACCGGAAGCTTCGTCCCGGGAATAAGGAGTAGCTGCTTTAGCTGTTATAGCTGTCATAGCTGAGCGATGGGGTTTTCCAAAATGTCAATGTTCTCTCGCCATGATTCGGGCTTTTGGACCGCGCGGCCATGGCGCCGCATATTAGAGCAAAGCTCTTGAATCAGATTGATGGGTCTCGAGTGGCTCTCTTGC
>CANQWS010000026.1 GCA_947627615.1 uncultured Muribaculaceae bacterium | reverse complement strand
TCAAAGCAGAAGGAGAGCCATGCCGCGCCGCCGTGCGGGATATGGCTCTTTTTTTGTGAGGGCAAAATGTGGGCCCCTTTGTATAAATTCTCAGATTCAGGCAAAAATAACCCTAGAAATGAGCAAATGCAAGCGGAGAAGAAGCCGTACTATAAAAAAGGAGGAACCACATGAGATCCAATCGAAACAGCAAAAGACCAGACAACAACAGAGAAAAGATCATAATGATTGCGTCGTCCGCATTTGTCATAGCGGCTCTGACCATGACCGGGATCTATATGAGACAGAGCAGCCAGGAGGAGCAGGACAATGGCTAAGGAGCTGACGCTGCGCGACGCAATCAACCGCTGCGACTATCTCGTAGAGATGCTCGGGCGCGGATTCATCATCCAGAACGTGCACCGCGCTTCCGACTGCGCGGACGTGAACCCCCGGCACTCCCTTCACATCTCCCTCAGTGCCAAAGTCCGTGAGGGCCGCAAGTGGTTCGGGTACATCTTCGCAGAGATCGACCTGCCCGAAGACGGCGAGCGCCACTACTTCTGCGACCCCGGTGCGGATCCCGATATGCCCGAGCTCTCCCTCTACCTGAACGACGTCTCTACCTCGCTGCGGGACTTCTGGTTCTCCTACAAGGAAGTCAGGAACCCCTACCCCAACTACGAGGACCTGCCGGACTCCTGCTTCATCCCCGCCCTTCAGGCCATGCTCGACAGGCGCGGACTGACCATCGAGAAGGAGGCGCCGGTCCATGCCTGAGCTGCACAACATCCGCGAGGCCATCGAGGAACACCCCTGGATTCAGGGGTTCCTCGACCACGGATTCACCGTGGAAGACGAGGAGCGCGGCAGCAGAAGCGAGAACGGAGAAGACCCCTGTCTGTGCCTCCTCCTGTCTGCGGACCTGTACCGCGTGAAGGATCCCGGCAAGCCCTTCGCCCAGGCGTGGTTGGAGCTGAACCTGTACGACGAGGACGAGCACTGGGTGGACATCGGAGGCGGAGATACCCGCATCTTCTACGACCGCGAGCCGGAGGTTTACTTCACCATCTCACAGGGGACGCGTTTCCTCCGCGGGTTTGAGGCGGACCTGTACGCCAAAGGCGGCGGCTACAACGGAGACTGGATCCTGCCAGAGGTAAGCGAGCTCCTCGTAGAGCTCGGACTCGACGTTCTGAAGGAGGTGCCCGAGAATGCCAAGACCTAAGACCCGCCCCTCCGTCGTTCCCACGGACGAGGAAATTCTGTCCTATGACAGCGTGCCCGTATCCGTTGCTGCCCGCTACCTCGGCTGGACGGAGAACAACGTCCGCCTCGCCCTCCGCGAGGGCACGGCTCCCTTTGGAATCGCCATCAAGGACCGGCAGCTCTGCTACAAGATCACGCCCGGAGGCCTCGTAACCTTCAAGCGGAGCGGCACGCCCGTCGCGAGCTTTGATACGCTGCTCCTGCTGGTGCGGCGTGCCATCCGACAGGAGATCGGAGGTGCTGTCCATGAGAAAGACTGATAAAGTCGCTGCTGTCCTGCTCGTCGTTGCCATGCTTGCCTTTATGTGCTGGATTGAGCGCGACGGGAGCTGGGAGCGCCACCGCTACGGCACGCCCCACGAGGACACCACCTGCACCTGCACGGACTGCGGCTGCACCGGCTGCGCGGGGGAGAACTGACATGAGCATATGCAGGAGAGTGCGGAGCAGGATCCGCTACGGCCCCAGCGACGATGAAAACTGGGACGAGACCGCCTGGGACGCCCTTGCGCGGGCAATCGTCGCCCAGGCGTGCGCAGACTGGCGCGACGCCGTGAGGACTATGGCACGCTACCCGGACAACGAGCAGAAGGTGTTTGCCAGCCGCCACACGAAGTGCGAGTGCGAGGGGTTCTTCCGTTCACGGTGGTTCGGCCAGCTTACCTGCATCAACCCAAAGTATCTCATTACCCGGATGGAGGAGGTATACGGCGGATGAAAATCACGTGCCTCGCAGGCTACACGCCGGGCGAACCACACGAAACGAAGTTTGGCACCACAGTGTGCGAGACCAAAAGAGAGTGTATGCACTGTGGGTTCAACAAGCGAGAGGCAGAACGCCGGAAGAGAATGCTGAATCAGTACGGACTGACCACCATCCGCTGCTTTATCAGAACCATACGCTAAGACCATATCAAGGAGGACAACAAACCATGATCGAATCTGACCTGATCCTGTGCCAGCACTGCGGCACGGTGCTGGAGGCCCACGAGCTGGACGTAGAAGCGCAGCAGGAGAACCTGGACGGCGAGCGCGGAATCTGCACCTTCTACTACTACTACTGCCCCATGTGCGGCTCCGACGACCTCGAAAGCTGCTGGGGCCCGGACGACGGCGAAGAGGAAGAGGAGCCCTACGAGGAGCCCTACGACGAGGAGCAGGAGGTGGAAGAGCCGTGAAGAAAGATACGCGGGTGATCAGTACCCTCAACATGAGCCGCGAAGACTGGCTGCAGCAGCGGCGGCAGTCCATCGGAGGAAGCGACGCCTCCGCAGTGCTCGGCCTCTCCAAGTGGAGCAGCCCCTACACCGTTTGGGCCGACAAGACCGGACGCCTGCCCGAGAAGGAAGACTCCGAGGCCATGCGCCTCGGGAGAGACCTGGAAAAGTACGTCGCCTCGCGCTGGTGCGAGGCGACGGACAAGAAGGTCAGGCGCTGCAATTTCATCCTGCGGAACAATGAGTACCCCTGGGCCCACGCGGACGTGGATCGCCTCGTTGTCGGGGAAGACGCCGGGCTGGAGTGCAAGACCACGAGCGCGCTGGATCTCCGCATGTTCAAGGACGTCGAGTTTCCGACGCAGTACTACGCGCAGTGCGTGCACTACATGGCAGTGACCGGAATGCAGCGCTGGTATCTCGCTGTACTGGTCTATGGCCGTGGGTTCTATACCTACACCCTGGAGCGGGACGAGGAGGAAATAGCGGCCCTTATGCAGGCAGAGGAGACCTTCTGGCGCTACGTGGAGCAGGGAGTACCGCCGCCCATCGACGGCAGCGACGCCACCGCCGACGCCCTCTCTACCATCTACAAGGGCAGCAACCCGGAAACGTGGGAGCTGTACGGCATGGAAGCCGCCCTGGAGGACCGCCGCCGCATGAAGGAGCAGATTGAACTCCTGGAGCACTCTGTCCAGCGCATTGACTCTTCCATCAAGGACCAGATGAAGGACCGCGAGAGCGCGTACTGCGGAGATTGGCGTGTATCCTGGAAGGCCCAGACCCGCCGCTCCTTCGACTGGAAGAAGCTCGCGAAGCAGCACCCCGAGATCTCCCTTGACCCCTATTTCAAGACCACCAGCACCCGCCCCCTTACCATCCGCAAGACCAACTGAGGAGGACATATTATGGCAAACATCATTCAGAATGCCGTCAATCAGCAGACGGCGGCGGCAAACCGCAAGAAGCAGCCCAACTCTATCGCGGACTACATCCGGCAGATGGAGCCGGGTATCAAAGCGGCCCTGCCCGCAGTCATGACCCCGCAGCGCTTCACCCGTATCGCTCTGACCGCCGTACGGACCAATCCGAAGCTCGCCCAGTGCACCCCCGCGTCTTTCCTCGCCGCCATGATGACGGCAGCGCAGCTCGGCCTTGAGCCGAACACGCCCCTCGGACAGTCCTATCTGATCCCCTACTACAACGGCAAGACCCGCGCCTATGACTGTCAGTTCCAGCTCGGATACAGAGGTATGATCGAGCTGGCAAACCGCTCCGGGCAGATTTCCACCATCCAGGCGCACACCGTGTACGAGAACGACGAGTTCTCCTACTCTTACGGGCTGGAGCCCACACTGAAGCACGTGCCCACCACGGGCGCCAGGGGCAAGCCCACCCACTTCTATGCCGTGTACCGCACGAAGGACGGCGGGTACGGGTACGAGGTTATGACCGTGGAGGAGATGCAGCAGCACCGCGCCCGCTTCAGCAAATCCCGTGGAGGCCCGTGGGACACCAACTTCGAGGAGATGGCTAAAAAGACCGTGCTCAAGCGCGTTCTGAAGTACGCCCCGCTCCGCAGCGACTTCGCCCAGGCCCTCTCCCAGGACAGCACCATCAGGCAGGAGATCTCCGACGACATGTACGAGGTGCCCGCCACCTACGTCGAGGTGGACGGCGTCGTGGTTGACTCCTCCTCCGGGGAAGTGACGGGCAACGGACTCCCCGAGGACGACGACGTAGACGCGGTGGAGGAGATCCCCCGGCAGGAGGTGCTGAGTGATGTGGTATGAGGCACACGACACCCTCGCGAAGCACCCGAAGACGCTGAAGCTGGCGCGGCTCCTTAAGGTGAAGCGCCGTGAGGCCGTCGGGCTGCTGCACGACCTGTTCAGCTGGGGCTTGCAGTACGCGGGCGCATACGGAGAGCTGGAGGGGCTGGAGGCGTGCGATATCGCCTCCGCCCTGGAATACAGTGGGCCTGCTGGAATCCGCGCTGTACAGGCGCTGGTGGACTCCGGGTATCTGGACCTCGACGGGAAGGCCTACAAGATCCACAACTGGTACGACTACGCCGGGAAGTTTACCGAGAAGCGCGAGGCCGATAAGGAACGCAAGCGGGCGTGCCCGGGGAAGTCCAAGTAGCTCCCTATTTCAACAGGAATTCTACCGGAGATCCAACGGAATTCCGATGGAATTCCAGCGGAAATCCAACGGAAATCCACCGGACCTCCACCGGAAATCCGAGCGTAACCTAAACCTATACCTAAACCATAACCAAACCACCCCTATTTCAAGACTCAAATTCTTTCAACTTTCAGCCTCTGACGGCAGTAGGCGGCGGTAATACGTACGAGTCTAAATACCAGACAGCGCGTGCGTGATTTTACAGCCGCCGCTGCCGCCAGACAGTGAGGAGGACTGAATATGGACACGGCTGAAACAAGAAAGCTCCTGGAGCTTCTGAACCGGCTGCACCCCAAGCGCCCCCAGCAGATCACGACTGACAACGTGCTCTTCTGGCGTGAAGTGCTCAAGCCCTGGGACTATCCCACCGTACGCAGCGCTGCTATCGCACGGGCAAGGAGCAACGCGTTCTACCCGGACGCGACGGAGCTGGCCCAGCTGCTCCCGCCCGTCCGCGAGGAGAAGCCCGCCGAGGAACCGGCTTTCATCGACGACGAGTACACCCGCGAAATCAAGTCGGCGTGGACAGAGTTCTATGAGATCGTTGGGCCCGAGGTTGAGGCGAAGATAAGAGCGGCCACAAAGGCGGAGCTCGAAAAAAGGCCGGGCTGTGAGCACGCGTGGTCTGAAGCTATGGAACCCTACAACGACATCTTCAACCGCTGCTGCATAAAGGCCCACGGATGGTACTGGATGCTGAAGGAGGACGACTGAGCATGAGCAAGAAGACCAGAGAGCGCAGGCGCCAGCACCGCGCCGCGAACCGTGAAGTGGACCGCCTGCTCCGCGTCCTGCACCAGCAGGAGCGCGAGAGCTTCCGGGCACTCCAGCAGATCCGACAGGCGGCAGACGCAAGTATAGCCGCCGTGGTTCTTGGGACCGGCAACGACTCGTTCCGGTTCTCCCGTGCGCTGCTCCAGACGGCTGCGGAAATGAACCTGAAAGTCAAGCTGGACTCCGAAGACGTGGTTCTCTGCCTGTACAAGCGGCAGGAGGCCAGCCAGCGGCCCACAGCTTCCACCTGATCCCCGTCTGACCAACGGGTAATACAAATTCACGTCCGGCCCCTGGAGGGGTTCTGAGAGCTTCCAGGGGCCGGAGAGTGAGGAGGACAATAATGGCCCAGCTTACACACCTCTCCCTCTTCTCCGGCATCGGAGGTCTTGACCTGGCGGCGGAGGCGGCAGGCTTTACCACCGTCGGACAGTGCGAGGCAGCAGACTTTCCAACTGCCGTGCTTGAGGCCCACTGGCCCGACGTCCCCAGGTGGAGAGACGTGCGAGAGATCACCGCTGATAGCGTCAGGGAGGAACTGTACATGGCAGCACACCGGAAAGACTATGAGCAGGCCGTCCAAATGTACGGAATTGGGATGTCTATCGAACAGATAGCAGACTACTACGGCGTCACACGGCAGTCAATGTGGAAGTCATTGCAGCGAAGAGGAGTGCAATTCAGAAGCAACACACGCTGCGGAGAGGATAACCACTTCTTCAGAGGGACGAAAGCGGACAGGCACGCACAGGACATTCTCGAACATGCCATAGCGAAAGGCATAGTCAAGCGGCAGTATGTGTGCGAGTGCTGCGGAGAAACCGGAACGTTTTCCGACGGGCGGACGAAGATCCAAGCACACCACCCGGACTACAATAAACCCCTGGACGTTATGTGGTTGTGCCAGAAATGCCACTACAACTGGCACATGGAGCACAAAGCAAAGGAGGTGGTGCCACGTGAAGCAATGCGAGGGACAGATATCACTGTTCTCAGCGGAGGCTTCCCGTGATCGTGCCAGCCGTTCAGCACTGCCGGGGACCGACGAGGCGAGGCAGATCACCGTTTCCTCTGGCCTGAAATGCTTAGAGTTGTCAAAGAGCTCCGGCCCTCTTGGGTGCTTGGAGAAAACGTTGTTGGCCTGGTCCGGATGGCACTCGACCGCGTGCTGTCTGACCTGGAAGGTGCAGGCTACTCCTGCCGGGCGTTTATTATTCCAGCTTGCGCCGTCAATGCCCCACACCGACGCGACCGACTCGCGATTGTTGCCCACGCCAACGGCCAGCGACACTCACCGGGCGGGGATCTCGGACAAAACCGGGAGAGGCAGAGGCGGGCTGCTTGCGACGGAGCTTGCGCGGCGAGGATACCGTGGGAAACTCAACCCGGAGTACAACCTGTGGCTGATGGGATTCCCCAAAGGATGGACCAGCTTAAAGCAATCGGGAACGCCGTAGTTCCGCAGGCGTTCTACCCGATATTCAAAGCGATTGCGGACATAGAGAGGAGGAGCCATGAAGAAGGAAGCGAGCATTGAGGAAAGGTTGAAGTGGGTAGAGGAAGCAACCAAGATCCTGATGGAAGACATGATGGCGGTGAATGCCTTTATCTCTGCCATCGAGCAAGCAGCCGATTTGGCAAACAACACAATTTCAGACAGCATGTATGAGCTGATGAGGTTTGTGGACGGACCGTGGGGAAGGAGAATTGAATATGAGCGAGAAAACATTGAGCCATGAAGCTGTGGAGGCCAGGAGGGCCTATGCGAGGGCCTGGCGCGCCAAGAACAAGGACAAGGTCCGGGAGCAGAACCGGAAGTACTGGGAGAAGAAGGCGCTGCAAATGCGGAAGGAGCAGGAGGAGTAATCAGCATGAAGAAGAAGGAGTACGACACCTTCGCCACCGTCACTGCGTGCTCCGCGTGCGCGAAGAAGCTACTGGAGGCCTGGCCCAACAGTACGAAGGGAGGACCCGGCCCCAAGAGCGGCAGCACCAAGCAGAAGAGCTGGCGCTGCGAGCTGTGCAGGCAGGTGAAGCCTGCTGTCAGCTGGTACATGATCAGGCAGAACGCCTGAGTTTTTCGGGAAGCCCCTGGGCCTTTTGGCCCTGGGGTTGCCCCACATTCTGAAAGGAGTGATTGTTGTGGCACTGTCGGAAAAGCAACAGGCATTCGTTGACGAGTACATGTTCGACCTGAACGCAACCCAAGCGGCAATCCGGGCAGGATACTCGCCGAAGACCGCAAACTCCTGCGCCTCGCGGCTGTTGTCAAAAGCAAATATCCAGGACGCCATAGCCGTGAAGTGCGCTGAACGCGCGAGGAGAGCCGGAATCAACGCGGACAGAACCCTGATGGAGCTGGGGCGGCTTGCCTTTTACTCCCCCGCCGACGTGATCGACATGGACACGGGCGAGCTGATCAATCACAACAGGGACGAGCTCCGGATCATCACGAAGGTGAAGGTGAAAACCACCACCAGGACGTCGAAGGACGGATGCGAGGAGACGACCACGGAGCGGGAGTATCAGTTCGCGGACAAGCTGAAAGCGCTGGATCTCATTATGAGGCATTTGGGAGTAGACAGACCGAAGCAGGAAGGACAGCTGGACGGAACCTACGGAGTTGTTCTGCTGCCTGCGGTGGAGGAGCTCCAGCCGCCTCCGGACGATGCCGACGACTGAGACAGTCTGGAAACCGCAACCCCGGCAGGCTGTATTCATGGCACGAGCAGAGAATGAAGTCCTTTATGGTGGAGCGGCGGGCGGCGGCAAGTCAGACGCCCTCGTGGCAGAGGCCCTGCGCCAGGCGCACATAGGTCACTATAAAGGACTCATCCTCCGCAAGACCTTCCCGGAGCTGGAAGAGCTGATAGGCAAGAGCAGACGCATTTACCCTGCGGCATTTCCAGGGGCGCGCTATAATGCCACCTCGCATATCTGGCGCTTCCCCTCGGGTGCCTCTATCCAGTTTGGATCTCTCCAATACCTCAAGGACAGAATCAAATATCAGGGGCAGGCGTTTGACTTCATCGGTTTTGACGAGCTGACACACTTCCTCTTTGATGAGTATATGTTCCTTGTATCCCGTAACCGCCCAAACGGACCAGGCACCCGCGTGTATGTCCGCAGCAGCGCAAACCCCGGAGGTATAGGCCATAGCTGGGTGAAGGAACGATTCATCACAGCAGCCAAGCCGATGCAGACCATCTGGGAGAAGGTATCATGGACAGACAACTACGGCAAGCCGCACAAGAGCTGGCGCTCTCGGGCGTTCATCCCTTCCACCGTCTTCGACAATCAGGAGCTCCTTCGCAACAACCCCGAGTATGTGGCTACCCTTGCTTCCCTGCCGGAGGCAGACAGGAAGGCCCTGCTCTATGGAGACTGGGACACCTTCTCCGGGCAGGTATTCTCCGAGTGGAGAAACGACCCCGAGCACTACGCCGACCGCATAGGAACCCACGTGATCAACCCCTTCAAAGTCCCAGGTGCATGGACCATCTCATGCGGTTTTGACTGGGGATACAGCAAGCCGTTCAGCGTGGTATGGTGCGCCACCGACCACGACCGCCGCATGTATGTGATCAGGGAGCTGTACGGCTGTACCGGCACGCCGGATACAGGAGTTAAATGGGAACCTGCGAGAGTTGCACGAGAGATCCGAGAGATTGAAGCGCAGGACCCAAACCTGAAGGGCCGCAGAATTGTCCGCATAGGAGATCCAGCTATCTGGTCAAGCGACGGGACCGAGAGTATTGGAGCCCTCATGGAGCGGGAGCGCGTGTACTTCGAGAAGGGAGACAACAGCCGCATAGACGGCAAAATGCAGATGCACCACCGGCTTGCATTCGACGAAGAATCAATCCCCATGCTCTATGTTTTCAGTAACTGCAAGAACCTGATCCGGACCCTGCCCGCGTTGGTCTACGACGAAACGCACGTGGAGGACGTGGACACCGACGGCGAGGACCACGGGTACGACTCCCTCCGCTACGTGCTCATGAAGAACCCAATCTCACCGCGCCCCAGGCAGAACCCAAAGCCGCGCCAATACAGCCCGCTGGACACGCCAGAGGACTACACCTACGACAGATACGAATACTACAGGAGGTAAGAGAATGGCAGACAGGAAACGTCCCGAGGACAACTGGGACGAAACTCCGAAGAAGAGCAACCCCCAGCAATCCTCCGCGCAACCCCCGACAAACCCCAGGCAGGAGCCGCTGAACCCCATGCAGCCCCCGACCAACCGGCCCATGAGCTACATACCCTTCCCGAGGAACCCGGCCCAGCAGTGGCCGACCGGACCTGTTGGACCGCAAGGTATGCCCGGCATACAGCCGCCTATGGGTGCAGCCAGCCGTAACCTCGGCACCGGGCCCGCAGGCCCCATCCCCTTCCGCTCCCACCTGCCGGGCGGCGGCGTGCACCAGCAGGCAACCGGCAAAGCCACCCCGCCGGAGGAGATCCTTCCACCCATCGGAGAACGGCAGATCGCCGAGGCCACTGCCGTCCTCACCAAGTACAAGGACGGCAAGCAGCACCTTGAACACCGGGTTGTAGCAGACGAGCTCTGGTGGGAGCTGCGGCACTGGGAGGCCATCAGGCGGCACGGCGTCAAGCGCCTTGAGTTCTGCCAGTGCGGTGAGGACCAGGTGAGGCGCTTTCAGGAATCCCCCCGGCCTGCCTCCGCGTGGTTGTTCAATACCCTGCTCAACAAACACGCCGACGCAATGGACAACTACCCGGAGCCCGTTGTCCTCCCAAGAGAGCAGAGCGACGAGCAGGCAGCGCACGTACTGTCCTCCGTCCTGCCCGTGATCCTTGAGACCAACGCATACGAGCAGACCTTCTCGGACAACTGGTGGGAGAAGCTGAAGCACGGCACCGCCGTGTATGGAGTCTTCTGGAACCCAGAGAAAGAAGGCGGACTCGGAGACATCGACATCAGGCAGATAGACCTCCTTAAAATCTTCTGGGAACCGGGTATCACCGACATCCAGCAATCGCGGAACCTGTTCATTGTGGATCTTGTGGACACGGACCTCCTGGAAAGCCAGTACCCGCAGTTCAAAGGGAAGCTGGACGGCAACGCCATCGACGTCAAGCGCTACCTGTACAATGAACAGATCGACCTCAGCGGAAAATCTCTGGTAGTGGACTGGTACTACAAAACCCGCGACCCCAGCGGGCGAACCCTCCTGCAGTACTGCAAGTTCGTCGGGAATACCATCCTGTTTGCCTCGGAAAATGATCCGGCCTACAGGGATGTTGGATGGTACAGCCACGGAGAGTACCCCGTGGTTATGGACGTCCTTTTCCCGGAGAAGGGCACCCCTGCCGGCTTCGGGTACGTGGCAATCTGCCAGGATCCGCAACTGTATATCGACAAACTCTCCGCTAACATTCTGGAGAGCGCCGACGAGGCCAGCCGCAAGCGCTTTTTCATCTCGGACATGACCGGAGCCTCGGAGGAAGAGTTCGCCGACACAAGCAAGCGTTTCGTGCACGTCACGGGCGGGCTGGACGAAACCCGCATTCAGGAGATAGTGACGCAGCCCCTCTCTTCCATCTACGTTGACATCATGCAGATGAAAATTGACGAGATGAAGGACACCGCAGGCAACCGCGACGTCAACCAGGGAAGCACCGGAGGCGTCACAGCAGCCGCTGCCATCTCTGCTCTGCAGGAGGCGGGCAACAAGACCAGCCGCGACATGATCTCCGCAGGCTATCGGGCACACACCCAGATCAGCCGCCTCGTGATTGAACTCATCCGGCAGTTCTATGACGAGAAGCGCACGTTCCGTATCACATCCCCCAACGGCATCGGGCACGAGTTCGTGGAGCTGGACAACTCCGGCATGAAGGACCAGCTGACAGGATATACGATGGACGGCCAGCCGACCTTCCGTCGCCCCATCTTCGACCTGAAAATCAAGGCCCAGAAGAAGAACCCGTTCAGCCGCATGGAGCAGAACGAGCGCGCTAAGGAGCTGTACGGCCTCGGGTTCTTCAACCCCCAGCGCGCACAGGAGTCCATGCTCGCGCTGGACATGATGGAATTTGAGGGTATTGAGAAGGTGCGGGAGCAGGTGCAGCAGGGGCAGACGCTGTACAACATGCTCCAAAGCATGTCCCAGCAGCTGGAACAGGCAATGATGGTTATTCAGGCACTGACCGGGCAGAACATGGGAGCCGGGCAGCAGGCAGCAGCCGCCACGGGCGGCAGCTCCGCCAGTGCAACCGCAGCGCCCAAGGCCAGCGCGGACCGCAGCACAAACGGGCAGATCATGAGGGCCCAGACGCCCCAGTCTGGATACGCACAACGGCTTGCTCAAAGGAGCACCCCCAGTCTGGATTCAGTCAACGGCAACACCCAGCCGGGAGGCGTGTAAGGTATGACTGAAGTAACAATCAGTCACTACCGCAAGTGGATCCCCGTGAACTCCAACGGATACAACTGGAAGGTTCACTCCGTAAAGGCCACCGGGCACGCCACGGGCAGCGACACTGTCTGTGCTGCAATCTCCTGCGTTCTGTACGGCCTCGCCGGATACCTCATAAACCTGAGAGATCAGGGAGAGGCGACCGAGGTTGAAAACCATATGGGAGGCGGCGACGTGCTCCTGACATACTTCGGGAGGTGGAAGGAATGGGACGAGCGGGTGCGGATTGTATACGACCTTGTTGAGGTAACCCTGAAGCAACTTGAGAAGGCATACCCGGACTACATCTCCGTATCCGTAAGCGACACGACGTAAGCAAAGGCCCCAACTATTGACAGTACACAGCATCACGTGGTAATATTATGGAGTACTCCTCCTTCTCCCCACCTCATTGCTTTACGGGCGGCGGCATCGGGCACCCGCACGCCGCCGCCCCAGGCAATAGAAAAGGAAGAGTGCACGCTGCACAGGAGCGAATCCTGCGGTTAGGAGGACGTTATGAACTTCCGAAAACTCTTGCGGCCTATCCTCTCTCTCTTCGATGGCGGAGGAGACGGAGCTACGGGCAGCACCACGGGTGGATCCCAAGCAAGCCCCGCCAACACCCAGCGAGGCAAAACGGGCGAGACCGTTCTGTACGGCAAGCAGCCGACAGACAGCAAACCTGCCGCCGCCGGGCAGGGAGAAGCGAACACATCAAGCGACTCTCTTGACGCGCGCCGCCAGGAGTATCGCAATCTGGTCAAAGAGTATCAGGACATCTACAACGAGGACTTTCAGCGCGTCTTCAACCGCCGTTTCGCGGAGATGAAGACCATGCAGGAGCAGCTTGAGGCGCAGAAACCCGTAATTGAAGCGATGGAAGCCAAGTACAAAGTGAACGGCGATATGAAAGCACTCATGGAAGCCGTGAACAATGACGACGCTTTCCTTGTGGACGCCGCCGAAGAGGCGGGAATGACCATCGACCAATACAGGGAGTTCAACCGCCTGCAACGGGAGAACGCAGACCTCCTCGCGAGGGAGCAGAACCGCCAGGCGCAGCAGCGCGCCAACCAGCAGCTCGCACAGTGGCAGAATGAAGCCGAGCAGCTGAAGCAGTTGTATCCTTCCTTCGATCTCGCGAAGGAAGCAACCAATCAGGAATTCCTCTCGCTTCTGCGCCACGGAATCCCAGTCCAACATGCATATGAAGTTACGCACCTTGACCAGATAAAGGCGGGCGTCGCGGCGAGCCAGGCTGCGGCCACGGAGAAACAGATTGTGGCGTCCGTCCGTGCGAAGGGCAACCGCCCCCGCGAGAACGGCACCTCCTCACAGGCCAGCTTTACTGTCAAGGACGACGTCACTAAACTCACTCGGAAGGACCGTGCGAATATTGCCCGCCAAGTAGAAAGGGGCGCAATAATCTCCTTCTGACGCGCCCCGGAAAGGGGCAAATATGAAGACCACAGACTGGCGTCTTCTGAATATCCGGCTGAACCTGTTCGCCGCCAGTAACACCAACGTTACCACGGCGTCGGAGCTGTCCGGAGAAATGAAGACCTATTACTCCGACTACCTCATTGACCTCGCCGAGCCTGAACTCGTCCACGATCAGTTCGGGCAGAAGCACCCGATTCCCAAGAACGGCGGCAAGATCATCGAGTTCCGCAAGTACGACTCTCTGCCGAAGGCAACGACCCCCCTCACCGAAGGCGTAACCCCCGACGGGCAGAAACTCAAAATGAGCGTTCTGACCTCGGAGGTTAAGCAGTATGGCGGGTACATCGAGCTGTCTGATATCCTGCTGCTGACTGCCATTGACAACAACCTCGTGCAGGCCACGAAGCTGCTGGGCAGCCAGGCGGGCCGTACCCTGGACACCATTACCCGTGAGGTACTGGCGGGCGGCACCAACGTGCAGTACTACGACGGCAGCGTAGAGAGCCGCGAGGCGCTCACCTACACCAGCAAGGAAGAGAACCACAACCTCACCGTGGACTGCATCAAGCGGGCGGTCCGGTTCCTGAAGACCATGAACGCCCCCAAGATCAACGGCGACTACGTGGCAATCATCCACCCCGACTGCACCTACGACCTGACCAACGACCCCGACTGGATGCGGCCCCACGAGTATGTGGACACCGAGAACATCTACTCCGGGGAAATCGGGAAGATTGCCGGGTGCAGGTTTGTGGAGACCACCGAGGCGAAGGTTTTCGAGAAGAAAGGCGCCGAGCAGAGAGATGTGTACGCCACCCTCGTACTCGGCGACAATGCCTACGGCGTAACTGAAATCAGCGGCGGCGGCTTGCAGCATATCGTGAAGCAGCTGGGCAGCGCGGGTACTGCAGACCCCCTGGACCAGCGTGCTACCGTTGGCTGGAAGGCCACCAAGACCGCAGAGCGCCTCGTGGAGCAGTACATGGTGCGGATTGAAACCACGTCCAGCTTCACAAGCGAAGGCGAATAACGGAGGGCGCACTATGGCAAGGAGCAAAGAGGACACCGCGACCAACGCGGATTCCGTTTCCGCAATCTCTCTCCTGATGGAGGAGATCAGGCAGCTGAAAGCAGAGCTGGAAGCCGTCAAGGCCAAGCCCAAGCAGGCCAGCGTAGAAGACGCCGAAGCCGCCAGGAAGCGGGAGGAGCTGCACAAGTACTGGAACGAGCCCGTGGAGGTCCGACTGTTCAAGGACAGCGGGAAGTACAAGGACGACGTGACAGTGTGTGTCAACGGCAAGGTCTGGCAGATCAAGCGCGGGATGACCGTCACGGTCCCCCGCAAGGTAAAAGAAGTGCTGGACGAGAGCTACGCACAGGACCAGGGCACCGCCATGATGATGGAGCAGCAGGAGCAGGAGTTCCTGCGGGAAACGGAACGGCGGGGAGTCTGATACAATTAGCGCGACCGTGGTTCCCCACGTCTGCACCGGTACACCGACGCGGCGGTGTATATAACGAGGCAGCAAGGCTTGACGGGCCGACCGTCTTTGCCTTGCTGCCTTTTCTCATATGCAAGGAGGTGAGAGAGTGAAAATCAAAGAGGCAATCGCCCGAGCACGCAAGCTGTCCGGGAACGCCGTGGAAGACGACCAGCTCTGCCGATGGTTATCCGAGCTTGACGGGAGACTGTTCCTTGACTTCTATCGCGGCTGCGAGTGGCTATCATACCACCTGCCCGAGGACGAGGAGCACGAACTGATAGTGCCGTTCCCCTGGGACGACATGTACGTGCACTACCTCGCTGCAATGGTTTACCAGGCCAACGGCGAGTACGAGCGCTACCGGGAGGCCGCGCAGCTGTACAATCAGAAGGAGCTGGACTACAGAAAATGGTACAACCGCAACCTGCACCCGCCCTGCCCGCAGGCCATCACCACGCGAGATTGCACCATCGTCCAGCACGGCAGGAATACCCGCCCCTTCTGGTATCTGTCCGCCTACGGTATAGCCGTCCGGCACGGATTCAAGGGCACGGAGGAAGAGTTCCTGGAGGAGCTTAAGGGCGAGAAAGTACAGCTCCAATATGACGAGACCGAGGACCAGCTTGAATGGAAGTACGAAGAGGACGAAGAGTGGCAGCACCTCATGGACATGGAGGACATCCGAGGCCCAATCGTAAGCAGAACCATTGAGCAGGCACAGAAGGCAGCAGCAGACGCGGCAGAGCACGCCGCCACCGCCACAGAAGGAGCGGAAGCAGCAGAGGAGTCAGAGGAAGCCGCGAAGCAGGCCAGAGACTTTGCCGAAGTCGCTGCATATCAGGCAGAGGCGGCGGCAAGCCAGACCGCCCAGGACGCGGAGACCGCAGAGGAAGCGGCAGACCAGGCAACCGAAGCAGCAGATCTCGTGATCCGTACTGCGGCATCTGTGGAGCACGACGCAGAAGTAGCGGAGACTGCCCGCAGAAGCATTGAGAATATGACTGTTTCGGCGGAGAACGTCGGCCCCGGAGCAGAAGCAACCGTTGAAAAGACTCTGCGGAAGGGCATCGTCAACCTGCATTTCGGAATCCCGCAGGGGTTGCAGGGAGTCGAAGGACCGGAAGGGAAACAGGGAGTCGAAGGACCGCCAGGGCCGCAAGGACCGGCAGGACTTGCCGTGGAGTCTAAGGGTATATTCGCATTCAATGTGACCGAAGACGGGCACCTGCACCTGTACTACACGGGCGAGGAGATCCCGAACATTGAGTTGAACGAAGAAGGCCATCTCATAGCACACCTATAAAGGAGGAGCATAATGCCTGATATTGACTTAGGCCTCGTCAAAGGGCCGAAGGGAGACCAGGGAGCAGTAGGACCCACCGGCCCGGAGGGAAAGCAGGGAGCGACCGGACCCGCCGGAGCTCCTGCCACCATCAACGGGCACGAGGCTATAACAGTAGCAGCGACGGAGCCTCTGCAGGTATCCGACGATGGAGAAGGCACTATCACCTTTACCATGAACGGAGGCGCAACCGCCGAACAGGTGACGGCAGTGAAGGCGGATACAGCCGCAATCCTCGCCGCCGTGGAGAAGCGCCCCAAGCGCTACGGGTACAGAATAAAAATCTCGGAGTCCGATCCCGAGAAGAGAGTGGAGTACATCCTGGACGCCGTAGGGATGAAGCCAGCCAAGATGGACTACGAGAAAGACACTTTCGACTACGGCGACATGGGAGACCTGTGGTTCGTGGCGCGGAACTACCCTGTAGTTCTTAACAGGGACGGCAGCGAGGCGTATCGCCTGAACCCCAACGACTATTCCCAGACAGAGACAGAGGGAGACGGCAAAACCCGCAAGGGAGTAACCCTGGAGGAACTGACGAACGGCGAGAACGTCATGAGCGCAATCCCCCTCGTTTGGGTGAAGCGCTACCAGGAGGCCGGTTACAGGTACGTGGTCTTCTGCGAGTCCCAGTACGACGATACCTACAAAGCCTACGCCCACACCAACGCACAGGGAGAGGTACAGCCCTACGCATACCACGCCATTTACGAGGGATACCTCGACAGCACCAACGCGGAGACCACTCCGGCCTCGCAGGCAGCTATCATCACCGAATGTAAGAACGAGTCCTGCCCGAAGAAGGCGGAGTGCACGAACACCGCAACTGCCAAGATCACGGACGCCCAGTGCCAGAGCTATATGCGATCCGTCAGCGGCGTGCAGCCCACCTCGTTCACAAACACAGACTGGGAGATGGCAACGGCCAAGCGGAACGGAACCGGCTGGAATATCAAGTACTGGAGCCTGAACGAACTCATTGCTGACCTGCTGACCTTCATGGGGAAGAACTGCAATACGCAGACCGTCTTCGGCCAGGGGCATACGGAACGGAATACCAATGGAACCACTCCGGCCATGCTCATGCTCACCGGCACGATGGACAAGAAGGGGCAGTTCTGGGGATCCAATACCACGAAGCCCACCGCAGATCAGGCGCCGGGCGACGCGAGCGGAGCGCAAAGCCACCCCTGCGGCGTTAAGGTCTTCCATATCGAGAACTTCTGGGGAGACCGCTGGGAGCGGCAGCTCGGAATCTGCGCCAAGAACGGAGTTGTTCTGGTCAAGATGACGCCGGAGGGTAGTGGGTACAACGCAACCGCAGACGGCTACACCCCCGTCATGGAGAGCAAAAACACAGCCAGCGGAAGCGGATATCGGAAGGCAACGGTACAGACCGAGTACGGAGCGATCCCGATCCCGCCGTGCACCGGATCCGCAACCACCTACGAGACTGACTTCTACTGGTGGCAGGTTGACGCCACGGTGCGGGTCTCGCTCTTCGGCGGCACCTGCGCCGCCGGCACGGGCTGCGGGGCGCGTTGTTGGTCCCTCAACGATGCGGCGGGGCACGCCAACTGGGCCGTCGGGGCCTCGCTTACTTACATCAAGTCCTCCTCGTAAGGGGGCGCGGGGGATACGCCCCCGCATACCAGATGAAAGGAGAACGGAGGAAGAGCGGAAACACTGATCCCGCACAGCGAATATAACCACGCTCGGTCTCGATCTTCGGCGGCAACTGCAACAACGGCACGAACTGCGGAGCGCGTTGTTGGTCCCTCAACAATGCGGCGGGGAACGCCAACTGGAACATCGGGGCCTCGCATACTTAACAGAATGGCTCGCCTACAATGTGGTTATATTTGCCCAGCACAGTCTGAAAATTGAGCCGCACGAGAGCACGGCCAGTAAGCTGAAAAGCCCAGAGCCGTGAAGGCGTTAAGTAAGAGCCATGCTCCTCTCGTCCGCTCTTCCTCCCTACCCTGAGCATGAAGTCCTATAACGGGCTGTATGACGCGATGCTCCAGGTTGATGAAATCGAAGCATCAATAGACGAGGCGGCGCGCAACAAGATGAACCGCGCCTCAGTACGGAGAGTTCTCGCCCACAAGCACGAACAGGCACTCGCCCTTCGATACCTGATTCTCTCCGGGCAGTGGCGCCCAAAGCGGCACGCCGTGAACTACATTCAGGAAGGAAGCCACCGGAAGAAACGGAACATCATAAAGCCGACATGGCATAGCGAACAGATAGTGCACCACATGTTAGCCAGGCAGCTGGAGAAGGTGTACGGGCCGTCCGTGTACCGCTACGTAGCGGGCACCATAAAGCTGAAGAGCGAGAAGAAAGGCAAGGGGCCGTTGTTCTGCAAGCGCACAGTCAACAGGTGGATTCACTCTTCCGGCGGCAGGCGGCTGTATGTAGCAGAGCTGGACGTTTCCAAGTTCTTTGACTCGGTGGACACGGAGATACTGAAAGGCATGCTCCGGAAGAAAATCAGGGACCGCAGGTTCCTGGAGGTTCTGTTTCTGGTGATTGACTCCGCCGCGCCAGGAATCCCGAAAGGCTACTACCTCAGCCCGTGGTTTGCTCAGATCTATCTGTCCGGCCTTGACAACTACATCCAGCAGCAGCTGCGGCCAAAGCACTACCTCCGGTTTGTGGACAACTTCTTCCTGTTACACCCGAACAAGCGGGAGCTCCATCGGATGGTACGCGCAATCATGGACTATGCGGCCCAGAAGCTGCACCTGAAGTTCAACCCATCCCGGCAGGTGTACCGGTTTGAGAAGGACGGGAAAGGGCGTGCAGTGAACTGCGTAGGCTACATCATTCACGACAATCGCACGACGATGCGAAAGACAATCCTCAAACGGGCACGTGGAAAGGCACTGCGGATCCACAAGAACCACAGGTGCACCGTCCACGATGCAGCCACCATGCTCAGTTACAAGGGATGGTTCCGGCAGACAGCCACCTACAACTACTTCCAGAAGTACGTAAAGCCCAACGTCAGTATCAGGTATTGCAGGCGGCGGGTATCCAAAGCGGCGAAAAAGAGAAGGGAGCAACAGAAGAATGACAGAATGGACCGTCGTGCACAGCACGAGCGACACAAAACCGCTGGAACTTGACAGCACGTCCAGCGACTACACCGTATACGAGCGCCGGAACATCCGCCAGGAAATCGTGGGAGACGACGGCGAGCAGTGGGTGTACGAGGAGCGGCAGTACTCTAAGGAGGAATACGCCCTGCTCAACGGCCCCCAGACGCAGGCAATCATGCAGGCCATGAACCAGCAGCAGGCGGATATCATCTCCGCCCTTGTCATGTTAGGAGGATAAGACCATGCACAGCCCGAAATTCGAGTACTATAAGGACCAGTACGACCGGCAGTGGATAACCCGTGCCACCCTGCGCCAGTGGGTTGCCGTTTGCGGCAAGTTCCCACAGCTCGGAATCACGCCGGAGGAATATGAGGAGATAACGGGCGATCCCTATGAGGAGGCCTGATAAATGTCCGAGGAAATCCTGATTGCCCTGATTGGCCTAGCAGGTTCTGGCCTCGGGAGCATCGTAGGTATCATCGTTTCCAGCCGCTTGACGCAGTACCGGCTTGAGCAGTTGGAGAAGAAGGTGGACAAACACAACAGCCTCATAGAGAGAACGTACAAGCTGGAGGAGCAGGGAGCACTTCTGGAGGAAAAGGTGAAGGTTGCGAACCATCGGATTGACGACCTTGAGGCGGCGCAATGAAAGCGCTCCGATACCTGCAGAAGACTCCTCACCTTTTCGCCAAAGTGATTGTGGCATTCTGCGTGCTCTTCGCGGCAGCGTGCTCCGCGTATGCGCTCCGGATACTGTCCAGGACGGGCCACGACCCTGCGGCCCTCCTGGGAGTAATTCTGGGGTTCTTTGGCGGCGAGCTCCTGCTCATGTGCCTGAAGACAATTCTGAGAAAGGAGGGGCCAAAGAATGAGCAGCGCACTGGAAGCACTGATAAAGAAATTGACTGGGCTTCTGAACGTTAAGTCACTGGTGACTCTGGCCTTGACCGTGGCATTCATTGTACAGACCTGCCAGGGAGCCTTGAACAAGGACATGATGACAATTTACTCTATGGTTATGACTTTCTACTTCGTATCACAAACCGGCGTAAGCAGCGGCGGAGGTGACTGACCATGCCAAGCAGCATTCTTTCTGCGGACGCCGGTTTTCCAACCTTCACACAAGGGCAGTCAACCGAGCAGAAAATCAGCGTCATTACAAACTATCTTTACATGCTCCTGGAGCAGCTGAGGTACAGCCTGAACAATATCAGCGTAAGCAACTTCAATGAAGCGGAGCTGAATTCCATAACGGACCCCATCTATCAGGCCGTAAGCGACACAAATGGGAATCTGTCCGAGCTGCGGCAGCAGGCGGACGAAATCTCTACCAGAGTGGAGGACAACGCCGGGAATATTTCCTCTCTGGTACAGCGGGCAGACACCATTGAGACCACTGTAGGGAATCAGGCGGGAGACATTTCCAAGCTGGTACAGCGGGCAGACACCATTGAGACCACTGTAGGGAATCAGGCGGGAGACATTTCCAAGCTGGTACAGCGGGCAGACACCATAGAAAGTACCGTTGGCAACCAGGCAGGCGAAATCTCCGACCTTGTGCAGCGCGCAGACTCAATAGAAAGCACTGTAGGTAACCAGACGGGCGAGATCAGCAAGCTCAAGCAGACAGCTGAATCTTTCACAACGTTTGTGGGAGCTGGCGGCGACTTCACCATGCTGAAACAGACCGTGGATGCATTCACGTTCACAGACTCGCGCGGGCAGGTCAAGATATCGGACGGATGCGTAACGCTGTCCGGGTGTATCGGGTTCAGCGACTACAGCAGCGGCGTACAGTCAGCTATTGATAAGAAGCTGAACTCGGCGGACCTTGCGTCAAACCTGACCCCCTACATGAAGAAGGATTCATACAGGTATATCACGGAAACCTGCATAGACGCCCGGAGTATTACTTCCCCCGTAATAATGGGTGGGATTATCGCTGGGGCGACGTTCCGCGACCTTAATAACAGATATGACCTCGTCCTTGACGCGGATGGGCGACAGGGATTCCTCGTGACACGATCCAGCGACGACTACGTATTGCTTTCCGTATTCGACCCCCTGAACGATGTTATGCAGTTCAGATCCGGACCGGCCTCGCAGAGCGACAAAGCGTTCATGAACATATACCAGGGAAACTCAACCAGCAGGTACAAGCCCCGAGTACAGCCACAGGGATACTGGGACTTCAGCAACGCGTCGGGCGTGGTACTCCCGAGCGGAAGCAATCCTGCTACATGGACATGAGGTGACGACAGATGGCTTCTATCGCTGTATCAAGCAGAGGCGAGACATACATAAACGTATTTGTTGACGAGCTGGACACTAGATACAGCTATACTGGGAGGCAGGCACACTGGTTTCTCGACGGAGTGGAGCGTGGAACGTCGAGTATTGGAGCTGGGGTTTCCAGTGGAGGATTCTATTCCTTCAGCGGTCTGACCCCTGGGACAGACTATGTAATCGGGTGTACCGTATCATTCGCGGGAGAGTCAGAACGGGATGTCGCCCTTAAAAACGTTACAGAGAGAACGAGCGGAACTGCCCCGCCCGAGTACCCCACATGGCCTGGGTACTTCTACTGGGACAGCGTAGGCTCTTCGGGAGATCCGGTTAAAATGCCCGCCAGCGAGTGGAACGACTTTATAGACCATGCGATTACAGCCAGAAACAATTTAGGAGCCTCGCGGGAGACCCAGGTGTACCCGGCAAGTCGCTACGCTTCAATGCAGGCAAGGCAGGCGAACGAGGCCATCAGGATACTGAAAGGTATAGGAGTAAACTCCTACCTGCCAGACACTGTTGACAGCGGTGACGCTATAACCACAAGTTTTTTCGCCAAACTTGAGGCCGCCTACAACAGGCTGCATTCTATATATGATTGGAGTAACTGACCATGAAAGAGAGCATCATCAACATCAAGGCCAGCCTTGAAAAGGCTTTCGACCAAACCTCCCTGATCCAGGTTTCCGGCTTGGGGGTTGACCACCTCGCGGAGGTACGGAACATCCTGCGGGCAGTCTACTCCGCCGTATCCGAGCTGGAGAAAGCGGAGGCAGAGGCGAGCGAGACATGAGCTACGCCCTGCCGGAGCCCGTTCAGAACCTGCAGATGGGCCGGCGGACCTTTAACCAGTTCGCCGGCTACATGCATACCCTCGGGGCTGGGAACGGGCAGATATGGGACGACAAGAACATGACCAGCGATCACGCTCCGGTTCTTGCAACACGTCCGCCACGATACAAGGTCGCCAAGCTGGAAAAGCCGAATGGGCTGTACTGCGGCAACCGCCTGATCTGGATTGATGGTACTGACCTTGTAGTGGACGGCGAGACCGTCGGGCAGGTGGAGGACTCCACCAAGAGAATGTACGGCATCAGCGGCAGAGTGATCATCTGGCCTGATAAGGTGCTCCTGACAGCAGAGAACACCGTGGAGCCCCTGGAAGCGTCGTGCACCGTCAGCAGTCTGACCATTGGTGACGGTACCTACGCGGACCAGCCCGCAGAGTACAATTCGCTCACCACCACAGGAGATCCATTCCCCTTCCGCGAGGGAGACGCGATCACGATAGATGGGTGTACCCGCCAGCCGTCCAACAATAAGACCCCCATCATCAGGGAAATCAGCGACGACGGAAAGACCCTCCGCTTCTATGAGCATACCTTCACGCCCCCGGGCGGAGTTCAGGACACGAGCTACACGGAGACGGGTACCATCACCCTGAAACGCGCCGTGCCCGATCTGGACTTCATCTGCGGGAACGAGAACCGCATATGGGGCTGCAAGGACGACACAATCTGGTGCAGCAAGCTCGGAGACCCCTACAATTGGTACTGCTTCGACGGAGTTTCAACAGACTCGTGGTCCGTGGATACGGGCACGCCTGGGAGCTTTACAGCGTGCGTTTCCTACATGGGATACCCGATC
Source organism: uncultured Muribaculaceae bacterium (assembly GCA_947627615.1). GTDB lineage: Bacteria > Bacteroidota > Bacteroidia > Bacteroidales > Muribaculaceae > Paramuribaculum. The sequence continues at coordinate 20,012 of CANQWS010000026.1, read as the reverse complement.
TTCTTCAAAGAGGGCATGATATTCAAAGTTTACGGAGACAAGCCGACCAACTTTCAGGTCATGAGCTCCGCGACTCTCGGAGTCATGGAAGGTTCTGCGGACTCTTTGGCCGTCGCGGGCGAAACTCTGTACTACCTCTCGCGGGCTGGTATTACGGCATACAGCGGCGGCATACCGCAAAGCGTATCCATGCCCCTCGGAACCGTCCGCTACAGGGACGCCGTGGGAGGAAGCGATGGTATCAAGTATGTGGTCAGCGTGCTGGACGCAGACGACAACAGCAGCCTGTTTGTGTACGACCCCTGGCGGGATATGTGGCACAAGGAGGACGATCTGCGACTGATAGCCACCGCATACAAGGGAGGGCTGTATGGACTCTCAGAAGACGGCGACCTGTATCTGTTGGAATCCCCGACGGATATACCGGAGGACGCAGAACAGGAGGAGCCGTTCCACTCCATCGTGGAGTTTGCGGACTTCGACTTCAACACCTTCGGCAGCAAGTACGCCGTCAGAATGTGGATCCGATACAGCGGAGACGAAGGTACGATACTTGCCGCCGCCGCCGAGTACGACAGCTCCGGAATCTGGGAGACCGTTGGCACCGCCAGGTGCGGCGAGAAGAAGACCGAGTACATGGCTATCAGCGTACACCGCTGCGACCACTTCCGGCTGAAGCTGGAGGCCGTCGGGCAGTGGAGACTATGGGCGCTGGAGTACGAGCTGTACACCGGCGACTACCACAGGAAGGAGGCCAGGAAATGGCAATCACCCTGAACAACGCCAGCTACAATAAGAGGAAGCAGACGCAGACCTCCGTGCCCGCTGTATCTGGGACAAACCCGTACAGCCTCATAGGCAGCAGCGGAACCAGCAGCACAACTCCAGGCGGCAGCGGAATCAGTACCGTTGGTTACACCCCCCTGGACAGCAGTGGCAATGACTATGCGGGCATGACCGGCATGTCCGATATAGACCGCGCAGCCCTTGACGCTGCAAAACTGTCGTGGGACCGTGCAAACGCCGCAGGAGATCAGCGCGGAATGGACGCGGCCCACCAGCAGGCAGAGGCCCTGCGGAGGAAGTATGGATACTCCGGAGGTCTTGACGGTTCTCAGTACATCCCCGAGAACCGGTTCTCCTATGAGACGGCCCCGGAGTTTACTGACAAGTATCGGGATCAGCTGGAGGCCCTTGCACAGCAGGTGCTTGACAGCAGCCGCGATCCGTTTACCTATGACGGAGTGGCGCCCACCTATAATAACCGCTATGACCCGGAGATCCAGGCCCTTAAGGATCAGATTCTGAACCGCGATCCGTTCTCCTATGACTACCGGACCGACCCTCAGTACCAGGCATACGCGAAGGAGTACGCGAGGGAAGGCCAGAGAGCCGCAGCGAATGCTATGGGGCAGTATGCCGCAATGACCGGAGGTATGCCGTCAACCGCTGCAATGGCCGCAAGCCAGCAGGCAGGTGACTACTACTCCGCCCAGATGGCAGACAAGATCCCCGAGCTGTACCAGGCAGCGTACAGTATGTACGTGGATGAGGGGAACAACATGCGGAGCAATCTGTCCATGCTGCAAGGGCTTGAGCAGGGAGACTACAACAAGTACCTCACGGAGCTCGGGCAGTACAACACGGACCGCGACTTCGCCCTGAATGCCTGGAACAGTCAGCAGAACAACCAGATGAACGCTTTTGGGATGCTGAAGGGACTCTCTGATTCTGACTATGACCGATACCTTGCGCAGCTGCAACAGTACAACGCAGACAGAGACTTCGCCTACGGCAACTGGAGCGACCAGCGTGCCTATGACTATCAGCTCGGACGGGATCAGGTGGAGGACAGCAGGTACGATCAGGAGTGGCAGCACCAGCTCGACCGCGAGGGCATTGAGGATCAGAGGTACGACACGGAATGGCAGCACCAGCTTGACCGGGAAGGAATCGAGGACCAGCGCTACGATACCGAGTGGCAGCACCAGCTTGACCGGGAAGGAGTTTCCGACAGCCAGTGGCAACAGCAGTTTGACACCCAGAACGCCCAGTGGCAGAAGCAGTTTGACGAGGACGTGCGCCAGTTCAATGCTCAGTACGCCCTCCAGCAGGCGGCGGCGGCGCGCGCTGCATCAAGCGGAGGCGGCGGTGGAAGCAGCAGGCGGAGCAGCGGAAGCAGTGGAAGCAGCAGCGGAAACAGCGGAACCAGCGGTGGGAACTACTCCCTTTTCGACGCCGCAAAGTCTTCAAGGAACCCTCAGAACTACATCTCAACCCATTACAAGGAGTACGGCTTCAAGTCCTCCTCCGGACTCTGGGCAGAGTATCAGGAATGGGCGAAGAACGACTACGGGAACCTCGGGTACAGCGAGGACGAAGGAATATTCACATGGAACGGGAAGACCTACAAGAATCTCTCGTCCCTACAGAACGCGCTTAACAGCGCGAACATGACGCCAGCAGAAGAGGAGAAGCTGAGGAGAGCGCTGGACCTCTATGGCTTCAACTCGTAAGGAGGCAATATGGCTACATTCAATCTAAGCCAGAGAACCAGAGAGGAGCAGGCGCATCGGCTTGCGGAACGCTCCATCCAATCCGGGAGGAACGAGGGCAAGAGTGGAGACTCGCTTGTACAGATGTGGAGCAACCGCCTGCAGACCCCTGGAACGGAATCGCTTGCAAACTTCCGAGCCGAGCAGGAGGCCAAGAGAGCAGCGCAGGAACAGGCAGCAAGAGAGAATGCTGTACGCATACTACAGCGGCAGAGCACTTTCCCAAGCCAGCAGCAGACCGCATTTCAGGCGGGCAGCTTTCTGTCAAAGCCGTTCCAGACGATGGCCTCCCAGCCGTCGCGGACGGGATTCAGTACGAGCAGCTACGATCAGAAGCAGATCAGCAGGCTGAATGCAGGAGCCCAGCAGGAGCGGACACAGCAGGACGTGCAAAGACTCCTCCGGCAGGCAGCCGCCGACGCCGCCGCGAACAAGGAGAGAGGGAACAGCCACCTGCGGGCAGATCTGAACATCCAGACGCCGGAGACGATGGCACCCATACTAGAAGCGCAAGCCGCCAAGAACACCCAGAGAGGCGTAAACCACCTGCGCGGAGATCTGAATATCCAAGTACCCGCAGCCCAGGCGGAGACGACGGACCAGAAGTACGGCGCGCTGGACTGGCTGAAAGATACACTCGGAGGAGCGGCGAAACAGTCTGTTGCAAGCTACTCCTCTGCCCTGTCCAACCTTTATGAGGTTGCGTCAGGCGGGCGGCGGCAGATGAACTCGGACCTCGCCAACGACGTAGAGTACGCCCTGCGGCGTGCCCGCAATGACTATCAGTCGATGCTTGACGACCTGCAGACCGATCCTGGGGCATGGACTCAGCAGGACTTTGAGTCACAGCGGTACGTGATAGAGGGCCTGGAACGGCAGCTGGACGCCTACAAAAAAGCCGACGATGCCCAGCGCGGAGCGGTGGAGCAGTCCCACGCAATGGAAGACACTCTGGCGCAGTCCGGCGCACAGGACGTGGAAAGAGCCGTATCCAATCAGCCTTTTGGAATCGTAGGGCAGATAGGAACGCAGGGACTCGCCGCCGCCGCTCAGTCGCTTGCAGATGCAGCAATCGGAGGCACCGCGGCCGGAGCAATTGGCGGAGGCCGGGCAATTGCTATGGCCCCGTTTGCCATACGAGCCTACGGCGGCGGCACGCAGGAAGCGCGGCAGAACATGACCCAGGCAGACCAGCAGGGGCAGTACATCTCCGATGTGATCAACACCTACGCAGACCCGAGCGACCCCAACTACCAGAACCTCATGCAGTATGCGCAGGAGCAGGCAGACAAGCCCGCATGGGATCCGGCAAGGGGTACACTGTATGGACTCTCCGACGCTGCCATAGAGGTTTTCACAGAATCAATGTGGAATATCGCCAGCCCGCTTGCGGCAATATACGGCGGCGGCATAGGAGACGACGTGCTACAGAACGCAATCGGAAAGGCTGCGACCAAGCTGGCAAAGACAGACGTAGGCCAGAGGGCCATTCAAGGCCTGCTGACCGTTGGCGCCTCTGGCATAACTGAAGGTCTGGAGGAGTTTGTTGGAGACTGGCTGCGCTACGGCCTGAACACCGCAGGCATATACGGCGGAGACCGAGGCACGCTTGAGGAGACCCTATCCAATTCCCTGTACGAGTTCGCCGTGGGTGCCGCATCCGGCCTGCTCATGGACGCGCCCGCGCAGGTGCTCTCAACCGCAGGAGACGCCCTGCGAGGCCCGGACCAGCCGAACGATCAGATCTTGCCTGCTCCCCCGGATATCCCTCCGACGCCCACCTATGCAGACCGGTTTGACGAGAACCCGGCAACGTTCTACGAGAACTTCCAGGAAGGCGTACGCCTGAACCAGGCGCAGCAGCAGGCACGTGCCCAGGCGCAGCAGCAGCGTCAGAACGATGCATGGTTGCAAGCCGAGCGGGAGCGCGTCGCGAGCGAAGGGGCCATACAGACCTATAACCCGCCCTCAATCGACGACGTTATAGAGCAGCGGACGCGAGACGCCAGCAGGCAGGACCGCGCGCGCGGCGTCGTGGCGAGCGAGATCATCCGGAGCGCGATGGCAGAGGCGCAGAACAGCGACACTTTCGAGATATCCGACGAGACTGCCAACCGGATCCTCAATAACCAGGACGCAACCAGGCGGCTGGAAACCATCCTCGGGCACTCAATCGACGAGACCGACACCTACGGACTGGACCCGACGCCCGTCAACAAGGTAAAGGTTGCTATTCTTAACTCGCTGGAGTCCTCCATGATTGAAAGAGATAATTGGAGGAGCGAAGCCCTGCAGGATGCAGCGCGGGAGGCGTCGGAGCAGCCCTTGCTTGCACTGCCCGCGCCCCGGCAGGAGGCGCAGGTGGAAACGCAGGAAAACCTGCAACAGCAGCAGCCCCAGCTCCGCGAGGAGATCCAGCCGGAGGCAACCCCCCAAGCAACCCCCGAGCCCCTTCAGGCAGCGGCGGCAGAGGCCGTACAGCAGCGGGAGCAGCCGCAGCCGCAGCCGCAACCCATAAACCTCCGCGAAGGAGTCACCGACGCGACGGCCCTGCACGACGTGCAGACAGCAGAGCGGCTGGCGACGACTCTTGGCAGAGCCGGGAGCCAGGCGTTCAGAGCAGCCTATGACGAGAACATGGCGCGCCAGGTATCCCCCACCGCCGCGTTCAAGACCTTCGCCAACGTGTACAACTCCTCCCTGAACGGGAAGGACGTGCGGAGCCAGCACGCAGGAGCGCCACAGCCCCTGCTCAACGCCGCGTACAATGCCGGGCAGAATGACTCGATTACAGCTGGTCAGGAAGCTCTGCTTGGGATAAAGCCCGGAACCAAATACGGCGTGGTACGTGATAGCGAGTACCGGAAAGCACGCTTGACCACCGCTCAGGCAAGGATCCTTGACAAAGCCTCGCAGATAGCTGGTGTCCGCGTGCAGTTCGTGGATACCATCACGGACAAAGCCGGAAACCCGGTGGCCGCAGACGGCGCATACTACGCTGAAAGCAACACCATCAAAATCAGTTCAAAATCAGTGGATCCGGTTCTTACCACTTTTGCACATGAGGTTGTGCACAGTGTGCGACTTGCCAACCCTGCCGCCTACAATTCTCTTGCAGAATTTGTGGTTGAGAATATGCAGGGGACCTTTAGGGAGGTTCTGTCGGAGCACGCGGACAGGTACACAAACCAGGACGGAACGCGAGATCAGAATATTGACCTCGACTACCTCACGGAAGAATCTGTCGCGGATGCTTTCGGGCGCCTGCTGGGCAACGAGGAGCAGCTTGAACAGTTCGCGAAGAAGGACCGCAACGCGCTCCAGCGCTTTGCCGATGCCCTCAAAGACCTCATCACAAAAATTCAGCGACTGTTCACCCACCGAGGAAAGGGAAAGCTGACCGCCGATGAAATCAGCGAGTACCGGGAGCTGTCCGACCGGTTGCAGGAGATGCACGACCGGTTTGTAGCTGCGCTGGAATCCACCCAGGAGGTCCGCAAGGAGAACGCCGAAAGGCAGCGCGCCCGCGAGGCCGAGGCCGACCGCATAACCGACGCAGAAGCAGAAGCGGAGGCAGCGGCGGCGAAGAGTGAAGAGGCCAAGCCCAAGTTCTCGTTTGCCGGAGAGAAGGCAAGGACGGCGGACAAAAAAGCCCTGGAAGAGGCTAAGAGAATGGCTGCGAATGGGGCAGACGCAGACGCAATCCGCCGTAAAACCGGATGGTTTAAGGGAATGGACGGGCGCTGGCGCTTTGAGATAGACGACAGCGGAGCGACCTATACCAAATACGGCGACGAAGAATTCATTGGGGATCCTGGATACGACCGTCTACAGGAGCTGCTGAACAAGCAGGTTGAGTCGCTTACAATGCCGGACGTAGAGTGGACGGACGCAGACGAAGCGGAATTCGAAGCACTGGACGATATCTGGCGTGAAGCAATCGACAACAGGTTCGATAGAGTCGAGAACGGGACGGCAAACCTGGAAATGATCTACAGGCACAGCGAACTGTTCAAGGCATATCCGTGGCTGAAATATATCACCGTCCGATTTGAGGCCCTTCCGCAAAATACCGAAGGTTACTTTGATGAGTATAACGACGTCATAGCAATCAACAAGGACCTGAAGCAGTACGGAATGACTGACCGGCTACTCAACACGCTTGCACACGAAGTCCAACACATAATCCAGAGGTACGAGGGATTCACGAAAGGGGCGAGCCCCAGGTATTGGGACGAGGAGAAAGATGACAGGCTGTTTGCTCTTGGCAGCAAGATCGAGAAGCTGAAGAGCGACAGAGAAGACCTGGTGCTCGCCGAGCTGGCTAAAGAGGGAGACATATGCGACGCACTGGAGAGATTCAGAGAGGAATCACTGAGAAAGGTATTCTCGAAGCAGCAGACAGTGCGGGAACACGCCGCCGAAGTAGCAGCCAACGAGCGCGAACTTGTCCCAGGCGTGAAGGAAATCGACGACCAGATTGCAGCGCTTGAGAAGCAGGCAGAAGACCTGAAAGGCAGAAGCAGCTACGACCTGTACAAGAACACCGCCGGAGAGATTGAAGCAAGGGACGTCGAGGCCAGAAGGAAACTGACGGCAGAGCAGAGGAAAGAGAAGGCGCCAAACTTGGGAGACGACAAAACGGTGCTGGCTGGGCCGCAAAAACTGTCCAGTTCGCAGCAGAATAGCGGCACTCGTTTCTCCCTCCGCTCTCCCGTCGAGTACAGCGGAGACCTCGTGGCAATTCACAACATAAACTGGGGCGACCTTGACGCGGCGCTGGAATCCGGAGGGCTTGCCGCCCCGAGCATAGCCGTGATCAGAGCCGGGCAGGAACACGGAGGATACGGCCCAATATCTATCCTCTTTGGCCGCAGCACAATAGACCCAGAGGCCGACAGCAGGAACCACCTGTACGGCTCCGACGCCTACACGCCAACCATAGAAGATGTAACAATCGACGAGGAACCGGCTGGAGTCGAGGAGGACGCACTATACGACACTTCACTGATAGAAGACGAAGAGGTAAGCGCAAGAGCAGAAAAGGCGCTGAAAGATGCTGAAAAAGCTCTCAAGAGCGGGAAGAAAACCGCAGCCGAGCTGGTCGATAAACTGAGCGAGAATGTTGACGTCATGCGCGCATTCCTCGCCGGTGAAAAGCGTATCCAGGTAGAAACAGTTGCAAAGACCACAACCAAAGAGACTGTATCCAAAGAGGACGCTGCAAAGTACGAAGCAATCCTGAGCAGGTTTGACGGCTCCTTCGGAACTTTGCTCGACTGGGACCCAAGATACCCGATAACAAAAGATTTCTCAGACTTTGACTGGGGTTACAAGTACGGGAAGGACTTCCTGGAAGCCTACAACTCCTACGCCAGAGAGAACGGCCTGGAGGAGTTCAGCAGCACGCGGGACAAGGGATTCTACTCCGCGGCAAGGGACGTCAAGGACTATGAGAAAACCGGAGGCAAGCAGACGATCAGGCGAGTAGACAGAGCAGCCACTAAAAAGGCCGTCCTCGCAAAACTCGATCTGAACGAGTACAGAGCATGGCTTGAAAACCAGGTCCACGACAGAAGAGGCACTGTATCATCAGACTACACCGGGGAAGAATACGAGCTTACACTTGAAAACCTGGCAAAAGCCCTGAGCAATATCCCAAACAGGGGAGGATGGCTCACGGATGCAACGCCAGAAAACCTTCAGGCAATAACCTCGCCGGAGTACACAACAGTGGAAGAGGCCCGGAGAGACGCTGGAAGGATAGGAAGTCTTGGCAAAGAGGAAAGCTCCAGAAGGTTCACAGAGGTTGACACCGAGCTGCACTCTGTTGCCGACGCAATAGCAGAGGCGAACGGCGCGAAGAAGGGAGATGGGGCTACACTCGCAAAGGTATCCAGACTCATTATGGATGCAGCTAGGGGCCCAAGAACCATCGACAGCATCACAAAGACCTTCGCCGCAGAAGGCATGAAAACAGGCAGTACAATTGCGAAGCGGCTCCAGGATCTGTATAAAAACGCCGGAAACCTCCCGACCAGATACTATGAAGCGAAGGCGTTCCGCGCCGTCCCCACAAGCGAGTGGCTCTCCGTTGTTGCACCGAGCACAAGTTTAGCGAAGGGGAAGAATCTGCTGAGGCGCCTGCAGAACGCTGGCGTGAATGTGGTCACATACAACGAAAGAGTGGAAGGAGACCGCGCGAGGAAAGTCAACGAGATACCGGACGTCAGGTTCAGCAGGAGATCAGCACCCACGTCTGACACAAAAGGTCGGGCCTTAACCTCAAACCAGTCACAGTTCTTCAAAGACAGCAAAGTGCGGGACAGCAAGGGAAGACTCATGGTCATGTATCACGGAACCCCCACTGCTGACTTCACCAAGTTCCACCCCTACAGCTATTTCACGTCGGCACCTGAATATGCCGACGTATACCAGAATCCATCCGCAAGTTCTCTGAAACCAGGCAAAGTTGCAAGCAGCCCAGGCACATATGAGGTTTACTTGAACATCAAAAAGCCGTTTGACACCAGGAAAGCTAAAGAGCGCAGAATTTTCATGAATGAATTCTACGGAAGCTATTCAAGAACGCCTCTTGCTGACTCTGGCCTTCCCGATTGGACAGACGCTATTGACCTGCAGGACTTCATAGAGGAGAACGAGTACGACTACGACGGCCTCATATTGGATGAAGGCGGAACAGGCGGATACGGAGAAGAAGTCAAGAGCCGCGGATTAAGCTATGTGATTTTCTCGCCCGAGCAGGTCAAGAACGTTACGAACCAGAACCCAACGTCAGATCCTGACATCAGGTTCAGCCTGCGACAGAATGGAGGACCGGTCCAAGACAGCAAAGGGAGGAACCTCACGGCGAGCCAAAGCTCCTTCTTCAAAGACAGCAAAGCCATTGACAAATGGGGAGCGCTCAGAACTCTGTACCACCAGACCGGCGGAGACTTCACGGTATTCGACACGACCAGGAAAGGAGCCGGACAAAACGACAGCGAAACGCCATCTGGCATTTTCATGAAACCTACGCCGGACGACATAGGAATAGGTGGAAGCACCCAGATGGAGCTGTACGCAAACATAACAAACCCGCTTACGATCCACGACAGGAAGGCCCTGAACAAATGGTACAGAGAGCACATCCCAGGGTATGCCGAGGCAGATGAAGCAATAAACTCAATCGAAACCAGGTACCAGGCAGAGTACGACGCCGAGGAAGTGAGAACGGACGCACTGTACGAGGAGCTTTACGACGACCTTGTATCCGGGAAGATATCCGAGGAAGAAGCGGAGAAGCTGGTCAACGGAGGGCTGGACGATATCCTGAAACGCTGGAAGGCTGAAGAGGATGTTGCCAGAAGGTATGCCAAGAGCCTGCTTGACGATTACTTCTCAAAGAGCGAGTACGACGGAGTACACCTTATTGTTGATGGTTCTGTATTCAACAGGAAGGTAGAAACCTATATCGCGTTTTCCCCCAGCCAAGTCAAAAGCGTAACGAACAAGATGCCGTCGGCGGACCCGGATATCAGGTTCTCCATGCGAAAGCCAGCCGAAAGGTCTAAAGATCTCATTGCCCTACACAATCTCCATGCAGAAGACTTCCTGCGGTCTGCTGATCTTGGAGGGCTCCCTTCCCCGAGTATCGCTATTGTAAAGGCGACACAGGGGCACGAAAAGTACGGCCCTATCAGCCTCATTATGAGGAAGGAGTCATTTGACCCGAAAGCCAGGAGTGGAAACAAAATCTATGGTGGAGATGCGTGGACTCCGACTGTCAGGCAAGTCCAGGTTGACTATGCTGTGGACGAAGCGGCAGAAGAGCGTGTATCAGCCCGATACAACGACATGCTCAACAGGTTCGGAGAATACGACACAAGAACCCTCTACAGTTACGGGAACTACCTGGCTGAAGCGATTGAGAAAGATCACGGCGTTGAAGGTAGCATTAAGAAGCTGTCCAAAGACCCAGACACAATGAAGTTATTCCTGATGGATACAGGTAGGCCCGTCCCAGACCCGGTAAAGAAAACCGTCGTCACGAGGTTGAACGAAGACGTAATCAGGAGAAACGACTTTATTGCCGCCGCGCTTGGGAATGACTTCTTTAACAACCGCGACATCTCACTTGAATCCATGGAAGAAGGAATACGCGACGCGTACACCCGCTACATGGAAAGCATCGGAAAGCCACCTAAACAATTAACAAGGCTAAGGGCCCTGAGCGTCTGGAATTCAGTCGGGGACTATATCAAAAACGGGCCAGAGACAAAGACAACCCAGACAGACTACGAAGCCACGAAGCAGGCCATAATTGACGCTACAGACAAGGATGCCTTCACGTCATGGCTGGAAGAGTTCTTCTCCGGAGTCGAGGAAACCAAGTGGATTTACAATGGGGAGCCTACCTTTACATGGTCAGGTGACAGCAGGAGTTTTTCAGAGACGCACTGGAGCTACACCCTTGAGAATATCACAAGGGCAATGAATGAGTTGCAGTCTGCACGCGGGCAAGGTCTGAAAGGAGCATCTGCAAAAAGTCTGCAGGCCCTCACAGCACCCTCATACAGATCTCTGGATGCAGTAAGGAAGGACAGCGGGCGCCTCAGAATGCTGAGTGAAGAGGACTACGCCGCTGTAACTTCCAGAATAGACAGTCAGATAGACTCGGTGCTGGACAAGCTAAGGCAGATTGACCCTGATAACCCGGTTGAGGAAGAAGACGTACTTCTGGAAGCAGCGAAGACAACCCGGACAATAGACGCCATCGTAAGAACCTTCAGGGACAGCGGGTACAGGATCAGCACGCAGTTGGCAAAGGAGATCCAAGCTGTTTACAAGGCCGCAGCCGCTATTCCAACAGGATACTTTGAAGCAAAGCCTCAGTATGCCCTTGGCTGGGAATCCGTAGCAGCCGCCATAGTACCTTCCGACAGCAGTCAGGAACTTCTGGACAAGATGTCCGAACTCGGCATACAGACTGTTATGTATGAGGCAGGCAACTCACTGGACCGCCTTGAGAAGCTGAACTCAGTGCCGGACGTGCGGTTCTCCCGCCGTTCCACCGGGAATCAGCAGAACGACAGGCAGGACGAGGAGTTGAACCGCCTCCGCCGCGAGAACGAAAGGCTAAAGGAGCAGGTTGACCACTGGAAGCGCCAGGTGAGGACCACACCCGGACGCAAGGCCAAGTGGAACAGAGCTATGACAACCGTAGCCCGCAGCGCAATCTCTATGGCAGACAGCACTCTGAAACCGTCGGAACTCACTGCGGATCTGCAGAAGCTGGGCGAGTACCTGCTTGAAAACAAGCTGGACAACACCGCGCGCGACATGGCTACCCGGATCGGAACGCGCCTCGCAGAGTCTGCGAGCGTGCTGAAGAACGGAGACATGCTGGAGACGTACGGCGACTTCACCGGCATAGTGCGCAGAATGAAATTCAATGTTCCGAACGAGATCAAAGGTCAGTTTGAGACGGTTGACGGCTACTCTGCTTTCCGCCGCCGCTACTTCGGTAGACTGACAATGGTTGATTCCGGAGGAACCTCCGTTGACGCGTTCTACGAGGAAATGCTCCAGCGCATGCCCGGACTGCTTGACCCGGAGATCACCAACGAGGCAGAACAGCTGATCGAGATCGCAGACAAGCTTGACGCCCTCAAACCCATATACGGCAACCCGAACCGCAGGCACCTGCGCGACGCCGCCGAAGAGATCGCGAACTATGTGATTGACCAGCTGACCGCGACCGAAGGACTGACCGCACCCACCTTCGCAGACAGAGCGCAGGAGCGCATGGACGCGGCAGTAGCAGAGGCCCAGGAGGCGGCGGCAGACCAGGTGGAAACAGCACGGAGAGAAGCTGCCGAGAAGGCGTTCCGCGCAGACCAAAGCAGAACAGACGCCGAGACCCGCCTGAAATACGTCACTGAAGAGCGCGACCGGATAAAGCAACTGCTTGAGCAGGAGCGGGAGTCGCGTGCCGAAGAGGTCAGAAGGTTGCAGACGCGCCAGAGAAGGCAGAGAGAACGGGCGGCAGAAAGCAAGGACAGGCAGCGGCTGCTGAAGGTTGTGCAGCGGCTGAACGCCGCAAAGCTCCCCCGCGTAAGCCGCGCCCTGATAGATCAGTATATCGGGGAGCTGGACGGCATCAGCGTGAGAATGACGTCAAAGACCGTGAAGAACCTTAAGGAGTTAAAGGAGTGGTACGAGTCAAAGTTCAACCAGGACTCGGATGACTATGATCCTGACTTCATACGGGATCCGAACACGGAGAAGAAGCTAGCCAGGTTGTCCAAGAAACAGATTGGCGACATGGATATCAGAGACGTGCGAGAGCTGACGGAGGTCCTTCTCAACATCGAGAACGAGATCAGAACGAACAAGAGGCTGCTTGACGAGTCCGAACGCCGGGAAACGTACGTTCTCGGCACAATATCCGTAGAAGACATTGACGCGGCAGAAGGGAGCAAAGGCGGACCTGTAGACAAGCTGCTGGTGACGGAGACCCTATCCCCCGTCCGGGAAATGCACAGAATGACCGGGTACGTGGAAGACGACCCGCTGTACCGCAGGACGATTGCCCTGGCCGACGGGCAGAGGAAAATGCTTGACTACCAGATGCGAGCGGAGCGCCCGTTCAACCGCTTTGCGGAGGACATGGAGTTCACCAGGTTCTTCTCCGGCAAGCACGCCGCAGAGATCGAGATCCACGGGAGGAACAAAAAGGGAGAGGTAACCGCAGTCATTACCCCGGCCATGAGGACGGCGCTGTATCTGCATTCCATGAACCCTCAGAACCTGAAGCACATCGTATCGGGAGGTATCACCGTCCCCGACATCAAGCTGTATAAGAAAGGTGACATTGCGGAGGCCTACGCACGCGGCACAACCATGAAGGTCACAGCCTCGCAGGTACGCGCAATCACGGACGAGATGACGGCCAAAGAGATCGAGTTCGCCCAGGCAGTTCACAGATATCTCAACACCACGTCGAAGGACTCTATCAACAGAGTATCTGAACGCCTGAAGGGCTACTCCCTCGCGCAGGTTGATGACTACTTCCCCATCAATACAGACACCAGGTTCACCCGCAGCGAGTTCGAGTCCCTGAAGCAGGACAGCACAATAGAAGGCATGGGCATACTGAAGGACCGTGTAAATGCCAGCAACCCTATCTACCTGCGCGACGCGAACGCCGTGATTGAACAGGCCATAGCAATGCACGCCAAGTACGTCGGGCTTGCTATCCCAGTCCGCGACATGAACAAGCTGCTGAACGTCACTCTGAACGCAATAAACAAGAAAAAGGAGAAGGAATACTACGTCGACTCCGTGAAGAAGGCCATTGAAAACAAGTGGGGGGAGGCGGGGCTGAAGTACATTGAAAAGATGATGGCAGACCTGCAAGGCGCCGGAAGAGAGCAGAACCAGTGGGGCAAGATGTTCAGCAAGCTCCGCTCCAACTATGCCGGAGCCGTCCTGACTCTGAACCTGTCTGTTGCAATGAAGCAGGCGGCATCGTACCCGACTGCCGCCGCCGTTCTTGGGTGGAGCCCCCTCATCAAAGCTATGGGGAACGTAGGCAAGGTTGACCTGCGTCTCATCGAGAGGTACACGCCCCTGCAATGGTATCGCAGCAAGGGGTATTCCACGAGAGAGCTTGGTGACATGGTAAAGCAAGGCATGAGGCTCCCTGTTCTCCTGAACTGGGTGCAGGCAGTGGACGTCATAACAACCCGGAAGCTGTGGAAGGCGTCGGAATACTACGTCCGCGCCAACAACAAAGACCTCCAGGTTGGCAGCGACAAGTACTACCGCGCAGTCGCAGACATCTACAACCGAGTCATTGAAGAGACTCAGCCGAACTACAGCGTCATGCAGCGCCCGCAGCTCCTCCGGAGTGAAGACTCCCTGCTTGCAAACCTGCAGATGTTCAAGACTCAGCCCTTCCAGAATACCAACATTCTGTACGACGCGGCAAAGAACCTTCAGGCCAAGACGAAAGCGGCCAGGAAGAACGCAGACCCGGAGAAGGCGGAGCGCGTGCAGGCAGAGCTGAAGCAGGCGCGCACAGACTGGGCCCGCGCCGTAACTTCTCAGCTTGGACAGCTGGCAGTATTCGCGGGCATGACTATGGCCTGGGCCGCGTTCAGAGGACGCCCCGACAAGTACGAGGACGACGACGGCACAATGACCCTGCAAAGCGTGCTGTCTGCCATCGGGAAGGACATGGTAAGCGACGCCCTCTCCGGCATACCGTTTGGCGGCGACGCCTACGAGCTGGCGGCAAGCCAGATCTTTGGCGACGACTACTACGGCATGGAGGCCACCACCGTCCAGGCGCTTTCAGATACTGTGACCTCGTTCACCGACTTCACGAGCGTGCTGAAGGACATTGTGGAGAAGGCCCAGGCGGGCGAGAAAATCGACTGGGCCGCGCACAGGACGAAGGTTATCAACACCGTGGAGGCCGCGAGCAAATCCGTTGGAATCCCGGTAGAGAACGTTCTGAATATTTTCCGCGCCCTGTTCACCCACGTCACCAAAACCGCAGAGGGAGACACCCTCGGACAGTGGGACTACCTGAAGCTGACGGAGGATCCGACGAAGAGCAAGGCGAAGTACTACGACACCATGTACGCCGCCTTGGAATCCGGAGACACCGACGCCTACAACCGCATGGCCTCGGAGCTGATGGAAATGACAGACGGCCTCGGAGATAACGCCATCGACGGCGCGCAGATCGAGAGCGCCATGAGCACCCGCTACAAGAGGAAGTCGAAGGACACCTCGTACACTCTGCCGGAAGAGTCTATGGCACTCGCCAACATCCGCACCAAATACGGCGACGGCGGCGAGAAGAAAGACGCGTTCGGACCGGAGGACCTGGATCCTGCTACCTATCAGCAGTACAGCAACAGCCGGGCGGAGTACTACAGCGAGGCAGAAGAGCGTATCACCGGAAGCCGTGGTTTCGACTCCCTGGACGACGACACCAAAGACAAGCTGCTGTCCGCCGCCGCAAGTCTCTCCAAAGCGCGAGCGCTTGAGGAGGTATCCAACGGCGAGTACGGCATGGATAAATGGATGTACTGGGCAACCAGCGGCGACGCCTATGGGGTTGACACGGGTGAGGCCCTTCTGTTCCGTACGGCCTACAATATGGCCGAGGCCGACAAGGATAAGGACGGGAAGACCATAGCCGGAAGCAGGAAGGAAAACACCATCGAGCAGGCAAAGAAGCTCCTGCCCGGCTTGACCAAGAAGGAGCTTGAGTACCTGTCCTCCATCTACTGGACCCCCGATGACGACAGGCTGAAGAAGCTGAAGGAGAACAACTACCACAAGTAATATCAATGGGGCCGCTTCCGGCAGCGGCGGCGGCCCCAACAGAAAAGGGGAGATCACATGACAGCAGCAGAGCTGGCCGAGAAGGCAAAGTATATCGCGGACCACTACAAAACGCTGTATGTTCTCGGGTGCTTCGGCGCCCCTATGACCGCAGCGAATAAGGAGCGCTACACGAGGAACACGGCCTACAATAAGAAAGCCGCCCGCACCAGGCTCATCCGCGCTGCAACCTCCGACACCTTCGGGTTTGACTGCGTATGCCTCATTAAGGGGATTCTCTGGGGCTGGAACGGCGACGCCACGAAGGCCTACGGCGGCGCGAAGTATGCCGCGAACGGCGTGCCGGATATCGGAGCGGACTCCATGATCAAAGTGTGCAGCGGCGTTTCTTCCAGCGGCTGGACCGGCATGGCCGTTGGCGAGGCCGTATGGATGTCCGGGCACATCGGAATCTACATCGGCAACGGACTCGCCGTGGAGTGCTCCCCGAAGTGGAAGAACTGCGTGCAGGTAACCGCCGTTGGGAACATCGGGAAGAAGAGCGGGTACAATACCCGGACCTGGACCAAGCACGGCAAGCTGCCGTACGTCACCTATACAAGCGCGGCCCCGACGCCGCCCAAGACCACCGAACATAAGGAGGAAGACGACATGACCGCAGAAGAAGTGAAGCGCATCGTCAACGAGGTTCTGACCGAGCGCGAGAACGCCCGCGCGAAGCAGCCCGCCGACGGCTGGGCCGAGAAGGAGCTGAAGGAAGCCGCCGAGCTGGGGATCATCGACGGCACCCGCCCCAAGTCCTACGTGACCCGCCAGGAGGCCGCAATCATGGCCAAGAGGGCCGCAAAAGTGTAACTGGCGCTTTGCCCGCGTTTCCCCTGAAAGTTACGTACTGTATACGTACTGTATACAAACTGCCCGGAAGCCCTTGTGCCGCAAGAGTTTCCGGGCAATTGCCGTTTCCTCTGAAGAATCGGTGCAGCGCACACACCAGCCAAAATAGCTGCAAATCTGGCGGTTTCACCGGATTTTCGCAACTTTTCGAGCACGTTTCCATATCGGCGTTTTGCACGGTTTTGTGCCGCAAGTTACAAACCTACGGAACCTTCTTCATCTCCTGGAAGAGATATTCCACCGTCACTTTCGTGTAGTGGCCCGTGATGTCCGCGTCAGCGTGCCCGAGAATCCGCTTGATTGCAACCGGATCAACCCCGGCCATTCGCATCCGGCTTGCTGCGGTGTACCTGCACCAGTGCGGCGACGCCTCCGGAACCCCGAGCGCCTCCACAATCGGGCTGAAGCAGTCCGCTCTGTAGTCGGAGTCCCCGATACCGCCGCCCAACGGCCCACAGATCAGGCGCTTTCCACCCTTCCGCAGCCACGCCTCAAGGTAGCCCTGCACGGACGGATGCACCGGAACCACCCTGTTCTTTCCCGCTTCCGTCTTCATGCCGCCCTGTAACCAGCAGATATCGCCCTTGCGGTGGAAGGAGTCAGGAGTGAGCGCCAGGAACTCGGAGATACGGAAGCCGGTGTAGCAGAGCAGCAGAACCGTATCAGCCCAGGGAACCTCGGCCTCCGCCATCTCCCGGACCTTCGACACCTGCTCCTCCGTGAGCGCGTCTTTTTTCACTCTGGCCTCTGCTTTCGGGAGCTCCACGAACTGGGACCAGTCCTTCGAAACAATATCCCGCTCCATAGCGTGCCGGTACAGAGCGCCCATAAGGGACTTGTACTTCACTATGGTACCAGGAGCAATCCCTTCCCGCTCCTGAGCGTCTACGACGCCCTGCAGGTCGTCTAGAGTGATGAACGCCATCTCCTTATCTTTCAGCACTGACAGACGCGCCCAGGCGTTGTTATAACCCTTCTGCGCAGACTGTCCTATCTTCCGGAACTTCCTCTCGGACCACTGCTCGTAGACCTCTCCGAGAGTAATGCCCCTGGCCTCGGGCGTGCGCCCCTCCGCGTTATACTCGTCGAGCGCCGCTTGAGCCTCTTTGACGGTTGCGTAGTACCCCAGGTACCGCTGTTTATAGTGGCCCGGCCTGTCGCTGTACGACACGCGCACACCATAGCGGCGGCGGCGGCGCGGCCCGAGGTCCACAATTCCTCCCGTTCCGTTCGCCCTACGCATGCTTGACAGCACCGCCAATCCGTGTTACAATTACCATCGCCATATTCATTGTCCTCCAAACATTGATATGGGGCCTCGCCGGCTGGTCAGAGCTGGCGGGGCCATTCTTTACCCCTTGAACACCATGATGATAAAGGAGAGGGCCACAAGGAACATCATAAAGATCAGCGCCTCGTTCATTCCGTGCAACCTGTTGTTCTCTTCCCTGGACTCTTCCAGCCTCGCTTCCGTTTCCCTCAGCTTGCGGGCCAACTCGTCAACCCGCTCTGCCTTGTGTACGGCCAGCTTCGCCAGACAGACCACCGGGTCTTCCTCGTGCTTCTCCGCGTGCTTCCTGGCTCTCTCAATCAGTCTGTCTGTGCTCGTTACCCCGTCGTCATCGAAGTAGCCATAAAACGGATCCAGCATACCACCACCTCCTCCTTTATATAGCCCGGCAGAGCTTACGCCCTGCCGGGCTTTTGTCTTACGCCGTCTCAGCGGTGCCGCAGGCGCCACCGTGCGAAGCAGATAACCTTTCCGCCGCTTTTTCCTCAGCCAGCACCTGCTGGTAGTACTCGGCGGCGGCGGCCTCTGCCTTCTCCTCCGGAGTCAGCACCACCGGCTCCGGATCCGGAATTGGTGTGTCTTTCAGAACCTCCGCGACCTCCGCGAGCATCTGCCAGTGCTTCTCATCCAGGCGCGCCAGCGCGGAGACCAGGTTGCGCCGGAAGCTCCCCGGAGTATCCGACAGCACCTTGTCAAAGAACTGCGTCAGCTCCTCCTCCTTCGTCTGCTCGATGAGCATAGGACCTTCACCGGTCCGCAGCCACTCCTCGGATACCCCGTACTTCTGGCAGATCTGGTCAATGACCGTGTTCCCAGGAGCGCGCGTGCCGCGCTCATAGTTAGCTATGGCGCTTCGGTCAATCCTTATCTTCGCCGCAAACTCCTGTTGCGTCAGTCCGAGGTGCCTCCGGAGCTCCTTTATCCTCTCTTTCACCCCCTCACCTCCTTCCAGACCATTGTACCAGATCCTCCGACTGCCGTCAAGAAAAAAGTTTCGTTGGCACAAAAAAGGGGGTTGACAGGCGTGACGTTGTGGCTTATAATGGTGACACCGGCACAGGAGAGGGGGTGGAACCCAATGACCGAGGCCGAGAAAGCCCTCGCCGCCCGACTCGCGGAGGCCCTGAAGCTCCTGGACCCATCCAAGCTGGAATACTTCAGGGGGTACATCAACGGAGTCGCGGACGCGGCTGGCACCGACAAGACCTGAGCCCCTGACCGGGCACACAACCTATTAAGGAGGACAACATCATGGCAAGCCTGTATGACATCTGCAAGGAGTACAAGGACGACCTGAACCAGGGGACCCTCTGGTTCGCTATCTGGAAGACCGGGCGCAGCTGGGACATCGAGTTCTTCTGCCCCGAGGACGGCGGCGACAACATCCCCTTCACCTGGGATCCGGAAGACCTCCCCCGCATGCGCGCAATCGTCGCCGAGGACCCCGGCGCCGCTTTCCTCTGCGGCTACTACGACAACCTGGGCGGCTCCGAGGACTGGCCCGCCCCCGTCAAGATGCTCGCCGAGAAAATCCGCTGGCACTACGAGGGGCCCAACTCCGGTTCTCTCAAGCGCTACCTCTCCTTCCTCAACGACGACGGCACCGAGAAGACCTACGACCCCGAGGACGACGAGCCCCAGCAGGAGCAGAAGACCGAGGAGGAGGCGCCCACCGCGCCCTCCTCCACCGCCGAGGCCACCGAGGCCACCACCGCTCCGACCGCCGCCACCAGCATCGGCACCACCGCCGCCACCTACGAGGCCCTCAACAACGTCTTTGAGCAGCACCCCATGATCATGGACCTCGTGCACGACGGCTTCACCCTCAAGACCGACGCCCACTTCTCGGACTGCTTCCCCCACTGGGACCTGAAGCTGTCTCGCGGACTCGTGGACATCGACCGCAA
>CANQWS010000025.1 GCA_947627615.1 uncultured Muribaculaceae bacterium | reverse complement strand
ATCACCCATTTCACATGCTAATGCTCTGATATTCAATAGGCGCATTTTTTGACAATCAAAAAGTGACGAAGTCAGGACACTCCTGAACTCCGGATACCTCACAAATAGCGATAAAAAGTTATTTAAGTTACGATTTTTAGGATAATCATAAATGCACCTAAGCCTGTGTAAATCTTTGTTTATCAAATATTTCTCTTCTTTTGACAAGAATGGATAAGTGATTATGAAGCATACAAAACAGATTATTTTCTTTAAGGATTCCATTTCAGTTTTACTTATCTGAATATTATATTTTCTTGCTCTCAGCTATTTACATCAGGCTATCGGACGTATATAGTTTTTAGGTAATTAATATTTATATGTGATTTGCGATACCAATCTGTCCGCAAAAGTAATGAATTATAAACATATAAAATAGTAATGCACTCTAAAAACTGATTTCGGTTATTAGAAGATATTGGTCGGATGCAAAAAAAATCGCCGGAACCTACATGATGGGCTCCGGCGACAGTTATACTTTGGATCTTACTGAATATCAGTCTGCAAACTCGATAAGGGGAGCGTCTGTGCCGACAACTTCATCGGGCTTGACGAAGATTCTCTTTACGGTGCCGTCATGCGGTGCCTCAACGTCATTTTCCATCTTCATGGCTTCATAGACCATTATTACCTGACCGGCTTTGACTTTTTCACCGGCCTTGACATTGATTTCAATGATGCGGCCGCCCATAGGCGCTGAGATAACTTCGCCTGTGATGGGCTCTTCAGGCTCTTTGGCTGCTTCCGCTTCGGCCTTGGCCTGTGCCTCGGCTTTGGCTTCAGCCGATTGTTTTGCCTGATATTCCTCTGTGCGGCGACGGCGCAGATAGCCGTTGGCAACGGAGGGGAGAAGCTGCAGCAGCAGATATTCTTCCGTGTTCGATGCGAGTTTCACTCCGCCAAGGTCTTCGAGAACAGGGTTCTCCGGCTGGCGGTAAGAGTTCACGTCGTAAGGGTGTTCGGTGGCATCGCCTGTTATCTGGGCGCGGAATTCAGGATCCACGGGTACGGGGGTGTGGCCGTATTCACCCTTGACGAGCGAGATAAACTGGTTTGAGGCATTCGAGTAGTCCGGATTGCCTTTCTTGCGGTCCATGGCCAGACTTACAGCCTGACTGCCCACGATCTGGCTCGTAGGTGTTACCAGAGGCACAAGACCGGCATCGCGGCGCACCTTCGGTATCAGACGCATTGCATCGTCGAGCAGGTCTGATGCACCGAGAGTCTTCAGCTGTGCCACCATGTTGGAGTACATTCCGCCGGGAACTTCGGCATTCTTGACCAGTTCGTTGGGTTTGGGGAACATGAAGTATTCCTCGATCTTGTGGCATGCGTCGAGCAGGCCTTCCTCGTCCTCGGCCTTTGCACAGGCAATGGCTTTGTCGAATTCTTCCGAAATGTGGGCGGGAAGCTGGTCGGTGAGCGGGTTGAATGCGAGGGGCAGGTTGGCGGCGAGGTCGAACTGTTTCAGTTCCTTGCGTGCATTGAGCAGCTCGTCGCGGATTGCTCCCACGGCGTCCATGTTCACGTCAACCTCTATGCCGAGACGGTTGGCGAATATGTAGATGAGTTCTATGGCCGGGGCTGCGGAGCCGCCGCCGAACCACCAGATGTTGGTGTCGAGGATGTCCACGCCGTGAATCATGGCCATTACTGACGATGCAAGGCCGTAGCCGGGAGTGCAGTGGGTGTGGAAATCAACCGGTACGCTCAGGTTGGCTTTAAGCTTCGATATGATCGAGGCTGCGCGCAGAGGATTGACCAGGCCCGCCATGTCCTTGAGGGTGATGATTTTGGCGCCGAGGGCTTCCATCTGTTTGGCTTTCTCCACGAAATATTCGTCAGTGAATATCTTCTCGGGCTTCTCTTCCTTGGAGCCGCCGAAAAGTCCTTTGAGTTTGGCTGCGAATCCTGTGGGTTTAGCGGGTTCCTCTTCCTTGGGGTCTACGGTGTAGCATACGGCACCGTCGGCAATGCCTCCGAGTGAGGATATCATTTTTATCGAGTCCTTGACATTGTCAATGTCATTCAGGGCGTCGAAAATTCTCATTACGTTGAGGCCGTTGGCTATGGCTTCCTTGTAGAAACCTTCGAGAACGCTGTTGGGGTAGGGTACGTAACCGAAAAGGTTGCGGCCGCGTGACAGCGCTGAAAGCAGAGATTTTCCCTTCATGGCCTCGCTTGCTTTGCGGAGGCGGGTCCAGGGCGATTCGTCGAGATAACGCATCACAGAGTCGGGAACTGCGCCGCCCCATACTTCCATGATGTAGAATCCTGCATTCTCATAGAGGGGGAGCAGACGGTCAATAGTTGATTGACTCATGCGGGTGGCGAAAAGCGATTGCTGGCCGTCGCGCATGGTAAGATCTCTGATTTTTAGTTTTCGAGGTTCCATATCTTAGGGTTTTTATAATGTTGGCTTTATAATTAGTCAGAGGATTTGAGGATATATCAATGGTGCAAATTTAATGAAATTTGCACCATTATGGAAATTTTTCCTTATTTTTTTATGCTTTAGTCCAATATTAACGGATTGCCCACGGTCTCGTCCATCAGCGCATGGGCTATCACTTCGCTTATATTGTTGATGTACAGGAAATTGACGTCGGAAATGTACTGCGGCTCTATTTCCTCGATATTCTTGCGGTTCTGGCTCGAAAGGATGATGCGGTTGATTCCGGCGCGTTTAGCCGCGAGAATCTTTTCTTTTATTCCGCCTACCGGGAGCACTTTGCCGCGAAGAGTGATTTCTCCTGTCATGGCGAGTTTCGGGCAGACGCGGCGCCGGGTCATGGCCGATACGATGGATGTCACCATGGTGACTCCGGCCGACGGGCCGTCTTTCGGTATGGCTCCTTCCGGCACGTGGATGTGAAGGCTGTACTGCTCGAAAGTCCTTGTGTCTATGCCGAACTCCGCGGCATGGGACTTGACATATTCAAGCGCTATCTGGGCCGATTCCTTCATCACGTCGCCCAGGTTTCCAGTAAGGGTGAGCTTGGGCGATTTGCTACGTGACAGAGAGGACTCTACGTAGAGGATTTCGCCGCCCACGGCCGTCCATGCCAGTCCGGTGACAACTCCGGCATAATCGTTGCCTTCGTAACGGTCCGGCGTGAATGTCTCCACTCCCAGATATTCCCGCACCGTGTCCGGAGTCACCGTGCGGCTGAGTTTTTTCTTCGACATTTTCTTGACCAGACTCCGGCGAATGATTTTGGCCAGATTCTTTTCGAGCTGTCGCACACCGCTCTCGGAGGTATAGCCTTCTATTATGGTCTGCAGGGATTCATCGGTGAATTTGAGACCCTTCGGTGTGAATCCGTGCTTTTCGAGAAGTCTGGGAATGAGATGGCGGCGTGCTATCTCTATTTTCTCTTCAAGCAGATAACCGGAGAGGTCTATCACTTCCATGCGGTCAAGCAGCGGACGCGACAGGGTGGAGAGGGTGTTGGCGGTTGCTATGAACAGCACCTTGGAAAGATCGAAATCCACATCCACGTAATTGTCATGGAAATGGCAGTTCTGTTCCGGGTCGAGTACTTCAAGAAGTGATGCCTCGGGGTTGCTCCGCGCATCGGCCGCAATTTTGTCAACCTCATCAAGCAGAAGCACCGGATTGGAGCTTTCGGCCCTCCGCAGGGCATCTATGATGCGGCCCGGCATAGCACCTATGTAGGTGCGCCTGTGGCCCCTTATCTCCGATTCGTCATGAAGGCCGCCGAGTGAGACTCTCTGATACGGACGTCCGAGTGCCGCCGCAATGGATTTTCCCAGAGAGGTCTTGCCTACTCCAGGAGGGCCCACGAGGCATATTATGGGGTTGTTGCCGTCAGGGCGGTTCATCATTACAGCAATCTGCTCAATGATACGCTCCTTGACCTTTTCGAGTCCGAAGTGGTCACTGTCAAGCGTGGCCTTGGCTTTGTCGAAATCGGTGGAAGTCTCGGAATAAACTCCCCACGGAAGTGACAGCAGAAGGTCCAGATAGGAATACTGTACGGCGTAGTCCGGCGACTGGGGGTTGAAGCGGGTGAGCTTCAGCAGCTCGCGGTCGAACACCTTGCGCACGTCATCGGGGAAATCCACGCTTTCAGCACGTTCCTGAAATCTTGCCGCGTCATCGTCGTCATTGCCGTAAAGTTCCTGACGGATGGTTTCCATCTGCTGCTGCAGGAAGTTCTGGCGTTGAACTTCCGAGATGCTTGTGCGGGTGCGTTCGTTGATATTGTCGCGGATTGATATGAGTTCCTCCTGTTCGCGGAGATTCTTCAGCAGGATGTTGGCCCGTCTGAGCATCGATGCAGATGATAGCATCTTGATTTTGGCTTCCGGCGCGAAAGGGGTGTGGGTGGCCACCATATTTATAATGGCTTCCGGATTCTTGATGCTCTCAAGATTGACTGTCAGTTCATGGGGCGCACCCTCGAATTTGCTGAATATGGAGAGCGCTATGTCGCGTACAAGGTCGGCTGCAACGGCGAGTTCCTTTTCCTCCGAAGGGCTGACAGTGTCCTCGTTGGTCTCCACTCTGACACATCCCGGCTCGGTTCCCTTGCCCGTGATCTTGATGTTGAGCGATGACCGCAGAATGGCCGTGTGGTTGCCGTCGGGAAGCTCGAAAATCTTTATGACTTTGGCGAGCACACCGTATCTGTATATGTCATCGGGTATCGAAGGCTCTTCAGTTCCCGGATGACGTTGGCAGAATATACCTATGCATGACTGGTTGGCCTCGGCCTGTCGGGCTGTGATCAGGGAACTTTCGCGGCCGAGCATTATAGGGAAAGTGACATTTGGAAACATCACGAAGTCACGGGTGGGAAGCACCCGCAGATTCTCTTCGTTGAAGTTCCATTCGTTTTCCTCCTGTTCCGTCATTTCAATGTGTCCGAGTGACACAACCTGATGGTCTTTCATCTTTCTATTCTATATTTATAATGTGATTTAAACCGGTCGCTTTGGATTTTTATGGAAATTGATTTAAATCACCTCGAATTCGATATATATGTATGTGACTGCAAAAACGATGCCAAAGTTACGCAAAAAAATTATTCGGGCCTAATCTATGCTGTTACGATGTTGTGTATGAAGTCAGCGAATGTAGTTTATGATACCGAAATCTGACAGAATGCTTGATTTTTTATCATAAAAACCATCAAAATGTAGCCAATTGTAAACTATAATTATTATATTTGCAGAAATTATAACATAAAATATACCATTTAACCATATTGTATGAAATCAATCTTTACATCTTTTCTGGCACTCTTCTGTGCTATTACGATGTGGGCCGAAGGGCTGTCGCCTCAGCAGGCGCTTGCCCGGTTCAGTGCCGACCAGAGCCGGCATTCGTTGAAAACCAGCCCGGTAAAAAGCAATCTTAAGCTGATTGATACCGGTAAGCTGGGCGATTTTACGGCTTACTATGTTTTCTCGTCAGTAGAGCAGACAGTCATTTTAAGTGCCGATGATGTGGCGGAACCTGTGCTCGGCTATCTGGACCGTCCGGCTCAAAGCATGGACGAAATGCCTCCCGCAATGAAATGGTGGCTGGCTGAGTATGCACGTGAAATCGAGTATGCCGCCACTCACACCCCCATAGTAAAAAGCATCAACGTCAAGCCCAATCTGTCATTAGGAAACGCTACCGTGGTGGCTAACGACGTTTTTGCCGCCTCGGACCGCACCGACATATCTCCCCTTTGTACCTCAAAGTGGAATCAGGACGCTCCTTATAACAATCAGTGTCCTAAAATCAACGGAACCCCCACATATACCGGCTGTATGGCTACTGCCATGGCTCAGGTGATGAATTATCACCAGTGGCCCGAAAAGGGAACCGGAAGCATCACCTACAAGTGGGCTAATAATGGGAACCAGGAAATTTCCAAAAATTTCGCCACCATGACCTTTGACTGGGGCAACATGCTCGACACCTATCGTTCAGGTCAGTACAACACCACCCAGAGCAAGGCTGTGGCCACTCTGATGGAGGCATGCGGATATGCTTCGCAGATGAATTATGGCACAAGCGCTTCCGGAGCTGTTGACGGAGCTGCTCTTCGCGGATTGAAGAGTTATCTCGGTTATGACAAGGGCGCAAGACTGCTCCACAGAGATTACTTCCCCTTAAGCGAATGGAACCAGAAGATGTATGATAACCTCAAGAACATTGGTCCGGTACTCTATTGCGGTCAGGCAAGTGACGGCGGACACGCATTTGTGTGCGACGGATATCAGACCTCCGATGAGAAATTCCACATCAACTGGGGTTGGGGAGGCAGCTACGACGGCTGGTTCCTTCTTTCGGCCCTGAATCCCGAAGGTCAGGGTATCGGCGGATATGAAGGCGGTTACAACCGTGACCAGACAGCCATGGTGGGCCTCCGTAAAGCACAGGCCGGTTCTCAGGACTCTGCTCCCGAAGTCGGTTTCAACAGAGCGGTGACTCTGTCACGCTCCGGTTCATGGGGACTGTACATCATCAATAACTTCCTTTTCAATTCCGGTGACCAGTCAGGTAATTTCCAGTTCGGTTATTCGCTGACTTCGGCATCCAATGCCACTACCTATGGTACTGTATTCTCGTCAGGTACTCTTCCCCCGGGCTATGGTTACCAGTTGTCGGCTCAGAACAATCCTTACAATTTCAGCATCCCGTCAACCACTGCGGCCGGAACATACAAGCTGAAACTCGTGTATAAGGTCAACAATGGCTCTTGGCAGCCCGTTCAGACCGTCTACGGTACTTCCGACGAATTCACAATTGTTATCGGTTCCAACGGAATCCAGAGCATCGACGGAAGCTCTCAGGCACCGGTTGAAGTGAACCTTGTGGTGACATCGGCTACAGTTCCGAGCAGCTCGCTGAAAGCCGGTGAGTCAGCCATGATAAGCGCTACCATACAGAATCAGGGTTCTTCAAAAGTGAGCGAGAAGGTCATCTGTTATGTGTGTGCCGTTGATGAGGCTACCCAGAGTGCTTCGCCGATTGCCGCGTTTGCAAGTGCGACGGTTTCCTTGAATGCTGGCGCCAGCAAATCCCAGTTGTTCCGTGGTTCCCTTCCCGTAACTGTCGCCGAAGGCACCTACTACATACTGTTCGTTGTGGAGAAAGATGAAAAACTGGCTGTCATTTCCGATCCCTATCAGGTGACTGTTGAGGGAAGCGATGCATTGTCTTTGGTTTCATGTAGCTACGGTGATGCCACCAAGCAGGCCGGAACTTCATTTGATGTGAGCCTCGTGCTCAACAACAAATCTGCTTCGGCGGTGAAACTGCCCGCTTTCCAGCTGGTTCTTCTTAACAGTGAATATTATCTGAAGGCCTATGCCGAAGCCACTAATCTGGACATTCCGGCAAATTCCAATGTGACAAACAATTTCACGTTGACTCTGCCCGAAGACCTGCCTGCAGGAACTTATTATCTTGCATTCTGCGATGATTATCTCAACATATTGTTTGAATGGGCAGCCAAGCTGAACATCACAGCAAGTGCGGCCATTGATTCGATTGACATTGATGAAGCCGGCGCCGAAGCTGAATACTACAACCTTCAGGGTGTGAAAGTTGACGGCTTGAACCTGCAGCCCGGAATCTACATCGTCAAGCAGGGACGTAAAGTCAGCAAGATTCTCGTGAAATAAAAATTCTATTTCATAATATTGAATGATCCGGCCCGGCATTTTTGTCGGGCCGTGATTTTAAAGAACCGGCCAAAAAATCGTTTTCATGCTGTAAAACATATTTCTTGATGCGTAAAAATTGAAAAATTATTAGTACTTTGCGAACGATTTCGGCAGATATGATGTCGCCGGATCATACCGATAATTAATATTCATAAATAAACATCTGATAGCATGAAAGTTTATCAAACCAATGAGATTAAAAACATAGCCTTGCTCGGTAGCAAAGGCTCAGGTAAAACCACACTCGCCGAAGCTATGCTCTACGAGTGTGGAGTTATAAAACGTCGCGGTACGGTCGAGGCCAAGAACACAGTCAGTGACTATTTCCCCGTGGAAAAAGAATATGGCTATTCGGTATTCTCGACCGTTTTCTATGCTGAATTCCTGAACAAGAAACTCAATGTGATTGACTGCCCTGGAGCCGATGACTTCGTGGGAAGCGCCATCACAGCCCTTAACGTTACCGACACAGCTGTTATTCTCATCAACTCGCAATATGGAATTGAGGTTGGAACGCAGAATATATTCCGTACCGTTGCATCGGTGAAGAAGCCTGTGATTTTCGCCCTGAACCAGCTCGATGGCGAAAAGGCCGATTTTGATAACGTCTACGAGCAGATGAAGGAAGTCTACGGCAACAAGGTTGTGCTTGTGCAGTATCCTCTTTCAACCGGTCCGTCATTCAACGCCATGATTGACGTGCTGCTCATGAAAAAATACTCATGGGGTCCCGACGGCGGTGTGCCTGTAATCGAGGACATCCCCGCTGAAGAGATGGAGCGTGCTCAGGAGCTGCATCAGGCTCTCGTTGAGGCGGCTGCCGAGAACGACGAGACCCTCATGGAGAAATTCTTTGATCAGGGTCATCTTTCAGAGGACGAGATGCGTGAAGGTATCCGCAAAGGCCTCGTTGACCGCTCGATCTATCCCGTGTTCTGTGTCAGCGCCGCAAAGGATATGGGCGTGCGCCGCATGATGGAATTCCTTGGCAATGTGGTGCCTTTCGTAAAGGATATGCCCGCTCCCGAGGATGCTGAAGGCCGCGAGGTTAAGCCCGACAGCGACGGACCGCTCTCTCTGTTCATGTTCAAGACCACCGTGGAACCCCACATCGGTGAGGTAAGTTACTTCAAGGTTATGTCCGGTACATTGACTCCGGGCGTTGACCTCGACAACGTGAGCCGCGACAGCAAGGAGCGCATAGCCCAGATCTATTGCGTATGCGGTCAGATCAAGACTCCGGTCGACAAGCTCTGCGCCGGTGACATAGGTGCTACCGTCAAGCTGAAAGATGCACGCACAGGCAACACTCTCGATGCCAAAGGCTGCGATTACCGGTTTGATTTCATCAAATATCCCGCTCCCAAGTACCAGCGCGCCATCCGCCCCGTCACCGAGAGCGATGCTGAGAAACTTTCCGCTATCCTCACCCGCATGCATGAGGAAGACCCCACATGGGAAGTGGTTCAATCCAAAGAGCTGAAGCAGACAATTCTTTCCGGACAGGGCGAGTTCCACCTCCGCACGCTCAAATGGCGTGTCGAGAACAATGACAAGCTTCCCATTCTGTTCGAGGAACCCAAGATTCCTTATCGCGAGACCATAACCAAGGCTTCACGTGCCGATTATCGTCACAAAAAGCAGTCAGGCGGCGCCGGTCAGTTCGGCGAAGTCCATCTGATTGTAGAGCCTTATACCGAAGGCATGCCGGCTCCTGACACCTATCGCTTCGGCAATCAGGAATTCAAGATGAATGTCCGTGACACTCAGGAAATTCCTCTCCAGTGGGGCGGTAAGCTCGTCGTATGCAACTGTATTGTGGGCGGTGCCATCGATGCCCGTTTCATTCCCGCTATTGTAAAGGGTCTCATGGACCGCATGGAGCAGGGCCCGCTGACCGGATCATACGCCCGTGACGTGCGCGTTTGTATCTACGACGGTAAAATGCACCCGGTTGACTCCAACGAAATCTCCTTCCGTCTGGCCGGCCGCAATGCATTCAGCGAAGCCTTCCGCAACGCCAATCCCAAGGTGCTCGAACCTGTCTATGATGTCGACGTGATGGTTCCCGGCGATGTGATGGGCGACGTGATGAGTGACCTTCAGGGACGTCGTGCCATAATCATGGGCATGTCAAGCGAAAACGGATTCGAGAAGATTTCAGCTAAAGTTCCCTTGAAAGAGATGTCAAGCTACTCAACGGCTCTCAGCTCAATCACAGGCGGACGCTCTTCGTTCACCATGAAGTTCGCTTCCTACGAACTTGTTCCCGGCGATGTTCAGGAGAAACTTCTCAAGGAGTACGCCGAGAAGAACACAGAGGAATAATTCCTTCAGGTCAATCCTAACCTATTATAAAAACTCAGGGCTGTTTCCCGCTATCGGGAGGCAGCCCTGAAATTTGATATCTTATGAAATAAGGCTAATCGCTCTTATTTTCAGCTTTTCTTTTTCTTTTCGGCAGTGCTGACAATGTAGTCCTTGACGTTCTGGAACAGTCTGGTCGCGAATACGAAATCATTGAGCGCCTCGTTGGTGGCGTGGAATATCTCGTCCTTGTTTCCAACCCATTCCTTGTGCCCCTTGTTGAGAAACACAATGTTCTCGCCGATGCCGAGCACGGAATTCATGTCGTGGGTGTTGATGATGGTGGTCATGCCGTATTCGTGGGTTATATCGCTCAGCAGCTCGTCGATAAGTATGGAGGTGCGTGGATCCAGCCCTGAGTTCGGTTCGTCACAGAACAGATATTTCGGATTTAGGGCAATGGCACGCGCAATGGCCACTCGCTTCTGCATACCGCCTGAAATCTCGCTGGGATATTTGTCGTCGGCGCCCTTCAGATTGACTCGTTCCAGACAGAATCGGGCGCGGTCCGTCATCTCGCTCTTTGTCATATTGGAGAACATGACCAGAGGGAACATCACATTTCCGAGAACCGTTTCGGAGTCGAACAGAGCCGAACCCTGGAACAGCATTCCTATTTCCTCACGCAGACTTTTTTTCTGTTCTCCGTTCATCTGGAGCAGGTCTCGGCCGTCGTAGAGAATCTCGCCCTCATCCGGACGTATCAGGCCTACTATAGATTTCATCAGCACGGTCTTTCCGGAGCCGCTCTGACCGATTATGAGGTTGGTCTTGCCGGTATAGAATGTGGCGCTGACGTCATGGAGAATGGTTTTCCCGTCAAACGATTTGGTTATATTCTTGACTTCGATCATTGCAGTAAGAGCTTAGTGAGTACTACGTCGGTCAGCAGAATGAGTATGCTGCTCGACACTACGGCATTGGTGCTTGCTTTTCCTACTTCAAGCGCTCCGCCCTTGACATAATATCCGAAAAAGGAGGCAACCGTTGCTATTATATAGGCAAAGAAAAGAGACTTGATGAATCCGTACCACACATACCATTCATTGAAAAGTGCCTGAATACCGTAGATGTATCTTGAAACCGGGAAAAGATCCGTGAATACAGCCACGAGAAATCCGCCAAGCAGTGACGTGCCTATACAGAATGCTACCAGCACAGGCATGAAGAATATGAATCCCACAACCTTGGGGAGAACCAGAAAGTTGGCCGAGTTGACACCCATGATGTCCAGGGCGTCAATCTGCTCCGTGACCCTCATGGTTCCTATTTCCGACGCTATGTTGGAGCCTACTTTTCCCGCGAGTATCAGACAGAGAATCGAATTGGAGAATTCCAGCAGGACAATGTCGCGCGTGGCGAGTCCAACGGAGTAAGCCGGTATCAGCGGGGAGGAAATGTTGAGCTGCATCTGGATGGCGATAACTGATCCAATGAACAGCGAGATGATTATTACGAGAGGAATGGAATCCACGCCGAGTTTCGTTATCTCGAATACCGTACGTTTGAAAAATACACCCCATTTGTTTGGCCGGCTGAAAACCTGACCGATGAAGAGGCAATATTTTCCGAATTGGGATATGGAGTTGGTGATTAGCATTGTCGCAGTTATTTAATGATGCAAAAGTAAGCATTTTTCTCTAATCAAAACGTCAGGCATCCCTATAAGTTTAAGATTACAGCCAAAAAGGCTATCCGGAAGGCCGGGTTGACAGGCGTGAGTTACCCCGATATGTTTTGCCGGAATGGAACCATTTTGGGCAGCAATGTGTTTTGTCCTTAAAACATTACAGTTATGAAAAGACTATTCATCATCCTTGCACTGGCGTTTGTCATGTTTTCTAACATCGGGCTGAAATCTCAGGCCTGTTCCCGCATACTTTACGTAGGGGAGGACAGTCTGCGCATTGTCGGACGCTCCCTTGACTGGAAAACGCCCATACCCACTAACATATACGTTTATCCGCGAGGCATTTCCAAAAAGGGGAGTGATGCCCCGGGTGCCATACGCTGGACATCCCGTTACGGCGCCGTCTATGCCGTGAGCTACGATAGCGGAGTGACCGAAGGCATGAATGAGAAAGGCTTGTCCGTCAATGGCCTGTTCTGTAAGGGAACGGTTTACGTCAATCCCGGGACCGACAACCGGCCTCCCATGTCGCTCGCTGTCTTTGTGGCATGGCTCCTTGACATGAACGCGACGACCGATGAAGTTGTAAAAGTTCTTAAGGAACAGAATTTTACCATATCCGGAGCCACATTCGACGGCGGTACCGTATCAGCCCTCCACTGGGGCATAACTGATGCTTCCGGCAAGTGTGCCATACTGGAGTTTGACCACGGGGTGGTCAAAGTTTATGAAGGTCAGGATATGCTCGCTATGACAAACGACCCCCAGTTTCCTGCCATGACCGCCATCAACGATTATTGGACGAAAGTGGGCGGTATCAACATGCTTCCCGGCACCGTGAAGAGTCCCGACAGATATGTCCGCGGATACTTCTTTGCCGGTCATGTAAAGAAAACAGGGGAGGCCCCGCTGGGGGTCTCCATTACTCGAAGTATTCTGAACAATGTATCTGTTCCGTATCTTTATGCCATAGAGACCGAACCCAACGTGTCGTCGACACAGTGGCGCTCGTTCTCCAATCTGCGTGACCGGACTTATTATTTCGACATTGTGACTCATCTCGGCATGTTCTATGTCGACCTCAAGAAATGCAACCTGCGCAAGGGGGCTCCGATTCTCAAATTCGACACATCGCGCAACCCCGACGCCATAGGCGATATCACGGCCAGAATGGAGCGGAATCCCGGATTTGTTCCCATGTATTGATGATATTTGTTGCTAAATGAGTAATTTTGTACTGCAAAAAGTACAAAATATAAAATGCCGGTTCGACTGAGATTAAGACTTTTGATTCTATTGGCAATCCAACTGTGTGTCATTCAGCTGAAAGCTGAATCGGCAGACAGTTGTGTCATTTCCGGCACTGTCGATTCAGTGGCCTTTGTTGATTCTGTGGCTATGGCCGATTCGGTCGCGGTGGCTGATTCTATAGCTTTCAGTAAAATGCCATGGTACCGGCAGCTCATGGCCAACGGATTCAGGATTCACGACCCTGAGGTGAAATATCCCAAATTCCCCAGACTGCTGTTGAACATCTATGACTGGGGCGACCGCACCTTCAACTCCTACGACAGTCTCTATGTGGTGGGCGTGGGCAAGAACTGGAAAATAACTTCCAAGAGCTACAACTGGATGGAGAGTTATATGCTCATGTTCTCGGCTAAAAGCAGCGATATGCTCCACATTCGCTCCGACATCTACAATGACTTCGGAGCCTATCTGAGTTTTATGGCTGTCAGCGTGGGATATACGGCCAAAATCAACCGGTTTCTCGGCGGAGGACGTAAAAACCGGAGCAATCTTAACTTCAATTTCACATGCTCGAGAATTTATGCCAACCTCGACATTACCAAGACTAAGGGCAATACCAAAATAACCCATTTCGGGAAATATGAAGGCCCGCTGCCTTATGATTTCGATGCCATTGACCATTCCATGCTGGCGGGAGAGGCTTTCTATATTTTTAATTTCAGCCATTACTCACATGCCGCCGCATACTGCTATTCCAAGTATCAGCTGAAAGGAGCCGGAAGCTGGCTGCTCGGATTCTCCTTCAACAACCAGAACATCAACATCGATTTCTCCAATCTGCCGTCGTTTATGAAAAAATATCTTCCTGATCTGGAGGATAAATACCATTACCGTTACACGGATTACTCTCTCTGTGGAGGATATGCCCACAACTGGGTGATGTCTCCGCGCCGATGGCTTGCGAATATCACCGTTTTCCCCTCGTTCGGTTATCGTCATTCCTATCACGATGCAACCGATCATCGCCGTAACCTTCTGGCATCGAGTGTGCACATGAGATTTGCATTTGTCTATAATCATAAGGCTCTTTTTGCCTCGTTCAACGGACGGCTGGACGCCTATCTGTACTTCAACAGCAAATACACGTTTTTCAATTCCATTGAATCGCTTTCGCTTGTCGTGGGAGCAAGATTTTGACCGGCACTCCGCGGCGCTTTTCGCGGAATCGGAAAAAATCAGTAATTTTGCAGAAAATCCCTATAATGATATCCATACAGAATCTAAGCGTAGAGTTCAGCGCAAAGTCACTGTTCGACAATATAAGTTACGTTATAAACCCTAAGGACAAGATAGCCCTTACAGGTAAAAACGGCGCCGGCAAGTCAACGATGCTCAAAATCATTGCCGGGCTTCAGAAGCCTACGTCAGGAAGCGTCTCCGTGCCGGCCGACGTGACAATAGGCTATCTGCCGCAGCAGATGCAGACGAGCGACACCATGACCGTTGTCGATGAGGTGCGCAAGGCCTTCTCCCACATTGACAGAATGAAGCGGGAGCTTGCGGACATGACTGCCGAGCTTGCCGAGAGAACTGACTATGATTCGGATTCGTATCATCAGCTCATTGACCGGATGACGTCACTCACTGACCGCATGGCCATAGAGGACAGCGAGAATCGCGAGGCCGAGATGGAAAAGACCCTCATTGGTCTCGGATTCGTGCGCGAGGATTTCAACCGCCCCACGGCTGAGTTCAGCGGAGGATGGCGTATGCGCATAGAACTGGCTAAACTCTTGTTGACCAGACCTGACGTGCTTCTTCTTGACGAGCCGACGAACCACCTCGACATCGAATCAATCCAGTGGCTCGAACAGTTTCTTGTGAGCAAGGCCAAGGCAGTCGTGCTTGTGAGCCACGACCGTGCGTTCATTGACAATGTCACCAACCGCACCATAGAAATCTCGCTCGGCAAAATCTACGATTATGCGGTGAAATACTCCAAGTTCGTTGAACTGCGCCGCGAGCGCATCGAACAGCAGATGCGCGCCTACCAGAACCAGCAGAAACAGATTCAGGAGACCGAGGACTTCATAGAGCGTTTCCGTTACAAAGCCACAAAAAGCGTTCAGGTCCAGAGCCGCATAAAGCAGCTGGCCAAAATAGAGCGCATAGAGGTGGATGAGGTTGACACCTCCCATCTCAACCTTCGCTTCCCGCCGGCCCCGCGTTCGGGCGATTATCCCATCATAGCCGAAAATGTGGGTAAGCGCTACGGCAACCATCAGGTGTTCGATGGCGCCACATTCACCATCAAGCGTGGCGAGAAAGTTGCATTCGTCGGCAAGAACGGCGAGGGTAAGTCCACCCTTGTGAAATGTATCATGAACGAGATACCTTTCACCGGCTCCCTCAAAATCGGTCATAACGTGAAAATCGGCTATTTCGCCCAGAATCAGGCAACATTGCTTGATGGGGAAATAACCGTGTTTGACACTATTGACCGTGTGGCCGTGGGCGACATCCGTACAAAAATCAGGGACATACTGGGCGCATTCATGTTCGGCGGAGAGGCTTCCGACAAGAAAGTCAAAGTCCTATCCGGCGGTGAGAAAACCCGTCTGGCAATGATTCGTCTGCTGCTTGAGCCCGTAAACCTCCTGATTCTCGACGAGCCGACCAACCACCTTGACATGACCACCAAAGACATTCTGAAACAGGCCATAAAGGACTTCAACGGAACGGTCATCGTTGTGAGCCACGACCGCGAGTTCCTTGACGGACTCGTGGAGAAGGTCTATGAATTCGGCGGAGGAAAAGTCAGGGAATGTCTCGGCGGAATCTACGAGTTCCTTGAAAAGAAAAAAATTGCATCTCTTGCCGAACTGGAGAAATCTTCCACGACGGCAAGACTTCAGCCGGCCGCGCAGCCTTCTGTAACAAAAAGTCCTGACAACACTCCGGCACCTCAGTCACGCAAACTCAGCTACGCAGAGCAGAAAGAGCAGGAAAAGTTCGTCAGACGAGCCAGGAAAAAAGTTGAGGAATGCGAGAAAGAAATCGGGCGCCTTGAGTCCGAAATAGCCGCATTGGAGGAAAAAATGGGGCAGGGCGAGTACAACGAAGACATCTGCAAGGAACACGCATCGCTGCAGAAACAGCTCGAAAATGCCATGAGCCTCTGGGAGCTTGCCTCAATGGAACTCGACTCCCTCTCCACCCCCGACGCCTGACCCTCCGCCTCTTCTTTCATCGCAGATTTATCGCCGGTTTTTTTATGTTCGGTTTTGTGGTTTGACAAAATAAGGCTAATTTTGTGAATCATTTCGGTTCGTGCTGATGGACCGGATTGTAACATATTGAAAATCATCATTCAACACAATAACACATATAGCTATTATGGCAGAAAAAGAAACCGAAGAGTTAAATGAAGGCAAAGGCCTGAACTTTGTGGAACAACTGGTTTATGA
Organism: uncultured Muribaculaceae bacterium; assembly: GCA_947627615.1. Taxonomy (GTDB): domain Bacteria; phylum Bacteroidota; class Bacteroidia; order Bacteroidales; family Muribaculaceae; genus Paramuribaculum. The sequence continues at coordinate 26,917 of CANQWS010000025.1, read as the reverse complement.
TGACCTTAAAGCCGGCAAGAACGGCGGACGGCTGAACACGCGTTTCCCGCCCGAACCCAATGGTTATCTTCACATTGGCCATGCCAAGGCTATATGTATGGATTTCGGTATTGCCGAGAAATTCGGCGGTACTTGCAATCTGCGTTTTGACGACACCAATCCGGTGAAGGAGGACGTGGAGTACGTTGACTCTATCCGCGAGGACATCCACTGGCTCGGATTTGACTGGGGCGACCGCGAATATTATGCAAGCGATTATTTCCCCCAGCTCTATGATCTCGCCGTCAGAATGATAAAGGAGGGCAAAGCCTACGTCGATGACCAGACTTCGGAGCAGATAGCCGCTCAGAAAGGCACTCCCACCGAACCCGGTCAGGAAAGTCCCTACCGCAACCGCAGCGTTGAGGAAAACCTCGACCTTTTCGAGAGGATGAACAAAGGTGAATTCGATGAAGGTTCCAGAGTGCTCCGCGCGAAAATAGATATGGCCTCGGACAACATGCATTTCCGTGACCCCATCATGTACCGCATCATCAAGCATCCGCATCATCGCACAGGCACAAAGTGGAACGTATATCCCATGTACGATTTCGCCCATGGTCAGAGCGACTATTTCGAAGGCGTGACCCACTCTATATGTACACTTGAATTCGTACCCCACCGTCCGCTTTACGAGTACTTCGTCAAGGAACTCGCCGATGAATCGTATTGCCCCCGGCAGATTGAGTTCAACCGTCTGAATCTGACATACACCGTTATGAGCAAGCGAAAACTGCTTCAGCTCGTCAAGGAGAATCTTGTCAACGGATGGGACGACCCCCGCATGCCGACAATCTCCGGAATGCGCCGCCGTGGTTTCACTCCCCGCTCAATCCGCAACTTCATGGACCGCATCGGTTACACCAAATATGAGGCTCTCAACTCCATGTCATTGCTTGAACACGCCGTCAGGGAAGACCTCAACGCCATTTCCACCCGCGTAATGGCTGTGATAAATCCTGTCAAAATGGTGATTACGAACTATCCCGAGGACAAGGTGGAGTCCGTCAGCATGGAGAACAATCCCGAGGATCCGGAAGCCGGCACCCATGAAATGCCTTTCTCCCGCGAGATTTATATTGAACGCGATGACTTCATGGAGAATCCTCCCAAGAAGTTCTTCCGTCTCGCTCCTGACAAGGAGGTCCGCCTGAAAGGTGCCTACATTGTGAAATGCACCGGCGTGAAGAAGGATGCCGACGGTAATATCGAGGAAATCTATTGCACTTATGACCCCGATACCCGCAGCGGTCTGCCCGGAAGCATGCGCAAGGTCAAAGGCACGCTCCACTGGGTTTCGGCCGGCCATGCCGTGAATGCCACAGCCCGTCTCTATGACCGCCTGTTCAATGTGGAGAATCCCGCCGCCGAGACAGACCGTTATTTCCGCGACATGCTGAATCCCGATTCGCTCAAAGTGGTGGAGAACATCAAATTGGAGCCGTACATAGCCGAACACGCCGAGCCGGGAGAGCATTTCCAGTTCCAGCGTATAGGTTATTTCACCCCCGACAAATCATCCGCTCCCGGAAATCTTATTTTCAACCGCACCATTGCGCTGAAGGACAGCTGGGAGAAAGAGAAAAACAAATAAATCCCCGCGATTTACGCAAACAGACTAAAACTCCCTGCAAAACATGGCTGACAATAGCTATGATGACGAAATAGCGCTTCTCTACAGCGAGATTGTCAATCGCCTGCGTGACGGCAAGCCGCTTGACGACATCGACGAAGAGGAACTCATAGACGTGTATGACTACGCCTACGACATGTCCGACGAGTTTGTGACGGAAGAGATAATGTCTTTCGTCCTCCGTCGTGACAGTCGTTGTGTGGCCATGCTTGAGCGTAAAGCCATGCGCTATTTCCAGCTCAATGATCTGCAGGGGGCTTCGGCCGTTGCCGGACTGTTGCCTGACGATTCGTTCATCCGGCGTCTGCTCTCGGTCCATGTTTCATGGAGTGAGGCAGACTGGCGCGACGGTTACAGGCGGCTCTTCTCCGGCATTTCGCAGGGAGGGCTGAGTGAGTACGATGCCGTGTGTCTGATTGACTTCGCCCTCGGCGCCGACGACATATCGCATCTGAGCCGGATTGTTCCCCGTATCATCCCGTTGATGCGGGACCCGGCGGCATTTCTGGCCGATCTCGGAGGAACGCTTGTGGATAACGGGCGTTACGCCGAGGCTATCGAGGCTTTTCAGGAACTCGCCGACATCGAACCGTTCAACCTCTCAAACTGGATTCAGATTGCTGACGTCAGCCTGAATAATCTCGATGATGCGGAGGAAGCCGCTTCGGCCCTTGATTACGCTCTGGCCCTTGATCCGGAATCGCTGGCGGCCCTGCGTCTCAAAGGGGAGCTGTTGTTGCATAACGGCGGAGATGGAGAGGAAATCATGGCTATAGCCGACAGGCTCGCGGAAACCGAGGCTTACCATGCCGAGGGCATCTATCTCAAAGCCGGGATGTACATAAATCGTGACTGTCCCGCAGAGGCTCTTGAACTACTGAAGGAATATATCGGACTGTGCGGTAATCCTCTCGACATATCCTTGTTGATGATGTCGCTGAATGGCTACAGATTGCCTGACGGCATCGAGAAATTCATCATCGGTTATCTTTCCACGGCCGACGTGTCGGAAATCCAGGCATGGATCGACAAGGCTAAAGTTATGTCGGGCACCGAAATGTTCAGTTATGTGGTTTCACTTGTAGTCAGCTCCGGCGCTGAACTTTCTTCAGAGCTTATAGGCTTATGGTTGCTCTCGCTTTATCGGGAGGGCCGCTTTGAGGATGTAATCTCGGAATCCGACAGATTCTTTAAGGACACGGAGAAGGTTCCGGCTACTGCTATGCTGATATGCAACATGGCCCGGTTGCGTCTCGGACGTAACGATTGTATCAGCCAGCAGGCCATGCATGATATAATGGGCTCCGCCATAATGGCCTACAAAAATCAGGGACCTGAGGCCGAGATAATAAAAAATGGCATTGTGAGACTCTGTCTGGGCATGCTGAGCTATGCGCAGTCAACACCCGCCGGCGAAATCAACGTCCCGGGCCTTGATGCCATTGACCCTTTCAAATGAGACTGCGCGAGTCTCTCAGAAAAAAGGATTGAACTGCTTTTCGTAGCCTATTGTGGTGTCCGGACCGTGGCCCGGATAGACGGTTGTGTCATCGGGCAGAGTGAATAGCCTTGCCATGATGCTTTGTGTGAGCTGCTTCTGGTTCCCTCCCGGAAGGTCCGTGCGGCCTATGCTTCCGCTGAAAAGAGCGTCGCCTGTTATAACGAATTTACCCGACGGGCTGTAGAGAGCTATGGAGCCGGGACTGTGTCCGGGCACTTCGAGCACTTCAAGATAATCGTCGCCCAGAGCAATGCGGTCGCCGTTGTTCAGCTCATGATTTATCGTCACGTTGTTCACATCGATATCGAGTCCGAACATGCGGGCTTGTCCCTGCATGGCCTGACCGAGAAATCCGTCCTTTGAATTGGCCGACATGGGCGTTCCGTAGGTTTCGGTCACAAATCCGTTACCAATGGCGTGGTCCACGTGCAGGTGGGTGTTTATGAGATGCTTTACGGTCAATTTGTTGTCAGTGATGAAATCGGTCAATCGCCTGTTGTCGGACGCCGAGACCATCCCAGGGTCCACGATGGCGGCTTCGCCGGAAGCTTCGTCCCACACAACGTAGGTGTTGACGGCGAACATATTGAACGTGAATCTGCGTATTTTCATAAGTCAACGTAAATTAGCATTTTGGTTTTGAAAAAATCCTCCGTGAAATAATCTGTCAGGGGGACCTCAATGACCGGACGTTGAATCTTGTCCGTTTCATCAGCCAGATCTCCGCCCTTTAGACACAACAATCCGTTAGGGAAAGAGTTGCGGTCAGACGGCGATATATTTTTACGTATGAGCGGAACAAGGGTTTCAAGGCGCATCACGGCACGGCTTACCACATAATCGTAACGTTCGCGGCATTCGCCAATGTCGCCGTGCTGGAATGTCACATTCTTCAATCCGATTTCTTCCGCTATCGAACTTGCCACTTTGATTTTTTTGCCAATCCGGTCTATCAGGTGAAACCGGCACTCGGGCCACATTATGGCAAGCGGAATGCCCGGAAATCCGCCGCCCGTGCCCATGTCGAGGAACGACGTTCCGCTGACGGGGCTGATGAATTTGGCTATGGCCAGCGAATGGAGAACATGACGCTCATACAGGTTTTCTATGTCCTTGCGGGATATGACGTTGATTCTCTGGTTCCATTCGGGATACAATGTGCCGAGGGCTTCAAATTGCTCCTGCTGGGATAGTGTCAGATTCGGGAAGTATTTTCTTATTAAGTCCATTGATTGCTGATTATTCTGCAAATTTAAAGAAAAATTCTTACCTTTGGCTAATTATTGGAGTGATTTAGACTTTTTGAACGTCAGGTTCCCCGGAGGATTGCTTCAGAGAGTCCGTTCACTTCCGGTAATAAAACGTTGATATCAGCTTAATTCACCTCATAACCAAGTGAGATAATGCATATAGGAAAATATAACAGACTGAAGGTGTCACGCCATGTTGATTTCGGACTGTATCTGGCCGATGACAACGGCACTGAAGTGCTCCTTCCGTCCCGCTATCTGGGAGGGGAGATGCCCGCGGTCGGTGACGAGATGGAAGTATTCGTGTATAATGATTCAGAGGACCGTCCGGTTGCCACAACCGAACGCCCGGCGGCCACGGTAGGGGAGTTCGCTTTCCTTCCGGTCACCGCAGTGACGGATTTCGGCGCATTCCTTGACTGGGGGCTTGTGAAAGACCTCCTTGTCCCATACAATCAGCAGAAGGGACGGATGAAGAAAGGCCGCAGCTATCTGGTTTACGTGTATCTTGACGATGCCTCGAAGCGCATTGTGGCCACTGCCAAGATTGGCAAATATCTCGGAAATGTCTTCCCGGATTATAACCCCGGAACCGCAGTGGATATCCTTGTGACCGACCAGACGCCTCTCGGCTTCCAGTGCATAGTCGATAACCTCCATCGCGGAATGCTTTACTCCAATGAGCTTTTCCGGGAGGTTGAGATCGGTGACCGCATCAAGGCTTTTGTGAAAAATGTGAGACCCGACGGGAAGGTCGATCTGACGCTTCAGGCCAAGGCCGGCGTGCGCTCGCAGTCACTCTCGGAAAAGATAACAGCCTACATGGAACGCTCCGGCGGAGAGCTCGACCTCGGCGACCATTCATCGCCTGATCTCATACGTTTCAGATTCCAGTGCAGCAAAAAAGACTTCAAGAAAGCCATGGGATTGCTGCTTAAGGAGCATAAAGTGGTCAAGAATGGCGATGGTTATGCTCTTTTAACTCATAAAATGGGCGAAATGTGAAAAATTTTTAGCATCTTTGCAGCATATTTGGCTAACATTTAACACTAACAATGGAATTTACCGCTAATCAGATTGCAGCATTGGCCAACGGTACGGTTGAAGGCGACGGCGAAGTGAAGCTGAACACCGTAGCGAAAATAGAGGAAGGACACCCCGGAGCCCTTTCTTTTCTGGCCAATCCTAAATATACCCATTACATCTACACCACCGGATCATCGGCCGTTCTCGTAAGCAACGAGTTCGTTCCTGAGCAGCCGGTCAATGCTACTCTCATCCGCGTCGCAGACCCGTATGCCACAGTGACCCATCTGCTGAAAATGGCGCAGGAAATGATGACTCCGAAGATGACTGGCATCGAGCAACCGGTGTTTGTGGCCCAAGGCGTAGAGCTCCCTGATGATATCTATCTGGGAGCTTTTGCATATATTGGCAAAGGCGTGAAAATAGGCAAAGGCGTGAAGATTTATCCCCAGGCCTATCTGGGCGACGGTGTGGTAATCGGCGACAATACAACCATCTACGCAGGCGTGAAAATCTATCATGGCTGCAAGATAGGAAATAACTGCATTATCCATGCCGGTGCCGTGATAGGAGCTGACGGCTTCGGATTCGCACCTACCCCCGACGGCTATGAAAAGATTCCCCAGATTGGCAATGTGGAAATTGCCGATGACGTGGAAATAGGCGCCAACACCACCATTGACCGCGCAATGATGGGCAGCACCCGCATTGGTAAGGGCGTCAAGCTCGACAATCTGGTCCAGATAGCCCACAACTGTGTTGTCGGTGCAAATACAGCCATGGCCGCCCAGGCCGGCGTGGCCGGATCGGCCAAAATCGGTAAAAACTGCCTCGTGGGCGGACAGGTCGGCATCGCAGGCCACATAACCATTGGCGATGATGTTCAGATTGCAGCGCAGTCGGGGCTGAAAGAAGGCGCTCCCGCCGGAGCACGCCTTTTCGGTGCTCCTGCAATGGACTTCAAGGCCTACTGCCGCCAGTCAATCTACGTGAAGGGGCTGCCTGAACTTTACGGCAAGGTCAAGAACCTTGAACGACAAATGAAAGATAAATAACCAAGATAAAACCTTAATTCAGCAAACAGATATGAAGCAGATGACGCTCAAAGCCCCGTTTTCAGTCCATGGCAAAGGGCTGCACACGGGCATGGTCATAGATGCGGAATTTCTCCCCGCACCTGACAATCATGGCTATAAACTTCAGCGAACCGACCTTGAGGGCGAGCCTACTATAGACGCAGTAGCGGAAAATGTTGTCAACACCCAGCGCGGCACCGTCATTTCTCGCGGAAATGTCACGGTAAGCACCATCGAACATGCCATGGCCGCTCTTTATGCCAACGGCATTGACAATGTACTCATCCGCATCAGCGGCCCCGAAATGCCTATCCTCGACGGCAGTGCCGATGAATTCTGCCGTAAAATCGGTGAAGTTGGCGTTGTTGAGCAGAAGGAAGAAAAGGACTACTATATTGTCAAGCAGAAGATTGAAGTCCGCAATGACGAGACCGGAGCATCGATTGTGGTTCTCCCCGATGCCAATTTCTCGGTCGATGTCATGGTCGATTACTCGTCGCCCGTGCTCAACAACCAGTATGCCACACTTGAATCCCTCGATGATTTCGGAAAGGAAATAGCTTCGAGCCGCACATTCGTATTTGTCCGCGAAATAGAGCCTCTTGTAAAGGCCAACCTGATTAAAGGCGGCGATCTTGAGAATGCCATAGTGATCTATGACAGCGAGATGAATCAGGCCGACCTTGACAATCTTGCCGACCTCATGGGCGTTCCCCACAAGAAAGTCTCGGAATTCGGCTACATTCAGGAGAAACCGCTCAGCACCGCCAATGAGCCTGCCCGTCATAAACTGATGGATGTGCTCGGCGACCTCGCGCTGATCGGCCGTCCGCTCAAAGGTAAAATCATCGCCACCCGTCCTGGTCACAGCATAAACACCACTTTCGCCAAGAAGATCCGTCGCGAGATTAAGCGTCAGGATGTTCAGGCACCCCTCTATGACTGCAATGCAGCGCCTCTGATGGACAACAACCGCATCCGTCAGCTCCTTCCTCACCGTTACCCCATGCAGCTCGTAGACAAGGTGATTGAAAAAGGCGAGAACTATATCGTCGGTGTTAAGAACGTCACAGCCAACGAGCCGTTCTTCCCCGGTCACTTCCCTCAGGAACCCGTGTTCCCCGGCGTGCTGCAGATCGAGGCAATGGCCCAGACCGGCGGTCTGCTCGTTCTCAGCTCTGTAGAGGATCCGGAACTTTATTCCACCTACTTCATGAAGATTGACAATGTCAAGTTCCGTCATAAGGTAGTTCCCGGCGACACCCTGATTTTCCATGTATCGTTCATGACCGAGCTGCGCAGAGGTATGGCCGTTATGAAAGGCCTTGCTTTTGTTGGCGAGAAAATCGTGTCGGAATGCGAATTCATGGCCCAGATTATAAAAAACAAACAGTGAATAGTAACAGATAGATAACAGATTATGAAACAACCTTTGGCTTATATCCATCCTGCCGCCAAGATTCACCCCAGCGTTGTGATTGATCCGTTCGTGACCATAGAGCAGAACGTTGAGATCGGTGAAGGAACACGAATCGGTAGCAATGTGACAATCCTTGAAGGCGCACGCATCGGTAAAAACTGCAATATATTCCCGGGAGCCGTAATCTCCGGAATTCCTCAGGACCTGAAGTTCCGCGGCGAAGAGACTCTTGCCATTATAGGCGACAACACCACAATCCGCGAGTGTGTCACCGTGAACAGAGGCACCGCTTCCAAGGGCAAGACCGTTGTGGGAAGCAACTGCCTTATCATGGCTTACTCCCATGTGGCCCATGACTGCGTGGTTGGCGACAATGTAATCATATCCAATGCCACACAGCTCGCCGGAGAAGTAGTGGTTGACAACTATGCGGTTATTGGCGGCGGCACTCTCGTCCACCAGTTCTGCCATCTTGGCCCGCATGTGATGATTCAGGGCGGAGCGCTCATCAACAAGGATGTGCCTCCCTACGTAAAAGCAGCTCGCGAACCTATCTCCTACGCCGGTATTAATTCAATCGGTCTCCGCCGTCGCGGTTTCACAAATGAGGTGATCCAGCAGATTCAGGAAATCTACCGCTACCTCTATCTTAGCGGTCTGAACAACTCCGATGCCATTGAGCGCATTGAAGCCGAACTACCCGCAACCAAGGAGCGTGACGAGATAATCCTCTTTGTCCGTAACTCCAAGCGAGGCATCATAAAAGGTTACGTATAACCACAGACGTCTCCTTGAATCATACAGGGCAGTCAGGCTTCGGTCTGGCTGCCTTTTTTCAATCCTGACGGTTCGCTTTTTCGGCGAGCATCCTGTGGCCAATTCTGCAATAGAGGCATTTGTGCTGTTCGCAGTAGGAACGCCGTAACTGAATCAATGCCTGTGATGTAAAAGCATCGCGTGGTTTTATGCCGGCCCTTGTAAACAGTTCCACTATCGAGTTCCGTTCGGCCGGGAGTGACTGAAGCAGGCTTGTGGCTCTGTCAACCAGCGCATTGTTGTCATGAGCCATTCCGTAAGCCATCTGCAGTGGAGCTATGGCGTTGATTGCGAGTCCCGTTATCGATGAGCGGCTGAACGCCCCGAGATGCATTGACACCGGTGCGCCGAATGTGTAATGGGAGCTCCAATACGATGACAGCTGCGGAGAGAACAAGGCTTCGGCTCCCTCCAGACTCTCCACTTCGAGTAAGCGCTGCAACATCCGGAATCCTCCCGCGAGCATGGCGGCAAGCGTGGCTATGCGGCGGTGAGGAAAGTTGCCCGGACGCATCCTTGAAAATTTCCATAAGAGACTCTCCGGTTTCTTAAGCCCGAATTTATGCGCCAGAAACGCATACTCCTTTCGCAGATGGTCGGCGTAGGTGTCGAACGCTCTAGAATCGTCAAGCAGCCCGCTCTGACCGAAAAGCAGCGCTTCTATGGATGTCAGTGAATCGCTGTGCTTGCCTATGAATATGAGAGGCAATGACAGAGCCAGCCTTTCGAACGGGTCGCCGTTCACGCCGAATCCCAGCGCACGGGCCACGGTCACGTATGCGGCCGATTCCCAGTCGCCGTTAAGTCTCCCGAGAATGGAGTTTATGCGGTCGGTCTTGTCGTATATGCGTTCGTAGGCGAGACTGTCAAGCCATGAGCCGAGATGCAGCGACGGCATATCCTTGATGCGGTGGGCGCATGGAAGGTCAAGGTCCGACCGTCCCACAAGGTCGCGGTAATGGTTCTGGAACTGAGGTTCGCACGGCATCCTCATCTGCGGTATGGCTTCGCCGTTCGAACGGTGTATGATTGTGTCGTCACGGTCAACCACATGGAGAATCACCGAATCGTAAGCCGGATTGCCGTCATGGCCGTGACGGTGCCAGTCACTTGCCTTTACATGGATTTCAACATCGCCCGCCCAGATGCGTCCGTCAATGGAGATTTTCGCATTGAAAAAGTCCGGCCCTGAGTCCGTGTTGAGCCTGCCCGGGTCAATAATCTGGAGTTTGCGCCCGTCAACAGTGGTCAGACCGTGCTGAATCCACAGTCTGTGCTGCCCAACGTATTGCATTAGTCTCTCCATGGACAGAAAATATCGTCACCGGGTGTAGGTGACACCTCGTCTGCAAACTTAATAATAAAATTTCGGAGTCATTGCATTTTATCTGCAAAAGTTTTACTTTTGTCTCAAAATAAACACTATGAACATAGAAGAAGTAAGAGAGTTCGGTCTCGGTCTGCCACACGTCACTGAGCGCTGTCCCTACGGGCCTGAAACATTGTGCCTCGAGATCGGAGGCAAACAGTTCTGCCTCATTGCCCTTGACGGAGAGTGGGATTTCTATAACCTTAAACTCGATCCGGAATATTCTATTGAACTGCAGGAGCGCTACGGCGATATCCGTCCCGGATATCACATGAACAAGAAGCACTGGGTCTCGGTAAGTTTTGAGGGGGATGTACCCGATACCCTTCAGCGGGCCATGATTGTCCACGCTTATTATCAGACAGCCAAAGGTTTGCCCAAAAAGACTCTCTCCGCTCTCGGAATTGACCTCAGCCGCCAGCCCGAAATGCTCTGACTGACAGTCTGCTGAGCCAATATCCGGGGATTTCTTCGGGCAATTCCCTAAAAAATTAAGGTCCCCGACCACAACCGGCCGGGAACCTTTTCGGGGTGCGCACGAAGGGACTCGAACCCCCACGACGGAAGTCACCAGATCCTAAGTCTGGCGCGGCTACCAATTACGCCACGTGCGCTCTGGATTCAGATGCAAAGTTACGGATTAATTTTGTATTATCAAAATATAAAGTTCCGGCTCTGCCATCTGTCAGCGCCTGTTGAGATGCCCCGGAAGAAGTATGTAGGGGGCGCGGAGAGTCAGTGCCGTGTCGGCTTTTACCGAATCAACCATGAGCGATGCTTCATGGGCATTACCTGTGGTGTTTGCCACAACATAATATTCTTTCATGTTGTTATGCAACACCATGGCTCTGGGATAACCGTGACTGAGCAGTCTCTCCCGCATTGAACGGGCGTTGAACACCTGTTTGAATTTTCCGACAGTGACACAGAATTTTTTCACCTTCGATTTGTCCAGGTCCGCGCCTCCGTCACGTGTGTATCCTATATACTCCGTACGGCAGAGAAGTGTGTCGGAGCCGAACACCATGGGCTTCGGACGCTGCTGGTCAAGCAGTCCCTTGTCGGTCAGTGAATCTCCGGTGAGCTGCTTTTCCTTTGCCGCTTCGTAGGCCGAGCGGTAATTGGCCTCGTTGGTCTTGCAGGCTGCTGTGTATAGCAAAAGGGCGGCAGCGACAGGTATAAATATTTTTCTCATTTTTCTCTGTTTGATAGTTCAATTACTTCAAGGTCGGTTATTGTGCCGTTGTCAAGGGTCATGCGCACGAGGGTCCTGACTTTCTGCCATCCGTGGTAACCTGCCGCGCCCGGATTGACGTGAAGCAATCCGAGCCGGCGGTCAGGTATGACCTTCAGTATGTGGCTGTGGCCTGAAATCATGAGACGCGTGCCGTTGCCGGCCAGAATCTTTCCCACTCCGGGGGAATATCGGCCCGGATATCCGCCTATATGGGTCATCCAGACTTTGACTCCCTCAATCTCGAATTCCTGGACTTCGGGGCAAAGTCTGGCCACATCTCCATGGTCGATATTGCCTCTGACAGCTCGGACGGGCGCTATCTCTTCAAGTTTGCGAAGAAGGTCTATGTCGCCGATGTCACCGGCGTGCCAAATCTCGTCGCACCCTGAAAAGTGGGTTCTGTAGCGCTCGTCCCAGCATGAGTGGGTATCTGACAGCAGACCTATCTTTTTCATTTGTCCTGCGCTGATACTCCTTTTGCTGCAACCTGTGCGTCAAGAGCGGCTATTGCGGCGAGGTTGAGGATACTTCTTACGGGGGCGTCCACGCTGATATAGTGTATTGCCTTGTTGAGCCCCATCTGGATGGGACCCACGGCATCGCCGATTCCGAATTCAAGCAGCATCCTGTAGGCCGAGCTTGCCGAACTCAGGTTCGGGAACACCAGTGTGTTCACTTTCTCCCCTGCAAGACGATTGAAGGGGAATGTCTTGTCGCGCAGTTCGTTGTTAAGGGCGTAGCGGATGGTCATCTCACCGTCTATGAGCAGTTCGGGATACTTTTCGTGCATCATTGCCACCACGTCGTGCACTCGCTGGCATTCAGGTTCCTTGCTGGAGCCGAAGCTTGAGTATGACAGCATGGCCATCACGGGCTTTTCGGCAAAGTACTCTACCGAGTTGCGGGTAAGGCGGGCTATGTCGAAGAGCGTGTCGTTGGTGTACTCCTTGTTGACATGAGTGTCGGCGAGATAGAATGTTCCCTGCTTGGTGTTGACGATGTGCAGCGCGGCGAAATGGTTGTATGACGGACGGATGCCCACAACCTCCACCGCAATGTCGCCTATCTGGTTGGCGGCCGAGTATGTTCCGCCGAGGAATGCGTCGGCGTCACCGGTCTCTACCATCATCATGCCGAAATAGTTGCGGTCAAACATTTTTTCGAGAGCTTCCGGCTTTGTGAGTCCGTCACGCTCGCGTTTGGCGGCGAAGATCGAGGCATAGCGCTCGCGGCGGTCGGCCTCGCGGTCATGGCGCAGGTTCACGATTTCTATTCCCGTTATGTCGAGTCCGAGACGTTCGGCACGCTTGGCTATCATTTCCTCGTTGCCGAGAAGAATCGGGACGAGCAGACCCTCTTTTGCCGCAATGACGGCTGTCTTCAGCATCTTGTCGGTGTTTGCCTCGCTGAACACAACGCGTTTCTTCTGTTTCTTTGCCTGATCGAATATGCGGCGCATCAGTTTGTTGTCATAGCCCATCAGTCGGCGGAGTTTCTCGGTATAAGCGTCCCAGTCCTTTATGGGACGTTTGGCCACACCGCTTTCCATGGCTCCGCGGGCCACTGCGGGAGCCACCATGGTGAGCAGACGCGGGTCGAGCGGCTTGGGCAAAATGTACGACGGTCCGAAATGCAGGTCTGTCATTCCGTATGCGCTGTTCACTACCGGAGGCACCGGCTCTTTGGCGAGCGCGGCTATGGCATATACGGCTGCCAGTTTCATGTGCTCGTTTATTGCTACGGCTCCGCAGTCAAGGGCACCTCGGAATATGTAGGGGAATCCGAGCACATTGTTGATCTGGTTGGGGTAATCGCTGCGTCCTGTGGCGAAGATCAGGTCGGGACGTGATTCCATCGCAGCCTGATAGTCAATCTCCGGGTCAGGGTTGGCAAGGGCGAAGACTATAGGGCGGGGTGCCATTGACCTCACCATGTCCTGCGTCACCACATCCTTTACCGAAAGGCCGAGGAACACGTCGGCGCCTACGAGAGCCTCTGCAAGGGTCGATACATTGCGGTCCGTGATGAACTCTTTTTTCTGTTCGTTGAGGTCGGTGCGGGAGGCGTTGATTACTCCGCGGCTGTCACACATGACAATGTTTTCCTTCCGTACACCTAATGCCATGTAGAGTTTGGTGCATGACACGGCGGCCGCGCCGGCTCCGTTCACAACGAGGCGTATGTCGCCTATTTTCTTATCCTGTATCTCCAGGGCGTTCAGCAGTCCGGCAGCCGAGATGATGGCTGTTCCGTGCTGGTCGTCATGCATCACGGGGATTGACAGCTGCTGCTTTAGCGCTGCCTCTATCTCGAAACATTCGGGTGCTTTTATATCCTCGAGATTGATTCCTCCGAAGGTGGGGGCTATGGCTTTGACTACTTCTATGAATTTTTTCGGGTCCTTCTCGTTGACTTCGATGTCAAAGCAGTCAAGACCGGCAAAAATCTTAAACAGAAGTGCTTTTCCCTCCATCACCGGTTTTCCTGCCTCCGGACCGATATTGCCGAGTCCGAGCACGGCCGTGCCGTTTGATATTACGGCCACGAGATTGCCCTTGTTGGTGTACTCGTAGACGTCCTCCGGATTCTTTTCAATATCCTTGCAGGGATATGCCACTCCCGGTGAATAGGCCAGCGCGAGGTCATGCTGGGTTGAATAGGGTTTGGTAGGTACTATCTCTATTTTTCCGGGTTTGCCCTCGCGGTGATATTCGAGAGCGGCTTCTTTGGTTATGTTGGCCATTTTGTCTTATCTGTAATTATTGTTCGGTTTATTGGTTCAGAAGCAGTTTGCAGGCTTCCGGTGTCAGGATATTGTCAAGCTCGTAGGGCATGAGATAAATCTCGAATGCACCGTAGGAATACGGCAGAATATCATAGGCATTGAAGTGGAACGCTATGGTTCCGTTGAGGATATAGACATTGTTGAGATATTCTTCAGGAGAGGCGTTGAGAGCTTTCTTCAGGTCATCGGTCGACATTGAGAAGTTCATTGCTATCGCATCGAGCACTTTAGGCATAAGTTCTTTTTCCGATCCCGGCTTGAAGAGATAGTTGAATGTGACCATACGGTCCTCTCCGAGAATAAAGGTAAAAGGTCTTGCCTGGGAATTGGGGTGTGCGCCGCCCATGTACTCTCCTGACGATATTGAATAGGTTACGGTCTGTTCCGTGCATTCGATCAGCTGGAGTGCGTTCGACGAATAATATTTCGTAGCCACATCTGATTCAGGGATGTCGTCGATTTTCTCGATTTTTCCCTGCAGTCCGTAGCGCGACAGGTCGGTCACGCTCTTGGCAATGGCGTTTTTCAGCTCTTTGGTTGACTTCATGTCGAACATCAGGTAGACAATCGAGTCCTGGAGGTTGGTGATTTTGTTCTTGCCGAGAGTCACGGGCCACTGGACCGAAGTGCTCAGAGTGACATACGAGGTGTCGGTGGGATTGCTTACGCGGTAGCTTTCGGAAGCTGTCAGGAGCGATTCCTGAAGGGTGAATTCCGAAATCAGTGAATCAGCATCGGATGAATTTGATTTTCCTTCTGATGTAGTGCTGTTGTCAATTGCTGTTCCCTGGCAGGCTGTGACTATGGCTGAAAGAGCCAGAATGCCGATAGGGAGAATTCTGTTGGTATGCATAGTTTTAATGATTGTAATGTTGATTAATAAATAGTGGAATTAAGTCTATGTCTTTCTATTTTGAATCGTTTTCGAACAGCCGTCCTTCCTCATCAAGCTTGAAGTCTTTGGCCAGAATGGCTATGAAGTGGGAGATCTGCTTGATGGCGCCGGCTGTTTCCGGTGAAATCTCCTTGCCTCCGAGACGCATCATCAGGGTCCCGTAAAGCGCGTTGAAACAGGTCTCTATCTCTCCGGGCTTCTCGTCGCCTGATTTTGATCTTAGTTCAACAATGAAAGGCAGAGTCCGGTAGAATTCGGCGCTGTAGTCAGCGAAGCGCGGATCTTTCAGCAGTTCCTGATGGAGAGCGGCGAGTGACGAGAGTATGTTGCGGTTCATCTGCAGATGCCCTTTTTCGGTCACATTCTCGCTCCGCATCATGTCAATCATCGACTCATACCACTGGACCATCTCGTGCTTCTGTCCCTCGTCAAGTCCGGGGTAGCGGTCAATGATATTCTTCCTGATAAGCTCGATGTCAAGACTGTTGGCCCTTATCAGGTCCTCGATCTGCCACATGTACAGGAGATATTCGGCTATGTTTTCTTTTCGTTTCTGTGAGGCTATGAGCATATTTTTACAGTATTAATCGAAGTGCTTCCTGACATTTTCATTCACTCCGCGCACTTCCTTATTATAAACAAACGCAAAATTACTAATGTTAGTTGATTTTTCATCGCTATGATTGAAAATTAAAATCACTTCATTGCCAGAAAAAGAAAAGTTAAGTACTTTTGTATTCGAAACGGGAAAATATCACAGTACGAGCGCCGTTATATTCTTATGAAGAAAATCTATCTGACAGCACTGATTCTGACACTGCTCTTTAGCATGCCGTCATGTCGTGGGCCCAAGCTTGCCACAGCGGATGAGCAAATGGCTCGCGGGGAGTATTTCGACGCTTCCAGAACCTACCGGAAAATCTACAATAAGCTGACCAAGCGCGAGGACCGCCCGCTCAGAGGCGAAGTTGCCTTCAAGATGGCCGAGGCCCACAGAAAGCTGAGCCAGTGGTCGCGAGCCGGAGCCGCATATCAGAATTCCATTCGTTACGGCTATCCTGATTCATCAGCTCATCTGCGTCTGGCCCAGATGCTCCATGCCGAAGGTAAATATCCGCAGGCTGTAACCGCCTACGAGACTTATCTGTCCATGAATCCGGCTTCAGCCGAGGCTGAGTCGGGGCTTGAGGGAGCCAGGTGGGCGGCCGAGGCCAAATCGCATCCCACGCGCCACGTGGTCAGGAAGGCCAAACTTTTCAACTCGCGGCGTTCGGATTTCGCGCCCATGCTGAATGGCGACATTCTCTATTTTAGCACGACCAACGAGAAGGTTACCGGCGATAACCGCAGTGAGATTACCGGCATGAAGAAAAGCGACATCTGGATGGCGCGTAAAAACGAGCAGGGGGGCTGGTTGCGTCCCGAACCGGTGGAAGGGGAGCTGAATTCCAATATGGAGGAAGGCATTGTCTCTTTTTCGCCTGACGGAAACACCATGTATCTCACCAAAGCGCGTCGCTCGCCCGTTTCCAACACCGCAGTGGAGATATTCACCTCTCAGCGGAGCGACGCACAGTGGAGCGCTCCAGTGAAATTCGAGGTCTCCGCCGACACCATTTCGAGTTTCGGCCATCCCGCCGTGTCACCGTCCGGCGAGTATCTTTATTTCGCAAGTGACATGCCCGGCCACGGCGGCAAGGACATCTGGCGCATCAATCTCAAGGAGCGTGTCGGCTCCCTCGAGAACCTTGGCCCTCAGATCAACACGGCCGGCAACGAGCAGTTCCCCTATATGCTGACTGACAGCATAATGTATTTTGCATCTGACGGACATCCCGGTTTCGGCGGCCTTGATCTGTTTCAGGCCACCTTGCTTCCTTCCGGTAAGTGGAATGTGGTGAATCTTGGAATGCCAATGAATTCTCCTTCCGATGATTTCGGAATAACATTCGCCAAGTCTGACCATCCCGAAGGTTTCTTCAGCTCCAACCGCGGTGATTCCAGAGGCTACGACCATATCTATTCATTTGAACTCCCAGACCTTAAAATCACCATAACAGGCTGGGTGACGGACCATGACGATGAGCCTATCCCGGCTGCCGTGGTCCGTATCGTTGGAAACGACGGTACGATGAAGCGCACTGCCGCCGGTGCCAACGGAGAGTTCACGTTCGATTTGCAGAGAGGCGTGAGCTATGCCATGATGGCGGGCGCCAAGGGATTCCTTAACGGACGTCAGGAGTTCACTACCGATACCGCAGAGGCCGATGCCGAATATGAAATAGAGTTCCGGCTTGCATCGC
Source organism: uncultured Muribaculaceae bacterium (assembly GCA_947627615.1). Lineage (GTDB taxonomy): Bacteria > Bacteroidota > Bacteroidia > Bacteroidales > Muribaculaceae > Paramuribaculum. The sequence goes on along the minus strand of CANQWS010000025.1, from coordinate 9,567 downwards.
TATCCAAACCGAATATCGTAGAGAACATATTCTACGATTTTGACAAGGCCACTCTTAGACCCGAATCGAAAGAGGCGCTTGACAAACTCGTGCAGATGCTGAATGACAATCCTAACATTACCATAGAGATGACCTCGCACACTGACCGTGTCGGCTCTGAGGAATACAATATCGAGCTGTCCAACCGGCGTGCGAAATCCGTGGTGGATTATCTTATCGGCGCGGGAATTTCTCCTGACCGGCTGCAGTATCACGGATTCGGAAAGTCCCGTCCCAAGACTGTGACCAAGAGGGACGTTGCCCTGTACCCGCAATTCAAGGAGGGACAGGTGCTGACCGAAGAATTTGTCACTTCTCTAACGGAAGAGGCTGACCGCGAGGCCGCTGACCAGATAAACAGGCGCACGGAGTTCAATGTCCTCTCCGTGGATTATAATATGTACTGACACAATGGTTGACAGCAGGATGAAATTCAGGACCGAGATAGAGCCTTTACGGCGTCAGGGAGAGCTGACGCATTCCGACAGGATTCTCCTGCTGGGGTCCTGCTTCTCCGACAATATCGGCAATCGGCTTAGAGACCGGCTTTTCAACGTCCTTGTCAATCCATTCGGTGTCATTTACAATCCTGCGAGCATTCTGGCTGTCATGGAACGGGCTGCGGAATCGCGGTATTTTGTCGCAGACGAGCTTATTGAACATGAGGGAATGTTCCATTCGTTCCTGTGTCATTCATCGCTATCGTCGGTCATTGCAGGCAAGGCTCTGGAAATAATGAACCGGCAGCTTGCGGCCGCCTCGGGCTTCCTGAAACAGTCATCGGTTGTCATAATCACTTTCGGCACGGCATTCGTCTACCGATATAATGCGACAGGTGAAATAGTGTCCAACTGCCACAAACTGCCTCAGCGCATGTTCGAGCGCAGAATCATGTCGGTTGACGAGACCGCCGGATATATCGAGCGGATACGTAACTGCGTGTGCGGAATCAATCCGGATGCGAAAATCATTTTCACCGTAAGTCCTATCCGTCATCTGGCCGACGGACTGCACGGCAATCAGCTATCCAAGTCCACCTTGCTGGTGGCCTTGAACCGTGTTGTGGAGAAATATCCCGACAATTGCATCTATTTCCCGGCCTACGAAGCCATGCTCGATGATTTGCGTGACTACAGGTTCTACGCTCCCGATATGAAACACCCCTCGGAAGTGGCTGCCGATTACATTTATGACATCTTCTCCCGCTCGTTCTTCTCCGAATCGACCCTGAAGATTTCCAAGGAGGCTGAAGCGTTCACCCGCAGACTGAACCACAGACAGCTTACCGACAATGCCGGGGCGCGGTCTCTTTTTATTGATGAAACCAACAGAATGGCCGAAACTCTGGGACGTAAGTACCCGGAACTTCTTCCGGCCATTGAATCATATAAAACATTCAGATAATCATGAATTATTCCATCAGCGACATTTGTCAGATACTCGGACTTCAAGCTCCGGAGTCAGACTGCAGCATCAAAGTGCTGCTCACTGACAGCCGCTCGCTTACAGATCCGGAACACTCTCTGTTTTTTGCGATAACAACATCCAACAATGACGGCCACCGTTACATAGCCCAGCTCTATGAGATGGGCGTGAGGTGTTTTGTCGTCGACTATATCCCCGAGGATATGGAACAGGCGCCCGATGCCACCTTCCTTGTGGTGCCCAACGTGACGAAAGCCCTTCAGGAGATAGCACGCGTCCATAGGATGCGTTTCGGAATACCTGTAATCGGCATCACGGGTTCTCATGGAAAGACAACGGTCAAGGAGTGGCTCTATCAGGCGCTCTCCGAGGATTATAATATAGTGCGTTCGCCGCGCAGCTTTAACTCCCAGATAGGCGTTCCGTTGTCAATATGGGAAATCAACGACCGCACCGGACTTGCCATCATAGAGGCAGGAGTCTCCCGTCAGGGCGAGATGGCCTCTCTGCGTTCCATAGTCCAGCCTGATATAGGCATAATCACCAACATAGACTCCGAGCATGACAATGGCTTCAGTTCGAGAAAAAGAAAGTGTGAAGAGAAGGTTTCCCTGATTTCCGGAAGCAAATGCATCATCTATTGTGAGGATGACGAGATGATTTCCGAAGCCGTGGAGAAAGAGTGTCATGCGGAGGTGGAAATTGCCTGGTCCATGAAGAATCCCGATTCGGTGCTTGCCATCACCTCGCTTGAAAAACATGAGAACCACACCACTCTGTCCTATTCCTATCTTCATTCTCCCGGGCAGGTGGATATTCCGTTCACGGCCGACAATCAGATCCATAATTCCATCCACGTGCTTGCGGCGATGCTCTATCTCAACTGTCCGGCCGAGGAAATTAAAGCCAGAATGATGAGGCTTACTCCGGTCATGACCAGAATAAATGTAATAGAGGGAGTCAATGACTGCATGCTGATTTATGACAGCTACACCTCCGACCTCCATTCTCTCACTCCGGCTCTTGATTTCATGCACCGGAGAATAACATCCGACAGGAGTCTCACTTTGATTCTCTCCGATGTGATGCATGAGACCCTTTCGCCCGCCAAGCTTTATCAGGCCATTGCCGAGATAGTTAAGATGCGCAGGATTGACCGCCTGATTGGCATTGGCGAGGAATTCATGAGAAACTCCCGCTATTTTGACCACAACGCCACATTCTATCCCGATACCACCGCATTCCTGACCGCCGTCTCTCCGGGCGATTTCCAGAATGAGCTTATCCTGATAAAAGGTGCGCCCGCATTTAATTTCGAACGGATTGCCGATATGCTCGAGGCCCGGCAGCATGAGACAGTGCTTGAGGTCAATCTCGACGCCGTTGTCCATAATTTCAACATGTACCGTGCCATGGTCCGCCCAACCACAGGTATTGTCTGTATGGTCAAGGCTTCAGGTTACGGAGCTGGCTCCTATGAACTTGCCAAGACATTGCAGAGTCAGGGTGCGGCATATCTCGCCGTAGCCGTGCTCGATGAGGGTGTTGACCTGCGCAGAGCCGGTATAACCATGCCCATTATGGTCCTTAATCCTAAGGTGGTGAATTACCGCACGCTCTTCGCCTATAATCTTGAGCCTGAAATCTTTTCGTTCGACATCCTGAATGAAATAATCAGCGAGGGAGAGAAATACGGCATAACGGATTACCCCGTACACATTAAACTCGACACCGGAATGCATCGTCTGGGATTCCTTGAAAAGGACCTCCCGGAAGTCATCGACATCCTGCGTCGGCAGAAAGTCATCCGTCCCGCTTCGGTGTTCAGCCATCTCGCGGTGGCCGACGAGCCGAGCCAGGACGAATACACCCGCCGCCAGTTCGAGCTGTTCGACAGATGCGCCGACATCCTTCAGGGCGGATTCCGTCATCACATAATGCGCCACATTCTGAATTCAACAGGCATTTCCCGTTTCCCCGAACACCAGTGTGACCTAGTGCGTCTCGGAATATGCCTCTATGGCATCAAGACCATGACCGACGGCTCTCAGGACGGATTGCGTCAGGTTTCATCGCTTTCCACCACGGTCATCTCCATCAAGGAATGGCCCGCCGGAACAACCATAGGATATGGCCGCAGGGGAGTCCTGCACCGAGAATCGCGCATAGCCACCATTCCTGTCGGATACGCCGACGGCGTGAACCGTCATCTCGGCAACGGAAACATGCGCGTGCTCATCAACGGTCACCGCTGTCCCACTGTCGGCAACATCTGCATGGACGCTTGCATGATCGACGTCACCGATGCCGATTGCAGGGTAGGTGACAGAGTGGAGATTTTCGGCGACAATATACCCGTGTCTGAAATAGCGGAAACTCTCGACACAATACCTTACGAAGTACTGACTTCGGTATCGTCGAGAGTTAAAAGAGTGTATTACCGCGAGTGATCTCGCGGTAATATCAGCGTATTCTGTCGTAGCTGCGGATCAGGCGCTGATCCTTGGAAATGTAGTGATATGCGGAAAAAACCGCTATCAGTGCCGCAACAAGGAAAAGCGCTCCGCCTCCCCAGACTGTAGCTATTGTCACGCTTGGATTGGAGTCCATATAAGGGCTTACTACCGCATATATGACAACGCCTATCGTTGCCACAATGGAAATTCCCGAAAGAACTGTCATCAGTTTCTGTAACGGATATTTCTTATATGTGAATATGGCGGCTATCATGAACACTACGGATGTTACAATCGGAACTATCAGACCGATAAAGTCCTTGCCTTTCATAGGCATGAGTTCGTAGGCGTGGGTCGCATCATCGCAGACCGGGGCATAGCCGAACGGGATAAAAAGAAATGCCACGGCCAGCCCTATGGCTATCAGTAAAAATAATGTCTGGATTCGCTGTATCATAATGTAATGATTTGGGTTATACTCTCTATATAAACAAACCAACAGGCTGTTTTGTATTTAGAACTATATAATAAATTATGAATTTAAACTTTCTTAACAAATAAGATATGACAGAAAGACCAGTTATTCTAATCTGCAACGATGACGGTGTGAATGCTCCGGGACTTAGATTCCTCATTGAAGCGGTTTCGCGCCTTGGCGACGTTATCGCTGTCGCTCCCACCGAACCACGCTCCGGCCAGTCCTCGGCCATAAGTGTCAATGCCCCGCTTCGCATTCAGCGCAAGCCCGATTTCGAAATGGCCGAAGTCTATGCCGTTAACGGAACGCCGGTCGATTGTGTGAAACTCGCCATGCACACCGTACTGAAAGACCGCCGGATCGATATCATGCTTTCCGGAATCAACCATGGTTCCAATGCCGGCAACTGTGTGGTCTACTCCGGGACAATGGGCGCCGCTTTCGAAGCGTGCATGCTCGGGATTCCGGCCATTGGCTTCTCTCTGCTCCATCACTCATGGAAAGCTGACTTCACCCAGTGCGGACCTTACGTTGCCATGATTACGGAAGCCGTGCTTAAGAAAGGCCTTCCCAAAGGCATCTGTCTCAACGTCAACATTCCGGCCAAATGCATTCCCAAAGGCCTGATGGTTGTGAAATCGGCCGAGGGATACTGGACGGAGGAATATGTTGACTACAAGGATCCTCAGGGAAACGATTTCTATTTCCTTTCCGGACGCTTCGTCGACGAGCATCCCGAATCGCGTGCCACTGACAATTACTGGCTTGACCGGGAATACGTGACCGTTGTTCCGGTACGTCCTGACCCCACTGCGTCTGACATGATCGATACCGTCAGAGACCTCCTTTCCTGAAAGGAGCCGAAATTAAAATAAAGAAGCCGGGGATTCAATGAAGAGTCCCCGACTTTTATTTATTCGATTATTGAAATTCCTTTCAGGAAAACGGCAGGGGAATATCAGTCCTGATATTTCTTTACGATAACGGTGGCATTGTGACCGCCGAATCCGAATGCATTGGAAAGGGCAGCGCGTACCTCGCGTTTCTGAGCCTTGTTGAAAGTGAAGTTCAGGTTGTAGTCAATGTTCTCGTCATCGTCGCCCTCTTCATGGTTGATGGTGGGGGGAACGATATCCTCTTTGACTGCAAGGATGCTGAATATTGCCTCCATGGCTCCTGTTGCGCCGAGCAGGTGTCCGGTCATTGATTTTGTGGAGCTGATGTTGAGCTTGTATGCAGCGTCGCCGAAGAGATCCACAATAGCTTTGATTTCCGAAACATCGCCCACCGGAGTAGAGGTGCCGTGAACATTGATGTAGTCAATGTCATTTACGGTCATGCCTGCGTCGTCAAGGGCCATCTGCATGGCGAGCTTGGCTCCGAGACCTTCGGGATGGGTGGCTGTGATATGGTGAGCGTCGGCCGACATACCGCCGCCTACTACTTCAGCATATATCTTGGCGCCGCGGGCCTTGGCATGTTCGAGTTCCTCAAGGATAAGAACTGCCGATCCTTCGCCCATCACAAAACCGTCGCGTGACTTGCTGAACGGACGTGAGGCTGTTTCGGGGCTGTCGTTGCGTGTCGAGAGAGCGTGCATGGAGTTGAATCCGCCCACACCTGCGGGGAAGATTGCAGCTTCTGCGCCGCCGGTTACAAACACATCGGCTTTGCCGAGACGGATATAGTTGAATGCGTCGATGATTGCATTGTTTGATGATGCGCATGCCGAAACAACGCCATAGTTCGGACCGTGATATCCGTATTCCATCGAGATGTGGCCCGATGCTATGTCTGCTATCATTTTCGGAATGAAGAACGGATTGTATTTCGGGCCGTTCTCTTCATGCAGGGCATAGTAGCCTGCTTCTTCCTCGAATGTGTGCAGTCCGCCGATACCGGCGGCCACGATTACGCCCACACGATTGCGGTCAAGGCCTTCCATGGATTCGAGGCCGCTGTCTTCAACAGCCTGACGGGCTGCTACAAGCGCATACTGGGCATAGAGGTCGAGCTGGCGCAGTTTTCTGCGGTCGGTTATATAATCGGATGCGTTGAAATTCTTGACTTCGCATGCGAACTGTGTCTTGAATTTTGATGCGTCGAAATGAGTGATGGGGCCGGCGCCGCTTTTCCCGGCTTTGGCTGCTTCCCATGTCGTTTCGACATCGTTGCCAAGGGGAGAGAGTGCGCCCAGACCGGTAACTACTACTCTTTTTAATTCCATTAAGAAGATTCGATTAGTATTGAAAATTAAGGAGAGTCATAAGCATTAAATGTAAATAAGCAGGTCTCCATTAGATGAAGACCTGCGTTTGAAACCCTATAGGGCTTATTTTTCAGCAGCTTCGATGAAAGCGATGGCATCGCCTACAGTCTGGATGGTTTCGGCTTTTTCATCGGGAATGGTGATGCCGAATTCCTTCTCAAACTCCATGATGAGCTCTACGGTATCAAGGCTGTCAGCGCCAAGGTCGGTTGTGAAAGATGCAGTTTCAGTAACTTCGTTTTCGTCAACTCCGAGTTTATCAACGATGATAGCTTTAACACGAGATGCAATTTCTGACATAATGTTGAGGTTTAAAAATTAATATTAATTAGTTTTTGCGGTGCAAAGTAAGCAATTTTGTGGCAAATTATCAAACATTTATCTGATAATATTAAACCTAATTAAGGTTTTTTTGAAATTATGGCCCGCTGACCGGCGGCCTTACAGTCTGCTGCCCTATGGACGGCTCCCTTTCCGGGGCGTTCAGTGCGTTGTGGCCGAAGCTTTCATGCGGTCTGCGTACTTGGCATATAGCTTCCGCGCCGTTGTCACTCCGTCGCCGTCGGCCATATAGTTTATCCGCTGTTGCTCCGGTTCGGTCCAGTTGTGTTCAAAGAGGCTTATCTCTTTGTTGAAGGCCTTCTGGTCGAATTCCCTGCCGTTCTCCACATCGGAAATCACCCGGTCTATGAAGCGGTTCCAACGCGGTGTGTAGAACTGGTCGTTGAGCTCGGCGTAGGCGCGGTTGGCGTAATCGTTTATGCGGTTGCCGCCCCAGTAGGTGATGAGTGTGCGCGCGTTGCGGTCATAATAGTCTTTCTGCGCAGGATCGTCGGTCATTGACCTTGCATCTTCAAGCCAGCGGCGAAGCGAGAATGTGGGATGACAGGCCAGCAGCGAGGTGATGTCGTTCAGCAGCTCTCGCATCGACGCCCCTATGGCTTTCATGGAATCCACGTTCTTCTCTTTGTAGGCCTTGTTGAAATCATCGCGCAGATCCCGGAAATAATTTCCGAGAGCCTGACGGCCCACATTGACAACATCGAACTCGTATGTGTCACGGCCCTGGCCGTCGGCATCGAGAAGAAGCCCCCAGGCATCGACAAGTGTGGAGTTGGAGTAGGTTATCTTGTTCTTTACGTAATTGCAGCCTAAGCCCTTCAGACACGGACGGGAATTGTTGAGCGTGGCATGGCCTACGCCTGAACGCTGGGTATATACGCTGTCAATGAGTATCTCCCATGCCTTGGCGGCCGATTCCGAGTTCCCGCTGCGGTTTCGGGCCAGAGCGGCGAATGTCATGTCGTCTGTCAGAGGTCTGTCCCATGCCTTGTCAAACACGAATTCGTAAAGATATGGGTTTACGTCGAAACCTTCGAGCGTGGAGCCTATGCCCGCCATGTTCTTACCTCCCTCGGCAACGCATTTGTCAATTTTGCGGCTTGACTCTTTGGGGTTGCCTATCATGAAGGTCGTGCCGCCGAAGTTGCCTAAGAAACACCATATATAATCATGTCCGTGGAAGTTGTCGGTCTTTTCCCATAGGGGAGTGTTGTCGCAGAAATAATCCAGCAGAATCATTTTCCCTTTAGGAACGCCTGAAAGATATGCCTTTACTCGCTCGGGTGTCCAGTTTTTGTCATAGTAGAACAGCCATGTCATCTGCAGCCATTTGGCTTGTGGATCAACGTCGGTGAGCGACTCCATGACAGTCTGTCCCACTTCTTTGAGGGCCTTGTTGTCCCACGAGGGCGGAGCCACCTCGTTGAAACAGTCAATTCCGTATATATGGTCCGTACCGTAGAGTCTGGTCTGTTCCTCCAGGAACTGGCGCTGTATTTTCTTGAAAAGCGGGTCTGTGGCGTAGAGGAACGTGCACTGATACTGTGGCTCGAACTCGTTCCAGTCACCCACGTCATGGGTGTTCGCTTCCGGATGATATTTTTTTAACAAAGCGGGCACATGTCCTGAAAATGCAGGAAGCACCGGTTTCATGCCTAATTCCCGCTCACGGTCCACTATTTTCGACTGCAGTTCGGCCTGTTTCTCTATCCATTCCATCGGGAGCGGGCCTTGCCAGCCGTCTATGTTGCACATGCGGTGCCATGGCAGGTGTGCCGGTCCGGTGAAATACGACCTGATTTCGGAATCATTCATGCCCATGGATTTCCATACATTGTACCACACTGCTTCCTGGCCCGTGATTGCCAGCGGCATGTTGACGCCGTTCAGGGCCATCCAGTCAATGAACCGTTCCCAGTCAGCCCATTTCCACCACGGCATTGTATAGCCGAACGTACAGTAATTGAGGAAAAACCTGTCCGGAACTATTGCCTTGACCTCAATCTTTTCAGTTACTGGCGGAAAATTCTCGGGGATATAGACGGCATCGTCCTTGTACCATGAAACAGTTGTCCCCGCAATGTTTTTGAGGTAATAGTTCAGCCCCACGGCCATCGAATTGGCATTGTTGCCGCCGATGATTATCTTTCCGTCGCCATTGTTGTCTATCGAGAAAATGTCTTTGGATTTTCCTTTTTTCACATCCGGAATCTGTTTGAAAACAAACTCACTGGCTTTATCGCCGAGGATACGCCGTGCAAGAGCTTCTGCAATTTCTGTCTGGCTTTTTGTCGCACTTGCCGAAAGGCTGAAAGCCAGAACGAGGACTAATAATAACTGTCGCATGATTTGTTGTTTTATGAATTGGTTTATTATATTCGGTTTTTGCGGTTCCATTCCGTTATGATTGGTTAACCTGACAAAGGTAGATATTTTTATGCTCCGACGCAAAATAATTACAGGAAAATCCCCGTATTCTATTTCCCATTTTTAGTTTTTCGCACTCAGACCCCGCCTCCGCCGTTGTACCTTTGCCTCCATGAGACGCACCGCACTGA
>CANQWS010000024.1 GCA_947627615.1 uncultured Muribaculaceae bacterium | reverse complement strand
TGTAACACGGATGTAATAGTTTTAACGGATTTTAACTTTAAAATTCTTGGAAGCGGCAAATAGTCTTTATCTTTGCATTGTCAACGAAATGTAACACACATTACAAAGACAAAACAAAACCGAACTTCAACTAAATACTTCGAGATTATGACAACCGCCGCTTTCACAACCCGCCTGATGAGCCTCCAGAACAATATGCTCAACTTCGCATACATGCTCACATCGAACCGTGATGATGCCTATGATCTGCTTCAGGACACCACACTGAAGGTTCTTGACAACAAGGACAAGTATGTTGAGAACACCAACTTCAAGGGCTGGGTCTTCACGATCATGCGCAACATCTTCATCAACAACTACCGCCGCATAGTCCGTTCGGCCACCGTTGTTGACCGCACCGAAGACCTCTACCACCTGAACCTCCCGCAGGACTCAGGCTTCGAGACGCCCGAAGGCTCGTTCGGCGTCAACGAGATTTCATCGGCCATAGACTCTTTTCCCGAAAAATACCGCATCCCGTTCTCGATGCACGTAGCCGGCTACAAATACAATGAGATAGCCGACCACATGGGCCTTCCCTTGGGCACGGTCAAGAGCCGTATATTCTACGCCCGTCAGGCCCTTCAGGAGAGATTCTCAGATTACCGCTGATCCCCGGCGGAGGCGGTACCGCACCTCCCTCTTTCCCCACAACCGAAGTTCAGGAAACAAACGAATGAATTGATGGTATCTTGATTTCTATGAACGCACACACGCACATTACTTTTGCAGTTTTATTGATTGGTTTTAAAAGATATTGATTGGTTTAAGTACAGACAGAAGAATCGCATCACTGCTTTATTAAGGTTTTAAAATAAATAGGCCGCGTCGTTGTAGACACGGCCTATTTATTGCTTCGTCAAGAACTTAACCCAAGGAGATCCGCATATCTCCACAGTTGAGGGAAACCGGAATTCCGAGAGCCTTGAAAGCCCTTGTTATGGTGTTGAGTGTGGGATTGAAACCTCTCTATCCGGCTGACCTGAGCTTTCTTCACTCCCATGAGTTCAGCCAATTGGTCCTGGAACGGTTCTTGGGCCGGTCACTGGCATTCTCAAAAACGTCCCTTTGGCAACCGGTTCTGACGTATCCGGAACGGATAAGGTCTATTTTAATGAAATAGCCGGGAGTCAAATCGCTGATAAAATGCAATTTTTTTTTTGCGGAGCCAAATATTTTGATAATTTTGTCGATGGATAATGACGCTATCAAATTATCAAACCATCAAAACCAATAAACAATGAAAATCTTATCACTCATCATGACAGCTCTTCTGTCAGTCTGTCTCTGTTCATGCGGAGGTGGTGGCAATTCTCTCGATGCGCTTGCCGGAATTTATGCGGAGATTGCGAATAACAATCAGGCTCTGGCCGAAGCCTTTCAGAAAGTATATGCGGCTGACCGGGACGAGCAGCCCGCACTCATGGAGAATGCCCGGAAGACAGCAGATGAGGTGAAGGAGAAAAATGAGGCGCTTGAGTTGAAAGCTTCCGAACTTGGTGCCGGGATGCTTGACACGGAGGTGGACTGCAAGGCTTCTGCCGGCACGGGTATCACCGTCAGCAAGGCTGTCATCACTGACATCAGCGCGAACGGAAATTTTGCCAACATAGTCATTACCGTCGATTACTCCGGCGAACTCGAGGGCAAGCCATATTTTCTGGTTACCGACGGATCGAAAACTCTCTACAAGTCACTCGCTTCCTCCGGCAACGGCAAGCTTATTGTCAATTTCAGGCTCAATGCCGGCAATGCATCGGCCTTTGTCGGAGCCAAAGAAATAGTCATAGTCACGGAAGCGGAATACAGAGGTGACACCGCATCATCCGACACTGCGGCTGCGGAGCCGGCAGAGCCGGAACCCGCCTTTGAGGGCAATGAGAGCGCTCCGGCCGTTTCTGCGGAAGGTATCAAGGTTGGCGACAATCTGATTCAGGTTCTCGGCAGCGCCCCGAACGTGACATACGATTATAATGCCGATTCGGGGATATGGGCTACGATAGGCAATATCGCGATTGTCATAGATGAGGACCAGCTCAACGCGCAGGGGATTGAATTTATCAATTCCATCCTGAGTGACATAGCCCCCGGCATAGACTTCAAGCCGGAATACCTCAAGAGCGATGCCCGGGTGAAACAGATAGAAGTACAATAAATTAATGAACGACAGCATGAAAAAGCTTATTCTGTCATTCGTGGTCATCCTGAGCCTGACGTTCACGCTTTCTGCCAAAGGAGAGTATGACCAACAGTTGCGGCAGCTGACCGATGAGATAGCCGCCTACACGGTGGGAACTCCCGACGGTTCATTCGATTCGTGCGTTTTCGAGGACAATATGATTACCTTTACGGTCAATCCCGGCTCAAATATCGGCAAGGCGATTATAGCCGATCCGTTTGCCGAGGATTTCTTCGAGAACCTGCTCGCCCAAATGTTTGGCGGCAATCCTGAACAAGGTGTGCGGATAATGGATTTCCTTGTGGGAACCAGAACGAATTTCTGCTTCAAGTACAAACTCTCCGGCAATTCCGATTATTCCATAAAAACAGTGTGGCCGGGGGAGGTGAAAACTATCATACAGAGCAGACGGAAGTAGCACTGCTGTTACACTTGATTCTCTACGGACACCCTCCCGTCATGGGTCGATGACGGATATTGTACTCGTCAGTTTCCGGGAACCGGAGACTGACGATGCGATTTAAATGAGTGTTCCCGAAGGTTTCGGGAGACAAAAAAGTGGCTGAGCGCGCTTCTTTCAAAAAAAATGCTGTAACTTTACACTCCGATTTTATACAGATGTTACGATGGCTAAGAAAGTAGTGGAAACCCCATTGATGAAGCAGTATTTCGAGATGAAAAAGAAGCATCCCGACGCAGTGCTGCTGTTCCGCGTGGGTGACTTCTACGAGACTTTCTGCGATGACGCCATCACGGCATCGGAAATTCTCGGCATCACACTGACGCGGCGGGCCAACGGGTCGGCACAGTCGGTGGAGCTTGCCGGATTTCCCCATCATGCGCTCGACACCTATCTGCCCAAGCTCGTCAGGGCGGGCAAACGTGTGGCCATCTGCGAGCAGCTCGAGGACCCCAGGCTCACAAAGAAACTGGTGAAGCGCGGCATAACCGAGCTTGTCACCCCCGGCGTGGCGGTCAACGACAATATCCTTGACCATCGCGAAAACAACTTCGTGGCGGCCATCCATCTGACCAAGTCAGTGTGGGGCGTGGCCTTCCTCGACATCTCCACCGGAGAGTTCCTTGCAGCCGAAGGTCCGGCGGACTATGTTGAGAAACTTCTGTCGAAATTCGCTCCGAAGGAGGTTCTGGTGGAGCGCGGCAAGAAGCGTGATCTGGAGCAGTCAATCCCCACGCGCTATCTGGTTTTCGAGCTTGATGACTGGATATTCACCGAACCGACAGCCCGCGAGCGCCTGATGAAGCAGTTTGAAACCGGCTCGCTCAAAGGTTTCGGCATAGACTCCCAGACGGCGGCTGTCATAGCGGCCGGGGCCATCATACACTACCTCGACATAACGAACCACACCCACATATCGCACATCACGCGCCTGTCACGCATAGAGGAAGACCGCTATGTGCGCCTCGACGATTTCACCATCCGGAATCTGGAGCTTGTGGATTCCATGGCGCGCGACGGGAAGAGCCTTCTCGACGTGATTGACCGCACGGTTAGCCCCATGGGAGCCCGCATGATGCGCCGCTGGGTTCTGTTTCCGCTGAAAGATCCGGCCGCCATCAATGCGCGTCTGGATGTGGTGGAATACTTTTTCCGCAATCCTGACGACCGTGACGCCGTGAAGGCCGCCCTCGAACAGATCGGCGACATGGAGCGCCTGATTTCCAAGGTGGCCGTGGGAAGGGTCACGCCCCGCGAACTGGTACAGCTGCGCCGGGCTCTCGACGCGGTGGTTCCGTTGAAGAAAATTTGCGAGAATGCCGATGACCCCACTCTCCGCGCCTTGGGCGAGCAGCTCAATCCCTGTTCCGGCATACGTGACCGCATAGCGCGCGAGATTGTAGATGACGCGCCCATAGCGCTGAACCGCGGGACGGTGTTCCGCGAGGGAGTAGACAGCGAGCTTGACGAACTGCGCCGCATAGCATATTCCGGCAAGGACTATCTGTTGCAGATTCAGGCGCGAGAAAGCCATGCCACAGGTATTCCGAGCCTTAAGATAGGATTCAACAACGTGTTCGGCTACTATATAGAGGTCACCAACACCCACCGCGACAAGGTTCCGCAGGAATGGGTGCGCAAGCAGACCCTCGTCAACGCCGAGCGCTACATAACCCAGGAGCTGAAGGACTACGAGGAAAAGATTCTGGGCGCCCAGGAAAAGATAGCGATCATAGAGACACGTCTCTACAACGACCTCGTGGCGGCCGTGACACAGTACACCCAGGCCGTGTTGCTTGACTCGTCGCTCGTGGCGCGTCTTGACTGCCTCTCGTCATTTACCCGCGTGGCGCTCGAGAACCGCTACAACCGGCCGGTGGTCGACGATTCGCTGACCATAGAGATCATCGAGGGGCGCCATCCGGTGATTGAGCGCGAGCTGCCTCCGGGCGAACCGTATATAACCAACAGCGTGAAACTCGACAATTCCGGACAGCAGATAATGATGATCACCGGTCCGAACATGTCGGGAAAATCGGCACTCCTGCGCCAGACGGCCCTTAACGTGCTGATGGCCCAGACGGGCTGCTTCGTGGCCGCCGACAGCGCACATATCGGAGTGGTGGACAAGGTTTTCACCCGCGTAGGCGCCAGCGACAACATTTCGCACGGCGAATCGACATTCATGGTGGAGATGAACGAGGCCGCCTCGATTCTCAACAACATGAGCCGCCGGTCACTCATTCTTTTCGACGAACTGGGCCGCGGCACATCGACCTACGACGGTATTTCCATAGCATGGGCCATTGTGGAGCATATCCACAACTACCGCGACATTCACCCCAAGACCCTGTTCGCCACACACTATCACGAGCTGAATGACATGGAAGCGTCGTTCGAGCGCGTGGTCAACTACAATGTCTCGGTCAAGGAGGCCGGCGGCAAGGTGGTGTTCCTGCGCAAGCTCGTCAAGGGCGGGTCGGCCCACTCGTTCGGTATCCATGTGGCCAAACTGGCCGGAATGCCGTCGTCAATAGTGAAACGCGCCGACGAAGTGCTCTCCGATCTGGAGAAGGTGCGCGGCGAAAGCGTGTCGGACGGCAGCGGCGGCGAAAGTCTGCCCCGTGTGAAGCCGGCAAGAACGGAGAGCGGCGTGCAGATGTCGTTCTTTCAGCTCGACGACCCGGTGCTGACCCAGATACGCGATGAAATCTTAGGTATCGACATCAATAATCTGACGCCCGTGGCGGCCCTTAACAAACTCAATCAGATCCGCTCCATACTCACCGGCAAAACGGAATAGAAAAAACGAACAATAACAAACTCTCAACATATCCATAAGTCAAAATGCTTCAGATATCCCAAAGAATCAACGCAATGGCTGCCTCGGCCACTCTGGCCATGTCACAGCGCAGCAACGAACTCCGCGCCTCCGGAGTGGATGTAATCAATCTTTCGGTAGGAGAACCGGATTTCAACACCCCCGATTTCATAAAGGAAGCGGCCAAACGCGCCATTGACAACAACTTTTCATTCTACTCTCCGGTGCCGGGCTACATGAGTCTGCGCAAGGCCATAGCCGCCAACATAGAGGCGACCGAGGGCGTGACGTTCGCTCCCGAGCAGATTGTGGTTTCCAACGGCGCCAAGCAGGCGCTCTGCAACGTGATTCTGGCCACCATCAATCCGGGCGACGAGGTGATCATACCCACCCCGGCATGGGTGAGCTACGTAGAGATGGTGAAACTCGCCGAGGGTGTAACCGTGGAGGTCCCCGCGGCCATTGACCAGGATTTCAAAATCACAGCCGGACAGCTCCGCGAGGCCATCACTCCCCACACGCGCATGGTGCTTCTCTGCTCGCCGTCCAATCCCACCGGCTCGGTCTACTCCCGCGATGAACTTCAGGCACTGGTGGATGTGTTGAAGGACTATCCTGACATACTGATTCTGTCCGATGAAATCTACCGTCACATCAATTTCACCGGCGCCTACAGCTCCATGGCCACATTCCCGGAGATACGTGACCGCGTGGTGGTGATCAACGGTGTGTCAAAAGCTTACGCCATGACCGGATGGCGAATCGGTTTCTGTGCCGCCCCTCTGCCCATAGCCAAGGCCGTGACCAAACTTCAGGGCCAGTACACATCGGGCGCCTCGTCCATTGCCCAGAAAGCCGCCGAGGCCGCTTATCTCGGACCGCAGCAGTGTGTCGAGGACATGCGCGAGGCATTCGAGCGCCGGCGTGACCTTGTGGTGAGTCTGGCAAAGGAAATTCCCGGACTGAAGGTCAACGAGCCTCAGGGTGCGTTCTATCTGTTCCCGGAAGTGGGCGGTTTCTTCGGCAAACGCGTAGGTGACCGCGTCATCAACAACGGTTCCGACCTCACCATGTATCTTCTTGAGGAAGCCCACGTGGCCACCGTTGACGGCGCCGCTTTCTGTCTGCCCGGATATATCCGTCTGAGCTACGCAACGTCCGATGACCTCATCCGCGAGGCCATGCGCAGAATCAAGGAAGCGCTCGCGGCGCTCCACTAAGAAGAGCTTAATTCAGAGATTTTAGAGCCGGTTCGACAATAAATGAGACTATGGCGTCAATCACCTCCGGCGCCATGGTCTCTTTTATTTCGCCATATTCACTGACCTCGCCGGTGGTGCAGTGCTGGAACAAGTGGTTCAGTCCCGGAAGCTCCTTCACTTCGGCTCCTTTTACGCTGCTGCGGATGAGTCCAAGGTTCGAGGAGGCATCCACCTGAGTGTCCTTCGAGCCGTTGAGGGCGAGCATGGGAACTGCGATTCTGTCAAGCCACTGCGACGGACGCAGACTGACCATACAGTCAAACTGCGGTGTGCGTCTCCGGTCGTTTCCGGCAATCAGAGTGATTATCTGCGGCGCAACCGTCACGCCGTTTTCGCGGGCCAGCGCGGCCACATCCACCGGCTCGCTCTTGCCCGCGGCATATTGTTTTGCCAGCTCGTCGAAATAAAGGCTTATGAGCGAGAGGGCTGACTTGATGTCGGCCCCGGACATTCCGGAGCGCTCAAGCGCGTGCCGGTTCTGGGCGAGCAGGGTCTCTTTGGCGTCAACAGCCATTCCGGCCAGACTCACAAGGAAATCCGTTTTCCCTTCGGCGGCAAGCTCCATGCCAATGGTGCCGCCCTCGGAATGGCCAATGACACCCGCTTTTGAGAACTGAGGGAAACTCCTGACAAAATCCAGAGCCGCAGCCGCGTCGGCGGCGAAAACCGGGAATGTGGCCTCGGCGAAATTTCCGCCCGAGGCGGCCGTGCCTCTGTCGTCATAGCGGAACGAGGCTATCCCTTTGCCCGCGAGTCCGTGGGCCAGAACCGCAAACGGTTTGTGTTCGAAAATCTCTTCATCGCGGTTCTGCGGGCCGCTTCCCGAGACCATCACGGCTACGGGCATCTTGGCCGAGCTGAGACTGCGCGGGATGACGAGCGTGCCTGCAATCCGCGTTCCGTCGGCTGAGAGAAAGGCGGTGTCGATGGTTTCGTAGTCAAACGGGGGCACAGGTGTCTGAGGCCGGCGGACATCCACGGACTGCTCCGGTCTCAGAACCAACGGAAAAGTGTAGCCTCGCTGAGAGAAGCGGCCCTCGATAACCCCGTCGCCGATGTGTGCCTGATAGGTGGCGCCTATGGCCTGACAGGCGAGGCTCAGGGAATCGGCCGATGCGTGGACCACATCCACGGGGATGCCTCTGGCTCCCTGTTGCGGGGAGTCCAAGGTGCATGTCAGGCCGTTGTCGGCGGCATGGCCGAAGTTAAAGACAAGCGGGAGCTTCATGGCTCCGAGTTCGAGGTCGCCGCGCCAGCTGCCTGTCAGGCCCGCAATCGCGGCCGCAGGCAGCAGCAAAGCAGCCACGATGCATGCGGAAACAATCAGAGTTCTTGCGTTCATAGTAGGTGATACCGGATGGTTATACCTGATTTGACGCGGGAATGGCCTGAAAATTGCATCCGCATGACCGTTTTTTACTTAGAGCCGGTTCGACAATAAATGTTAACTGCCGGGGCGAAGGTAACTTTCGTCCCGGCAAATAAATATTTGGGGGCATGATGTGATCGTCAGTCAGCAGTACCGGAGCATGAATAGTATCGCGGCAAGATATGTCATTGTCAGGGCCGAGGACAGATAACGTTCATAGTTTCTACATAGTCGCCGATAATTTTCGAGCCATGAGTTTGTGCGTTCCACCACCCAGCGGCCTGACAGCGGGCGAAATTCAGCCGTGCCGAAATTTAATTTCACACATTCCACGATACAGCCGTCAAGGCCGGAATCAACGCCACAGTATCCTTTATCAGCCCTGACCAAAGATACGGATGTATAGTACAGGCACATGACTTTCGACTCATCTTGCGGCGACCTTCCGCCACCAGACTGCGCAGAAAAAACACGAGCTTTGTCGATTCGCTCCACTTGCGGAAATTGTAATATACCGTCCTGGGCGGCGGATAATATTGGGGCAGCATCTTCCACTGACATCCGGTGTAAACCAGATACGCAATAGCTGTGAATATCTTATAGAGGTCTGTCCGTTCCTTTCCATGGAAGCCTGACAAAAACTTACGGATGCGCTTCCGCTGGCAAGGCTTAAACTTTATTTTCATGGGCTCAATGATTTATGCTACTGAGATATAACACAAATCACACCTTTCCCCTTTTGATTGAACCGAAATTACCGTCGCCTCGCATATTGCGGGCGTTTTTTTGGCCTGTTCGTCAGTCGTGTACATCCAGTACACTCCTTTCTCGCAGACCCAAAATCGCTCCGCACTATGCGACCCTGCCGTCAACATTTATTGTCGAACCGGCTCTTAGTATAGATGGATGTGTCGGCGTTGGGGTTGACCATCAGCTCGGGGACCACGGGCGCGTCCGCACAGTTGTAGATCAGGGCTGTGAGCGACAGCGGACCCTGGGCGCCGGTGATGTGCACCGCCTCGATGTCGGCCGTGGCCGACGGTCCGGTATAGAACGAGCCGTACTGATGCTGGCGGAGATTTATCCTGGAGTATGTCTCGTGCAGCCCCGGAATTATTTTTGTCCCGTCGAGCAGGACGAACAGATGGCGGGACAGCAGGGCGCATGCGGCATGCCTGAGGCTCTCGTCGGTGACCCATATCGAGCCCATCTCACCTACTCCGAATTCTCCTTCCGTGACACACGTCTCTATCTCGTGGGCGTTATGGAGGTCGGCTATGTTTTCCTCGCTGACATTACCTGTCACGCCCTCGGCCGACGAGTAGACCAAAGTCTTGTCCAGCTCCATTTCAGGCTGTGCCGACAACCATTTCAAAGCATCGCCGCGTGTCTTGAATTTGACGGCTTTTCCGTCGAACCCCAGAAGGTGGCTGATGAAATCCTCCATGGCATTTCCGTTGTAGGGATACATCGGCACGTCCGGTAACGGATGCAGTTCGGGTTTCCCTGCCTTTATTCTGGCCAATATCTCGTTTTTTGCTTCTATCTGGTCCATATCTTGGGTGTTTGGAATTGTTATTGATCTGATTTTTCGTTCTTTTCCTCGCCGGGCTTGATGACCCTGTTGTAGTATTGCCTGAAAGTCTCTTCAGGAGGAATGGGGTCCTTGTGAGCCTTGGCCCACGGGTTGACTGCGGATTCGGCTATGGATTCCGGAATGTGCCGCAGGGCCCAGAGTCCGAGTTTCTCGGCAATGGCGAGATTGCTGCTGCTCTTGAGCAGAGGTTCGGCCAGACCTTCCTCTATGTTGTGGGTGGGTTGTCCGTAGCCGTGGCGTACCACCTCGGAGCGCCAGTAGAAAACGAGTTCGGGGATGGGCACCTTCACCGGACATACGTCGCCGCATGAACCGCAGTGGGTGCAGGAGTAGGGCAGGCGGGCATATTTGTAGAGGTCGTAGCTCGGTTCCAGCACAATGCCTATGGGGCCCATGTAGATGGCGTCGTAGCTTATGCCCGATGTACGGCGGAACACGGGACACGTGTTCATGCAGGCACCGCATCTGATGCATTTCAGCACGGGCCAGTATTCCTTGGCCGCGAGGCGCTCGCTGCGTCCGTTGTCAAGAATCACCAGGTGCATCTCCTGACCCTTGCGCGGGCCGTGGTAATGCGAGGTGTACTGGGTCATGTCCAGTCCGAGGGCGCTTCGCGAGAGCAGACGGATGAACAGCGGCAGGTCGGCCTGACGCGGAATCACCTTCTCGATTCCCATTGTGGCCACATAGAGAGGGGGAAGGTTGGCGCTGATGTCGGCGTTGCCTTCATTGGTGCACACCACTATGCCGCCGGTTTCGGCTATACCGAAATTGGCTCCGGACATGCCGGCGTCGACCTTGACGTATTTCTTGCGCATGTCGGCGCGCATCACGCTGTTGAGGTAGTGCGGGTCATCGTTCTTGGGGTCGGAGCCCAGAGTGCGGGCGAACAGACTGGCCACATCGCTGCGGAGCTTGTGGATGGCCGGCATGACTATGTGTGACGGGCGCTGGTTGTCGAGCTGCTGGATGCGTTCGCCGAGGTCGGCCTCATTGATTTCAATGCCGTTCTTGGCCATAAATTCGCGCATGCCGCACTCGTCCATAGTCATGGACTTGCCCTTGGTCACCACCTTCACGTTGTGGGCCTTGAATATGTCGAGTATGATCTGGTTGTGTTCCTCGGCGTTCCTTGCCCAGTGGACATGGATGCCGTTGGCTTCCGCGTTTTTGGCAAACTGCTCCAGATAATAGTCCAGATTCGAGAGGGTGTGGAGCTTGATTTCCGAAGCGAGCTCCCTCATTTCTTCCCATTCGGGTATCGAGGCCGCAACTTTGTCACGTCTCATACGTGCTGCCCACAGGCAGCGGTCATGCATCTCACGATGGGCGGTCTTGGCAATGTATTCCGCGCCGAGTTTCACTTGATTAACCTGTTTCATGGCTGTGCGTCTCCATTTAAAATTTCCGTAATATAGAACATCTTGAGGTCAAGGCCCAGTTTCCGGGCCACCGTCTGCTGATGGATCATGCATGACATGTCCTGCGAGGTGACATAGCGGAAACCGTTGCGCTGGTAATCGTTCACCTTGTCGCGGCCCTGCTGTCCGGAGCATGAAGGATCCCAGATGGAATAAGTGCCTCCGAATCCGCAGCATTCGTCGCGGCGGGTGGCATAGCCCACTTCCAGACCGTCGACGAGCCTGAGCAGGTCGGCGCATTTGTCAAAGGGCTTGATCATGAGCTCGGTGGGGCGCGCCTCGTTGAGATAGCGCAGCGAATGGCATCCGTTGTGGAGGGCCACACGGTAAGGGAAGCTGGGCTTCCCGGGCAGTTCGGTGATTTTCAGGATGTCGTGGAGAAATTCCACAGGGTCATGGACCGTGCTCCGGAAATGAATCACTTCGGGCGTCTGCTCCACTCCGTCGAAATGGTCGCGGAACTGGTCGGTGCAGATACCCGAGGGAACAACCACGTAGTCATATCCCTTGTCGACAATATAAGGTACAATGCCTTTTTCCAGAGTGCAGGCATGGGAAATGTAGCCCATGTCGAGTTCCGGAAGACTACAGCATGCACCCCGTTCAATGAATTCCACATCCAGTCCCAGCTTTTTCAGGAGACCGTAGGTGGATTTTGCAGCCTGCGGATGTATGGCATCTATGTAGCAGGGAACAAAAAAACCTATCTTCATACGATTATTATTTAATTTTAGATATTTTTTGACGGGAAATATAACAAGGTCCTTTATCACGCGTAGGTTGTTAATGCATATTAAACAAACCCACGAATCTTTTTGTTCTAAAAAAGAAATTACAAGTTCCCCCACGCAAAGAGATAAGAAACACCTTTATCAACCCCACTAATTCTCAAAGAAGATGGCAAAACAGAACATCCAGTTCGAGCGGGACTACACATCGCCGGTCATATCGCGATGGTGGATAATTGTCCTCGCATTCGTGCTTATCTACGGATTTGCTGTGCTCATCACGGTAACCCATAAAGCATACACCGACAAGCCCCCGATTCCGGAACTTGTAACAGACATGAACGGCAAGACACTTTTTACCGGCGATGACATCCGCCGGGGTCAATCCGTGTTCCTGCGTTACGGTCTTCATGACAATGGAACGGTGTGGGGCCACGGAGCATATCTCGGCCCGGATTTCTCGGCCGATTACCTGCATCAGGTGGCTCTGAAGACACGTGAACTCAACCCCGGCATGACAACTGAAGATCTTGGCAAACTGGCCAAGACCAACCGATATGACGACAATACAGGCCGTCTGGTCCTTGATGAAGCACAGGCCTCCGTTTTCGCAGAAGCGCCCGGATACTGGAAAACGTATTTCGGGCAGCCTTACCATAACGGAGGCCTTCAGCACAATCTCATAACGGATCCTGAAGAGCTTCATCAGCTGAGCGCCTTTTTCGCATGGTCGGCATGGGCATGCTCGGCCAACCGTCCGGGCGAGGACTATTCCTACACCAACAACTTCCCCTACGAGCCCGAGATCGGTCAGGGTCCGTCGGATCCGCTGACAGTGTGGAGCGTGGCCTCGCTGCTGTTCCTGCTGATAGGTATAGGCGCCTGCATGGCGTTCGTGGGCCGCAACAAGGGTGCGGACTGGAAGGCCGCATCGCCGGCGTTCCCGATGACCGTTCCTGACGGCAATCAGCCGTCATCAATCAGAGGACTGCTCAAGTTCGTGGTAGTGGTGGGCCTGCTTCTTCTGGGCCAGACACTGGTGGGAGGCGCCGTGGCGCACTACAGGGCCGATCCGGGATCGTTCTACGGTCTTGACCTCTCGTCGGTGTTCCCGAGCCAGCTTGTCAGGACATGGCACCTGCAGCTCGCCATTCTGTGGATAGCCACGGGCTTCGTGATAGGCGGTCTGATAATCTCGCGCATATTCGGAGGCAAGGAATGGAAAGGCCTAGCCAAAATGACATATTTCCTGTTCGGCGCATTCGCCGTGGTCATCTTCGGCTCTCTGCTTGCCGAGTGGGTCGGTCTCGCCGGATGGTGGGGCAACGGTGACGGTTCGTTCTGGATCGGAAGCCAGGGCTGGGAATACATAGAGATGGGCCGCGGATTCCAGCTGCTCATGATAGTGGGATTCCTCGTTTGGGCCTACGTGCTGATACGTAACACCCTTCCGGCTCTCAAAGTGCCCGGCAAGCGGTTCCTCGCATGGCTGTTCCTGATTTTCGCCATCTGCGTTCCGGTGTTCTATATTCCCGCTGTGTTCTTCGATGACATGACCAACTATACGGTAGTCGACACATGGCGTTTCTGGATGATTCATCTGTGGGTCGAGGGATTCTTCGAGGCGTTCGCCACCACCATGGTTGCCATGGTATTCGTGGAGATGGGCATAGTGAGCCGTTCGAGGGCGTCAAAGATTATCATTCTCGAAGCCATTCTGACATTCATGGGCGGCATAATCGGTACCGGTCACCACTGGTACTTCGAGGGCCAGAGCACATTCAACATGGCCGTTTCCTCATGCTTCTCCGCCATGGAGGTTGTTCCTCTGGTGCTTCTCTGCCTTGAAGGCTGGCGATTCTACACCGCCTCGCGCTGTGGCGGTAAGCAGGGACTGGCCGAGCAGCACAAATGGATATTCAATTTCTTCATGGCCGTGGGCTTCTGGAACTTCATCGGCGCCGGCGTGTTCGGCTTCCTGATCAACATGCCCATAGTCAGCTATTTTGAAATCGGTACCTATCTGACCCCCAACCACGGTCACGCAGCCATGTTCGGCGTGTTCGGCTTCCTGTCGCTGGGACTGTGCGTCTACGCTATGCGCAAGAATCTCGACGACGGCCAGTGGGCCAAGGTGAAACCGTGGATCAAATGCTCGTTCTGGGGCTTTAACATCGGTCTTGCCCTGATGATCGCCCTTAGCCTCCTTCCCTCGGGATTCATCCAGCTGTGGGATGTGATCCACAACGGTTACTGGCACGCACGTTCCATGGAGTTCGTGACCAACGAAACCATGAGCACGGTAGGATGGATGCGTATGCCGGGTGACCTGGTGTTCATACTCCTTGGAGCCATTCCGTTCTTCATCGGAGCATGCAAGGCCTGGTGGCTCAACTGGCAGCGCCGCCATGCGGTGGAAGCGAAATAAACTGACACATTATTATACAATCGAGAAAAGCCTGGCTGCGGTTGCGCGGTCAGGCTTTTAAACGTTTACGGGCGGGGCGGTCAGAGCAGGCGTATGCCGGCTTTGGCGCAGAGCTCGCGCTGGCTGTCAGGCCATATCGAAGCCTGGACCTCGCCGATGTGGGCTTTCTGGAGCAGGAACATGCACAGACGGCTCTGTCCGATGCCGCCTCCTATGGAAGCCGGCAGTTCTCCGGCAAGCAGACGTGAGTGGAAGAGAAGTTCGGCGCGGTCCTCGTTGCCGGTGGCTGCCAGCTGCCTGTCAAGAGCCTCGGGACTCACGCGGATGCCCATCGAAGAGAGCTCCACGGAGCGTTCGAGAATGCTGTCCCACACAAGGATGTCGCCGTTGAGACCCCGGAATCCCGCTGAGTTGAGCGAGCTCCAGTCATCGTAATCGGGGGCGCGTCCGTCATGGGGCTCGCCGTCGCTGAGCGGCGCTCCTATGCCAATGAGGAACACGGCTCCGCATTCGCGGGCCGCCGCGTCCTCGCGCTCGCGGGGCGTCAGGCCGGGATAGCGCTGGAGAAGTTCCTCGGTGTGGATGAAAGTTATTTCGCGGGGCAGACGCGGGGTGATGTGGGGAAACTGCTCGTAGACCAGCCTCTCGGTGTCGCGGATGGCCTCGTAGATTTTTTCGACGGTTGATGTGAGATAGTCCAGATTGCGGTCCGACGAATCGATGGTCTGTTCCCAGTCCCACTGGTCCACGTAGATTGAATGGAGATTGTCAAGGTCCTCGTCGGCGCGGATGGCGTTCATGTCGGTGTAAAGGCCGTAGCCCGGGGCAATGTCATAGTCCTCGAGTTTCACACGCTTCCATTTTGCCAGCGAGTGAACCACCTCGGCCATGCTGTCGCCGAGAGCGGCCACCGGGAAAGTCACAGCCCGTTCGTAGCCGTTCAGGTCATCGTTGAGGCCTGTTCCCGACAGCACGAACAGCGGGGCTGTCACGCGCCTGAGGTTGAGTTCCGAAGCCAGAAGAGACTGGAAGCGGTCTTTGACGAGTTTTATGGCCACCTCGGTTGTCTCGGGCAGCAGTTTCTGTTTGTACTTTCGGGGTATGATCAGAGGCATGGTTCTGTGTGCTTGTTGTTTTAAGTTCTTACTTGGCATATTTTTCCGGAGTCCAAGTACCAGAGGAATCCGCGTACATCGGTCTCGCCCGAATCGCGAAGGAGACGGACGTAACGGCTTACCTGATTGTGGTGTTTCTTTTCTTCGGCTCCGAATTTGTAGTCTATGACGTCGACATGACCGTCGGCAGTCCATACAATGCGGTCAGGTCTTCTCCGGCGGCCGTCGGTGCACAGGATGCTGCGCTCGCAGGCCACGCGTCTGAATCCGGAAAACCAGGGACGTACATCGGGCCG
Organism: uncultured Muribaculaceae bacterium; assembly: GCA_947627615.1. Classification (GTDB taxonomy): domain Bacteria; phylum Bacteroidota; class Bacteroidia; order Bacteroidales; family Muribaculaceae; genus Paramuribaculum. The sequence goes on along the minus strand of CANQWS010000024.1, from coordinate 33,785 downwards.
TTCCAGCTCTTCGCGGAGATGTTTTTCAACGTCAGGGGCGTCGGTGCGCGGAAGCAGACAGGCATGGACGCAGCAGGCCACGGCTTTCGGCAGGTCCGAAGCATGGCGGCAGCGCGCGAGCACATCGTGGAGAGCGGTTCCGCGCCCGCGGGCCTCCGAATAGTCAGGCATGTCGTCCAGACGGGTGTTATCCCACAGATCGCTACGGTCATCCGTGCTGTAGGGCGGCATGAAGAAAGTGCTGTCAGGGTCAATGGCCGATCTGGGCTTGATTCTGTCGGGGCGTCTCACGGTAGGCTCGCCGTAGACCAGGGTAGTGACTTCAGGAGTGTCGTCAGGAGTTTCGTCACGCATACACTCCATTTCCGGAACAGTCAGCGCCATGAGGTCGCCTACGGGGATGGAGTCCGGGAGACTTCCGGAACTCATGCAGGTGACCGACAGCTCGTCGACGGCCCTTGTCAGGGCCACATACAGCACATTCAGCTCGTCAAGGAGCTGTTCGCGGCGACGCCGCTCGTACTGGCCGGCGAAATCCGTGTCGAGAAGAATTTTCGACGGTCTGACGGGGAGCAGGGGCGGAATGACATCAGAATCAATGAGGGGCAGAGACGCTTTCTCGAACCACTCGGTGTCCCTGAAGTCAATCATGTTCTGCATGAGCATGGGGACATGGACGCAGGGAAATTCCAGGCCTTTGGATTTGTGGATGGTCATGACCCTGATGGCGTTCTCGTCATCGGGGGCGCATACCGAAAGCCGGGAGCCGACAGAGTCCCACCATTCGAGAAACGAGTGCAGGTCGGTGTCGCCGCTCACGCTGTAGTCAGCCACGGCATCCTGAAACGCGGAGATGAACATGCACTGGCTTTTCAGGAAATTCTTGTCGAAAAGCTCCGACGAAACAATGCGTTCAATGAGCGAGACGAGGTTGAAGCAGGTCATGTCGGCCACATCCCGGCGTATGTCGAAATTGCCTTCCGTGTCGGTAACGGCCGATTTTATCGCGTCCTCGGGCGTTTCCCCCAGGCATCTTGCATATTCGAACCGGTTTATCATGCGTTTCAGACCGGTAGTGAGTCTGCGGTCGGAACTGTCGGGTCTGGGGTCGTCGAGCGAGTCGAGATGGCGCATGATGCTTATTATCAGCTTCACGGCAGGCGCCGACGACAGCATCATGGAGTCATCGGAAATCACACGCAACCCGGCGAAATCGGGGTCGGAAGCCGTGAGGTTCATCAGATGGTCTATGACAAGGATCGCCTCTGTGCCTCCGCGCATCAGCACAGCAATGTCCTTGCCCCTGTAGCCCGCCTTGAGCTGCCGGCGAATGTCGGCGGTCAGCAGTTCGAGGGCTATGGCCTGAAAATCCGGTTTTTTGGAGGCTGTAACCGTGTTGACCCGTATGTAACCGTCGTTCTGCATGTTCTTCTCGGGAATCTGCTGCTCTACGTTGGCATACACCTCGTTAAGCCCGAGCGTTTCGGCGAGCCGGCGGAACAGTGCGTTGTTGAACTCCACCACGTGGCGTGAGCTTCGCCAGTTGGTGTTTTCGGCCGGAGTGGCGCCTTCGAGTCTCGAACGGTCGCTGAATTCCGTCTCCACCTGATTCTGCAGCAGCGAGGGGTCGGATGACCGGAAGCGGTAGATGCACTGCTTCTCGTCGCCTATGATAAGGCTGTCATTGGAGCGCGAGAGACCTTCGTTGACCAGCGGCCGCATAATCTCCCACTGCATCAGCGATGTGTCCTGGAATTCGTCGATAAGGAAATGGTTGAGCCACACGCCTATGCGCTCGAACACGAACGGAGTGTCATCATCGCCTATTATCTTCCGGAGCAGTGTGTTGGTTTCGGACAGCGGCATGGTGTTGTTTTCGGTCCGGTATTGCTCTATGAAGCGGTACACTCCGCGCACCAGTCCGAGTCTGTAGATTTCACGCAGCAGCTGGCTCCACAAGGCGCGCATTACGCGGCCTTCATGCATGAGCGAGAACGCGCGTGATATGGCGCTTTCGAGAATAGGGTCGGGGTTCTTCTCCAGAGCGTTCTGAAGGGCCGCGTTGAAAACCGAACGGGGGTTATCGATGGCTTTGCTGACGGTGGAACCTTCTTCGGTCGACGGATCGTAGCCGGCGGCTCTGACGGCCTGAAGCTTTTTCAGGGCATTGGCGCTTATTTTCAGCTTGCCGTCGGTGTAACCGGCAGCTTCTATCAGTTTTATGGCCGTGGAGCATGCCTCGGAGGTCAGGGCTGCGTGCTTTTCCCTGGCTTCGGCAAGCTGGTGCTGGAATTTCTGCAGTTTCTTATCGTCGGCCATATACTCCATCATGCTGTCATAGTGGCGCTTGAACTCTTCAGTCTCGGTCCGTTTGATGAACTTGAGAATCTGGGAGAAAGATTCGCTTGACCGGTTGAAGATGGTTGCGGAGCCGCCTTCCTTGAAGCTCGTCAGCATGAACCGGGTGAGCCACTCTATCATGCGGAGGTTCTCGGCCGATCCGGAATCGGAGCGGAGAGATTCAAAGAAGTTCCTGACGCCGGTTTCCCTGGCGCGGTCGTTCTCAATGTCAACCTCATAGTTGCCCGTCAGTTCGGCCTCGCGGGCGAATGTCCTGAGAATAGTCTGGAAGAACGAGTCGATTGTGCTGACCTGAAAGAAGTTGAAATCGAAAAGGAGGTCTATGAGCACTTCCCGGGCGGTTGCCGAGAGCTGTTCGGCAGTGCATCCGAGTTCACTGATGAGGCGGCCGCTGTAGGGGCTTTCTGCGGTCCATCCCGGTTCCATTCCGCCGAGCACGGCGAGTTCATGGATTATGCGCCGCTTCATCTCGTCAGTGGCCTTGTTGGTGAAAGTCACGGCAAGAATGGACCGATGGGCCCCGTGCGGATTCCGTCGGAGCCGGTAGCAGCCCGTGTCGTCCTTGCTGCTGATCAGAAGTTTGATATAGCGGTAGGTCAGGGTGAAAGTCTTGCCGGAGCCGGCCGATGCCTTGTAGATTGTCAGCATTTACGGAATAATCGGTGGATTAGGAGAATGAGGCGGGATTATCACGGAGGGGAGCGCTCAGATGATACGGGCCTTGTAGCCCATCTCGGTGAGACAGCGCAACACATCGGTCCGTCTGTCGCCCTGAATCAGAATGTCGCCGCCGCGGGCCGAGCCTCCGGTGCCGAGTTTCTTCTTCAGAACGGCGGCTACGTCGAGCAGCGAATCATCAGGTATTTCCCATCCGGTGACAAGGGTGGCCGTTTTTCCGGCGCGGCCTTTCCGTTCCACGGATATGTCGAGACGGGCCTTCTGCAACGGTCCTTGCGGAGTCTCTTCAACCGTTTCCGGTCCTTCCGGCAGATCCGGATTCATGTCGCGGAATTGCTGCAGTTTGTCAAGCCAGTCCATGGTCATTTTTCGGGGAGGTCCGTGGGTTCGGGGAGTTCATAATGGGAATTCTCGTCAAGGCTGTCGGCTTCCGGATTGTACGGATGGTCTATGTGTCCCACCAGTGTGCGGAGCATGGTCACGTAGGGATACATCTCCGGATTCACATCGGCATAGAAAGCCTCGGCGCTGTCGGGATTGACGTCGAAAGCCTTGCGGTAAAGGTCGGCGGCCTGGGAGATGCTGCTCTCGCGTTCGGTGGAGTCGGCGATCTGCATGTAGACGAGTGACAGACGCGCGAGTTCCGATGCCGGAAGGTCGTTGAAGCTGTCATCGCCCATCACACGCACGGCCACGCTCCGGGCGGCCTCCATGTCGCCGGTGGCCACTGCGGCCTCCGCCTCACGTATGTTGCTGATGGTCTCGCTCTGCGACGAGCCGGAGCCGCATGCCGCGGGCAGCGTCAGTATGAGTCCTGATAACAGTAGGTATGCTAATTTTTCGAGTGACATAATGGAAAGTTGATAAGGGGAAGTTCAGGGATGAGGGTCAAAGGAGGTCATTCGGCCGTTTTGGAAGCTTTTTCGAGTTCTTCGTTGTGGCCACGGCGCACATACACATAATCGTTTCCGTCACGGCGCAGTGTCAGGGAGAGTCCGTTGAAATCGGCTATGGCATAGCTGATACGGGTTGGGATGCGTCCTATCCTTATCACGGTGGTGTCACCAGTCACGGATGCGGCCACGCCTTCGGTCTCTATGAGAAGTGAGTCATTTTCCACGTTCCACGTGCCGTTGACCGTGTAGCTCATGACGCCCGGCTTGATGGCATGGACGGTGCATGAGCCGTTGTCGTTAAGCTCCATGACCGGTTCGTTTTCGGAAACGGCGGTCTGGTAATAGACTCCTGTCATCTGGCGGGCTTCCTCGGACAGCCGGTTGCATCCTGTGACGGCCATAACGGTGCAGAGCAGGGTCAGGAATTTTGTCGCGGTTTTCATATAGAAATGATTAGCTGGAATATATTGAAGTATGATCGGTCAGGCTAAATGTAGGTTGAAATCGTCAATGAGCCTCTGCAGGACCGGAGTCTCCGACCGCAGCTTTTCAAGCAGTTCAGGGTCGGTCAGAGTGTGTCTCGGCGAAGTGGCTGTGTTGACATTCACCACGTAATCCACCATGTCGTTGGCGAGAGCGTTGCGTACATAGCCCATGATGTCGCCCCGGTTTGTCTCCATGAGTTCGAGCTGCATGGCGTTCTGCACCGTTATGGTGAAGCTGTTGCGGTCCGTCAGTCGGGGATTGGCGGCTCTCATGGTGTTGATAAGGATGTGGGCGTGGGGATGGGTGGATATGTAGGAGTTCCAAGCCGTCAGCAGGGCGTCCTCGGAGAAGGGGGTGGTGCGCTTTGGGGCCGGTCCGCTTTCCTGAACCGGAGCTTCGGACTGCTGCTGGCTGTGGCGTATGGAAATCGAGGGAATCTTCAGGGAAGATGCGGCCGGTCTGCGCGGCTGGTTCATGGCGGGAGCCGCCGGAGCGGTGTGGCGTACGGCCGGCGCGGTAGTCCTGTCGGGCGTCGGCGCCGGTGTCGGGGCCGGGGTTGCGGGAGAGGGCCGGGGAGCTGCAGCGGGCCGTGCGGGAACTTCGGTGCCGGCAGGCCGGTTGTCGGCGGCAATAGGTTTCAACTGCCCCTCTCCGTTGCCGCCCTTACTGGGGGAGGGGCCGAGTAGTTGGCATATTTTGGCGAGCGTAAGCTCTATGAGGAATTGCTTGTTCGAGGCCGTGCGGTAGTTGAGGTCGGCGTCGCTGCACAGACACATGGCCCTGTAGAGGAAATCGGGTGAGCATTTCGCGGCCATGGCGGCCATGGCCTGACGGGCTTCATCGCCGGCTTCAATCAGGGAGAGTGTCGACGGGTCGCGCGCCACCATGAGGTCACGCAGATATGAGCCGAGTCCGTTGATGAAAAAGAGCGAGTCAAATCCGCGGTCACGTATTTCCTTATAGATGGTCCACGATTCAAGGACGTTGCCTTTGAGGAAGCAGTCAAGCAGCCGGTTATAGTACTCGTAATCGAGCACGTTGAGGCTGTCAAGGGCGGCGCGGTAGGTGATGTTGCCGCCCGACGACGCGGCCACCTGGTCAAAGATGGATAGGGCGTCGCGCATGGCGCCGTCGGCTTTGCGGGCTATTACGTTCAGTCCGGCGGGTTCCACGGTGATGCCTTCCTGAGAGGCCACGTAGGTCAGATGGTCTATTATGTCCTGAATGGTGATGCGGTGGAAGTCATAGATCTGGCACCGCGAGAGAATGGTGGGTATAATCTTGTGCTTTTCAGTAGTGGCGAGAATGAACACCACGTAGCTCGGCGGTTCCTCGAGCGTTTTCAGAAAAGCGTTGAAAGCGGCCGATGACAGCATGTGGACCTCGTCGACGATGAACACACGGTACTGTCCGCGCGAGGGAGCCACCTGAACGTCCTCCACGAGTTTGCGGATGTCCTCCACGCCGTTGTTGGAGGCGGCGTCAAGCTCCACTATGTTCATCGAGGTGCCGCGGTTGAAATCGCGGCAGGACTCGCATTCGTTGCAAGCCTCGCCGTCGGCCGTCGGGTTGGAACAGTTGATTGTCTTGGCGAATATTCGGGCGCAGGAGGTCTTGCCTACACCCCTGGAGCCGCAAAACAGGTAACTGTGGGCCAGACGGTGGGTGGCCACGGCGTTTTTCAGAGTCGTTGTCAGAGCCTTCTGCCCGACAACTGAAGCGAATGTAGCCGGACGGTATTTGCGGGCCGATACAAGGTATTTTTCCATTCAGTACGGTGATAGTCTGTTGAACAGGAGTCATTGCATCCAATGACTCCATGATACAAATTTACAACTAATCCGTGAAAACACCAAATTATTCCGCCGGGTGAATGGCTTCGGAGAGAGCGGAGAGCGAGGGAGAGCGCAGCAGGACTTTCTTTTCGCCGTCAAGAAGATATATGCCCGGCATTTCCGGAATGTCATAGAGTTCGTTGTCAACTATTCCGCTGAGGTCCGTGGCTACGGTCCATTCGGCCGGCATGGTCGCCGCCGTGGACTGCCACAGTGCTTCGTTGCCCTCGGTGTAGACGGCGAGCACCCGGAGCTTTCCGGCTTCAATCATGGACTGCACTTCCGGGTCGGTCCGCAGGGATGCTATAACGGTCTGGCAGTGGTCGCAGTCAGGGTCATAGAAGAGCAGCAGAAGGAGCGGGGCCTCGGTCGATGCCAGCGTGGTTTCCTGTCCCACGCGCGTGCGGTAGCTGAAATCCGCGGCGCGTGTGCCGGGACGGTTTTTCAGGGCCGCGGCCAGACGGTATTTCGGTTCTTCAAGCTCGTAACTGTCAAATCCGGGCAGTTTCACCCACTGCTCGAGGAAGGTGATGTAGCTGTCATCGGAACGCACGGGCGATTCCGGCTCCGATAGATATTTCTCAATCAGCTCGTAGACCATCGATGCCGTGGCGCGGTCAGTGGTGGCTTTGAGAAGGAAATCACGCGTCACGTCAGGCAGCAGGGCGGAATCGGCGTGGGGATACAGATTCACGAAATTGACAAAATTCTGTTCCATGAACGGCCTGTTGTGCGTGAGAGCCGTGTCGGCGAAATCAAGAGCGTCCCAGAAGTGGGCAAGCAGATATCCGGCCCTGTCGACCGGCTGCCGCAGCGAATCGGGAATCTGCGGGAGAGGCAGCTGCGGTTCGGTGCCTTCGTCGTTGGCGGCACATCCGAGAGCCGACAGAATGAGAGCCAGTATGAAAAACTTTCTTATCACTGCTGAGGCATGTTGGAACGGATGAAATCAAGGAGGGTGAAGTTATGCCGGTATTCTCCGCGGCCCGGTACGGTCACGGTGGTCCACTGGAAGTCTTTCTGACTTCCGTCGAGTACGTGATGCAGGAATCCGGCAATGTCGTAGAGGTTCTCCGTCATGGGGCGCAGGGCCATGTCGTGCGTGGCTCCCTCTTCGGTCCAGAAGGCGCCGCTGCCGCCGGCGGCCTTGATCTTCTCGGCGAGATAATGAGAGCCGTAAAGCCCTACCGGTCCTAGTTCAAGTTTGTTGTACGGCACGCGGTTGTCGGCATCGCCGTGGAAAAGCATCAGCGGGCACAGATTGCTGCCCACGTCAGGCTCCCCTTCCGAGAGCAAGGCTCCGGCAAAGGTGACCGCGGCCGCATAGTTGAAGCCGGCGGGCAGGGGCGTGGGAACGCCTTTGGTCAGAGTGTACTCGGCCTGAAGAGCCGTGATTGCGCCGGCGCTTGAGCCTGAGGCTATGATTTTCTTGGGATCTATGCCCCACTCGCCCGATTTCGAGAGCACATAGCCGGTGGCTGTGAGGAAGTCCTCCGTGGCTGCCTTGATGGCCTCTACAATCGCGGTGCCGAACTGTTTCATAGCCTCCTTGCCCGTTGCTGTAGGCTTGAATCCGGCGAGCAGAGTACGGTAGTCAATGGTGCAGACCACGTAACCCTGACGGGCCATGAAACGGAAATAGTCCATGTAGCGCTCGTCGGAGCGCTCGCCGTGGGTGAAGCCGCCTCCGAAAGCGAATATTATAGCCGGGCGGTTCACGGAACTGTCGGCAACTTCGTAACGGTCAAGCGACAGATGGTGCTTGCCGTTGAACAGGAATGTGGTTCTGGTCACTTCGGCCGTGGACGAAGCGAATGCCATGAGACTTGCGGTGAGGCCTAACAGCGCCATGGCCAGACGTATGGAATAATTCTTTGTCATGATTCTGGTTCTGAGGATTCCTTTAGTTCGGGAAAATCGTTTTCATCGTAGGTCTGGAACAGGAAATCATTGTAGGGGAACCGCTGGATATGGATTTCCTTCGCCTTGTCATAGAGTAGCTGTTTCAGACGGTCTATGCCTATGCCTTTCTTGGCCGAAATGAACACGGCGTTCTCGCCCAGACGGCTCATCCATGTCCGCTCGAGTTCCTCCAGCGGAATGTTGGCCCGGGTGACCGTCAGGTCGTCGGCATCCTTGGGGGTATAGGTGAATGCGTCGATTTTATTGAAGACCATAATCATGGGCTTGTCGGCGCCGTCACACACATCGGCCAGCGTGCGGTTAACCACCTCTATCTGTTCCTCGAAATTGGGGTGGGATATGTCAACCACATGGACCAGAATGTCGGCCTCGCGCACCTCGTCGAGTGTGGACTTGAACGATTCCACGAGATGGGTGGGCAGTTTGCGGATAAACCCTACGGTATCGGTCAGCAGAAAAGGCAGATTGTCAATCACGACTTTGCGCACGGTGGTGTCAAGCGTGGCAAACAGCTTGTTCTCGGCGAACACGTCGCTTTTGCTCAACAGGTTCATGAGGGTGGATTTGCCTACATTGGTGTAACCCACAAGGGCCACGCGGGTCAGTTTGCCGCGGTTTTTACGCTGCACGGCTTTCTGCTTGTCAATGTCGCGCAGCTCGGCCTTCAGGCGCGAAATCTTGTCGAGGATTATACGGCGGTCAGTCTCGATCTGTGTCTCGCCGGGTCCGCGCATACCGATACCTCCGCGCTGGCGTTCGAGGTGGGTCCACATTCGGGTCAGGCGCGGCAGCAGATACTGATACTGCGCAAGCTCCACCTGCGTCTTTGCGTTGGCCGTCTGCGCGCGCTTGGCGAAAATGTCGAGGATGAGGCTCGTGCGGTCGAGAATCTTGATTTTGAGTTCCCGCTCTATGTTGGCTACCTGCTTGGCCGTCAGGTCATCGTCGAAAATGGCCATACCTATGTCATTGTCCTCCACATACTGGCGTATTTCCTCCAGTTTGCCTTTGCCCACAAATGTGCGTGAATCAGCCTGATTCATGCGCTGCAGGAACCGCTTCTCGGCCACTGCGCCGGCCGTGTCGGCGAGAAAGGCGAGTTCGTCAAGATATTCGTTGGAACGTTCCTCGTTCTGCTGAGGCGTGATTATGCCTACCAGAACTGCGCGTTCGGATGATTCTTTTTCTATAATATGGTCTTTCATTCCATTCGTATTTTATGCAAAGATAGTCACTGACGGTCAGAAATCCAAATGTGGCTGTCAGCCTGACGGTTAAAGCGCCGGCCGCCATGCCTGCGCGGATTCAGCCGGTGACCGTGCCAATGGCCGCCGCGCGTTCCCCGCCCTTGTAGCGGTGTACGGCGTCAAGGACTTTCGCGGCGTGTTCCGGGCCGACAACCAGCACCATCGCAGCCGCCGTGGAGAGCTCAAGGGGGTTCAGCCCCATTATGGAGCAGCCTGTAGCCACGGCCTCGTTTACCGGTACGGCGTCAGGGTCTATCTCGGCGCTGACTCCGAGTGATTCGAGCGCTTTGGTCACGCCCTCTATGGGATATGCCACTCCGGCCATGCAGGGCGCATGGGAGTAGGCGGCCCTCATGACATCCGTAAGGACTATGCCCTCGGGCGATGTGAGCACTTCTATACCACGCCGCGCACCCTCTATGGCGGTTCCGAGCGCGCCGATTTCTCCGGTTATGATTACGGTGTCGCCGGGTTCGGGCTGCCGGTAGTCAGGCATGTCGTCAGCAAGGCGGCTCCCTATTCCGAATGCCGATATGGCTATTCCGGCGGAAGGACCGGGGGCCTTGACTGCGGTGTCGACCGTGGTCCACTCCATTTCGGCCTGTATGGCGTTGTCACGCATGCCCATGGCCACGGCCTCCACTATTCCCTGAGGCGTGTCTATGTCAACCGTCACCGATGCGGAGATATAGCGCGGTTCGGCGCCGGCTGCAAGCAGGCGGTTGGCCACTATGTTCACGGCCAGACGCCCAATGTTGCTCATCCCGAATACGGCCGGGACGGTGGTGAGAAGCGCGGACGCCACGACGGGGCTGTCGCTGAGTCTTGTCATCTCCACGGCTCTCGTGCCGGACGGTGCGCCTATTATTTCGTTGATTTTACGGATTTCCCTCATGTTCTCTGTTCTGATTATTGAAGTGATTCAAACTTATTGCATTACGGTCATTATAACACCTTGCTCCATGAGGCTGTTCACAATAAGGCTGTGGGGGGGTAAATCGTTATTCAGCGGATAAGCTGCCGGAGAGCTGGTTGTGAACGTGGTTCACCTTGTTCTGCAGATAGAGCTGCTTGCAGTAGACCACCAGAGTCATGATGCCGAGTGTCAGCGGCCCGAAAAGGAAGAGGGTGAGAAGGTAGGTCGACATCTGGAGACCTTCGATTTCCTGATTTGCAGCGAGGTAGTTGTTGCAGCGATTGATCCATTTGCATGTCCAGACAATGCCGTAGATGCCGAGGGTCAGGACATTGAACACTATGTAAAGGAACAGTCCGGTGGTTTTTTTGCCGTCGGCCTGACAGGCGATGTTCGTTTCTTTGGCGAATGCGTGGATCAGATACCAGTTGTAGATTCCAAGAGTGATGAGGTTCAGGAAGAATGCTTTCCAGAAGCCTCTGTTAGTACAAAGCATAATTAATGGGTTAGGTTAAACATGATAATGATTTGTCGCAAAGATAGATAAAATTTTACCCCTCTCCATTCGATTAACAAATATTAACTATTTTAAATGCAAGAACGCCCGGACGGGAGCCGGACGTTCGCAGTGTTATGGCAGATAAGCTGATGAATGGAATCAGATGTCGTAGATGTCAAGAGCCATGTAATGCTGGTAGGGATGGTCGCATCCGGGGCATACGTCGGGAGGCGTTGTTCCTTCATGGATGTAGCCGCATACGAGGCATTGCCATTTGATTGCTTTCTTGCGTTTCCATACGGTTCCTTCCTCCACCTGCTTGATGTAACGCTCGAAACGTTTGCGGTGGTGCATCTCCACGGTGGCAATGGCGCTGAAGTGCGAGGCGATGTCGGCGAAGCCTTCCTCTTCGGCCACTTTCGCGGCGTTGGTGTAGAATTCCACGCCTTCATGGAGTTCCTCTTCGGCGGCTATCTTAAGATTCTCCAGAGTGGTGCCTATGACGCCGGCGTCGTAAGTGCCCGTGCATTCAACCTGGCCGCCCTGAAGGAACTTGAAGAAGACCTTTGCGTGGCGCAATTCATTTTCGGCTGTTTCCTCGAATATTTTCTGGATGGGGAAATATTTTTCTTTTTCGGCCTGTCCGGCATAGAAAGTGTAACGTGTGTAGGCTGTTGATTCAGCGATGTAGGAGGCTACGAGAAGTTTTTCGGTACGTGTGCCTTTGATACTCTTTTTAGTCATGCTTGATATGTGTTTAAAGGGTTCGTAATCAGATTCTATAAGGTGCTGACGCCTGCCGGGGCCAATGGACTCCGTGCAAAGTTTAGAACATGTCAGGCCGGAGAAAGGTTCATGATGGGCTATAAGAGTAAGATTCGGTACGGCAATAAATGTTTAACGGCAAGGTCGCATAGAGCGGAGAGATTTTTGGTCTGCTGGGAAGGCCACTTTTGTCCGCTTAAAAACAGGGCTATACGCCTGACTTGAGTTGGTTGATCTGTGCGCAGACACGGCTTATGTGGTCCAGGCCGTACAAGAGAGAATTGCTGTCGATGTCCATCCAAGAGAACAAGGTCTTTATCCTGGAATAGATATTTATCACATAGGAAGTGTCGATAGTGGATGTGTTGGTCGCAAAGCAGATGGTCTCATGGTGGGCGATGCGGTTTCGCAATGAGTTTACCTTGTCGAGTTCATTGAATATAAAAGTCTGGTTATACTGCATCTCCCTCGATGAGCGCGGCTTGTTAGGAAATATGGAGAGCAGGTTACGTCCCGTTACTCTATATTGTATCGGTGAGAACATGTATTTCCAGATACCAAACTCCATCTCCGCCAATAGTTTTGGGTGAGAATATGAATGAGACTGCTGCAATTTCCTATAGGCGAATGTTATTATGTCGCGGGTCTTACGCAATATCGGCTCCGAGAAAACTCCATCGGGCATTATGGAATCGCGGAGCCATTCCTTACCGAGATTTTCAGTAAGTTTGCGGTCGATTGCGTTTCTCATTGCGACCTCGAAGCAGCTTACAATCGTGAACATTTCCTGCGAAATCTGAAGATTGTATCGGTAGAGCGTCATCGCCTTGCGGGTGTCGCCTCCACAGGCTGTCAGGTATCGCTCCATACGCTTGGAGGATATTATTTTCTCGAAGTCGGCATATTTCATCTGATTACTGAAATCTTTTTAAAAGACTGTTTTGTTTTTAAAATAAAAAGCACTACCTTTGCAGTGTTGAATCCCGGTAGCCCCTGTATATCAAGCTATCGGGTTTTGTTTTATCCCTGCAAAGAGAATCATTTCAGCCGGATTGGGCAACAGTGAAAAAAGGACATCTGGTATCTCTTCCGATGTCCAACCACTAATCCACGTCAAAATGTGACCGCGAAGCGCTTTGCTCCGCAAAGAAACAAAAACATGATGACGTTGAGCCTTGCAACCGCCCTGTCGTTAACATTTATTGTAGAGTCGGCTCAAAAAAGGCGGACTGAGCAACGCCTTCACGGCGGCACTCAGCCCTTTCGTTTGTGTCAAACCTAATAACTGAATCTATAGTTTAAAAAGTAGGCATGGGGTATCGATATACCCCGCTGGATGTCCATTGATTATTCCATTGATTATTATTTCTTGCTTTTCTTGCTTTTCTTTTTGTCCTTGGCGGGAGCGGCCGGTTTTGCGGGGCTCTCGGCAATTATTTTCTGAAGGAGCTCGGGGTCATTGGTGGTGATGTAGTCAACGCCGTTGTCAATGCACCACTGCATGTCCTCGGGGCTGTTCACGGTCCATACGTTCACTTCCAGACCCAGGTCATGACACTCGTTGATCCATTCCGGATGTTTTTTCATGACTTTGAGCGAGTAGTCGATGCCGCGTCCCTTGGTGTACTTGATTTCGGCGGGAACATAGTCGCCTGACAGGTAATATACTGCTGTTCCTTTGGGAGCCTGCTTGATGATTTCCTTGTAGCCGTCCTTGGAGAAGGTGATATAGTCGGTGCGGTCGGTGAGGCCGTAGCGTTCTATCAGCTCTATCATCTGTTTGATGCATTTGCGTTCACGGGCACGTGAATCGTGGGTCTTGAGCTCGCAGACGAGGCGCATGTTCTTGTTTTTCAGTTCCGATGCCGTTTTCAGGAGCTGGTCAAGGGTGGGGACTGTCTCGCCGTTGGAGAGTTTTTCGGTCAGAATGGTCTGCGACGGAGTGTTCTGAATCTCGAGCTTGTTGTCGGCGGTCACAGGGTCGTGGTTCACCACGATTACACCGTCGGGAGTCATCCAGATGTCGAATTCTGATGCATAGCAGCCAACGGAGTCGGCCTTGACAAAAGAGGCTATGGAGTTCTGGGCTGAACCGGGGGTGTCCCAGTAACCGCGGTGGGCTATCACTTTGGGTTGGGCCATTGAGGCTATTGAAGAAGCCATGAGCGTGATTGAAGCTATGATTAATTTCGTTTTCATGAGATTGAGTATTAAATCATTATTAGAGGGATATTCAGAGTTCGTATTCAATCGTGGTCCTGCGCTGTACAGGAGCGCTTTTCACCTTCACGGTGGTGATTCCGGTGGCGGCGTCGGTCACGGTTTTGGCCTTTTTGCCGTTGACTTTCACCTGAGTGCCCGGGGCTGCGGCGGGGAGCTGCAGGGTGTAGGCCCGTGACTTCAGCTGTCCGTTGTAGGTTCCCGATGTCGGCTCTATGGTCACGCAGGCCTTGTTGCCGGTCTGAGTGTAGCGCAGTTGGGTGGTGGCGTAGCGGCCGTCGAGATACTCAAGGGTCAGGCCGTCGTCCTCGTAAAGCTCGAAGCTGTTGTCGGCGTCCGAGGCCGCGGGATAGACACGCATCACAAGCTCGCGCAGCGGTTCGGTGGCGGGACGGGGAGTATAGGGCTGCATGGGCAGAATCCATCCGCCGCGCACATAGAGGGGGAATTCGTCAAGGGATTTGGCGATCTGCCGGGTGGCGTCGCCCTGCTGCTTCTCGTGGGTGAAGAAATCGTACCACACTTCACCGTCAGGGAACCAGACTTTCTGTGAGGCTATTTTGTCAGGTCCCTCGCCGGGCGAGGTTATGGGCGCGGCCAGCAGGATGTCGCCGAAAGTGAACTGCTGCGGCTGGCTGAACGATTCCTTCTGGGAGCCGTAGTCAATGAACATGGACCGATTGAGCGGCACCATGGTGTTGTGGGTCTGCCACACGCTCGAATAGATGTAGGGCATCAGTTCCGAGCGGAGATGATACATGCGGCGCATGGCCTTGGTCTCGCGTTCGCCTGAAATCCAGGGACGGCGGTCCAGGCGGGCGTCCTTCGTGGAATGCACCCTCAGGGCGGCCGAAAGGGCGCCGAACTGCGTCCATCGGGCTGTCAGCTCCGGGTTGGGATTGCCGCGGAAACCGCCTATGTCATGGGCCCAGTAGTAGCATCCTCCCTGACCGGAGCATGCCGTCAGCTTCACCTCGAAAGCGAGTATCTCCCAGTTGCTCTGGGCGTCGCCCGAGAACTGGATGGGATGGCGGTGATCGCCCCATCCTCCCCAGCGGCTGTAGCCGGCACCGCGCTTGCCTTTTTTCATGGAATCACGGTAGTACAGCTCGTTGAGCCACTGCAGGGTGGTGGCCCTGTGTCCGGGCACGTAGGGATAGAGGTAGTTCTGCTGCCAGTCAAGCCACCAGAAATCAACACCCATATCTTCGCTCGGGCGGTGGGCGTAGTCAAAGAATGTGGCCATATAGAAACTGTCGGCAGGGTTGAACAGCGGCGTTTTGCCGTCGCTGACACCGAGAGCCTTTATGAATTCGGTGTAGTTTTCCTCGTGTGGGCGCAGACCGTCGTGCGGATGGTCGTTGAGCGAAACCGTGACGCCGCGTGCATGGCACGAGTCGATAAGCGCCTTGGGGTCGGGAATCAGCTCGCGGTTCCATGTGTAGCCGTTCCAGTTCAGGTGTCCGTTATGGCCCGTGCCGGTAGTGGCGTCGTTGGTGTGCCAGCCCATGTCGAACACTATGTTGTCAAGAGGAAAATCGTTTTGGTCATATCCCCGGATTATGTCGAGGAACTCGTCGGCGGTATAGTCCCAGTAGCGGCAGTACCAGACGCCGTGGATGTACTTGCGGGTCATGGGCACTTTGCCTGATATGGCTCCGAGGCTTGCCAGAGCGGCGCGGTAGTCGTTGCCGTAGATGAAGCAGTACTGGTCCTGGAGATGGCTGCGGGTGTCACGCGGCTCTATCCATCCGTCGACCAGCAGGTCGGAACGTTCGTCGTCAATCATGTACCATCCGTCACGTGACAGGATTCCGTCGTTCATGGGTATCTCCTTGGTTACCCGGTCAAGGGTCTCTATGGGGCCTCCGAGATTGTTCTTGAGGATGAAGCGGTTGGTGAATTTCTTTTCTTTTCCGTTGAGGGTGAAGAACACGTTGAGGTTGGACGTGCTGAAGGGAAGACCGTCGGCATGATACCATATTCTCAGAGCCGGAGTGGTTATCTCGTAGCAGTCGCCGCCAAGCTCCTTCACAGTAATCTGTGCGGTGTCAAGCATCGATGAACGGTCGTAGGCGAAAAGCGTGGGCGCGTCGATGAACTTCTGTCCCTCGGCATATTCGAGACGGAGCAGAGTGGGGGTGATGATGCTCAGCCTGTTGTTGCCGAACACCATGGGGTTGCTCCGTTCAACCGCTCCCGTGCATACAGCCGACAGAACAGAGAAAAAGATAATTGTGTATTTGATTAGCTTGTTCATTGATGATTCTGTGGTTATCTAAGGTCTTGTGTTATCGGTTGTTGTTATTTATCGTGCGGGTATAGATGTTGCCGAACGGGTCGGTGGCGCGTACGCTGACCGAGCTCCAGCCTTCGGCGGGAGTAATCAGAAACAGATGGTCGTTGTTGCTCTGAGGGCGTTCGCCGGCTCCGTGTCTCGACGGGATGCGGCCTCTGACCAGATGCTTTCTTATGCCCGGGTCCCAGCATTTTCCGCCGGCCTCCGCGGGTATGAGGCGTGCATTGTCGGGAAGACGGTACCACGGTTTCCCGTCCTCGCTGACTTCAACGAGCCAGTCCTCGCCCCAGCAGAAAAGATTGAGCAGCACCTTGTCATAGCTGTCGCCGGAGTTGGATTCGGGATTCCAGAGCACGGCCTCTTCCGGACCGTAGAGATTCATCTGGTAGTCACGTGACATTCCGGCTCCTATATAATAGCGGTCGGTGAGTTCCGGTCCCTTGAACGAAAGAACTCCTATGCCTCGCGGCGAACCGTCGTTGCAGAGCGGATACCAGAAGGCTCCCATGGCTGCGCCGAAGGTGGTTTCGTGGATGTTCGAGGATATGTGGGTGCACATCTGGTTATGCGTGTGGCCCGAAAGTATCTCCACTCTGCGGAACGGCTTCAGGATGCTGTAGAGTTCCGCGTTGTTGTCCACGTGCATGCGGGAATTGCGTCGCATGGTGGGGATGTGCACTCCTATTATTATTGTCTTGTCATGATCCACATGCTCAAGGTCCTGTCTGAGCCATTCGAGCTGCTCGCATGTCAGATGGGCCGCATAGTCATTGTGGTTCTTTACGCCTCTGTAATATACGTCGTCGAGAGCTATAAGATGGCAGTCGCCTATGTTGACCGAGTAATATGTGGGGCCGAGGTGGTTGCGGAAATCGATGTCGCTGCCCGTATCGTTGTGGATGTGCTTGTTGTGGTCATGGTTTCCTATGACCGAGAACACCGGAATGCCCGTAGTGGACAGGTGCCGCTTATAGGTGGGATAGAGCTGCGGTGCGTTCCACACGAGGTCGCCCAGCGCTATACCGTAGGTGTTGGGGCTGAGAGTGCTTACGTATTCGCGAATCTGCGGCATGACCACCGTGGCATAGTCCAGGGTGTCGGCCGGACCTATCTGCGGGTCGGCTATCGCCACAAGGTTCCACTCGGTCTTGACCGGAGCCGATTTCAAATCAAAATCATATTGGTTCGAGCCTGACGAGGGAGTGATGGTCCGGTAGAAACGGGGGAATCCGTCGTCGGATACAGGAATCTCGCAATCGGCCGGCACGCTGACAAACACATGCTGCCGTCCCTGGCTGTCCATCTGGTATTCGCCCTTGCGGTCGGTGACCACCACGTTGATGCCGTCGCTGACCACCACGCCTTTGCGTGGCTTGCCGTCGACGGTGACACGCCCCACCAGGTTCATGCCCTTGCGAGGTGTGATTTTTCCCTTGGCCGCATCGAGGGACACGGAAAAACCGATGGTAGTAAACGTAATCAGCAGCGTTGCTGCGAAACGTAGACTGTTGGGTTTCATAGGTTGCAAGAATGTGGATTTGTCAAAACGAAAGACATGATGTTTCATTCCGCAACAAAAGTAGTTATTAAAAATCATACCACAAAACAAATTGACATTTATTTTCCAAAAAAAAGAAAAAGTAGCTTCAGTGAGCCACTTTTTGTTTCGGTTTTGTCAATTGTCCGGGCTTGATTGCCTGTCGGGTCAGCTTTCAATGTTGACAATTTTCAGATCGATACCCATGTCCTCGATGGTCTGGGCTATGGTGGTTGGAATCTTAGAGTCGGTGATAATGGTGTCGACCTCGGTGATGTTGGTGATTTTGCTGAAGCCGCGGCGGCGGAATTTGGAGGAATCCGCCAGCACTATGGTTTTCTGTGCCGTGCGCATCATGGCGCGGTTGAGTTCGGCCTCGCGGATGTCGGTGGTGGTGATTCCGAAATCGAGGTCTATGCCGTCGACGCCTATAAAGAGCTTGCTGCATGAGAATTCGCTCAGGGGGCTTTCGGCGAATTTGCCCACGACTGACAGCGAGCTGTGGCGTATGGAGCCGCCGAGCTGGACCAGATCGATCGATTCGTTGCCTCCGAGAAGCTGCGACACTGCCAGAGAGGCGCTTATGACCGTCAGCTTGTGGATGGGCGCAAGGCATCGGGCAAATGCCAGCACCGTTGTGCCTGACGCGATGATTATGGAGTCATCGCGTGTGATCAGCTTGGAGGCTTCGCGGCCAATCAGCTCCTTTTCGCTGCGCTGGAGCTTTTCTTTCTCGCTGATGGAGCGGTTGTTGATGTAGGGGTTGATGAGCACGGCCTTGCCATGACTTCTGTAAAGCTTGTTCTCCGCTTCGAGTTCGGTCAGGTCCTTGCGTATGGTCACGGCTGACACGTCAAGGAGCATCGACAGGCTTGAGACGGGGATTGACTCATGGCGTATCAGAGTGTCAAGAATCAGTTGGTGGCGTTCTTCTTTAGTCATGTGCAGATTGTGAATGATTGGTGAATGAAAGGTCGGATACTTAAATGAAATCGCTTAAATGTTGGTTTATTTGGCAAATATAAACAAAATAGTGATTAAAACGAAACTCCGACACATTATTTTAGTTAAAAATACAGATTTTACGTTTTCGAGCGAAATTTTCTTGAATTTCTTTTTGTTTTTTAATAAAACCTTATTACTTTTGTTGCGAAATATACCGGCGAGCAAAACGAAACCAAATGGTCGCCGGTTATTGTTCATACCTCCTTATTTCTGACATCGGCCCGATGAAAACACAGGGCATAAAGCAATGGATAAAACAGAATCGACACCTCATTATGACGTGATTGTCATTGGCGCCGGAGCAACCGGTGCCGGAACAGCGCGTGACTGTGCCATGCGCGGTCTCAAGGTGCTTCTCGTGGAGCGCTTTGATTTCACCGCCGGGGCCACAGGGCGTAATCACGGTCTGCTGCACAGCGGCGCCCGTTATGCTGTCACCGATCATGAATCGGCTGCCGAGTGCATTCGTGAGAACATGACGCTGCGAAAAATCGCAAGCCACTGCGTTGAGGAAACGGGCGGCTTGTTCGTGACCCTTCCCGACGATGATCTGGGATATCAGGCCACTTTCGTCGAGTCATGCCATAAAGCCGGAATAAACGCCGAAATCATCGACCCGAAGGACGCGTTGAGAATAGAGCCGGCCGTGAACCCCGATATCATCGGGGCCGTGAAAGTTCCTGACGGAGCGGTCGACCCGTTCCGCCTGACCACGGCCAACGTGATCGACGCCAAGCGCCACGGCGCCGACATACTGACGTATCATGAGGTGACGGGCCTGAACATGTCGCAGGGACGCGTCACCGGCGTGACTCTGCGCGACCAGCGTACGGGCGCCACACGCCGCATGGATGCCGACCTCGTGATAAACACCGCCGGAATATGGGGCCACGGAATCTGCGCCATGGCCGGCATAAAGGTCAATATGTTCCCGGCCAAGGGAGCGTTGCTCATTTTCGGCCACAGGGTCAACAATGTGGTCATAAACCGCTGCCGCAAGCCGGCCGACGCTGATATTCTTGTGCCGGGCGACACAATCTCGCTCATCGGTACCACCTCGAGCCGCGTCCCGTACGAGGAATGCGACAACATGGAAGTCACTCCGCAGGAGGTCGACATCCTTCTACGCGAGGGCTGCCAGATAGCGCCGTCGCTGGCCTATACCCGCATACTCCGCGCTTACGCCGGTGTGCGTCCGCTCGTGGCCGCCGACAACGACCCGTCGGGCCGAAGCATCAGCCGCGGAATCGTATGCCTCGACCATGCCACACGTGACGGCGTGGAAGGCTTCATCACCATAACCGGAGGCAAGCTGATGACCTACCGCCTGATGGCCGAGTGGGCCACCGACCTCGCCTGCAAGAAGCTCGGACGCACGGCTGAGTGCCGGACGGCCACAACCCGCCTGCCTGGTTCGGAGACAACTGACAGCGACGCCCCGGTAAGCCACGGAAAACGCCATATCATAGAACTCGGCGCCGACCAGAAAGCCGCTTTGGGCCGCCACGGCACAATGACGGCCGATATAGAATTCGCCGACAGCAACGACGCGCTCGTATGCGAGTGCGAGGAAGTGTCCGTGGGCGAAATCCGCTACGCCATCCGCGAGCTCCACGCCCATAATCTCGTGAACCTGCGCCGGCGCACGCGTCTGGGCATGGGCACATGTCAGGGCTGTCTGTGCGCATGCCGTGCAGCATCGATACTCGGCAACGAACTCGGAGACCGCCGTCAGGCGCTCACCGACCTGTGCAGTTTCCTCAACGAACGCTGGAAAGGAATGCTGCCTGTAGCATGGGGACAGACCCTCGTTGAGGCGCAGTTCTCGTCATGGCTCTATCAGGGAGTGTGCGGCCTTGACCCCAAGGTCCTGCCCGCAGTCAGAAAAGCCGACAGGACATCGGCCGAATGTGACCAAATGCAGCAATCCGTCAAATGATTTCAGAGACTACAATATGATATACGATACTATAATAATAGGAGGCGGACTCAGCGGTCTTGTGGCCGGGGTGAAACTTGCCTCAGCGAAAAAACGCGTGGCCATAATCACTTCCGGACAGAGCGCGCTTCATTTCCTGTCAGGTTCCATAGGGCTGCTTTCGGCGGTTGACGGCGAGCCTGTCAGCGACCCGATAGCATCTCTGGAAAAACTTCCGGAAAATCATCCCTATAACAAGATAGGTGCCGGCCGGATAAGCTCCATGGCCGGAGAAGCCGCCGACATACTGAAAGCCGCCGGAATAGTGGTGGACGGCAATGCGGGAGAGACCCGCTACAGGCTGACTCCGCTCGGCGCCTGGGAGCCTACATGGCTCGTGATGGACGGCATAGCCTCATGCCCCCATCCGTCGAAATGTCCGTGGCGCAAGGCAACGGTGGTCAATTTCCACGGCTATCTGGATTTCTTCCCCGAGTATGTGGCCGACGGGCTGCGCGAGGCCGGAATAGAAGCCGAATGCCATGAAGTGAAGCTTCCGGAACTTGTGCGTCTGCGCAAAAGCTGTTCGGAGATGCGTGCCGCTTCCATAGCCAAGATTCTCCGCGGCGAGGTGCTCCGCAAGCTCGCTATCGAGCTTAACGCTCTGGGCGGTGATTCCGAAGTGCTGCTGCTTCCGGCTGTGATAGGACTCAAGTCCATGCAGGAGACGGAAGAACTGCAGGCCATGGTGAAGAAGACCATAAGATATGTGCCGGTGATACCGATGTCGGTTGCCGGAGTAAGGGCGCAGTCCATGCTCCGCAACTATTTCGAGAAACTCGGAGGAACATATTTCCTCGGCGACAGCGTGAGCCGCGGAAACTTCAGTGACGGACGTCTTGAATCCGTGCATACGGCCAATCTCGGCGAGACGGTGCTCGAAGCCGATGACTTCATCCTTGCCACCGGCAGCTTCTTCAGCCAGGGCCTCGTGGCCAAGCCGGATGCCATAGTGGAGCCGGTGTTCGGCCTCGATGTGGACCAGACGGCGGAGCGCACGGAGCGTTACGACAAAAACTTCTTTGCCCCGCAGCGCTATATGCGCTTCGGAGTGGAGACCGACAAGGAGTTCCGCGTGAGCCGCGGCGGAAAAACCGTGGCGAATCTCAGAGCCATAGGGTCCATCCTTTCGGGTGCGGATCCTCTCAAGGAAGGCTCAGGCGCCGGCATAGCGCTGCTCTCGGCAGTGTGCGTGGCCCGTAAACTGATAACTTTGAATTAACCAGACTCTCCAACCCAGTTCATATCCGACAATGGAACTACAGGTAAAAAACATAAGCCCGAATAACTTCGAGCAGTGCATAAAATGTACTATATGTACGGTCTACTGCCCGGTGTTGTCAGTCAACCCCGATTATCCAGGACCGAAGCAGGCCGGACCTGACGGCGAACGTTACCGTCTCAAGGATCCGGAATTCTATGACAAGGCGTTGAAAATGTGTCTTAACTGCAAGCGGTGCGAGGTGGCATGTCCGTCGGGCGTCAAGATAGGCGACATTATCCAGACGGCCAGAATCCGTTATGACCATCACCGTCCGGGGCTGCGTGATGTGATTCTCGCCTCTACCGACGAGATGGGCTCCATAGCCACAAAAATGGCTCCGGTGGTCAACACCATGCTCTCGCTCAAACCCGTCAAGGTCATAATGGACAAGACCATAGGCGTGGACTGTCACCGGACATTCCCCGCATACGCCGGCCGCACTTTCGAGAGCTGGATGAAACACAAGGCTCCGGACCAGACGGTCTATCCCCACAAGGTATCGTATTTCCACGGTTGCTACGTCAACTACAATTATCCCGCTCTGGGCAAGGATTTCGTCAAACTGATGAACGCCATTGGCTACGGAGTGGAACTGCTTGACAAAGAGCGCTGCTGCGGTGTGGCCAAGATTTCCAACAAGCTTATCAGCCAGGCCACACGCGACGCCGAACTCAACATCAGGTCCATACGCGCCGCCGTGGCCAAAGGTCAGCCCGTGATAGGAACCAGCTCCACCTGCATCTTCACCATGCGCGACGAGTATCCCCATGTGCTCGGCGTGGACAATGCCGACGTGCGTGATTCCATCTATCTCGCATCGAAATTCGTGCACGAACTCGTGGATGAAGGAAAAGTGAAACTCGTGTTCCGTCCCGATTTCCACCGCCGCGTGACATATCACACTCCCTGCCACATGCAGCGCATGGGCTGGGCCATACATTCCGTGGAGCTGCTCCGAATGATTCCCGGTCTGGAGCTCGTGCCCATCGAATCGGCCTGCTGTGGCATCGCCGGCACCTACGGCTTCAAGAAAGAGAACTACGCCACATCCCAGGCCATAGGCAAAGAGCTGTTTGACAGCATTCTCAACGCCAGTGTCGACGAGGTGGTCACCGACTGCGAGACCTGCAAGTGGCAGATCGAGATGTCGACCGGTGTGCCGGTGGTCAATCCGGTTTCCATTCTTGCCGAGGCTCTCGATGTGGAAGCCACACGAAAAGCCAACGGCCTTTGACCGTCGCCTGACATAAAATTCGTAAATTCGCATAGAAATAAAAAATCAATAACCAATCACCATTTCTCAACCTTAAGTCAAAGTCAATGAGTAAGGAAAATATCTACGCCGGCTGGGACGCCAGCACGGTAAAGAGATTCAAGAGCTGGCAGATGCGTACCATCCTCGTGTCGATGATAGGCTATGCCATCTATTATTTCGTACGCAAGAATTTCTCAGTGGCCATGCCGGGTCTGACAGCCCAGTACGGCATCAGCAACACGAGCTTCGGTATCATCATAGGTATCGGCTCGCTCATCTATGGCTTCTCGCGTTTCATCAACGGATTCGTAGTGGACAAGACAAGCTCCCGCGTGGTAATGGCCATAGGTCTGCTGCTCTGCGCCGCCACCAACTTCTGTTTTGGCTTCGGAGTCAATATAAGCGGACTTATCGTTGGCGGCTACGAAGGACCTGACTTTATCAGCGTGCTCATACTCGTGATGGGCGTCACCAGTATCCTCAACCAGTATTTTCAGGGCATAGGCTATCCTCCGTGCGCGCGTCTGTTGCCGTCATGGATTCATCCGTCGGAGCTTGCCACCAAGATGTCAATCTGGAACACATCACACTCCATCGGTGCCGGCGCGGCTGTGCTTGCCTGCGGTTTCATAATGGGCTCCATGGGTAAGGACATGAGCGCCGACCCCCACGTGATCCAGACCATCGCCTCGAACCTCGGTCTCGACCCGAACACCGCCGACGGCATGAAGACCATCCTGAGCTACGCACAGCACTGGGACGCATGGCGCTGGTGCTTCTGGCTACCGGGCTGTCTTGCCGTGGTAGGCGCCGCATGGCTTTTCATCGGTCTGCGCGACGATCCCCGCTCCGTAGGTCTTCCCGAACTCCCCGGAACCAGCACCGGCAAAAAGGACGCCAAAGGCAAATCGGCCGAACATTCCCGCTTCCTCCGCGCCATGGTGTGGACCAACCGCTGGATCTGGACGCTCTGCATAGCCAACGTGTTTGTCTACGTGATGCGCATGGGCATCCTTGACTGGGGCCCCAAATTCCTCACCGAAGCCCGCGGCATGTCTATAGAGATGGCCGCTACCACCGTGGCCATCTTCGAGATCTGCGCCATTGTGGGAACAATCATGGCCGGATGGGCCACTGACCACATCTTCAAGGGCAAGGCCCACCGGATGTGTCTCATCTGCATGGCCGGAGCCGTGGTGTTCATGTCGCTCTTCATTTTCCTCGTGGATATTCCCACCGGAATCTCCATAGCAATCCTCGCAATGGCCGGCTTCTTCATCTACGGCCCGCAGGCGCTTATTGGAATCGCATCGGCCAACCATGCCACAAAGGACGCATCGGCCACCGCCAACGGCCTTGCAGGTATCTTCGGCTATGTTGGCTCGTTCCTCTCGGCAATCGGCATCGGCTATATCGCCGACCACTACGGATGGAACACCGTATTCGTGCTGATTATCAGCGTGGGTGTGCTCGGAGCCATAACATTCCTCACCATGTGGGCCGCTCCGCGTGACGGTTATGCCCGCTCCAACGCTTTCTACGAGAAACTTTCCGAATCCGAGAAAATAGAGGCCGAAGCCAAAGCCGGCGACCTCAACGACACTGATCTCTAATCCGAAATTTCAACGTTTCAAACCATGACAGTCAACTGTGATACATATATCTCGCCCATGACCGAACAGGAACTGCGCGAGGCATGCCGCAAAATCAAACATGTGGCCCTTGACATGGACGGCACCATCTATATGGGCTCGCACCTGTTCCCGTTCACGCAGGATTTTCTGAAACTTCTGCGTGACAACGGCATAGGCTACTCATTCCTGACCAACAATCCCACCAGAAGCATAGCCGATTATCTGGCCAAGCTCGAAAAGATGGGCATCGAGGCATCGACGGAAAACATGTACACCACCGCCGTGGCCACAATAGACTACATCAAGGCCAACATGCCCGGAACAAAACGCCTTTTCGTGGTGGGAACCCCGAGCATGAAAGCCGAATTCGAGCGCGCCGGCTTCGAGCTGACGGCTCCTGACGCCAACGACATGCCCCAGGCTCTGGTAGTGGCATTCGACACCACTCTGGAATACGAGCGCCTGTGTCATGCCTCATGGCTGGCCACACAGAATCTTCCGTACATTGCTACCAACCCTGACCGCGTGTGCCCTACGAACCTCTCCACGGTTCTCGTGGACTGCGGCTCACTGTGCGCGTGCATCGAGCATGCCACCGGCCGTAAGCCCGACATAGTGATTGGCAAACCGAACCCCGACATGCTTTCGGGAATCCGTTTCCGTCACGGTCTTCAGGCCGACGAGATAGCCATGTGCGGCGACCGTATATATACCGATGTGGCAATGGCGCGTAATGCCGGAGCGCTCGGAGTGCTCGTCCTCTCGGGCGAGACCACTCTCGACACCGCCATTAATTCCGACCCGCAGCCGCCCGTCACGGCAAAAAATATCATGGAGTTCGGAAAACTGCTCATAGATTCCAGAAAGTAAAAGATGTGACTTAATGAAAACGGCTATTGTAATCGCGGCAGTTCTCGCGGCGGCATGCTGCGGGAATGTCCTGAAAGCTGAAAATGTCACTGTCAATACGCCCGGCACCTCTCTGGTGCTGGGCGCTGACAAAGGCAAGAAGCTGAAACACCTCTATTACGGCACCCGTCTGACCGATGCCGATGTGCGCGGGCTGAAAGCCGCCGGCGCGGCAAACGTCAACGCCTATCCTGACTACGGAGTGGATCCGGAGCGGGAAGCGGCCATAGCCGCGGTACACGCCGACGGCAACATGACCCTCGACCTTGTGGTTGACGGCGTCAGTTCGTCGAAATCGGGCGACGCGTCCGTGACGACGGTGAAACTCCGTGATTCGCATTATCCGTTTTTTGTCAACGTCAATTACCGCACATATCCCGGCCTTGACATAATAGAGACGTGGACCGACATCTCCCACTCCGAGAATCGCCCGGTGACGCTGACCCGCTTCGCTTCCGGCTATCTGCCGGTCCGTTACGGCAATGTCTGGCTGAGCAACCTCTACGGGTCATGGGGCAATGAGGCGCGTCTGGACTGCCAGCCCATAGCCCACGGCATGAAAGTCATCAAGAACCGTGACGGGGTGCGCAATTCGGCCACGGCCCACAGCGAGGTGATGCTGTCGCTTGACGGACGTCCGCGCGAGAACGGCGGTCGGGTCATAGGAGCCGCCCTGTGTTATGACGGCAACTACCGTCTGGCCGTTGACACCGATGCCGGCAACTGGCATCATCTGATAGCCGGAATTGACGAGGACCAGTCGGAATACCATCTGAAACCGGGCGAGACCTTCACCACTCCGGTGCTCGCCCTGAGCTACAGCGGAGAGGGCCTTGGCGGTGTGAGCCGCAATTTCCACCGCTGGGGACGCGAACGCCGCATGGCTCACGGTGACCAACTGCGCGATGTGCTGCTCAACAGCTGGGAGGGCGTCTATTTCGACATCAAAGAGCCGGAGATGGACCAGATGATGGCCGACATAGCCGCCATGGGAGGCGAGCTTTTCGTGATGGACGACGGATGGTTCGGAGTGAAATATCCCCGCGACAATGCCACCCAGGGGCTCGGTGACTGGATTGTGGACACCCGCAAGCTCCCCGGAGGTATAAAGGGCCTGACTGAAGCCGCTCGCCGCCACGGTGTGAAATTCGGCATCTGGATTGAGCCGGAGATGGTCAACACCCGCAGCGAGCTTTTCGAGAAACATCCCGAATATGTGATCAAGGCGCAGCACCGCCAGCCCACCTACGGCCGAGGAAAGACCCAGATGGTCCTCGACATGGCCAACCCCGCGGTACAGGATCTGGTGTTCACTGTTGTTGACACTCTGCTCACCAACTATCCCGACATCTCCTATATAAAATGGGACGCCAACATGCCCATCCGCAACCACGGCTCGCAGTATCTCTCGGCCGATGACCAGAGCCACCTCTACATTGACTATCACCGCGGTTTCCACAAAACGCTTGACCGCATACGCGCCAAGTACCCCGATGTGATCATGCAGGCCTGTGCGAGCGGCGGCGGACGCGCCAACTACGGATTCCTGCCCTGGTTCGACGAGTTCTGGACCTCGGACAATACCGACGCGCTGCAACGCGTCTACATCCAGTGGGGCACAAGCTATTTCTATCCTGCTATTGCCATGGCATCGCACATCTCCGCGGCGCCTAACCATCAGACTCACCGCACTATGAACCTGAAATACCGCACGGACGTGGCCATGAGCGGCCGTCTCGGCATGGAGATTCAGCCGCAGAAAATGACCGAGGCGGAGCGCAGCCAGTGTCACAAGGCCATTGAGGATTACAAGCTGATCCGTCCGGTGGTACAGCAGGGCGATCTGTACCGTCTTCTGTCGCCCTACGACGGACTTGGCGCCGCCTCACTGATGTATGTGTCGCCCGATAAGGACCGAGCCGCATTCTTCTGGTGGAAGACCGAGGCGTTCCGCAACAAGCAGTATCCGCGTGTGCCTATGGCGGGCCTTGACCCAGAGAAGACCTACAGGGTGCAGGAACTCAACCGCGTGGACAAGGTGCCTCTGAAATTCGAGGGACGCAGTTATTCCGGACGCTATCTGATGGAGAACGGGCTTGAGATGCCCGTGAATCTCACCGTTGACAACCCGGATGAATGGTCATCGCGCGTGCTGATGCTGACAGCCGAGTAATCCTGCGCTTTCATGCCTTGCCGTCAATCTGGGCAAGCATCTGCGAGGGTGTGAGCCCGGTGATGGGATGGTGCCACTGCGGCATCAGCTCGGCCATGGGCTGCAGCACAAACCGGCGCAGATGCATACGTGGATGCGGCAGCGTCAGCTCCGGAGTGGCCATGACCGTCGAGTCCACGGCAATGAGGTCTATGTCTATGTCCCGGTCCCGGTAGCTTCCGTCGGGGTTGCGGTGGGGCGCGCGGGAAATTTCCTTTTCCACTTTTTCAAGCACGCGGAGCAGCTCGGCCGGTGCCATTTCGGTATCGACGCACACTCCTACGTTCAGAAACATGTTGGGGCTTTCATAACCCCAGGGTTCCGATTCGAACGGAGCGGAACATCTGGCCCGGACTCCGAGAGCCTCTTCAATGCGAATGACCGCCATCCTTATCAAGGAATGGCGGTCACCTGTATTGGAACCTATGTTTATATGGGCTGTTGCCACTAAAAGGTTGCTTGTTTTTATGTTCTACGGTTTTCAGACGAGACCTCTCAGAGGCTCTTCTTTACTTCAACTTCCTCGTAGCATTCCACAATGTCGCCTTCCTTGACGTCGTTGTAGCCTGCTATGTTCAGACCGCAGTCATAACCTGCCGTAACTTCCTTCACGTCGTCCTTGAAGCGCTTGAGCGAGCCGAGGTCGCCGGTGTAGCGGACAATACCGTCGCGGATGAGACGAACCTTGGCGTTGCGGCGCAGACGGCCTTCGCGGACAAGACATCCGGCCACGGTGCCCACCTTGGATATGCGGTAGGTCTGCATGACCTCGGCCGTACCGATGACTTCCTCCTTGACTTCCGGTGCAAGCATGCCTTCCATGGCGTCCTTGACTTCCTCTATGGCCTGATAGATCACGGAGTAGAGGCGTATTTCCACGCCGTCGCGCTCGGCGGCCCTGCGGGCGGCCTGAGAGGGACGTACCTGGAAGCCTATGATGATGGCGTCGGATGCGGCAGCCAGGGTGACGTCGCTTTCCGAAATCTCGCCCACGGCCTTGTGAAGCACGTTGACCTGAATCTCTTCGGTGGAGAGCTTGATGAGCGAGTCTGACAGCGCTTCGATGGAGCCGTCCACGTCGCCCTTCACTATTATGTTGAGCTCCTGGAAGTTGCCTATGGCGCGGCGGCGGCCTATATCCTCGAGGGTGAGCAGCTTCTTGGTGCGGAGTCCGAGCTCGCGCTGCAGCTGTTCGCGCTTCGAGGCTATTTCGCGGGCCTCCTGATCTGAATCCATCACGTTGAAGGTATCGCCGGCGGTGGGAGCGCCGTTAAGACCGAGTATGAGGGCGGGTTCCGCCGGTCCGGCCTGCTGTATGCGCTGGTTGCGTTCGTTGAACATGGCGCGTACCTTGCCGTAGTGTGTTCCGGCAAGGATTATGTCGCCCACACGCAGGGTGCCGTTCTGGACCAGTACGGTGGCCACATAGCCGCGGCCCTTGTCAAGCGAGGATTCTATGATGGAACCCGTGGCCTTGCGGTTGGGGTTGGCTTTCAGTTCGAGAAGTTCGGCTTCGAGAAGCACTTTCTCCATCAGCTCGTCAACGCCTATGCCTTTCTTCGCCGAGATGTCCTGGCTCTGATACTTGCCGCCCCAGTCCTCCACGAGGTAGTTCATGTTGGCGAGTTCTTCCTTGATTTTGTCAGGGTTGGCCGCGGGCTTGTCAATCTTGTTGATGGCGAACACAATGGGCACTCCTGCAGCCGAAGCGTGGTTGATCGCTTCGACGGTCTGGGGCATCACATTGTCATCGGCGGCCACGATGATGATCACGAGGTCGGTCACTTTGGCTCCGCGGGCACGCATGGCCGTGAAAGCTTCGTGGCCCGGGGTGTCGAGGAATGTTATGTGGCGTCCGTCGGCCATCTTCACGTTGTAGGCGCCGATGTGCTGGGTTATACCTCCGGCCTCGCCGGCTATTACGTTGGCGTTACGGATATAGTCGAGCAGAGAGGTCTTTCCGTGGTCCACGTGTCCCATCACGGTCACGATGGGCGGGCGGGACACCATGTCTTCCTCGGCGTCTTCCTCCTGAGTGATCGCGTCGGCCACTTCGGCGCTCACGTATTCGGTGGTGAAGCCGAATTCCTCGGCCACAATATTGATAGTCTCGGCATCGAGGCGCTGGTTAATCGAAACCATCTCTCCGAGGCTCATGCAGGTGGCAATGATGTTGTTGACGGGAACGTCCATCATGGAAGCGAGGTCGTTGACGGTCACGAATTCGGTGAGCTTCAGCGTCTTGCTCTCGGCCTGCTCCATTTCCTGGGCTTCGCGCTCACGCGATGCGTTGGCCTCGCGTTTCTCCTTGCGCCATTTTGCGCCTTTCTTCTGTCCCTTGTCCTTGTTGGTGAGGCGGGCCAGAGTCTCTTTCACCTGTTTCTGAACGTCTTCCTCGTTGACCTCGGTGTGGAGCGGACGACGCTCGCGGTTTCCGCGGTCGCGGTTGCGTCCCTGGCGTTCCGGACGCTCCTGACGTTCGCCGCCATGCTGGTTTCCGCCCTGCGAGGTGCGTTCAATGTCAATTTTCTCTTTCGAGCCTATGCGGCGACGTTTCTTGCGGTCTCCGCCCTGACCGTTGGCTCCGCCCTGAGCGGCCATGCGCTCGTTGCGTTTCTCTTCCTTGGTCTTTTTCTTGGGGCGGGTGGTCTGGTTGATCGCTGAAAGGTCAATCTTGCCTACGACGTTGATGCTCAGGCCGCCGGTCACTTTGGTGGGGATGAAATTGTCACTCGGTTTTTCCTCGCTCTTTTCCTTGGCGTTTTCGGGGACCATTGTTGTTTCCGGAGTTTTGGGTTCGGATTTGGTTTTGGGTTCCTTTTCTTTGGCCGGCTTCGGTTCGTGTGCGGGCTGTCTGGCCGGTACGGGAGCGGGAGTTTCCTCCTTCTTCACCGCTTTTTCCGCCGGCTTTGTCTCGGGTTTGGGTGCCAGCGGTTTTTCTTCGGGTTTCGGAGCGGGTTTCACTTCGGCCACAGGTTCGGCCTTGGGCTCCGGCGCCTTGGCTTTGGGAGCTTCCACAACAGGTTCCGGTTCGTTGACGGGAGCCTGAGCTGCGGGTGCCTCCTTGGGTTCAGCCTTAGGTTCCGGCTTTGTCTTGGCCTTCGGTTCCATGGGGGCCGGCTTGCCGGTAGCAAGGTCAATCTTGCCTATCACCTTGGGTCCGGTGGGATGTACGGTGACAGGTTCTATCTCTTCAGCCTTTGGAGTTTCCTTTGTTTTTTCTTGAACTTTGGCGCGCTGAATCGAGATGCGGTCACTCTGATTCTTGATCTGCCGGTCAGGATCGTATTCCTTCACCAGCATATCGTAGGCCGCTTCGTCAATGCGTGTGTTGGGGTTGTCCGGGTTGTCGACCGTGATGCCCTTCTTCTGCAGGAACTCCACCAGTGTGGCTATGGAAATGTTGAAGTCCTTTGCTGCTTTGCTTA
Organism: uncultured Muribaculaceae bacterium; assembly: GCA_947627615.1. Classification (GTDB taxonomy): domain Bacteria; phylum Bacteroidota; class Bacteroidia; order Bacteroidales; family Muribaculaceae; genus Paramuribaculum. The sequence goes on along the minus strand of CANQWS010000024.1, from coordinate 2,438 downwards.
TTTTCGTCTTCGGCATATATTATTTTCTAAATTACTTGTTTGGTAGCGCCGCAATCCGTTGCGGCTCCGGCGCTTTGGGGAGAGAAAGGGATTGGGCGGCGTGTTATTCCTCTTCGAACTCGGCGCTGAGCACTTTCAGCACGTTGTCAACGGTGGCTTCCTCAAGGTCGGCCTTGTCGATGAGAATGTCACGCGGCGCGTTCAGCACGCTCTTGGCGGTCACCAGACCAATGTTCTTGAGCTGGTCAATCACCCATCCGTCAATTTCGTCCTTGAATTCGTCCAGATAGATGTCTTCCTCGAACGATTCCTCGGTGTCGCGGTAAACGTCTATGACGTAGCCGGTGAGCATGGAGGCGAGCTTGATGTTGAGGCCGCCCTTACCTATGGCAAGCGACACTTCCTCGGGACGCAGGAACACTTCGGCCTTCTTCTCTTCCTCGTCGAGACGGATCGACGATACTTTGGCGGGGCTGAGCGCGCGCTGGATGAACAGCGAGGGGTTGGCCGTGTAGTTGATCACGTCGATGTTCTCGTTGCGCAGCTCGCGGACAATTCCGTGGATACGCGAGCCCTTGACGCCCACGCATGCTCCTACGGGGTCAATGCGGTCATCGTAGCTCTCCACCGCAATCTTGGCGCGTTCGCCCGGGATGCGGGCCACGGCGCGGATGTTGATGAGTCCGTCATGGATTTCGGGAACCTCAAGCTCGAAGAGACGGCGCAGGAAGTTCTCGTTGGTGCGCGAAACGGTTATCTTGGGGTTGTTGTTCTTGTTGTCCACGTTGGCCACAACCGCACGCACGGTCTCGCCCTTGCGGAAGAAATCGCCGGGTATGGACTCGCTCTTGGGCAGCAGAAGCTCGTTCTTGTCATCGTCGAGCAGCAGGGTCTCGCGCGACCATGTCTGATAGACCTCGCCGCTGACCAGCTCGCCTTCGAGTTCCTTGAATTTATTGTAGATGGCCTCTTTCTGGAGGTCAAGAATCTTTGACTGGAGCGTCTGGCGCAGGTTAAGGATAGCGCGGCGTCCGAAGTCCTCGAAATGTATCTCGCGGGTGTGTTCCTCGCCGATTTCCACGTCGGGATCGTCCTCGGCGCGGGCGTCGGTCAGGCTTATCTCCATGTTGGGGTCGGATACTTCGCCGTCGGGCACCACCTGAAGGTTCTGGAAAATCTGGACGTCGCCTTTGTCAGGGTTGAGGATCACGTCAAGGTTTTCATCGGTGCCGAACATCTTGGCAAGCACGTTGCGGAACGATTCCTCGAGCACGCTTATCATCGTGGTCTTGTCAATGTTCTTCAGTTCTTTAAATTCGGCAAATTGCTCCACCATGTTGGGAGCTTCCTCTTTCTTGGCCATAATTGATGGTTTGTATGGGATATGTTATTTGAATTTTATTAGATATCTGACATATTTGCAGCCGCTGACTTCGAGCTCCACAGGCTCCGTTTTCATCACGGGGCGTTTCTGACCCGGCTCCTTGACCTTGCGGCTCACCTCGAGGGTGAATTTCGAGCCGTCGTCTGTCACGGCCGAGAGCACACCGGTCAGCTTGCGGCCGTCGCGGGTGAGCACCTCCATCTCGTTGCCCAGATTTTTCTCATACTGGCGCTTGATTTTCAGGGGAGAGGTCAGTCCGGCGGAGCCAACCTCGAGTTCGTAGTCCTCCACGTCGCGGTCCACTTCGGCCTCTATGGCGCGTGTGATTTCGGCGCACAGGTCAATGTCGACACCCGTGTCGGAGTCAATCTCAACGTTGATGCGGTTGTCGGGGCTCACGGTTATTTCCACCGGGAAGCAGTCAGTGCCTTCGAGCTGGCGCTCCACAATCTGCTCTATAATCTGTCTGTCAATCATTATTGTCAGTGGCTGTTGGTTTCTGTTTCGCTGCCGGGTAAATAAAATGGAGGAAGCTTCGGGCCCCCTCCGTGTCACTCGGTTAGCAATGCAAAGATAGTCATTTATTTATTAATGTGCAAATATTGCCATTCATCGTCGGGAATTGGTGATGTCGACAGCGCCTAATTAACATTCCCTTAAATAAATTTATGATAATTTAACCCCGCTCACCCTCCCATTTTTAGTTTTTCGCACTCAGACCCCGCCTCCGCCGCCGTACCTTTGCCTCCATGAGACGCACCGCACTGATAAAGACACCATCGCGCTATCACGCCGACCGCCGCGACCATGCCTCGCAGTTCGAGCGCTGGCTGGGCTACTCGCTTCACCCCGACGCACGTCGCGCCGTGGCCATCCTGGAGCGTCAGCGCGCCCGCCGTCAGCCGCAGCGCCTCTACGTCTGCGACCGCGACGCCTCGCGTGGCGTCATGCAGCGTGCGCTGGCCTCCTACGTCCGTTGGCTCGCAATGGTGGTCCGCCCCGAGACGGCATTCTACGTCGTGGGCCGCAACCGCGATCAGGTCAAAAGCCTAAT
>CANQWS010000023.1 GCA_947627615.1 uncultured Muribaculaceae bacterium | reverse complement strand
AGGGACTTTTGCAAATTTAATACGCTGATATTTAGGTGTTTAATAACACATTTTCAAATTTTGTCATCTACTAAAATGAAAATTATTAAGATATTCGTGGCTTCGTCCGATGAGCTGAAGACTGAACGTCTGGAGCTTGCCGAGATGGTAGAACACCTCAATTACAGCCTCAACAAAATTGGCATGAATATTCTGCTTATAAAGTGGGAATATCTTGACGCTTCAATGGGCCCTTTGCACAAGCAAGAGGAATATAATAGAGAACTTAAGGATTGTGAAATCTGCATGGTGCTCTATTATACAAAATTCGGCATGTACACCAAAACCGAGCTTGACACTGCTTATTCCGAACTGTGCGCCGGACGTAATCCACGCAAGCTCTACGTCTATTTCAAAGAATCGGAACAAGAGCTTACCCCCGAACTGAAGGAGTTTCGCGACAGCTTTCCCTCTCTTTACGGCCACTTCTATTGTGTGTTCAGGAACGAGGACGCGCTTAGATCGCATTTCCTGCTTCAATTCATCGACTATCAGAATTCACAGCAAAAGAATTCCATGACGGGTCTCGTGGAAGTAAAAGACGCCAAAGTTTGTGTTGCCGGTCGGGAGTATGTAGACCTAAATAATGTGGGATTTGTAGGCAACAATGAGGAATACCAACAGTTGCTTCAAAATATCAGGAAAACACGAAAATTTCTTGCAAAAACCGAAGTTTCTGACCCCGATTATTCCGAATATGCTCAGGAACTGCAGGACTTGACCGAGAAACGGCAGAAAATGGAAGAAAGCCTGTGGCACACTGCACTTACCATAACTCGTCTGAGCAACAAAGCAAGTTCGGAGCGACTTCAACGTGCCATAGAGCTATTCAACATGGGCGATAACAGAGGAGCCAACGCCATCCTCGATGAGGCGGAGATAGATTGCGACATAAATCGAAACCTAAAGAACATAGAACTTGGGAAAGAAGGTCTTAAAAACAATATCGCCGAACTAAAACTGAAAATTGATATACTGAGAACAGAGCTATCCAACGGTTGGCGAGAAGAAACAGAAGCAATACACAAAAAAATAGTTACCTTAACCGAACAGGTTTATGGTAAATATTCAGAAGAATATGCTGACGCGATATCCTCTATAGCATTTTTTTGTAACGAATTAGGTCATTATAGCGATGCCCTGCAATATAATGAAGACGCGCTGAACATACGGCTTAAGATTTTAGGTGAAAATCATCCTGATATGGCCACAAGCTACATCAGAATCGGAATCGTATATTGTTCACAAAACGAATATGCCGAAGCATTGGAATATTCCCAAAAAGCGCTGAACATACGGCTTAAGATTCTCGGCAAGAACCATCCGGATGTGGCGGAATGCTACGACAACATCGGAGGAATATATTATTCGCAGGGCAAATATGCCAAAGCATTGGAATATTCCCAAAAAGCGCTGAACATACAGCTTAAGATTTTCGGTGAGAATCATCCCGGTGTGGCTGTAAGCTACAATTGTATCGGAGTTGTATATAATACTCAGGGCGAATATGCCAAAGCATTGGAATATTCCCAAAAAGCGCTGAACATACAACGTAAGATTTACGGTGAGGAACATCTCTGCGTGGCTGCAAGCTACGGCTCTGTCGGAATTGTATATGATTCTCAGGGCGAATATGCCAAAGCATTAGAGAATCACCAAAAAGCGCTGAACATAATGCTTAAGATTTACGGTGAGGAACATCCCGGTGTGGCTACAAGCTACTACTCTATCGGAGTTGTATATTATTCGCAGGGCAAATATGCCAAAGCATTGGAATATTCCCAAAAAGCGCTGAACATACAACGTAAGATTTACGGTGAGGGAAATCCCGATTTGGCTACAAGCTACAGCTTTATCGGACTTGTATATGATTCGCAAGGCGAATATGCCAAAGCATTGGAGAATCATTACAAAGCATTGAAAATACAATTGTTGAGACTCGGCGAGGATCATCCGGATGTAGCGACCTCATACAACAGTATTGGAAATATCTATGAAAGTAAAAGGGACTATGACTCTGCTTTGGAGAATTATCAAAAAGCATTGAAAATACAATTGTTGAGACTCGGCGAGGACCATCCGGATGTCGCTAGAACATATCATAATATAGGAAATATCTATTATTGTCAGGAAGATTTCGCCGCGGCTTTGGAGAATTTTAACAAGGCTTTGAATATCAAATCGTCAGCATTCGGCGAAAACGATTCCGACGTGGCTACGCTCTATGACAATATAGGATGTATACACGGTGTTAAGGGTGATTACCGTTTAGCGTTGGATAACCTTAATAAGGCTTTAAATATCCGATTACCACTATTCGGCGAAAACCATCAGGATGTGGCTGAATCCTTCTATAACATCGGATTAGTATATGATGACAATTGTGAATACCAGATGGCTTTAGAGAATTACAATAAAGCTCTTCAAATACTTAGCGATTTATATGGCGAGGAACATGATTACGTAGCCACAGTAAAACAAAACATAGAATCTGTCAAGGCAAAAATGCTTGAAGGCGGCAGCTCAAAAAGCAATTAAGACATCTTATGCAGTTAAATATATCGAATATGACAAGACAAATTAAAATAGCGATATGGGTGGCGTTGATGGTTGTTGCGGGAGGGCTGCAGGGTGCGGCCCAGATCTACGACGGCATCACGCAGCCCGACCGTTTCCGTTTCTGGGGCGCGGTTTCACAGCCTTACAAGGGCGGCGATGCCTCGGCCTCGACCTATTTCGGCTACAAGCAGGATATTTGCAGCTGGTTCAATGCAACCGGCCTGGCCCGTTACAACTTCTCGTCAAAGGCTTTCATGCCCTCGATATGGCTGAATTTCAACGTGGCGGGACGCTACTATCTGCTGACCCGAAGCATCTACAACTTCAAGGAGAGCCGTTTCGTGCAGTCGCTGGCCGCCACGGTGAAGCTGCCCGCCGGAGTGATGATCGATGCCACGTGGGACAACGTCTACGACGGCCGACGATGGTGTGACACCGACCGCTTCCAGATGGTGGCAGGCATGAATCTTGACCGCATCCGCACAATTTTCAATGTGGGTTACTCGTTCAGGTCTCATAAAGGCATGGTCGGGACCGTCCGCTACAAGTTCAACAACAACCTGTGGATTCAGCTGAGAGTTGACGGCGGCACGGAGACGGCCGACCTGAGCATGGCCTATAACTTCAACTGACCAACCGACATTATCACATCCGAACAATGAAAGAGAAATTGAAATCAGTCTTTTATTATTGCTGGAATTATCTGGACTTCATCCGCAGGAAATTCCTGTCACGGGTCCTGTCATCCAAATCATGGCTGTGGCAGATAGCAGGCTACATGATTTATCAGATAGCGTGTCTGATAGTTGACCTGTTGCCTTTCATCGCCGTGGCACTGGTGTGGAGAGGCATCGATTACTCCAGTCTGGAGGATACGGCGTGGCACATCAAGGATTTCTTCGGCGAGAAGACCCTGAAATTCGCCTTATGCACTCTAATTCTCGGTGAAATCATCTGGATTGTGCACAAGCTGACGCCCCTTTTCAGCATCCGCCGGCAGGAAATCCGGATCACCGTGAGCCAGATATGCATTCTGGTGGCCCTGGGTGGCTGGCTTTCAGCCGTCATAATCATCTTTGAGCTTGATCAGGTGAAGGACATGCTTGTCATTGCGGCAGCCGGCACGCTGATTTCATGGATTTTCCAGGACACAATCAAGAGCGTTGTGGCCTTCATCTATGTCAGAATCAACGGAATGATCCACATAGACGACTGGATTAAAATCGATTCAAAGAAGATTGACGGCATGGTCAAACGCATAACCCTGACAATGGTCACGGTAGAGAACTGGGACACTACCGAGACCTCGTTCCCCACCTACATGCTCCATTCCGACAGCTTTACCAACCTGCAGTCAATGCTTCTGGGCAAAACCCACGGCCGCAGAATGCTGATGTCGTTCACCATTGACTCGGGCTGGATACAGCCCCTGACTGTCGACGAGGCCCGGGCCATTGCAAAGAAACTCGACACCGACGACCATTTCAAGGAATCGGAATTCATTGACGCCATCCGCAAAGCCAATGCCGGAAACCGACAGATTCTCAACATCCACCTCTTCCGTCTCTATCTGTTCCACTGGCTCATGAACCACAAGAAGGTGTGCCGCAGGCCGCGTCTTGTGGTCCGCTATCTGGAACCGACCGACAACGGAGTGCCCCTGCAGGTCTACGCCTACCTGACCGAAATCTCGCTCGAGCCTTTCGAATGGACCCAGTCAGCCATAATTGAACACATCCTCGAATCAATGAAATGGTTCAACCTGCGGCTCTATCAGAACGCATCGGCATTTGACGTCTCCAACTCCAATATCTATCTCTCCAAAGAGACTGCACAATATAAAAACGAATGTGATGAAACACCAGTGTAAAGAAATATTCCAGAAGCTGAGACCTGCAGAACCGGACACCGGGCATTTTGACACGGTCGTAGTCCCCAACTGGTACCGCGCTCGCCGCTATGTGCTCGATTCCTTCCCGGACTGGACCGGAGGGGGAATCGGGCCGAAGAGTTCCAGAGCATTCAGAATTGCAATCCAGGGCCACGGACCGCTGGTCTACTCCGTGGTCCGGCACATTGCCCTTCTTGCCCACTTTCCCAATTTCAATGAGGGAACGGGGAAAAACATCTCCACCATTACCATCTTATATCCCAAGGAATTCGGACTGAAAAAGCTTGAGGCCGAAATAGACTGTCTGGCCCGGGAGGAATACCTCTGCAACCTGATACGCCACAGTACATACATCCTTGAACCCGCTGATGAAAAAGAGAGGAAAGTCAAGCCCGGGCTGCCGTTTCTCGATATTCAGTTCGTGCTCAAGGCCACTGACTCTTACAGCAAAGCTCCCGACGAGACCCTGATCACCAAAGAGGGAATCGAGAAGATCGTCGAAAACGACCATGACATGTTCCTGACCGACAGAGAGCTGGCGGCCGCAATGCTTGTCAATCAGGCCTATTCGGCCGGAGAGGAAATAAGCAATCTGTCTTCGACCGAAAACGAAAAGGCAAACCGCTACGGTCTGGCCCTTAAATGCCTCAATGGCACCAAACGCAAGATAACAAAAGAGTCCTGGCACAAGAATTTTAGAAACAAGACCGATGGTGACGACAAGCTGACACGCAGCCAGATCAACAACATACTGTCATGTATATTCTGTGCCGACACATTCGAGTCACGCATTCAGGGGCTGATGGCCGACGCGCCGAAGCGCTTCACCCATAAAACCCTGCTGTCCAACGCCAATACAATCCATAGGCTTATAGCCGGAAATCTCAAGGCACTGTCGGAATGCGAACATTCCCGCTGGAACGCCGAGAAGCTGATACTCGGTTTCAGTCCTCTCAGCCGGAGCGAATCCTATACGGACGAGATAAAACTGAACCACCGCAATGACTACCGCAAAGGACTCAAAAAACGGGACAAAGCGCCCGCCCACATTGACCTTGTCAGCAACGCCGACCTGAAGCGTATCAATCCCGATGACCTCAAATATGACTGCTTCATCATGCTCGCCATGCCCACCATTCTCATGCAGAAATACCGCCCGCAGAATCTCATAGGCCGCCTGCTCACAGCCCTTATCTGAAGGCCCGCGCATCGCTTTTCTAACCAATCAATCCCTCCCGCAATATGAAGACAATCACAATATTCATCGCCGGCTCCACCAGGCTGAAGAAAGAGCGCTCCATCCTCAAGGCGATGGCCTCGGACCTCAACGACGAGTTGCATGAGAAAAAGAAAAACGTCACGCTGCGGATGCGCTCCCACGACAACGCCGAGGACAGCCAGAACGCCTACAACCGGATCATTTCCGATGAAGCCGACATAGTGTTCTTTATAATCGACGGCAAGACAGGCGACAAGACCCGTGAGGAATTAAATCTGGCCATAGAATCCTTCAAGTCCAAAGGACGGCCCGACATCCACATTTTTATCCACAAGTCCGACCATAAAACCAATGAGGACGCTCACAACGAGGGATTCATAAAAGGATTGCTGGATGCCTCGATTCAGAAATACTGCATAGACTATACCGACGATGACGACCTTGCGTTCCAGTCAGCCAGGCGTCTGCGCCATTACATCCATAAATCCTGCTCTAAAACCAGGCCTTCAGGCTTCCTGCCATGGGCCCTGATTGCCTCCGTGCTGACCATTATAGGGCTGCTTGCCTTCATGTTTTTCCACCAGAGCCAGACCATCATCATAGCCGGAGGGGGATCGGCCGCCAACTATGTTTCCGCAAAGACCAAAAAGATTAATATCAAGGACTATCCCGGAGGCTTCTATCTTCATCTGCCGAGCGAGGCGGCATGGCAGCTGCTCACGGAAGAGGTTCTCTCGAATTCCGACAGCCGGACCCAGCGTTATGTCCCGGTCTGCATCTCCGCCTCCGTAGCCACAGACTCGGCTTTCCTCTCCAACATAATCAGTAAGGATAAATTTCTGGAAAAGGGAGCCGTCATATCCTTCCATCTGGGCAACGACACGCTCGTGGTTTATGCTAAACAGACTGACTACACGAAAAAACTTCTCACCAACGAGTTTAATTCCGGCAGAATAAGCATCCGGAGACTTGCCGAGGTCATCAGCCTGAACAGTGACAGTCTGAACGTGCTGCCAACGACCTCCCGAAGCGGGACCCGCCGGGCCTACGAGTCCGTTCTGCCGCAGTACGGCACCGGTCTTTCGGACCCGGACCTTTTCTACACCGAGACCTCGGATTTCCTTACGCTATCCAAAAAAGGGAAACCGTTCATGGTGCTCGGCACTCGCCATTACTATCCGCTTGTCTTCAACAATGCCGACTCTGTCCTCCGACCGAAGCCTATGATTCTGGTTGATTCCCTGGACAGACCTGTGGAGAATCCCATAATGCTCTACTGCCTTGCCAATGCCCGTGACGGCGGGCTGGAGTTTCCCGATGTCACCAAAAAGCTCCTGAGAAATCTGCCGTTGGGTTCCTCACCCAAAATCGATGCGATTCTCAATGCGAAGCGCTTCTATATCTCTGACGGCGAAGACAATGTGATCCATACGCTTTCGGACATTTACGTAAAGGAGAATTAAATTCCGATGATGACCCTCAGGAACCTGTCGCTTTCAAGGATTTCAGACCTGCTCTACAGTCACAGATACCTATGGCTGTTTCTGTGGATTATAAGCATCATGAGCGTCTTTGACATCACTTGCGCTTCCTATTGCGACTGGCCCGCATGGCTCTGCGTCATCTACACTCCGGTTGTAGCGGCTTTCAAGGCAACGGTGATTACCCTCGCCGCGGCGCTACTGCTGAAACACAGAATCGGGCGCCCCATAGCATGGATACTGATTTTTGCATATACGCTCCTGTCGCTGGTCAATCTCGTCAGCTACGCATTCTATGGCTTCGGCATCACACGGAAGCTGATTCTGATACTGGCACAGACCACCCCGAATGAAGCGGCCGAGTTCATGCCCGGACTACTGCTGAACATCCTCGGATGCCTCAGGACACCGTGGCCGTATATTTCCATTGCGGCAATATCGCTGCTTGCATGGCTGACGCGCCGTGCGTCCCAAAGGATGTTTTGCCTGATAACCGGCACCGCAAGTGTCCTCGGACTGGTGGCCGCCATTGTCTTTTCAATATGCTTCACGTCCGGGAGGACGGCACATCTGCTGTCGGCACGGACGCTGAAGTACGGCCATGAGGTCATGCAGTGGCACCGGACTTATACTGAGCTCGCGTCAAAAAAGCCTGAGCTGCCCGATGCCGGAAGTGTTTCAAGCCTGCATCTGGCCGATAACGTGATTGTGGTCATAGGCGAATCGGCATCGAGGTCCCACCACTCGCTCTACGGTTATCCGCTGCCCACCACCCCGTTCATGGAATCGATGGCCGACAGTCTTTTCGTTTTCACCGATGTCATCGCTTCTGCCGGAAACACGTCCGGAAACATGGAGCGGATACTTTCGTTCAAAAAAGATGACGCCACCTGCGGCGACGGCCTCCGCTACCCGCTGCTGATTGACGTGTTCAACGTGGCCGGTTACCGGACCTTCTGGCTTTCGAATCAGGAACGCACTGGCAGCGTGAGCAACACATCGGGCGTCATGGTCATGAACGCATCGGTGATCCGATATGTGGGGGCCGAGAACAGCGAGGACGCTCTGGCCGTGAAGTATGACGAGGTACTGCTGAAACCGTTCTCCGAGGCCGTGGCCGACAGCGCCGCCCATAAACTGATCATGCTGCATCTGCTTGGGTCCCACACCGAATACTCCCACCGATACCCCGCTGAATTCGACATATTCACCGCTGACGATGAAACCCGTTCGTTCCCGTCGCTGAACCTTGACGGAACCATGGCGCGCCGACGGGCAGGATATGACAACTCAATAAGATACACCGATTATATCCTTCACGAAATCATCGGGAAAATCAGACACTCGACCGAAAGCACCGTGCTGATCTATTTCTCCGACCACGGAGAGAACGTCTACGATGAAGGAGGCGTCACCGGCAGAGGCGGCCGTTTTGTGGAGGTTCCGTTCATAATCTATGCCAACGACGCCTACCGACGGAACAACGCGGAAATCATTGAACGGCTGCGTGACGCCGTGTCGAAACCCATGTCAACCGCCAGTATGGTCCATCTGCTGCTCTCGGTCACCGGAACCGGCTACAGCGGATATGACCCTCAGAGCGACATCCTTTCAGACGATTACAGAATCCGGCCAAGATACGTCGATGAAGAAATCTGGCCTTACGAACATACGAACCGATAATAAACCGATATAAGAGAAAGAATCATGATTGAAGAGATTTTGAGGCATAACGCCGAGTTTGTGGCCTCGGGAGCCTACAGAAAGTTCATCACCTCCAAGTATCCCGACAAACGCATCGCCATTGTCACCTGCATGGACACCCGTCTGGTGGAGCTGCTGCCGGCGGCTCTGGGCCTGCGCAACGGCGATGTCAAAATCATCAAGAATGCCGGCGGCACCATAACCAATCCGTTTGACTCCACCATAAGGTCACTGCTTGTGGCCGTCTATGAATTGGGCGTCAACGAAATCATGGTGATAGGCCATACGGAATGCGGCGTTCAGGGCATGGATTCGGCCGAGATGCTCGAAGCCATGCGCCGCCGCGGTATCAGCGACGAACACATCACCCTCATGCGCCACTGCGGAATAGACCTTGACAGCTGGCTCCACGGCTTTGAAAACACAGCCGATGCCATCAGCGAGACTGTCGACCTCATAGCCCGCCATCCGCTCATGGCAGCCGACGTCAAGGTACGCGGTTACATCATGGATTCCGTAACCGGCGCGCTCACGCCTATAGAATAATAACCTTTTTTGCTCAGACCTTGCGGGCGAAGTCAATCATGTGAATGGCGGCTTCGGCGGCTTCGCGGCCCTTGTGGCCGTGCACGCCGCCCAGACGCTCGTAGGCCTGAGCCTCGTTCTCCACTGTCAGCAGACCGAAAATAACCGGAATGTCACAGTCAGCGTTGAGGGTGGTCACACCCTGCGTAACACTCTGGCAGACATAGTCAAAGTGCGGTGTATCGCCGCGAATCACGCATCCGAACACAATGACCGCATCGTAAGCCGACGCCTCTATCAGATGGGAGGCGGCAAACGTCAGTTCCACGGCTCCGGGCACGTAGAACACGTCAATGGCTTCATCGTTGAAACCGTTGGCATGAAGCACTTCCAGAGCGCCGTCGCGCAGCGCGTAAGTGAATTGTGAGTTCCAGGTGGCTACGGCTATGCCTATGCGGGCGTCCTTGACCACAGGCAGTGGCATTGATGGTGCGTGGGTTGACATGATTTTGGATATGTTTTGGATTTGACTGTTTTGGATTCTGAGAGTGTTCCGGCGCCCGTCGGTCATGAACGCGGAAACAGTTTATGCCAGAAATTGAATATGTCAAGAGAGGGATTCTTGGCATCGACAAGGATGTCCACTATGCGGCGGTGTTCCTCGCCGGCATTGATTTTGGAGGCCTTGTAGAGCATGGTGTTGAGCAGATGTATGCCTTTTTCGCGGGTACCCTTCACGGCAAGCAGCGCATGGCCCAGATCAATGGAGAGCTGCAGCTGCAGCAGGTCGAATTCCGGTGATATCTTGGTCAGATACTTCAGCGCGCGGGTGAAATACTGCACGGCCTCACGCTGGCGGTTCATCTTCACGAGAGTCCGGCCCTCCGTGGCGAGCGATTCTATGAGCCTCATGCCGGCGTCCTCCATGCCCTCGTTGAGCATCTGGAGATAGGTCGATGTGGCGGCCTGATAGTGGGCGAGCGCATTAGCCTGCTTGACACGCGATTTGTAGACCGAGGTCGAGGCATTGAGAGCCAGCAGGTGGGCGGCTCCGTAACGGTCGGGGTTCTGACGGGCAAGGCGCTCGAACAGCTTCATTGACTTCTCTATCTCGCGTTCGGCCTGCTTGTTCTCGTCACGGGCGCTGTGGATGTGCGAAATGTCATAGAGCAGCGCCGCGAGTATGGAAAGAAACGGCTCATCCTTGCGTTTCGGACTTTGCGACAGCAGGTTAAGCACCGCAGCCGCCGTTAGCAACGCGTCGGAATACATCTCGCCGTGGATATAGATGGCCGTGAGAATCTGCATCAGGGCCGCATGGATGTTTAGCAACGTGGCTGACTCGCTGCCCATGCGGGTCACTGCGGCATCGAAATCCCGGATCAGAGCCACAGCCTCGTCCGTACGGTTCTCCGACACCATCCTGTAGGCGGCGGCTCTCATAAAATCGTAGACCGTGTTGAACGGGAGTCCGTCGAGAGTGTGACGCAACTCGCTCATATTTACATCGCCCTGCAGCATGTCAAGGCTCATGCCTTCAACATCGCCGGGCGGAATGAATATGGGGTCAAGGGAAATATGTTTCATTCGTCTGAAGGAGCAAGTTCGGTGGCAAAGCCCGGCATTACTGCCGCATCGGCCAGAGCCTCGAGTGTTGGTTGGGAAAGAGAGGAAATATTTTTTGCGTTTATGTCGAGACGCTGCATTGCATGGACAAGCATGGCCAGAGGCGTTTCGGACTGGCGGTGGGCCGCCTGAGTGCCTCCTACGGTCACAGCCCGCGTCACGGTCGTCGGGCCGTACATCAGGTCGAGTTTTCCTGCCGGGTCAACGTTGACCATCAGCCTGGAATAGAAACTGATTTTGCTGTCATAACAGCTGCGGGGCGAATCCGTTCCGAAAATATGTTTCAGGTCAGGTGTGGCGGTCACCACGGCGTCGGCAATCTCGAGGTCCTCGAGCAGGGCCGGCATCACGCGGGTCACTGCCGGAACCATGGCCGGATTGAATCCGGGGAGGTTGACGATCAGGGCACCCCGGCTGCGGGCATTGGCTATGAACTCCTGAAGCCGCTGGCGCACACGCTGCTGCAGTGCGAAGAATCCGCCGAACACCACTATGTCGCCGGCATCCGTGCGGGGCCATTTGGAATCCCATGACTCTGCCATGGTCATGTTGTAGACTATCGAACGGCCTGACTCTCCGTCGGCTCCCGGGAAAACGAGCACTGAAGGCGTGGCGGCTCCGTCACTGTAACGGTCTATGCATGAGACATCGATTCCGCAATCCTCCAGACGCTTCACTATCAGGTCGCCGAGGGGATCGCGTCCGGCCTCGCCCATCACGGTCACGTCACATCCTCCGCCGGCGAGCATGATGGCCGCGTTCAGGAGCCTCCCTCCCGGTTCGGCGCAGGTGGCGGCGGGCAAATCCGAAACTTCCGGAGGGAAAACGATGTTGGCTGAACAGCCGTCGATTATTATGATTTTCTTCATCTGAAGCAGAGTTGAGAAGTGAGTTTTATATCCGCGTGCATCAGGCCGGCCGCCGTCAGCGCGTCAGTCACGTGACTTGGTTCCGAGATAGCCGCCATGATGACGCAGGGCATACTGCGAGCGGGTGAAACCCGTCGTCCTCATCACATTCACCACAAGGATGTCGCCTATTACGGTCATCATGGTAGTGGAAGTGGTGGGCGTGAGTCCGAGGGGACACACCTCGGGGGCCGGGGCAGTGACGAGGGTAGCGTTGGCGGTATGGGCCAGCTCGCTGTCGCCGTTGCCGGTTATCACAATGATGGGCACATCGCTGTAGAGGTTTCTCGCAAGCATCACCAGATCAATGATTTCGCGTGTGCGTCCGGAGTTTGACACAAGAAGCATCACGTCATTGGGCTGAAGCACTCCGAGGTCGCCGTGCTGGGCTTCCGATGGATGAAGATTCACAGCAGGTATGCCGGTCGACGAAAAGGTTGTGGCTATGTTGAGGGCTATCTGCCCGGCCTTGCCCATGCCCGAGGTTACAAGCTTGCCGCCACGGCGGCTGACATGTTCCACAATCAGCTCCACGGCCTTGTCATAGTCAGGAGTATAAGGGATGGCCGCTATGGCCTGACTTTCGGCTGCGAGAATCTCCCGCATAGAGTCGGAAATATTCATTTCAATCGTTTTAACGGCCCGGAGGCCCTGTTGTTTAGAGGCCTGAACGGCCACATTTTATCGATAAATCCGGGCCATATTCATGACCCCGCCATTTTTTTGCAAAAATACAATTTTATCGTCTATTATGCAAGCGGCGGAAAACCTCAGCGCAGCGTTCGCTCGAGAAAGGCTTTGAATTCCGGGTAGGATGTGGCTCCGAGCTGACGTGCCACCTCGTTTCCGTCATGGAGCACGAGCACGAAGGGTATGGACTGGACAGCAAACTCACGGGCCAGATCCGGACAGGCGTCAACGTTGACCGAAACGAACACCGCCTTTCCGTCAAACTCCTGCGCGGCGCGGTCAAAAGCGGGCTTGAACATGCGGCACGGCATGCACCATGAGGCATTGAAGTCTATGACCATGTAGGTGCCTTCGGCAACTTCCGGCAAATCTTCGCCGGCCTGAACCTGATAGACATATTCGCGCTCGCCGTTCTCTGACTCCGCCCTGGCCTGAAAGCCGGCAAGGGCCATGATTGTCATTAGCGTAACATAAAATATCTTTTTCATAATCTTGATTTTTTATTCATCTTTGGGATTGATTTCCAGGAGTTCCACATCGAACTGAAGTGTTTCTCCCGGCTTGATTCTGTCGCCTCCGCCGGTTTCACCGTAGCCTATGGATGCGGGGATGTAGAACGTGTATTTCGAACCCGGAGTCATCATCTGAAGGCCCTCGCCGAAACCTTTTATCACCTGTCCCACGCCGAACACCGCCGGTTCGCCGCGTTCAACGGAAGAATCGAACACCGACCCGTCGATATGCCGGCCGGTATAGTGCACCTTCACCTTGTCGCCGGCCTGAGGCGTGACCTTGCCGCTGCCTTTTTTCACCATTCTGTATGACAGGCCTGACTCCGTGGTCTTTATCGATTTGTTCTTTTTCTTCAGGCTGTCCACGAATGCTTTTCCGGCGGCCTCGTTTTCAGCGGCCTGGGCTTTACGCACAGCAGCCTGATGTTCGCGCACTGCGGCCTGCAGTCTGTCATACAGACCGTTCGTGGCCTTGACATTGGCGGCGATCTGTTCTCTGGTCAGGGAAGTATTGTCCAGTCCGCTCTCAAAAGCCTCGATGACCAGATTGCGGTCCACCTTCACGCCTTTGGATTCCAGCTCACGGACAAATCCGTAAAGGTCAAGGGCCCGTTTGAGGCCGTCGGCATAGTAGGCATCGCCTGAAAACACCTCCCGCATGGCCTTGAGATAATCCTCGCGGCAACGGTTTCTGTCCGATTCCGGAAGTCTTGAAATCATATTTCGGGTGTAGCCGCCTTCGGTAGAGCCGAGCAGCACGCACATCGAGTCCGCGAGCTCGGAAATTCCGGCTTCGGCGGTCTGACTTTTTGCCGTGAGCAGGCCGAGACCTGCCATCACCACAGCCAACAATATTTTCTTCATATCTTTCTGAAATGATTACGGCCGCAATATGTCTATGAGTTCCTTCACGCCCTGAGTAGCGGTGGTGCGAAGCACGGTCACACCGTCGGGCACCGGAGCCGGATTAGGGTCAATATAGTAAACCGGAATGCCGCGTCGGGCATAGTTTACCAGTCCGGCTGCCGGATAGACGGCCATGGAGGTGCCTATTATCACCAACACGTCGGCCTTCTCCACGAGTTCTATGGCCGGCTCGATATTCGGAACAGCCTCCTGAAAGAAAACTATGTGCGGACGCACGGGGTCTCCGTAGCTGTCGCGGGTATCCACAGAGGTTGAAAGGTTGTCGGGTCCCAGAGTGTACACTCTTTCGGGATGTTTCATGGAACGCACCTTCATCAGTTCGCCGTGGAGATGGAGCACCTTCAGGGAGCCGGCGCGTTCGTGGAGGTCATCCACATTCTGGGTTATGATGTCAACATCATACCACTGTTCAAGTTCTTTCAGTCCGGTGTGGCCGGCATTGGGCCGCGCATTGACGAGCTCGCGGCGGCGGGTGTTGTAGAACTCATGGATCAGAGCCGGATTGCGCACGAATCCTTCATGGCTCGCCACCTCCATCACGGGATACTTGTCCCAGAGGCCTCCGCTGTCGCGGAAGGTGGAGATTCCGCTTTCGGCACTCATTCCCGCGCCGGTGAGGACTACCAGTCGAGGTTTTTTCATAATTGACCGATTTTTTAAGGAGAAATAACGGACGTCACCGCCCGAGCCGCCGTAGCAGCCTGTCAAGCGGTGACGTCATGTTTTGTTGATTCAGGAATTTATCTCTTGACTGAGGTGGTGTTGGTGGTGGGGACTACCTCTACCATCTCTATCTCGAATATAAGAGTTTCACCGGGCTTGATGTTTCCTGCGCCCTGATCGCCGTAAGCCTGGTCGGAGGGCAGATAAGCCACATATTTGGCACCGGGGGCCATCATCTGGAGGATTTCGCTGAATCCGGGAACAACGCCGCTCACGTTGAACTGACGGGGTTCGCCATTGGATGAATCGAATTCGCTTCCGTCAATGTGTTTGCCCACATAGTTGACTTTAACCACGTCGCTCTTGCCAGGCTTGGAACCGGTACCCTCTTTGATCACCTTGTAGCTTACGCCTGATTCGAGAGTCTTGATTTTAGGATCTTCCTTCTTCACTTTCTCCACGTAAGCCTTTCCGGCCTTGACGTTTTCAGCGGCCTTGGCTTCCATTTCCTGACGGATACGTGCCTGCTCTTCCTGCTGTT
The DNA here is from genome assembly GCA_947627615.1 of uncultured Muribaculaceae bacterium. Taxonomy (GTDB): domain Bacteria; phylum Bacteroidota; class Bacteroidia; order Bacteroidales; family Muribaculaceae; genus Paramuribaculum. The sequence continues at coordinate 34,879 of CANQWS010000023.1, read as the reverse complement.
TCTTCATCATCAGGTCGTTGGCGGCATTCATCATCACCTGAAGCTGTGTCTGGTCAATCATCAGTTTCTGCTGGTCAACTGAATCGGCAAGGAATGCCTTCTCGAAGTGGCTCATGAATTCCTTGAAATCGAGATCCACGCCTGACATCTTCATGTTGGCGAGCTGACCGTAGATCTGGAGTGCAGTGCTCACACCCATGATATAGGAGTTGTCCTTGGAAGGATCCTTGAGGATAACCGAACGCATACCGTTGAGGAATGCTTTTTTGTCAAGAGTGGCCTTGACTGAATCGGGCACCTGTTCGCTGTAGTTCTTCCACTGTCCGTTGTAGTTGGAGCCCTGAACGTCACCGAGAAGTATCGAGAGCGAGTCATTGCCTTCAGCTGAACCGGCGTTCGAGCCCTTGTCGCAGCTTGTCATGCACAAAGCCACTGCGGCAATGCCGGCGGCCATAAGAATTTTCTTCATAATTGTTTGTTAATTACTATATTCTGTATTTATTGTAATGGTTATTTTTCAATTCCGAGAAGTTCCACGTCGAAAATCAGAGTGGCGTTGGGACCTATTACACCGCCGGCACCGTTGGGGCCGTAGGCGAGTTTCGAGGGAATGAACAGACGCCACTGGGAGCCTACCTTCATCATCTGGAGTGCCTCCACCCATCCGGGTATTACCTGTGTAACGCCGAATGTGGCGGGTTCGCCGCGCTCAACCGACGAGTCGAATACCGTACCGTCAATCAGTTTGCCGGTATAATGTACCGTTACGCGGTCGCCGCGGTTTGGAGTCTCGCCCGAGCCTTCCTTAACCACTTCATACTGCAGACCGGTGGCGGTGGTCTTCACTTCGGGACGTGCGCCGTTGGTCTTGAGGAATTCCTCGCCTGCCTTGGCATTCACCTCGCCCATCTTGGCGGCTTCCTCTTTCTGACGGTTTTCCATCTCCGTGAAGAACTTGCGGATTTCCTCCTTGGCCTCGTCGTAGGTCATCTTGGGAGTGTTGCCGGTGTAAACGGCTTCCACTCCGTCAGCGAAATCCTTGAAGTTAAGCTCCTTGATGCCGCTGCTCTGGAAATTGTTGCCCATGCTCAGTCCGAGAGCATAGCTTATGCGGTCAAAATCTTTATTATCCATTTTTGTATGTTTAATTTGTTAGACTCTACTTGAATACAGTATGCAAAGTTAGATTAAATATTGCGGTAACTTGCACTTTTTTCATAAAAAAAATATTAAATGGTCCATAAAAGCCGTGACAAGTTGCCGTTTCTGCTGCTTTACGCAAGTGACAACAAACCACATCGCCAAAAGTTTGGACCGTCAGCGGTTTGCGGCCGGGACGCGTTCCCTTGTCGCCCGCAGGAAAAAATAGAGGAACAGCGCTCCCGCAAGAAACAGTGAGGCCGAGAAACTGAGAATTATCCCGTAAAGCCCCATGCCGGCGGTGAATGCGAGCAGATATGTGGCCGGCATGCCCACCACTATGTAGCTTATGATGGAAATCCACATCATGGGCATGACGAACGAGGTTCCGCGGAGCGAATTGGCAAACGCTATCTGCGTGGCGTCGCCGAGCTGATACAGTATCAGCGGCACTATAAGAGTCATACTCAGGGCAATGACGGCCTCATCATCAGTGAAGATATGGAAAATGGCTCTGCTGCCCAGGAGGAATATCAGTGACGAACAGCAGGCCAGCACCAGAATTATACGGTAGCCGGCGTAGGCCGTGAGCCGCTCGAGCCGGCGGTCATCGCGTCCTGCGGCATTGGCCACGAGAACCGACGTAGCGGCCCCTATGCTGTAATAGATGCAGAATCCCAGCGTTCCCATAATCACCGTGAGCTGATACGACGCAAGTTCAAGGGCGCCGAGCCATCCGGCCATGACGGCAGCCATGGTAAAGGAACCGGCCTCGCATCCCATCTGCACGGCCACGGGCAGAGAGGTGACCGTCACCTTCACCGCCCCTTTCATGCCGGTTCCCGTCCGGAAACCGCGCCTGTAGACCGCGAAATCGCCTGAAATGCAGAACACCGCCACTATGGCCACGGCACAGAACACTCGCGCCGACAGAGTAGCCACACCGGCTCCGTTGAGCCCCATCTCGGGCATGCCGCAGTTACCGTAGATGAACAGATAATTCCCCGCTATGTTGATTACGTTGGAAATCAACACTATCCACATCGGCATGGCCGTGCGTTTTATGGCGTAGGCCCACTGCGAGAAGGCGTTGAACACCGCTATTGGCAGCAGCCCCACAAGATAAATCAGGTAATAAGGCCTTATAAGCGGAAGCAATTCTTCAGGCTGTCCGAGATGGCCCAGATTCAGATAGATTACGGTCATCACAAGCCCTACAGCCACGGCGAAAACCACATTGGTCAGCAACGCCGTGCGCAGAAGCGAACCTATGCCCCGGCGGTCATCGCGTCCGAACAACGCGCCCACCAGCGGAGTCAGTCCGTAAGAGAATCCAAGGAGAGTGAATATGGCCACATTGAACACATTGTTGACGAACGAAGCCGACGACAGAGCCGCGGTGGTGTAGTGTCCCACCATGGCCGTATCGGCGAACCCCACCACAATGGTGCCTATCTGGCCTATCAGGATCGGGAGCCCGAGCCTGAGGATTTTGCTGTCAAGGGACTGGGCCATCAATAGTGTTCGGTGTCAGAGGGAAAGGTCACGGCTTTCACCTCGCCGACGTAAGAGCCAATGGCGTCCTTTATCGCCTGCCCTATCTGTCCGAAATGACGCATGAATTTGGGCTTGAATCCCTCGTTCATGCCGAGCATGTCCTGCACCACGAGTATCTGGCCGTCGGTAACGGAACCGGCGCCGATTCCTATGGTGGGCACGGTGAGGGCTGCAGTCACTTTGGCCGCGAGTTCCTGAGGTATCTTCTCCAGCACCACGGCATAGCAGCCTATTTCCTCAAGCATGGCGGCATCCTCGAGCAGACGCGCTGCCTCGGCATCGCCTTTGGCCCTGACACCGTAACCGCCGAACTTGTTGACGGACTGTGGTGTCAGTCCGAGATGTCCGCACACAGGGATTCCGGCCGAGAGCACCCGCTCTATCGATTCGCGGATTTCGCGGCCACCTTCCATCTTGACGGCTGCGGCTCCGGTCTCCTTCATGATTCTGACTGCCGATTTAAGAGCCAGCTCGGGACAGCCCTGATAGTATCCGAACGGAAGGTCCACGACCACCATGGCGTGTTCGGCACCGCGTACGGCGCCTTTGGCGTAGGTGATCATGTCGTCAAGAGTGATGGGGAGCGTGGTGTCATAGCCCATCATCACATTGGCGGCCGAGTCTCCGACAAGGATAAAATCCACTCCGGCGGCATCCACCAGACGTGACATTGTGTAATCGTAGGATGTTATGCAGGCTATTTTCTCTCCTGCGGCCTTCATGGCCTGCAGACGCGCCGTGGTTACGCGCGGACGTGCGGCTTCATTGTATGTTGACATTTCTTGAATTACTGTTTTTGGTTCTGACTATATGAAAAATCGCGGCAAAGTTAGCAATTAATCTCATAATCCGTGCCAATTCCGGCCAAAAACCCATTTGACCTTAAAAAAATTTGATTTATTCTTTAATCTTTCCTATCTTAGCCACTCAAAATCATGAAGTGAAAACGCCCATGGACACACCAATCCCTGATAAACATAGATATTGCGTAATAATGTGCGGAGGAATAGGCAGCCGCTTCTGGCCCTACAGCCGCACGGACAAACCCAAACAGTTCCTCGATTTCTTCGGCACCGGACGCTCTCTGCTGCAGATGAGCTACGACCGCATTCTGCCACTTGTCAGACCGGAGAATATCCTTGTGGTGACCAACCGCAGATATGTCGACATGGTACGGCAGCAGCTCCCGGAAATCGACGAATCGCGCATACTGCTCGAACCTGACAGGCGCAACACCGCCCCCTGCATAGCATGGGCGGCCTATCACATCGCCGCTATTGACCCGGAGGCGTCCATGATTGTGACCCCGAGCGACCATCTGATCACACGCGAAAGCATCTTCGAGGAATGCGTGACAAGAGGCTTTGACTTTGTGGAGCATCATGACGCACTGCTCACCCTCGGAATCAAGCCCACCCGGCCCGAGACTGGTTACGGCTACATCCAGATAGGTCAGGAAATAGAGCCGGGACTGCTCAAGGTCAAGACATTCACCGAGAAGCCCAACAAGGAGCTGGCGCAGGTGTTTCTTGACACGGGCGAGTTCTTCTGGAACGCCGGCATATTCCTCTGGACCGTCGATGCCATCAAGAAGGCACTCCACCGCTTCGCTCCTGACCTGACGAGCGTCTTTGACCGCGGAGCGCACGATTTCGGGACCCCTCGCGAAACGGATTTCATAGCAACCAATTTCTCAGGCTGCCCCTCCATATCAATTGACTTCGCCGTCATGGAGAAGGCCGACAATGTCTACGTGGAATGCGTGAACTTCGGCTGGAGTGACCTCGGCACCTGGGGCTCCCTCTACGAGAATTCACACAAGGACGACAGCAACAACGTCTCGTGCTCGGCAAGCGTGATGACCTACAACTCCACCGGCAACATATTCATGGCCCCCGAAGGCAAGCTCGTCGTGGTCAACGGAATCCATGACTGCATAGTGGCCGATGCCGGTGACGTGCTCCTGATCTGTCCCAAAAGCGACGAGCAGCAGATAAAGGTGATGCTGACCGACGTGCAGATAAAACATGACGACCGGTTCCTCTGAACGGAACCGACTCCGATAAAAATATTAGAAACCAATCATTACAGAATCTCTATGGCAATAATCGACCTCGTCCGATGGCAACCCCAAGGGTCTCCGACCATCTACGCCTACCGTTTTCCGGAGACAAATCTGTCAACCTACACCCAGCTTTTAGTCTCCGAGTCCCAGGAGGCCGTGCTTTTCTCCAAAGGACAGCTCATGGGAAAATTCGGTCCGGGAAAACACACCCTCAACACCGAGAACCTGCCGATACTCCACAATTTCTTCGGCATACCTTTCGGCGGCAAGAATCCCTTCACCGCCGAGATATGGTTCGTCAATAAAGTTCAGGTGTTCAACATTGACTGGCGCATAACCCGCATGCCCATCCACGACGCCGATTACAACACCCAGATACCGCTGTATGCCGCCGGACAGTACGGCCTCAGGATAACCGACACCGAAAAGTTCCTTGTCAATTTCGTTGGCACGCGCCACACTTTCACCGAATCCGACATGACCGAGCAGGCACGCGGCGAATTCACCTCAAAAGCCAAATCGACCATAGTCCAGTTCATGCTTCAGAACAACGTGGGATTCAAACAGATATCGGCGTTCCTCGACCAGATGTCGGGCTACCTGCGCCAGCAGATTGCCCCGTTCTGGAACGATCTGGGCCTTGAACTGACAAAATTCTACATCAGCGAGATCGATATTGACGATTCCGCTCCTGACGGGCGCAGCATCCGCGAGGCCATAGCAAAACAGAGCGCCATGTCAATCACCGGCCACACCTGGCAGCAGGAGCAGATGTTTGACACGGCCAACAATGCCATAGGCGGACTGAGCGGCGCCATGGGGTCAGGAGGAACAGGCGGACTGCTTGGCGGAATCATGGCCATCAACATGATGAACGGAATGATGGGCGGCGGAGGCCGTCAGGGCCAGAACGGCGGCGGCGTGGCCTCGGACATGATGGCGCCACAGTACAACCAGCCCACCTTCGGAGGCGCGCAGCAGCATCAGCAGCAGAACTTCGGAAACCCGCATCAGGGATTCGGCGCACAGCAGCAGAACTACGGCCAGCAGCAACAGCAGCAACAGGGCGTCAGAATGGTCTATTGCTCCAACTGCGGCAAGAAATACCCCTCAACATCGAGCTTCTGTCCCAACTGCGGCAACCAGTACAATCCGTGTCCGAAATGCGGCACCGACAACAATCCCCATGCGAAACGGTGCGTTAGCTGCGGCACACAGCTCGGCGGCGGAGCGGCTGCCGGCGGAAACCTCTGCCCCAACTGCAACGCGCCGCTGGCTCCCGGAAGCGTGTTCTGCGGAAACTGCGGTCAGAGGGTAGTGTCGTCCGACACCTGCACAAGGTGCGGCTCGCCCTTCCCTCCCAATGTGAAATTCTGCCCCCGATGCGGCAACAAACGTAATTGACAACCCTAACCATATCCAATCCCATGAAACATCTGAGCATCCTCAACTGGATTGTTTTCGGTGCCGGCGAGGTGATTCTTGTACTCTGTTTCTTCCTTTTCGGCTCGTCGCTCCCCACCGCAATCCTCTGGCTTGACCTGATCGTAAGCGCTCTTGCCTTCGGAATCATATATCTAAGGGCCGCCACTCCCATGATTGACATCAAGGACCCCGCCAAACGTGAAGTAGGCACCCTCGGACTGAGCATCGCCACAACGGTGTGCTATGCCGTGGCCGCTGTTGTGGCCATGGTGGTCATGCACCGTTACGAGCTGGAATTCAAGTATCAGCTTCTCGTGCAGATCATCCTGATGTTCATCCTCGTGCTCGTGGCGATGGCCACCATACGGGTCAGCGAGAAAGTTGTCACCGTCTATAACGAGGAAACCCGGATGGTCAACGGGCTTGAACGTCTGCGCCGACAGATGCGTCAGCTCGAGCGCGTGGCAGGTACCGGACAGTCCGTACCCGTCCAGATCAGAGGCCGCATCAGCGACATAGGCTCAAGTCTGCGCTATGTCACTCCGTGCAACAACCCCGAGGCCACCGACATCGAGAGCCTTGCCGCTTCCAGAATTGACTTCGCCATAAACGCCATGGCCGATTATGAGCTGAACGCCGACAGAATCGATGCCGTTCTCTCTGAAATCGAGAGTCTGATAAAGGAGCGCAAGAACATCACCTCACTCTAATCCTCTCTGAGCCGCGCCTCGCCGGCTTTCCAACCTTGAATCAAATTTTTTAAACCCACCATTTCATCTATCACACACAATGAACGGAAAAATTTTCCCCGAATCAAGTAATATTTATCAGGATCAGGCAAGGATTCTGTTCAATTATTACAAGATGGCCGCCGACAAGATAGTGTCGGAAGAAGAACGTATTGAAGCTCAGATCAGCGAATGCGAGCAGGAACGTGCCGTGTATGAGGAAAAACTGTCCAAAACCTGGTACTGGTACCTCACCATAATCCTTTTCTTCATGGCTTTCGTGAAGAAAAAGTAGTTCACTCAGAAAATTGACGAAATCAACGAGAACATCAATGGCCTCCGTAAGCAGCACGAAGCAATTTTCCGCGATTACAAAGTGGAGAAGCTCGGCATTGCCTACGTTCCGGTGGCCGACCAGGTGAAGTATGACGACAAGAGCTTCATGGTCGACTACACAGGCGAGATTCCCGACAGCGAGGTGGCCCTGCAGCTCCCCCGCCAGAACGAGCTTCTGGTTGAGACTATAAATAAGATAGACGCTCTTGCAACCGAGGCGCCGCTGGTGGAGACATCCGAGGATTCCGAGAAAGTGGAGACATCGGACTACTCCACGTCAATTCAGGAAGTCAACGAAAACGATTATCTCGGCGCGCTGGAGCGCTCGCTCCGCACCGTCTCGTTCTGCATGGAGGACGTCGACACGGTTTCCGTGGCCCTTCCGCTCGTACAGCGCGGCAGCGAATATCTTGACTTCATTGACCAGTATGCAACCGACACCGTTCCCGAGGGCGCTCCCGTCATGGATGTGTTCAACTCCGAGCGCTATGCCGAACGCATCAACCGCTTCAACGAGCTCAACAAACTCAAGGATTCCCTTTCCAACGAATCCCTGCAGTTCGAGGACGTCATCAAATCACTCATGTCAACCATGGCAAGCTCAGTTCAGGCCATCTCGGCCCTGAAAGTGGCTTCGGTCGACAAGGTTGTGTTCGAGTCCAACCGTCTGCTCTATCAGATTCTTAAAGCGCCCTACAACCATTACTCGCCCATCCTCGAATACGATGAAATCGAGCGCATCCGCAACGAGAAATTCGATTACTCGCAGGATGTCGAGGACTACGAGCCGTTCAATCTGCGCCCGAGCTCACGGATGAAATTCAACCTGCTCTCCGGAATGTGGACATCCGAGGACGGCAACGTAAGCTCCATGCCTTTCGGCGTCCATCAGATAATCGAGGAAATCATGGCTCCGGTGGTTCAGAATCTCATGGCCGAGAACCGTGTGGAACGCCTGCGCATCTACAACAGCATCAAGGACCAGAAAATATCATATCTCAACAAGTGGCATCAGGACACCGATGCGTTCTACCGCGCCAACCGCGCCGAAAGCTCCGACATCATAAACCTCATGCAGCAGAGCCTCCGCGAATACGTGGCCGCCTACAACACCCTCGCCTCGCTCAAGAAAACCGAGGATTCCATGAAGACCGGCGGAACCGACCTGGACCAGACCGTGGTTGAGGCCGTGGAGAACACCGAAGAGACCATCGCCGCCTTTGAGGTGCAGTCTCAGGAATTCCAGCGAGTGCAGCAGGAGTTCGAGGAATACATGGAACGCCTGAAAGAGGACATAGACATCCGTGCCGAACAGTTCGGCCACGTGGAATATTACGACGCGAAACTCCGCGACGGACACTCCAACGAAGCCGCCGTGGCCGCCAACGAAATCCATTCGCTCGACAGCCGCCGCCAGAACCTCGCCAGAGTCAACCCGCTGTTCGCCAAGTCATCGCAGCTGCCCCCGGAGCCGAGCATCGAGGACATAGCCCACGAACACATGGCCCTGAATCTGCCCGCCATAGCCCGCGAAGCCCTTTCGGAACTTTGCGACATGGAGGCCGCCGCCCGTCCCGAGGGCTCGGCCAACAACACCCCTACCCGTCCCATTGACCAGAACCCTAACCAGCAGTAAGCCATGGCAGTAATAGATTGTTTGGTCGATACCGCCCCTATGGCGCAGAGTATCGACAGGGTCAAGAATCATGTCGACGGAACCACAACCGCAGTTGTGGCCATGCAGACCGCCGTGGTGAAAGCGCAGGACGATGCCGCCAACAACGTGTGCAGCAATGTGAACCGCGGCTTCTACTCGCTGATTCACTCCCAGATTTCACAGAAAATTGCAAAATACAAGAGCGACGTCGATTCCCTGCTCCTGCAGCTCAACCAGCAGCGCCGGCAGCTCAACGGCATACGCAGCCGCATGGAGCGTGACTACGCCATGATTGCGCAGCGCTACTCCAAGCTGTTCGGCACCCTCAACCGCGCGCTTCAGCGCCGCGTGCATGAGCTTGACCGCGCGGCCTTCAGATTCGCGGTGACCGAAATAGACACCATCCAGAACCGCGGACGCCAGCTGACCGCCACCGTGCCCGTATCGCAGGCCGAGTCACTCACCGCCTCGCAGAAACTGATGACGTCCAACATCAAATATCGCGGAGCGCGGCTCATCGACATCATGAAAGGCTTCCTCGCCGGTCTCAACGAACAGAAGATTCTGACATCGCGCGTGTTGCTCAACCGCCCGCTCCGTTCGCCCGAAGCCATGACCTACGCCCCCATAGCCGTGTGGCAGGGCGTGGCCGGCCGCGACGAAGGCTCGCTGCAGCACGTGGTGACACCCTCGTCGCAGATTTCGGAGTCAACCCGCCACCGCATTGTCAATTCCTTCTCCGCGGCCGACGCCGGTCTGCAGTGGACGGCAGCGCCCGTACAGGCCGACCCGCGCGTGAAGGAAAGTTTCAACGCCATGCTCGCTGACTTCGACGCCACACCCCGCATCAAGCAGACAATGAGCCGGCTCTTTGCCGACGCTTCCTATCAGACACTTCAATCCGGCAGGCCATGAGTTACTCCCGACATTTCACCAAAACCATCGAAGTCCACTACTCCGGTGTGGCCCGGAGCGGTGACACGTCCATCCCCTACAGCGGGACAGTGACCGAACCGGTGCATATCAACATCCACGTCGATACCGATGACCTCGATTCCTCAGTGGTTGACTGCAGCACGCATGTCGACGCCCTGACAACGTCGGTAGTTGCCACTAAAACAGCCCACATAGCCTCGATAAGCGAGAACTCCAAGAAAATATCCGACACCATTATCAAGGGCTTCTTCAAGACCGTGCGCTCCGAGCTGGGCCAGCAGATGGCCATGCTCCGCAGCAGCATCGACGCCACACTGGTGCACCTCAACAAACTCGCCGAGCGCTGCCGGGGCAAACAGCTCCAGATGGAGGCCGACTACCACCGCATAACCGAGCGCTACTCCAAGATATTCACCGACCTCAACACCGAACTGCAGCACCGCGTGTTCGAGCTTGACCGGCCGGCGTTCAAGCTCCGCGAACAGACCTCGGAATGCTCTGACCGCACCCTGATTTCCGAACCGGCGGGCGTGGCCCTCATCAGCTCGGCCGAAAACGCCCGCATCCAGAGCGAGCTTCTCGCCTCCATGACAAAGAAACGCGCTCTCGACGCCATACACCGCGCCAGCGGCTACCTCGTCTATCAGCAGGAGAACCGCAACGTGATCAACCGCTCCCTGTTCGATGACAGCCGCGAGCGCAGCTACTACGTGCCGGTGTGTCTGGCCGTCCAGACCGAAGACGACGCCCCGGGCGCCCTACGCCCCACGCTCTACAAGCCCTCGGTCATCCCCAACAGCTCGCGCCGCCGCATGACAGGCCAGCTCCAGCAGGCCGCATGGCGTCCCATGCCGGAATCCGAGATGGAGAGAATCCGCACGGCTTTCGCCCACAACGTGGCCGAGGCTGTTCCCGCCCATTCCGACCACGACCGCCGCGTCAAAGCCTACCTCAACAAATTCATCAACAACCCAATCCTCAGTCTGTAAACACCAATGAAAGAACTTAAAGAAATCCGCATAAACGGTACCGACATATTGCTCGAGGACAACCTCGTCCACAGCTCCATCCTGCCGGAGCGCACATCCGAGCTCAACCGCAACATAATATTCAAGGGCGACACCATTGTCGAAGGCCCCATCTACGGCAACCGCATTGAGGTGCGCAAGGGCGACGTCGAGGTCCAGGGCGCCACTTTCGCCCAGAGCGAGCTCTATGTGGCCAACGACGCCACCGGATCGGCCCGTTTCAACAAATCCGTCGGCTCGGCCAACTCCGTAGTGTCACGCGGCTCGGCGATACGCCTGTCGTTTCTCGCCGACATCAACGCCAAGACCGTAGAGCTGACCAACGCCTTCGTGGCCGGAAGCATCTATGCCGATGAAATCACGCTCATCAACTGCGTGGTGGTGGGCAGCGTGTTCGCCACTCAGGAAATAGACATGCGCGGCTCGATGGTGGGCACATTCAACGCCCCCTCCGTGCGCATCTCCGACATCAACTTCCTGCTCCTGCCGAGCGCCTTCTCCATCGAGCCCATAGTGGCCGCCGAGGGAACCCGCCTCATCAACCTCAGTCTGGCCGACCTCGGAGACCTTTACAAGGGCCTGCCCCAGGCCCCCGATTCCGGCGCCATAGAGATCAGCCTGAGCAACGACGAGGTCCGCTCGTCACTCTCCGACGGCGAAGTCTCCAAAACCCTCAGAAGCTACACCGTGGTGGGAAAAGTCCTGGCCGCCGACCTCATCGACACCGACAGGTTCCAGAACCATTTCCTGCTTACGGCCGCCGCCCTCGGCCCGCAGCTGCTGAAAACCTACGACCTCGGAACCGACCGTGACGGCAAAGTATCCACCCTGACCACCGGACGCATCCGCGACTTCCTCTTCGACATTCTCCACGGCAAAACGGCCGTTCAGCCGCTGTCAGGCAAGTTCAACATTTCCGACATAACCAAACACTGACGTGACCACAGACAGACACAAGCGCTGCGTGTGTCTCGATGCCGAATTCGTGGAGGGCGACGAGATAATCGAGATCTCCATATTCGCGCTTGACCGCACGCAGCTGTTCCATCACCTTTTCCGTCCCGCGGGCTACAGTTCGTGGGACTCTTCAATCCACCACATAACCCCCGGGATGGTCAGCGACGCCCCGTCATTCGAGGCCCTGCGCCCCGAAATCCAGGACATAATAGACAGCGCCGACCATCTCATAGGATTCGCCGTTGACAACGACATCACCCACCTTTCCCACCAGGGCATCCGGAACCTCTCAGGCAAACACATCATTGAGCTGCGCAACTGGTTCTGGATCAACCACGGGCTGCAGAACGGCCTCGACCTGTTCCAGAAAGTGAGCCTCGCGTCCGTGACCGAACATCTCGGAGTCAGCTTCGGCGAGGAAGGCATGCACAGCGCCGCCGGCGACACCCGCGCCACCCTTGACTGCTTCCGCATGCTCTATGACCGCTTCTGCTCAGCCAACTCGCTGGACCCCGAGGATTTCGAGGGCGCCATGAAAGCGTTTGACGACATATTCATCCGCGAGAAACTGGAGTATGACCGCACCCATGCCGAGGGCTACGCCCTGCTCCTGCGCGTAGGTCAGGGCTATGCCCTGCGCATTAAGCGCGAGGAACCGCGCCCCGGCGGACGCATCGAGGCATGCATCAGCGTGGCCGACCGTCACAAAGCCGGCATAGAGCTGCACAACATGATGGCCCGCAGGGCCGAAATATCCAAAGGTGTGTTCCGGCTCACGCCCGCCGACATCGAGGAATTCCGCAACTACGCCAACGGCTTCGACGCCGACGATCACAATTTCTTCAAGAAACTCCAGGGACTCTCCGCCCGTTACAACGTCAGCGGCCTCAAACGCCGCTGAACCCTCCGGGTCATCGGCTGAGAGTGCCGTCGTCGGCTATCTTCAGCGGTGATTCCGGAAAATCCTCTTTCGAGAGCTTCTTTATCAGTTTCGCAGCCGAATTGTTCTTGTCGAACCTCGGCCCGCGCCCGCGCTGCTGGAGCAGGGAGTGGATTTTGCCGTCGACGAACTTCCCGCTGCGGTCAACCCTCACCTCCGCCAGAGGCGCATAGCCCGACACTCCGGTAAGCCCCATCCTGTAAGGCGTGCAGAAATTTCCGAGACTGTAGAAAATGATGTGGTCCTTGTAAAGCTCCGCGGCGCGCGGCACGTGCGGTCCGTGGCCGAACACAATGTCGGCCCCCGCATCAATGGCCGCTCTTGCGAACTCCCTGACATTGCCGCGGCGCTCGCCCACGTAGGTCTCAGGCTTGCCCGCCACGTGGAGATAGGCCGCCCCTTCGGCTCCGCCGTGGAACGACACCACCACAAGGTCACACTCCTGCTTCAGCTCCTTGACCACCCGGCGCAGTTCAGCCAGAGAGGTGACGTCGAGATTGTTGCCGCCGTGTCCGAACTGGGTCACGCCTATGCGCAGACCCTTGCGCGTAATCACGGCCGTCTCGCAGCTCCCTTTCAGCCCCACCGCCGGAATGCCGGCCTTGCGCAGCGTGGCCATGGTCGACAAACGCCCCGGCTGCCCGAAATCATTGATGTGGTTGTTGGCTATGCCCATGAAATCGAAGCCCGCGTCAACCAGATTGTCAACGTAGGCCGTTGGCATGCGGAACACATAGTAGGTCTTCGGATTCCTCATGGGGCGGCGCCGTCCCGGTCCGTCGAGGAAACTGCCCTCCAAATTGCCGCCGGCCACATCCACCCGCTCCGTCACCGTGCGGGCGTCATCAAACAGATGCCGGCCGCCGTCGGCCGGCAGATGGGTCCCGTGGATCGAGTCCGGGAAAGTGGTGCCCATCATAATGTCGCCCATGAAAGCGAAACTCACGGTCATAGTGTCGGCCTCCGTCGCCGGGATTTCCCCTGCGGTATCGGCCTTTACGGGATTTTTAATCGAGTCAGCCTCTGCCACCGCACGGGCTTTGGAATTGGAACAGGCGCAGAAAAATACTGCAAGCGAGATATAGAAAAAGAGTCTCATTCGGGAATAGTGGAAGTGTCTTTGGGTAGTTCAGGAGATGTTTATCACGACAAAATTAGCAAAATCGGCCGGAAAAACTTGCATGAAACAAAAAAAACTCATATCTTTGCACCTGAAAACCAAAAGGGGTATTAGCTCATCTGGCTAGAGCGCGACACTGGCAGTGTCGAGGTGAGCGGTTCGAGTCCGCTATACTCCACCACAGGCAGATTTGGAAGCGATTCCGTGTCTGCTTTTCTTTTATCGTTCCCGCAACTCTCTGTAAACCTGCGAAATATTTCAAGTGCAGGGTTGACAGAATCGGTTCGATAATCCTCAGAATCTTTGTCGTAGAAAATCCCGTCAGGGTATGGAAACCGTCTTGGGGGTCATACCGACGTAAGAAACTGTGATTTCCTTTACCGAGGCGGGGACAGTGATGGTGAACTCACCGTCAATGTTGGTCATGACACCACTGTTGGGGCTGCCTACGGGCTGGACTGCCGCGCCGACGAGCGGTTCGTCATCGGCCTAGCTGAGCACAACGCCTTTGTATGTGCGGTTCTGTGCAGAAACGCTCATAGCCAAAGTCACGATGGCTGCAAGTAATAGAAACAGCTTTTTCATACTAAAAATTTAATTAGACATATATGATTTGATAGATATTATCCTTGGATATTACAGCTCTGATTTTTAATTCATTGGCTTATTAAATATGTAACAGGCCGAAACGCTCCGGCGCTCCGCTGCCTGATGTGACTGGAGGTGTTAAACACTTGTTTCTTCGTTAGTTGATTTGTACCTGTTGGTGCTTCTGTTAAATTTTTAATACTCTCTTACCAAGAGAGCGTAAATGCGCCTAACCGCTTGATTGACAATACACATTCCCCTGCCGTTGCTAAACATCCCCGGAATCTGTGCCGGTCACGGGCCGGCGGACAGGCCGGACAGACATGCCCGCGCGGACTCAATGACGCGCCTTCAAAACTGATAAATTGAAAGCAAATCGCCGCTTTTACTTAAAATCTGAAAACAAACACCGCCCGAAGTTCACACTTTTTAAATCCGCAAAAATCGCCCTCGCGCCCCGATTCTGACAAAATGCTCTAAATCCGGTAAAAAATAGCGCATTACGACATGTTTAACGCCCCAAAAGTTGCAAACGAAAATGTTAAAACCTGAAAATAATTGCTTTTAAGTGTTGGATTGTTAATAATTATTATTAAATTTGCGCCATGTTTATCTCTTGGCAAGAGAGCAATAAATTTGAGTTTAACACAATAGGCACAGAAATAAAGTCAATATAGAAACAATCATCATTGTCCCCGTAAAAGCAGGCAGGTCAGGCGCCAACGGTGCCGAAGCCCCTCGCATTTCACGGCAAATCAACCGTTTAGCCAATGATACAAATCAAGGATAATATCTATCAAATCATATATGTCTAATTAAATTTTTAGTATGAAAAAGCTGTTTCTATTACTTGCAGCCATCGTGACTTTGGCTATGAGCGTTTCTGCACAGAACCGCACATACAAAGGCGTTGTGCTCAGCTCAGCCGATGACGAACCGCTCGTCGGCGCGGCAGTCCAGCCCGTAGGCAGCCCCAACAGTGGTGTCATGACCAACATCAACGGTGAGTTCACCATCACCGTGCCTGCCTCTGTTACACAGGTAAAGGTATCGTATGTGGGTATGACTTCCAAAACAGTAACACTTTCCGACAACATGAAAGTGTTTCTTGATCCGTCAGCCACTATGCTCGATCAGGTCGTGGTGACCGGTTACGGTTCGGGCAAGAAGCTCGGCTCCGTTGTGGGTTCGGTTTCGGTGGTCGACAACAAGGTTCTCGAGAACACACCTGCCACCACCTTCGTGGACGCCCTTCAGGGACAGGTGCCCGGTCTGGCAATCTTCTCCAACTCGGGTGACCCCTCATCGGTCGACAACGAGGTGATGATCCGCGGTCTCAACTCGCTCAACGCTTCCACCACACCTCTTTACATTCTTGACGGTGCGCCGGTCTCGCAGAACGTGTTCACGACCCTCAACCCCACTGACATCGAAAACATCACCGTGCTCAAGGATGCCGCATCAGTGGCCATCTACGGTTCTCGTGCCGCCAACGGTGTGATTGTCATAACTTCCAAGAAAGGTAAATTCGGCGAAGATGCCCGCGTTTCAATCCGCGCCAATGTGGGTTGGGGTACCAAGCAGCCCGACAAGCTCAAAATGATGAACTCCAAGCAGCTCCTTGAGTTCGGTGACCTTATCGGACAGCCGTTCCCCCAGTCCATCAAGGACTTCGTGAACACCTACGACATCAACACCGACTGGAGCAAGGAGATGTTCCACACAGCTCTCACCTACTCTCTTGAAGCCGTTGTTCAGGGCGGTTCAGACAAGAGCAGCTACTACCTGTCGCTCAACCACTATGATCAGGACGGTATCATCGTCCAGTCAGGAATGCGCCGCGAAACCCTGCGTTTCAGCCTCGAATCCAAGGTCAACAACTGGTTCCGCGTAGGTTTCCAGGGCAACCTCGGTTACACCAAGTACGAGACCAACGGCAACTCCGACAATATCTACGGCAACAACATACCTGACGGCCCGAGCATCTACACTCCGAGCTTGTTCCAGTATTTCGCACGTCCCTGGGATTCGCCCTACTACTACTCCATCAACGAGAACGGCGACCTGGTCTACGGCGGCAAAGCCAAGTATCTCCACTACACCGGCGCCGTTACTCCCGACTATCTCGCAAGCCAGAGCGACTACCACCGCAACCGCGTGACTGTCAATGCCGGTATCTACGAGCAGATCACTCCCATCAAGGGCCTGACCCTGCGCGCACAGCAGAACGTTGACGCTTACGAGACCCGTCTCTACAACCGCGCTCTTCCGCGCCTCGTGGAGGTTTCTCCGATGGGCGACCAGTACCCCACCACTTCTCTCGCTCCCGGCGAGTACACCACCGGTCTCTCACAGCAGTCAATGAGCCGCTACTACTCGTTCACCTACACCAACACCGCAGAGTACCGCTTCTCGCTGGCTGAAAAGAACCATTTCGGTTTCCTTATCGGTCAGGAAGCAATCATCACCCGTCAGCACGGCTTCGGCGCATCTTCGTCAGGCCACGTTGACCGCAGAAAGATGCTCCTGAATCAGGGTGAGACTGTGACCATAGGCAACCTCAGCGAAAGCTCGAGCGACATCACCATGAACTCCTACTTCGCCAACTTCAACTATGAGTTCGACAACCGCTACTTCATCGACGCTTCAATACGTCGCGACGGCAGCTCCAAGTTCTCTCCCGGCCACCGCTGGGGTACCTTCTACGCTTTCGGCGGCCGCTGGAACATGAAGGGCGAAAGCTTCCTCAAGGATGTGACCTGGCTCAACGAACTGGCCCTTCGCGCCAACTACGGTGAAATCGGTAACTCCGGAATCCCCAACTACCTCTACTTCGGTTCACTCGGCAGCTCGTCAAACTACGGTCCCTCCGAAATCAACGGCAAGCCCAACTCCACCACCGGTTCAGGCGTGGCCTCTCCGGGTAACAAATATCTGACCTGGGAAACAACCAGATCATTCGACGTGGCTCTCCAGTTCAGAGTGTTCGACATCCTCTCGGCCGACGTTGACTTCTACAAGAAGAAAACATTCGACATGCTCATGAGTGTGCCCTGGTCCTACACCACCGGTTTCTCTTCAGACTGGAGCAACGTGGGTGCCATGACCAACACAGGTGTTGAAATCGACCTCAAGGCCGACCTGTTCAAGAACAAGGACTGGTACGTGGGTCTCCGCGCCAACGTAGGTTACAACGAGAACGAAATCACCGAGCTGTTCGACGGCATGGACAACTACACCATCCCCAACACCGGTGTACGCTACGAAGTTGGCAAGAGCGCATCTGACTACTACTATGTGAAATATGCCGGCGTCGATCCCCGCGACGGTAAGCAGCTCTGGTATGACCTCAACGGCAACCTCACCAAGGTGTTCAGCGAGGAAACAATGAGCCAGTTCCTCGGCAAAAACTACATAGCACCGTGGAACGGCGGTTTCGGTCTCGACCTCCGCTACAAGGGCCTGAGCCTCCGCGCCGATTTCAACTGGTCAGCCGAGAAGTACCTCATGAACAACGACCTCCGCTATGTTCAGGGCGTCGACCTCTTCATCCAGGGTCTTAACCAGAGCGTTGACATGCTCAACATCTGGACCAAGCCCGGTCAGATCACCGACATCCCCGCCGCTTCCGAGGACATCCAGTTCGACAGCCGATTCATTGAAGACGCTTCATTCATGCGCCTTAAGAATCTCACACTCTCTTATTCTCTCCCCAAGTCTCTGCTTGACAAGATCTATCTCAAGGGCCTCAACTTCCACTTCACCGGAAGAAACCTCTGGACAGTCACCGATTACAAGGGACTTGACCCGGAACCCGCAATCAACCGTGTGCTCTTCTTCTACCCCAACACACGCCAGTATGAATTCGGTTTCGACGTGACATTCTAACCAACAAAAAGAATCAGACAAATGAAAAAAATAATATTAAGCTTATTGCTCGCAGGCAGCCTTCTGACATCCTGCGATATGAACAACGAGCCTGACGGAAGCATCAAAATCGAAGATGGTGTGCAGTCAATGCTCGATGTCAGAGCTGAACGCAACGGTATCTACTCATTCCTCCGTGCGCGCTGCGGCGGCGGATACATAGTGACCAGCGACCTCCAGACCGATCTGTTCATCGGAACCATGCAGAACGGTAACTCCTACCTGGCCTTCACAACCGGTAACATCCTCTCCAACGACGGTGACATCGAAGGCATCTGGGCCGGCCTCTACAGCGGCATCATGCAGACCAACTATTTCCTTGAATATGTAGGCAAATACGCCGAAGCCGAAGAACGCACCGACGCCGAACGCGCCGAATGCCAGCGTTACCTCGCCGAGACCCATTTTGCCCGCGGCTACTTCTACTGGCTGCTGACCTCTTACTTCACTCCCCGCTATGACGAAGCCACAGCCACCCAGGAAGCTACCGGTGTGCCCCTCGTTGACAAGTACGACCCCAGCGGCGACCGCTCCAAATATCCCGGCCGCAGCACCCTGCAGAAAACTTTCAAATTCATCGAGGATGACCTCAAGGCAGCCTACGACGGTCTGAAAGCCTTCGAGGAAACCAACCAGAACTTCCTTGTTGCCGGCGGCAACGGTTACCTGAACTCCTACGCCGTCATGGCCCTTCAGGCCCGTATAGCCCTCTACAAAGGCGAGAACACAACAGCCGAGACACTCTCCAAGAAAATCATTGTCTCGGGTCTGTTCCCCCTGACCAAGATTGCCGACTATGCCGACATGTGGACCAACGACACCGGCTCGGAGCTCATATTCCAGCCCTACGGTGACGCTTCACAGCGTGAATCAGTGCCCGCCACCGGCGCAATCTTCGCCAACGTTCAGCCCGTGAGCATCAAATTCTCGCCCGCTGCCGACGTGATCATGGATTACTCCGACGACGACATCCGCTTCTCCACCTTCATCGGTGCCACTCAGGTCAACTACAACGGTATGAACATCTTTGCCGTATCACTTGACAAGTATCCCGGCAATCCCCAGTTCAACTCAGGCAACACTTCGGCCCAGAGAAATCTTCCCAAGCCCTTCCGTTGCGCCGAGCAGTACCTGATTCTCGCAGAGGCAGCCAACGCACTCGGTCATGACGACATAGCCATGGATGCCCTCAACGATCTTCGCAAGAATCGTATCGAAGGCTACGAAGACCAGTCACTCACAGGCGCCAACCTGCGCAACGCAATCCGCGAGGAACGTGTTCTCGAGCTCATCGGCGAAGGCTTCCGCCTCTCCGACCTGCGCCGCTGGAAAATCGGTTTCACACGTGACGGCAACTACGCCACACTCGGATTCACCGACATGGCCGGCTTCATCCTCAATCAGGCTCTCAACGTGCGCTACACCGATGGCGACTCCCGCTACACATGGCCCATTCCGTCGGCCGAAATTCAGACCAACCCCCAGCTCAAAGGTCAGCAGAATCCCGGCTATTGATATTGTGTAACTTTTAGTCAAGATTACAATTATGAAACTAAACAAAATATTCGCCATCGCGCTTGCCGCACTTTCTCTGACGGCATGTTCCGATGATGACTCGGATTACAACACCGCTTCCGGAGTCACTGTCGAGATGGCTCAGGCCACCTTTGACATCGAAGAGAATGTCGACATGTTCTATATACCCTTCAATGTCACCGGTGATGCCAACGGCATGATAAATGTCACAGTTGAAGTGAAAGAAGGTCCGGCCAATCCCAATGACACGAACCATCCCACCATCCCCGCGCTCAAGGACGAGGATTATATCATCACCTCTTACTCGATCAATGTTCCCGCCGGCGAGCACGTTGGCAAAATCGAAGTGCGCAACAACTGGGAGCAGGGTGTGATCAATGACGACCGCGTGTTCACCGTTACCATCATCGGCGCCGAAGGTGCTACCATAGGCAGCCAGAAATCGACCGTTGTAACTCTGGTCAACGTTGACGACGCCTACACCATGATGCTCGGCACATGGAAGTTCAAAGCCGAATCAGCGTTCGGTGACGGTCCTGTGGAATATCTGCTCACAATGAAGACACCTGACCCCGTGACCGAAGCCGACTACTACGGCAAGGAGCTCTATGCCTTCGGCCTGATGGGACATAACTTCGTGTTCCTGCCCTTCAACTTCGAGTACGATGCCGACACCGAGGTTGTCACCATGTCAATTCAGAGTGGAACTCTGGCCACGACATCGCTCATCAACTTCACCGGCTTTGGAAAATGCGTGGTTGCAGGTAACAGTATCTACACCAAACAAGGCTTCGGTCCCGACATACCTGTGACCGTTACTGACTACAGCAAGATTGAAGTGGATCCTTCAGCCGAATGGTTCCTGAATGTAATGCCTTACCCCGCAATGAATCAGATTTTGGGATTCTGGGACGGCTGGACACAGATGTCACTCGAAAAACTTTAATCGATCACTCCTGTCCTTTTGACGGACAATCCTTTTAGGGAAGGGGGCTGCACATGGCGCGGTCCCCTTCTTCTTTGCATCCCGGCTGACAGGTCCTGAGGGACTCTTGTCAGCTTCGTAATGATTTTGTGGCGGCGCAGACTATGAAGTTTGGATAAAAAGATGTAATTTTGCAGAGTCAAAACCAACTATTCAGATTCCATGCAATCATCAGTCCATCCAATCAAGATTTTTGCCGGTACCAAATCGCGCTATATGGGCGAAGAAATATGCCGTGACCTGGGCATCGAGCTCGGCAAAATGAACATCCAGCATTTCGCCGACGGCGAATTTGAAGTATCGTTTGAGGAAACCGTGCGCGGATGCGAGGTTTATCTCGTTCAGTCAACATTCCCGAATTCCGACAATCTAATGGAGCTTCTGCTCATGATTGACGCGGCCAAACGCGCCTCGGCCCACGCTGTGATTGCCGTGATTCCCTATTTCGGCTGGGCCCGTCAGGACCGCAAGGACAAACCCAGAGTGTCCATCGCCGCCAAGCTCGTGGCCGATCTTCTGACAGCCGCAGGCGTGAACCGCATCATCACCATGGACCTCCACGCCGACCAGATTCAGGGATTCTTCGATGTACCTGTTGACCACCTCTATGCGTCGTCGGTATTCATCCCCTATATCAAGAGCCTCCAGCTCGAGGATATGGTGATAGCCACTCCCGACGTGGGCGGTGCGAAACGCGCCAACTCCTACGCCAAGTTCCTCGACGTGCCTCTGGTACTGTGCCACAAGCAGCGCGCCAAAGCCAACGTGGTGGAATCCATGACCGTCATAGGCGACGTGAAGGACAAGAACGTGATTCTGATTGACGATATGGTCGACACAGCCGGCACCATATCCAAGGCAGCCGACCTGATGATGGCCAACGGCGCAAAATCCGTGCGTGCCATCGCCTCCCACGCCATCATGAGCGATCCCGCCACAGAGCGCGTGAACGCGTCGAAAATGACCGAAATGGTGTTCACCAACTCAATCCCCTACACCAAGGAGAGCAAGAAGGTCCACATTCTTTCAGTGGCCCATCTGATTGCCGACACCATTCGCCGCGTCCACAACAACGAATCGATCTCGTCACAGTACGTGTTCAAATAACGGCCGTCCCACTCCCCCGCGGGACTCCGAAGCATATCAAACCCCGGCGCTCTCAGAGCTGCCGGGGTTTGCTGTATTGTTATATGTGTGACTGGCTGCAGGCCTGCGGCGCGGGGCCGCCCTGTCATTCGCCGAGAATGTCCGACAGGGGGATGGACTGGAACCAGAGGCGGTAGCCCTGATGGTGACGGTCGTCGACATCGTGCACACCTTCCTCGTTGACAATTCCTATTGATTTGCCGTCGGGCATGAGGGTCATTGTGGAATAGGCTGCGGGGCCGTGCATCACCTGATAGCTGCGGGGCCATGTGCGGCCGCCGTCGGAGGAGGCATAGATGGTGATGTTGCTGCGCCACGGGCCGGCCGGAAGTGACTGCAGGAGTATGTCCTTGCCGTTATAGCGGATGGGGATTATGTCGCCGTTACATTTCACGTCGGGGAGATTGTCGTAGCCCTCGGTAAGCTCCGTCCATGTCACGCCCTTGTCCTTTGACAGGGAGAACTTACGGGTCTTGCCGAAGCGTGCGCGGATGCTCATGAGCAGGTCGCCGTTGGGCAGCTCCACAATCTTTGACTCGTCGCCGTCAAGGGTGCCGGGAGTCTTGCTGGCCTTCCATGTGCGGCCGCCGTCATCGCTGTAGATGGCATAGCAGGGGAAGGGATCCACGCCGTCCTTGCGGGTCACCAGCACGAACATCAGACGTCCGTTGCGCAGCTGCAGAGCGCGGCCCGATGAAGCAAAAGCCGCGGTCAACTTGATAGGCTGCTTTCCGTTCGGGTCAGTGGTGAAAATCTGGTCGGATATATCCACCGGTTTCTCCCATGTCAGGCCGCCGTCATGGCTGCGGGAAATGCTCGTGTGGCTCGGTGATTTGTCCCACAGGCCGTTGCCGTGTGACGAAATCACAATCAGGTCGCCCGTGCGGCGGTCATAGACAATGGCCGGGTCGCCGTAACCGCCCATTGAATCATGCTCGGCCACGGTGATGTAGGGGCCCCATGTGCGGCCGCCGTCAGTGCTGCGGCGAACCACCACGTCGATTTTTCCGGGGAGGTCATTGAGGGTTTCTATGCGCTTGTCGGCAACAACAACAATGGTGCCGTCAGGCAATGTGGTGATGGCGGGAATGCGGTAGAATTTTGAGTCAAAATCGCCCTTATCCATTACTAACGAGCGGGTTGTCTCGCCGTTGGTGTAGGTCACCGGAGTCTGGGCGCATAAGGGAGACGCTGCTGCGGCGACTGCGAGCAGAGCGCCGGCAAGGAGGATTCTGTTGGGTTTCATGGTCATATCTGGAATTTAAGATTTTGCGTATTGATTATGAATCAGCCACAAAGATAATCATAAAGATGCAACCAATCAAGCCGCATTCCTGAAATTATCCTAAATTCCCTTCCGTGGAACCCGGATTAAGCCGGGGGTTCGTGGCGGAGGGAGTAGTTGTTGCGGAGCGATTCGAAGCGACCGGGGTCGGTGCGGAGCATGGCTGTGTCGGCCAGCGGGTCATAGCTCGAGGCTATGGCCTGCGCCGTGACGGATTCAGGAGCTGCCGGCGGCACGGCTACCGACAGCCGTGGCTCGGGGAGGCCGAGATGATGCGCCACTGCCTGTGCGGCCATTGCGGTGGCCCTGATCTTGCCCTCGCGCGAATAGCCGGCGATGTGGGGCGTGGCTATATAGGCTGCCTCCAGAAGCCGGCGGTCAATGTCAGGCTCGTTTTCCCAGCAATCGACCACTGCCCTGCTCACTTTGCCCTCGTTCAAGGCGCGGATCCATGCCCCGGTGTCGGCAACAGGACCGCGGGCCGAATTGATGACCATGGGCTTCCGTTCGAGACTGTTGAAGAAACCGTCGGACAGCAGATGGCGGGTGGGATATGGTCCGGACACGGTCAGAGGGGTATGTACGGTGATTATATCGGCCTCGCGCGCCAGACGGTCAAGCGAGGAAAAGCCTTCCGGCCCCTCGGCAGCCGCACGCGGCGGATCGCAGAGCAGAAGATTCATTCCGAGGCCGCGGGCCCAGCGCTCGACGATGGAACCGACATGTCCCACACCTATGATGCCGAGCGTAAGCCCGCGCAGGTCAGTTCCGTAGGCCGAGATTACGGATGAGAGCTCATATTGCGCCACGGCGGGAGCGTTACACCCCGGAGCATTCTCCACGGCTATTCCCGCCGAGCGGCACCACCGGGTGTCCACGTGGTCAAGCCCTATGGTGGCCGAGGCCACTATCCGGCAACGCGAGCCGGAGAGCAGAGCCTCATCGCAGCGTGTCCGGGTGCGGGTTATCAGGGCATCGGCATCGTGCATGACTTCACGGGTTATGTCCCGGGACGGGACAGATTCCACGCGGGCCACACCGGAGAACACTCCCTCCATGAAAGGGACGTTGCTCTCCACAACAATCAGAGGAAGAGAGGATTTCATATTATCAGACTCCATACGTAAAGGATGAGATAGCATGAGAGTATCACAACCACCGGGATGTAACCGCGATTCTCAACATTGATGCGGAAACAGAGGGCGGTCTGGAAAGCCACACAGCAGTTGAGCAGTGTGAGATAGGTGGTCACATTGGCTATGTCAATCATGGTCATCAGCAGCGTGGCTATGGTCACCAGCACGAGCAGACCGGTAAACGAGCGGGAGCGGGCATTGTAGCTGTAGACCTTCACCATATTGGTCAGGGTCAGCGCGAATCCCGTGATTACGGTTACCACTATGACGGATATGAGCTGCGCCTTGTCACCAGTGTCAAGGTCGGAGAAAATGCTGAATCCGGCAGGGAAATCCACATCGCTCCAATCAAGGAGTCCGAAGCCCCACAGCATCCACCAGGGAGTGACCACTCCGGCCAACGAGGCCATGAGCGTGCGCAGGCGGAAGCACCTCATCTGCACGCATCCCAGCAGGAATACCGGGAGGTAGGCCAGAAACGCATACTGCACCATGGTTCCCGCCGAGAGCATGAAAAACACCAGAAAAATCCGCCGGGAGCCGGATGCCGGACGCTGATACACCGAGTACATCAGCCCCATGGACAGCAGCACAATCACGGCAACCGCCATGCCGGAACACAACCGGGTGGAAATCAGCGGACTCGCGGCCTCCATCACGGCAAAGACTCCAAGAAACAGAAGCGACGACGTGCGCAGGAGATTGAACGTGCTGTTTATCACCGACATGGCGCCCATAATGAAGGCCATCATGGCGAGAGCGCCGATGAATGACCACGGGTCGCCGATGAAATCGGCAACGGCCGTTCCGGTCACAAGTCCGCGGCCGGTAGCCACAGCCGGTAGCGAGGCCACACCCTTGGCCACAGTGACAGCCACGAATCCGAGCGCCATAAGCGCCACGGCGCCGAGACGGCTCTGAAGGAGACGGGTGAATGTGCGTTCGGATGGGGTCACCGGAAGTTTTACTGAAAAGGGGGATATTATTTCATCACGTCACGGCCTATGTCGCGGCGATAGTAGGCACCGTCGAAATGTATTTTGCCGGCCGAACGGTAGCTTTTTTCAAGAGCTTCGGCAAGAGTGGGAGCGGTGGAGCTGACAGCTATGACGCGGCCTCCGGAGGTCACTGTACGGCCCTCGGCGTCGATTGCCGTACCGGCATGGAACAATGTGCTTTCATCAACGTCATCCAGACCTGTCATCACCTTGCCTTTGGGATAGCTTCCGGGATATCCACCGCTGACCATCATAACCGTGGCTGCGGCGAGCGGGCTGTGGAGCAGCTCCATATCTCCGAGGTTTCCGCGGGCTGCGGCTTCCATGAGAGGCACGAGGTCGGAATCAATGCGGAGCATCACGGCTTCGGTCTCGGGGTCGCCCATGCGAACGTTGTACTCTATCACCATAGGCTCACCGCCTACGTTAATCAGTCCGAGGAAAATAAATCCGCGGTAGACTATACCTTCCTGAGCCAGACCCTTTACGGTAGGCTCTATTATGCGCTGACGGACCTTTTCCATGAAGACTTCGTCAGCAAACGGAACGGGGCTCACGGCACCCATGCCGCCGGTGTTGAGACCGGTGTCGCCTTCACCGATGCGCTTGTAGTCCTTGGCCACAGGCAGCACGCGGTAACCGTCGTTGCCGTCGGTCAGCACGAACACAGAGCATTCTATGCCGGAAAGGAATTCCTCGACGACCACAGTGGCGCTGGCGCTGCCGAATTTACCGGAAAGCATCTCGCGGAGACTGTCCTGAGCCTCCTTGAGGTCGTCGATTATCAGGACGCCCTTGCCTGCGGCGAGGCCGTCGGCTTTCAGCACATAAGGAGCCTGCAGAGTGGCCAGGAACCCGCATCCCTGTTCAGCCTCGGCGGCCGAGAACGAGCGGTGACGGGCCGTGGGGATTCCGTGACGGTTCATGAAGTTCTTGGCGAAGTCCTTGCTGCCTTCGAGGCGTGCGCCTTCCTTTGACGGACCAACCACCAGCACCTGAGGCAGTTCGGCCGACATATAGTCATAGATTCCTGCGACAAGAGGATCTTCATTACCCACCACAATCATGTCAATGGCATTATCGGCGGCAAATTTCTTCACTCCCTCGAAGTCGAGAGGATTGAGCTTGACATTGGTGCCGTAGAGGCCGGTGCCTCCATTGCCGGGAGCAATGAAGAGCTTTTCGGTAAGAGGACTGCGGCTAATTTTCCATGCCAGTGCCGATTCGCGGCCACCGGATCCGAGCAGAAGTATGTTCATCGTTGGTCAGTGTTAAGAATTTTCATTGTTTTCGTTTGTGTCTCCGTCTTTGGCTCCGGGACGTTTCCATCCGCGGCGCGGACGGAATGTCACGCCGCTCTTGTCCTTTGACAGCGACGGCTCACGGCCCACAATAGATTTCAGCGCATGTTCGTTGCGGCGGACGGCAAGCGGATTTTCGGGATTTTCCTTTTCGAGAGCCTTGGCGAAACGGCCTTTTGTTGGGCGATATTTGGAATCGCCTTTGAAGGGACGGTGTCCGTCGGCCGATTTTCCGCCGAATCCGGAGCGACGGGCCTCGTCGCGCCACTCGCGGTCAGACTTGCGTCGTTTGCCGAATTTCTCTTCCCGTTCCTCGCGGGCAGTCTTCAGTTTGCCGCCCTCGCGTCTGAACGATTTGTAATCGCCCTCGAAAATAACGTATTCACGCAGCTCGCATTCGAGCGCGCCGTTGAAGATGGGCTCGCGCGACGAGGGAGCCAGACCAATCTTCTGGAAATATTCCTCGTGATAGCCTATGATCCATGCATGATAGCCCGTGAACACCTGCTTGAGCTTGGTGCCAAGCAAAGCGTAGAGGCCGTCCATGTCATCGCTGCTGATTCGCTCGCCGTAGGGAGGATTGGTGACAAGCACACCGCCTTCGGGTGCTTCTTTCCACTGCGAGAGGGGCTTGACCTCGAGACTCACATAGCGGGCCACTCCGGCACTCTTGACATTCTCGGTGGCTATGGCTATGGCTATGGCGCGCGGCGACATGTCGGCACCGATTATGGGGAAACTGACAGTGCGTTCGTGACTGTCGTCATTGTAGATTGAATCGAAAAGTTCAGCATCGAAGTCAGGCCATGCCTCGAATGCGAAGCGGCGGCGATAGACGCCCGGATTTATGCCGGCGGCAATCATTGCGGCCTCAATGACGAAGGTTCCGGAGCCACACATGGGGTCGACAAACGGACAATCGCCGCGCCAGCCGCTCTTGAGGATGATTCCGGCGGCAAGGACCTCGTTGATGGGGGCCTCGGTCTGCGCCACGCGGTAACCGCGTTTGTGGAGCGATTCGCCCGACGAATCAAGCGATACCGTCACGCGCTCGCCCTGAATGTGGACATTGATTCTCACATCGGCATCCTGCAGCCTCACCCTCGGACGGGAATCGGGACCGAATTTGTCACGGAAGTAATCGACAATGCCGTCCTTGACACGGTAGGTTACGTAACGCGAGTGGGTGAACTCGTCGGAGTTTGAAACAGTGTCAATTGAAAAGGTCTTGTCAAGGGTGAGGACTCCGCTCCAGTCGTAGGCCTTAATAAGCTCGTAAAGCTCGTCGGGATCCTTGGCAATGAACTTGTAGATAGGCTTGAGGATGCGTAATGCCGTGCGGCAGCACATATTGGCTTTGTAAAGCATGGTCTTGTCGCCCTCGAACGACACCATCCTCCGGCCAGGTTCCACATTGACCGCGCCCAACGAGCGCAGCTCCTCGGCCAGCACATCTTCCAGACCCTGAAAGGTCTTGGCCACCATCTCAAACTGTTGAGTCTGCATAAATAAAAAAGGAGTCGAAGTGAAAAAAATGTCAATAATCTGACTGCAAAGTTACCAACTTTAATCCACATTAGCCTAATATGGCAATAAATTTTTTCCTGCAATGTTTCATTGCTTTATTTGCATTTTTTACATTAAAATATGTATATTTGCAGTTTCAATATCCCTCCACACACAGCTTACAGTCAACTCTCTCAACAAAAGTCACTATGCAGGAAAAAGATTACACCCCCATCATAGAGGAACGGGCACAGAAGGTGTTCGACATCATGAGCTCCCGCGTCACACCGGAAGAACTCCGCAACATCCGCGCGGCTTTCGAGCTTGCGCGAAAAGCCCATGCCAAACAGAAACGCAAGACCGGCGAGCCTTACATCCTGCACCCCATAGCCGTGGCCACAATCGCGGCCGAGGAACTGATGCTTGACTCCCACCCCGTCATGGCGGCATTTCTGCATGACGTGGTGGAGGACACGGACTACACCATTGACGACATTGAAAGCCGTTTCGGCCCCGATGTGGCCTTTCTGGTAAAGGTGGTGACCAAGCGCAAGAAGGACAAATACCAGTCAACGAAGCAGGTCGACAATTTCCGTCAGATGCTTGACTCGTTCCAGTATGACATCCGCGCCATGCTCATCAAGCTCGCGGACCGCCTCCACAACATGCGCACCCTCTCGTCAATGCGTCCCGACAAGCAGATGAAGATAGCGGGCGAGACGGACTATTTCTATGCGCCGCTCGCCAACCGCCTCGGACTGTACCACGTGAAGACCGAACTGGAGAACCTGAGTTTCCGGTTCCGCTGTCCGCACGAGTACGAAGAACTCCACGCTCTCATACGCAGCGACGAGGAAATGCAGCGAGAACGTCTGGCACGTTTCTGCCACCAGATAAAGACCACGCTCCTGGCCGAAGGCATCAACGCGGAGGTCAGGGTGGAGTACCGTGCCCCATACAGCATCTGGCGCAAGATGGCCAAATTCGGCGATGACTTCAACCATCTGAAATACCGACATTTCACCGACGTAATATTCCCTCTCAAAGGCGCAACTCCGGCCCAGGAGAAGGAGATGGTCCTGAAAATATATTCGATACTGACATCACACTTCAAGGAAAAGCCGGGCGGAATAACCAACTACATAGATTCGCCGAAGGAAAACGGCTACCAGAGTTTCCACGTGAAGCTTCTCGCCGATTTCGGACGCTGGCAGGAGGTCCACATCAGCTCAGAGCGCATGATACGCGATTCAAAGCTGGGATGCGTGGCTGACCGCACGGAGGACAACATTCAACGGTGGATTGAGAAATTCCGCGGGGTGCTCCGCGATCTAGTGCACCAGCCTGACAGCGGGACGGAATTCATTGACAAGATTGTCACCACGTTCTACAATGACGACATCATGACTTTCACCACCCACGGCAAACCCGTGGTGATGCCGCAGAAAGCCACAGTGCTCGATTTCGCCTACGAAATTTCGCCCGAAACGGGACAACACGCCAAATACGCACGCATAAACAACTTCCTCGCATCGATTAAGGACCGCCTGCACAGGGGCGACGTTGTGGAGATTTTCACGGACCCTGCAACTGAACCGCGCGAGGACTGGCTGAACAGCTGCGTGACCTACAAGGCCAAGAAAGCCATATCGGATTATCTCGCATCAAGGCCCCGGCGCTATTTCGAACGCTGCCCGGTGTGCAACCCCATTCCCGGGGAGGAAGTGGTGGGGTTCAGCGACCCCGACACATCGTCACTGACGGTTCACAAACGCGACTGCCCCACAGCCATCCGCCTCGCCTCCCAGCTGGGCGACAATATTGTCTCGGTGGATTACGAGCCGGACCAGACGCTCTATCCTGAAACTATACTGGTGACGGCTGTGGACCGATATCATCTGTTCATTGACCTCGTGGAGTGCATCACCAACCAGCTCGGACTTTCGATGGATTCCTTCAACACCGAAACGCATGACTCAATCGTGACATGCACCATATCGCTGGGCGTCCACTCGTTTGACGAGCTGCAGTCCATCATGAAACAGATTGCGGCGATTCCGGATGTGGATACCGTTCACCGCGCCCATCACCATCCCTGATACCCGGACGACGTACAATCCGCCCAAGCCAAAGGCCATAAGTTTAAACAACCGGGCTGCATCACTCAGTGACGCAGCCCGGCAGTTTTTATAGGCAAGACTGAAAAGTATCAGTCAGCGAATTTGGCTTTGATGAACTCGCGGTTCAGGCGGGCGATGTTGCTCAGAGGCACATTCTTGGGGCACTCGGCGGCACATGCTCCGGTGTTGGTGCAGTTACCGAATCCGAGTTCGTCCATGCGGCGTACCATGGCACGTGCGCGGCGTGCGCGCTCAACCTGTCCCTGGGGAAGGAGAGCGAACTGGCTCACCTTGGCAGAAACGAAGAGCATGGCTGAACCGTTCTTGCAGGCAGCGACACAAGCGCCGCAGCCGATACAAGTGGCAGAGTCCATGGCCACGTCGGCAACCTCCTTGGAGATGGGAGTTGCGTTAGCGTCAGGAGCACCGCCGCAGTTGAACGATACATAACCGCCGGCCTGCTGGATCTTATCGAATGCGTTGCGGTCAACGATGAGGTCACGGATAACAGGGAAAGCGGCTGAACGCCAGGGTTCGATGGTGATTGTATCACCGTCGTTGAATTTGCGCATGTGGAGCTGACAGGTAGTGATGCCCTGCACGGGACCGTGGGGATGTCCGTTGATGTAAAGCGAGCACATTCCGCAGATACCCTCGCGGCAGTCATTGTCGAACACTACGGGTTCCTCGTTGTTCTCCACAAGCTGCTGGTTGAGCATGTCGAGCATTTCAAGAAAAGAGCTGTCAGTCGACACATTGTCGAGGTGATAGCTGACGAACTGACCCTTTTCTTTAGGACCACGTTGACGCCAAATTTTCAGATTTACGCTTATAGTATGTTCCATTGATTTCTTTTTATTAAAAGATTGTGAAAAGGGTTTTATTAAGACTTGTAGTTACGTGTCTGCACCTTGATGGCCTCGTATTTGAGGGGCTCCTTGATGAGCACGGGCTTCTCGTTGTCGCCGGTCCACTTCCAGCAGCTCACATACATGTAGTGCTCGTCGTCACGTGCGGCTTCGCCGTCGGCAGTCTGATATTCCTCGCGGAAGTGAGCACCGCATGATTCGTTGCGGTTAAGGGCGTCGATGGCCATCATGCGGGCCATAACGATGAAGTCCTCGAGACGGAGCGCTTTTTCAAGCTCGGTGTTGAGGTCGTTGGCGTCGCCTACAATGCGGAGGTCGGTGTAGAATTCCTTGCGGATGTCCTCCAGATTGTTGAGGGCCTTTACGAGGCTCTGGAGAGTACGTCCCATACCTACGAGATCCCACATCACATGACCGAGACGTTTGTGGATCTGGTCGGGGCTCTTGGTACCCTTGATTGACATGAGACGCTCTATGCGGTCACGCACACCCTTTTCAGCGGCATCGAACTCAGGAGTGTCGGTTGTGAAGTGAGGCACTTTGATCTGGTCGCTGAGGTAGTTCTGCATTGTGTAGGGAAGCACGAAGTAACCGTCGGCAAGACCCTGCATGAGGGCGGAAGCGCCGAGACGGTTGGCACCGTGGTCGGAGAAGTTACATTCACCGATGGCAAACAGACCCTTGATGGAAGTCTGGAGTTCGTAGTCGACCCAGATACCGCCCATAGTGTAGTGGGAGGCGGGGAATATCATCATAGGAGTCTCGTAGGGGTTGTCATCGGAGATCATCTGATACATGTCGAAGAGGTTTCCGTAGCGGTCACGCACCACGTCGGCACCCAGACGGTCAATGGCATATTTGAAGTCGAGGTAAACGGCATTGCCAGTACCTACGCCATAGCCGGCGTCGCAACGCTCCTTGGCGGCACGTGAGGCGATGTCACGGGGGCAGAGATTACCGAAGGCGGGATAGCGGCGCTCCAGATAGAAGTCGCGGTCCTCGTCGGGGATGTCGGTAGGTTTCTTCTTGCCGGCACGGATTGCTTCGGCATCTTCTTTCTTCTTTGGCACCCAGATGCGGCCGTCGTTACGGAGCGATTCGCTCATGAGGGTCAGTTTTGACTGGTCTTCGCCGTGAACGGGGATACAGGTGGGGTGGATCTGAGTGAAAGCGAGGTTGGCCAGATAAGCGCCTTTCTTGAATGCCTGAATGGCAGCTGAGCCGTTACATCCCATGGCATTGGTTGAGAGGAAGAATGTGCGGCCATAACCGCCGGTTGCGAGCACCACTGCGTGGGCTGCATAGCGCTCGAGTTCGCCGGTCACGAGGTTGCGCACGATAATACCGCGGCAACGGCCGTCGATGATGACGATGTCAAGCATCTCGCGACGGTTGAACGAGCGGACGGTGCCTTTCTCGATCTGACGGTTCAGAGAGGCGTAGGCGCCGAGAAGGAGCTGCTGGCCGGTCTGACCTTTGGCATAGAAAGTACGTGAAACCTGAGCGCCGCCGAACGAACGGTTGGCGAGCAGGCCGCCGTATTCGCGGGCAAAAGGAACGCCCTGTGCAACGCACTGGTCGATGATGTTGTTGGACACTTCGGCCAGACGGTAAACGTTGGCTTCGCGTGAGCGGAAGTCACCGCCCTTCACTGTGTCATAGAAAAGACGATAGATTGAGTCACCGTCGTTCTGATAGTCCTTGGCAGCGTTGATACCGCCCTGGGCAGCGATTGAGTGAGCGCGGCGCGGGCTGTCCTGAATGCAGAAGTTCCACACATTGAAGCCGAGTTCGGCAAGGGTGGAAGCGGCGGAAGCACCGGCGAGACCGGTACCCACGACGATGATGTCGAGGTTACGCTTATTTGCGGGGTTCACCAGTTTCTGATGAGCCTTGTAGTTGGTCCATTTCTCTGCGATAGGACCTTCGGGGATTTTTGAGTCAATCTGATACTCGGGTAATTTAGAGCTCTCGATATCGGCAAAGTCCTTCATGATGGGGGTAGAGTCAATCATACCCTCGAGCTTATTTAAATCGGTCATATCTCTGAGTTGTTATTTTTTTACTGAATCAGTTTCGTTAGGTTCCTGTGCCTCGGGCTGAGCGGGAGCTTCAGCGCGGGGAGCCATGACATCGGCTTTGGCGCCGAGCATGCTTCTGAACTGTGTCACCATCTGCTCGAGCTGCATCAATTCCTGACCGGGAGCAACGTCGGGGCACTGTTTCTTGAAGGCAGCCAGCACGGCTTCGCCCTTGGAGACGAACACGGGGCCCTGAGCTGCGAGATACTCTTCCTGAATCTTCATGGCTTCCTGCTGGAGCTGGCCCATGCCTTCCTGGTCATTGGCAGCCTGAAGAGCCTTGGCTTTTTCCTGAACGGGAGCCATTTCTTTCTGGATTCCGGCGCTGAAGTCATCGACCATGGCCATTGCCTTCATGTTCCAGCTTTCAGAGTACTGCTCCTGAAGTTCGGGGTCGTTGAGATAAGCCTTGTTGTGGGCCTGAACGGTGAACACGATAGCCTGAGCGATGAAGAGAGCTATCACTATCGACGACCACCAGAGACCGATCTTTTTGAGACGGTTGATCCATACATCGTTATCCCATCCACAGGTCTGGAACATTGACCAGAAACCGTGATTCATGTGGAACCAGAGGGCGATGAAACCGATGATGTAGACAATGGGAGTCCAAACCTGAGAGAATGCCATCTGCAGGAAGAGAGAACCCATGGCGGGCTCAACGGGAGCGCCATCGAGCATCGGCAGAGCCGAGAGGTCATGATGGAGAAGCTCCTGAAGCTGCATCTTGGCCCAGAACTGAACCAGATGGACACCGAGGAAAGCGAGAACCACGATACCCAGAACGAGCATGTTCTGTGACGACCATTCAACCTGCGGTGCCTTCGACACCACTTTATAACGGTCGTTACCGCGGGCCTTGCGGTTTTGCAAAGTAAGCCATAAGGCATAGATAATGTGGATGATGAAAAGCAATGCGAGACCGGCCGATGCAATCAGAGCATACCAGTTGGCGCCTAAGAATTGGCAGACGTCATTGTAGGCAGCGGGGCTGATCAGCGCTACAGCATTCATCACCGCATGGAAGGTTACAAATAGGATAAGACAAGCTCCGGTAATTGACATCACGAGCTTTCTTCCTACGGATGAACATGTTAACCACATAGCAGTTGGGGATTTAATATGAATATGAGATAATAATATGTTTTTGCAGGTAGATAAATATCTGCAAAATTAAGCCAAATTAACCGTTTCCGCAAATGTTTAGCCGGAATTTATGGCTCTTTATGTACTCTCATAGCAAGTGCGGCAGAGCCTGACGGTCAAATCGGCTCCATGCCGGCCAGCAACCTGTGCTATATGGGTTCCAAAATGTCAATGTGCTCTCGCCATGATTCGGGTTGTCACGCCGCGCGGCCATGGCGCCGCTTTTTAGAGGAAGGCTTCCGAATCGGGAAGCGGGGTCTCGAGTGGCTCTCTTGCCTGGGGAGACCCATGGGGATTGTCGCTGAGGGTGATTTCGGTGATGTCGAAGCCGTCGGCCTCTCTTGGCTCGGGCGGGTCTTCGAGCAT
>CANQWS010000022.1 GCA_947627615.1 uncultured Muribaculaceae bacterium | reverse complement strand
AAAGGGCTGACTCCTGCAATAGGTGCCAGCCCTTATTTCGTACCCGTCTCAAAAAATTTT
This sequence comes from uncultured Muribaculaceae bacterium, assembly GCA_947627615.1. GTDB lineage: Bacteria > Bacteroidota > Bacteroidia > Bacteroidales > Muribaculaceae > Paramuribaculum. Next base: position 53,412 of record CANQWS010000022.1, on the reverse strand, counting down.
ATCGGACAGCAATAATTAACTTTGCCATTGTCCCTGAGAGTTGTCGTAACTTTCATGGAAAAAGCGGTCAAACTTTTCTTTAAAGTTACTAATTTTCAGGGACTTTTACAAGTAATAACTAATTAAAAATCAATCACATAACTGACAAAAATTAATTTTTGTCATCTACTAAAACCGGATTCAAAACAATCTGCCGGTTGTATTGAACAAGGATGCCAACTGGAATAACCGATATGAAGAAACTCAGGAGGATTACATTGACAACTATATGGCCAAAAACCTGTATATCCTGCAAGCCAATACATTAAATCAGGCGGAACCCGAAGGAAAAAGCAACCATGAGCAGGGGAGTCATGTGGCGCTTGTGCCGCAGGGCGTGACATATCCGAATTCGGATTATAACACCACTGACGAAAAGTGGTTCTGGCAATCGCCTGACACTCCGGAATGAAAGCGAGTCAGATTACAACTGCGCCGAGATCATCGAATATCCAGTGGAATTCGCATCCTTTTTTGTCTCCGAGGGTGACGAATATCAGATTGTTGACCGGGTCACAAAACAGAACTTGCCCGAATAAGCCTATTGCAAAATATTTAGGTGAGATTACTTCCTTTCCATTGATTCGGTTGATGATGTTGTTCCACCCCAAGGAATAAGTGTCGTTATCAAATGCCGATGTCCTTGAGCGTGTCACAAAAGCCTCACTTACAATCTGTTTCCCGTTAAAGCGACCGCTGTTAAGATATAATCGCCCGATTTTTGCAAGGTCTTTTGCTTTCATGGCAATGCCTCCGTAGGTTTTTGCATGGCGGTTCTTGGAATCATCTAAAGCTACAAAGGCATTGCTTTCCATGCCAAGCGGTTGCCATATATGTTTCTGAACAAATTCTGCATAGGATTGACCGGTAGCGCGTTCAAGCACGATTCCTAATATAGCTGTAGCCATGCTGTTATAATAATGTACGGTACCGGGACGGGATTTGAATGTCAGTCCTTTAATCTGCCTGAGTATGTCACTGCCGTAGAAAAGTCTGGCCGTCTGACTGAATGGATCTCCGGCATAGCTCTCCTTGAAGTTCAGTCCTGTTCGCATATTGAGCAGATGTTCCACCGTAAGATGCCGGAATAATGTATCGGAATCCAACAGTTCGGGTATGAATTCGGTAACGGGAGAGGATAAATCAAGAAGTCCTTTGTCAATTGCAATTCCAGTGGCTAAAGAGGTAATGGCTTTAGATACAGAAAAGATGTTGTAGATTGAATCGACATCCGCATTCCCGAAGCTATGTTCATAAATTATGCTGTCACCGTGTATTATAAGCAGTACCCCATTACCGCGCGTCCTATCAAAGAATTCGGTTAAGGTTTCATGGTTGAATCGACCTCCATTGAATTTTAAAGTGTCAAGCGAAACACTTCGTGCATTTACAAACCTGAAGGGAGTATTGGCAGGAGCTATGGTGTCACAGACAAAATGCTTGTAGAGATCCGGTCGGGGAGAGCCATACCGGATTGCTTTAAACGTGGAGCATGAGCAGCAAATTCCGGCCAGCAGGACAATTAAGGCAAGGATTTTATTGTAGATTCTCATTTGAAATTATCGGCAGGAATCAGAGCGATTACGGATATCCGATTGGATTTGGGAGCCTGTTCATTTGCCATGGTGCAAATGTAGTTATATTCAGGTAAATAAAGTATATAATAGGAAATTAATTTGGGGGTTGGTTCGATTTTAGCTCTCACTCTGGAGTAGGGGACTACCTGCAACTTATAGCTATTGAATAATCAGTATCTAAATTCCAAAAGAACAGGATTGTTGGTCGAGACGGTTATGTCCTTTATTATATCGGCCCGAGTAATTTCCGGAACAAGGCTGTCGCTTGTAAGAATATAGTCTATGCGATGACCCTGATTCTGTTTCCTGATTTCCGGGTCATTTCGGAAGAAGTAGGAGAACTCACGCGAGTATGGATGCATGGCTCTGAAGGTATCGGCCAGACCGCCACATTCGAGCAACCTGTCGAAATTATCACGTTCCCAATCTCGAAAATTGGCTTGGTTACGCCGAAACTCACCATCCCAGCAGTCATTAGAGGTATGCACAATGTTCATTTCGGCACATAATATAATCCTGTCTTGCAGACCGGTGACGGTTTTTAAGAAAAAACTGTCAAATTGACTGCGATGCTCCAGAGCGCTCTCAATAGCCGGATTCGCATACGGAACGTAGACATTGAGCAGGTTAAACTTAGGATAGCTAAATCCAGTGTGAAGATAAAGCCCCGTAGAGCACTTATCCTGCGGTGCCGTATCGGTCTGACATGTAAGATAACGCTTGACGTAAGTGGCTACTCCGGTGTAGGGGGCCTCTGCGGTAAATTAACCAATGTATTTAACATAATATAGATTATGGGCAAAATGTGGATTCTGATATGAAGGGAAAGACAATGCCCTACAGACCACAGGTTATCTGCACAGGATATGCGGATTCCCGTCGGAATTTGGCTTTAACAGTTATTATCGATAAATTTGTAGCTGAAACTCTACGGACAATGATTCGGAAGCGAAATAATCGTTTATTTTTGGCTGTTATCGTGATTTTAATCTCGATAGTCTCTTCCGTTTTCCAGTTTCACGGTCATGACTGTCACGGACACGTTTCAATGGAATTGCTCTCAGGCAATATCACACTCGGATGCTCTGAGCATGAAAACCACGAACATGATGGCAAAAAAAGCGAGGCTCAACATCCGGAATGCGCTATGCATCTCAATTCTGCCGAACGGGTTTGTCAGGAAGATAACGGATATGTTCCTGACTGCTTTGGCTCCTATGACACTGTTATTCTAACTGTTCCGGACTCGGAATTACTGCTATATCTGAAATTTGATTCTTTTATATCTCTGGCCTTCAGCGCAATAGACGGAGCCATAAATCATCTGCGCGGCTCTCCCCTCTTTTGATTTTCAATTTGTCTGCTGATAATCAATGTATTAAACTAAAGAAGAGCCAAATATCAAATGAAATTACATTATATTATTATTGTCTGCACGATGCTCATGGGTACAACGGTCATGAGCTGTCATCGTGCTGAAAAAAATGAACTTGCACACAATCATTCCGAATCAGCCGAGGGACATGAAGAAGCGGCTGAAAAAGGTCATGCCGACCATGATGAGATAATAGTGGAGCCGGAAACCGCAGCTAAATTCGGCATTAAAACGGATACTGTAAGAGAAGTCAACTTCACTCCTTCCATACAGGTTACCGGACAACTGCTTACCTCGGCTTCTGACGGAGGAATGATTTCATCACCGACATCAGGCGTCGTGATTGTGAATCCTAACATAATGATAGGGTTTAAAGTGTCGGCAGGTCAGTCTGTAGGAACAATCAGGCCGCAATCGGCAACAGGAGATGATCCGAATGCGGTTGCCAAAGCATCAATCGCTGCTGCAAAAAGAGAGATAGATCGTCTAAAGCCACTTTACGAGGAAGGAATAGTTACCCGACGGGAATATGAAGCGGCCTTATCGGCCTACGATGTAGCCAAGGCTTCGTTCAGCCGCGCAGGCGCTTCAAGAAATATAACTTCAAGCATATCAGGAACAATCAACCAACTGCTCGTGTCGAGCGGCCAGTATGTCGAAACCGGGACGCCGATAGCGACATTGTCACGTGACGCGCATCTGATTCTGAGAGCCGATGTTCCCGAAAAGTACCGCAATATCCTGTCATCGCTGAAAACTGCCGAAATCCGTTCGCCTCAGGGCGGAGACTGGATTCCGCTTTTGGATATGGGCGGCAAGAGGATTGACGGTCAGGGTCTCCCCTCCCAGTCAGGCTATCTGCCGGTATATTTCAGTTTTAAGAATGACGGTCTGTTTTCTTCAGGCAGTAATGTTGAGGTTAGTATCAATGACGGCTCGGGCAGGAATTGCATAGCGATACCGCAATCATCGCTAATAGAGCAGCAGGGCGAAAATTATGTCTATGTCAAGGTCGCTGACCACGGCTACGAAAAGCGGCGTGTGATGCTTGGCGGACATTCCGGAAATAGCGTCGAAGTCCTCTCCGGAGTCAAAGCCGGTGAACTTCTCGTGACCGAGGGAGCAACGGTTGTTAAAATGGCGGAATCGTCAGGGGCTGTTCCCGAGGGCCATTCACATAACCATTGATTCGCTTCAATAACGTGTCATCCATAGAAAAAAGGATTAGCGATGCTGAATAAAATCATACGTTTTGCACTGGCAAACAGAGTGGTTACTCTCGTTGTGGCCGGACTGTTACTCTTGTGGGGCTCGTACGCCATGCTACGCAACGATGTGGACATTTTTCCGGACCTCAATGCGCCGACAGTAGTCGTGATGACGGAGGCTGCCGGACTTGCGCCTGAAGAGGTCGAGAAGACTGTCACCTACCCTATTGAAACAGCACTGAACGGCGCCAAAGACGTCAGGAGAGTCCGGTCGTCGTCGGCAACAGGATTTTCTGTTGTCTGGATTGAGTTTGACTGGGACGCCGACCCGGATAAAGCCCGTCAGACCGTATCGGAAAGGCTGATGGCTGTGGCCGAGAACCTGCCGGAAGGCGTGGGGACTCCCACATTGGGCCCGCAATCGTCGATACTCGGAGAAATGATGATTATCGGGCTGACATCAACGGGAACTGACTCATTAAGCATGATGGACCTTAGGTCAATAGCCGACCGGACCATAACACCACGCCTCCTTGCACTGGGAGGTGTCTCGCAGGTATCCGTGATAGGCGGTGATGTCGCCGAATATCAGATAAAGCTGAAGCCTGAACGGATGCAGGCGCTTGGAGTCACATTGGAGGAAGTTCGTAGCGCAGCCTCCAATCTGAACAACAATATTTCAGGCGGAGTGATCTATGACTACGGCAACGAGTATATAGTTAAAGGTGATATTCACACGAAGTCAGTAAGCGACATCGGAAAAAGCGTTGTGAGAAGTGACGAACGCGGTACTGTGACATTCGAAGACATCGCCGAGATTGTCCTCGACGCACAGAGTCCCCGCCTTGGAGTAGCTTCCGAAAAAGCCAGACCGGCTGTCCTTGTCACCGTGACAAAACAACCGTCTGTGTCCACAGTGGACCTGACTGAAAAAATAGAGCAGACGCTTGAAGCCCTGCGCCCCACCCTGCCTGAAAGCATCAATATATCAACCGATATATTCCGCCAGAGCGATTTCATCAGGAATTCGATAAACAATCTTCAGGTTTCTCTTTTCGAGGGAGCGATGTTCGTGATTGTTGTACTGTTCTTCTTCCTCATGAACTTCAGAACCACTCTGATTTCGCTTATAGCACTTCCGCTGTCAATTGTGGTCACAATCATTATTCTTGATGCTTTCGGTCTGACTATCAACACCATGAGCCTCGGCGGAATTGCCATTGCCATTGGGTCGCTTGTCGATGACGCCATTGTGGATGTAGAGAATGTCTACAAGCGTCTGAGAGCCAACCGGATGCTGCCGCCTGATGTGAAACAGCGGACAATGAAAGTGGTCTACGATGCTTCATGCGAGGTCCGTCTTCCGATTCTCAACTCCACCCTGATAATAATCATCAGTTTTCTGCCGCTGTTCTTCCTGTCGGGAATCGAGGGTCGCATGCTTGTCCCTCTCGGCATCTCATTCATTGTCTCTCTCGCAGCCTCCACGATTGTCGCCCTCACTGTGACACCGGTATTGTGCAGCTATCTTCTTGCCGGCGAAAAGGTTTCGGAAAAATCCACCAGAGAACCGATGCTGACCCGGTTGATGATAAAAGGCTATGACAAATCTCTTCAATGGGTTCTTTGTCATAAGACTGTAGTCCTGTCGTTCACAGGTGTTTTGTTCCTTGTTTCAATTCTGTTCCTGCCGTTCATAGGCCGAAGTTTCCTTCCTCCTTTCAACGAGGGGTCGCTGACCATTAACGTCAGTGCGCTCCCCGGTATTTCACTTGAGGAAAGTGACAGAATAGGACGCATGGCCGAAGAAATAATTCTGTCAATGCCGGAGGTGAAAACCGTTGCCCGAAAAACAGGACGCGCGGAGCTTGACGAGCATTCTCTCGGAGTGAATGTCTCGGAAATTGAGGCTCCATACGAATTGACTGACCGTTCGCGCAATGAAATGGTCAGGGAGCTCAGACACAAACTTGGCGAACTTCCGGGAGTCAATATTGAAATCGGTCAGCCTATTTCGCACAGAATCGACGCAATGCTCTCGGGAACAGAGGCCCAAATTGCAATAAAGCTTTTCGGTGACGATCTGACTCAGTTATATAAGTCAGCGAATGAGGTAAAGAAAGCCATATCGGATGTGGACGGTATCGTAGATGTCAATGTAGAGCAGCAGGTCGGACGTCCGCAGCTCGATATCCGCCCTAAGAGGGAGATGATGGCGCGTTACGGAATTACAAACGAGGCATTCGCTTCCTTTATAAACACCATGCTTGCCGGAGAGAAAGTCTCGGCAGTCTATGAGAAAGGATTCCCCTACGATATTGTCCTTAAGGCCGGCGATGACTCCAGATCTTCGGTAGCAGACCTGGACAATCTTAAGATAGACAGCAATCAGGGCAAGATTCCGCTGAGTTATGTGGCGGAAGTGGTGTCGACCGACGGGCCCAATACGATTTATAGGGAGAATGTAAGCCGCCGCATCGTAATTTCGGCAAATGTCGATGGCGGAGACCTGCGAGGTGCGGTCAATGATATCCGTAAAGCGATAGAAACCGATGTGAAGCTTCCGGACGGATACTATATAGAGTACGGTGGTCAATTCGAGAGCGAGGCCAAGGCTACGGGAATTCTTACCATCGCTTCTCTTGGAGCTATTCTGCTTATATTCCTCGTGCTTCTGAAAGAATACCGCAGCGCGCTCAAATCACTCATTATTCTTGTCAACATGCCGCTCGCCCTTATCGGAGGTATTCTGATTCTGGTTATTACAGGCGGCGAACTGAACATTCCGGCTATCATAGGTTTCATTTCGCTGATGGGTGTCGCTACACGAAACGGAATGCTTCTTATGTCAAGATACAACAATCTTTATCTGGAGCATGTGGGCCTGCGAGAACGTATAGCCATCGGTTCCCGTGACCGTCTCACCCCCATTGTGATGACGGCCCTGACTTCCTCGCTTGCTCTGATTCCGCTTGCATTGCGCAGCTCCGAACCGGGCAATGAAATACAGTCACCAATGGCGCTGGTGATTCTCGGCGGATTGCTGACATCGACGTTCCTGAACATTTTTGTAGTACCGATATTGTATCATATCATAGAGATTCGTAGCTCAAAACATGAAAAAAACAATATTCCCAGCGATAGTGCTATTTCTGACGGCAATGCCGATTGAAGCACAATCGGTATCCTATTTAGATAATCTTGCCGGCACTTTAGCCGCATCAAATAATTCCTACAAGGCATCGCTTGCCCGGAATGCGGTGGAAATAGCTGGGATGGGGTTGGAAAACAACCTCGCAGATCCCGAGATAGAATTCGGGCATGTGTGGGGCCAAGGCCATGCCGGTAATAAATATGATATTCAGATCAGTCAGAGTTTTGACTGGCCGGGAGTCTACAGTGCGCGTAACAAAGTCAGCCGAGCCCGTAAGGCGGCTCTTGATTGTCAGACCGAAGTCATGCGCAATGAGTTGCTGCTCAATATCAAGCTTGCGATGCTCGATGTGATAAACAATCGCAAGCAGATGGAACTCTATGAGAGCATAATCGGTTCGATTGACTCATTATCGGCCATCGTGGCCAAGGATGTTGCCAACAAGGATGTCTCAATTCTTGACGGAAATAAACTGAAGATAGAGAGAATCGGCATAATGAGCAAATACCGTTCAGCGTTTGCATCATACGAAGAAGCCTGTGCCAAAATCAGGGAATACAACAACGGCGAACCGTGTCCCGGAATAATAGAGGCACTTACGGATTTTCCCATGATTGAAAAGCTGAAGCCTATGGAGTATTACCTCGAAGAGGCAGGCAATAACCCCCAGATACTCTACAGGTCGGCCATGGAAGAAATGTACAGATACTCGTCTTCAGCCATAAAGAAATCATCATTGCCGGGATTCAGTGTCGGACTCCGGCATGAAAATGAAGAGGGCGAAAAGTTCAACGGCTTCTCTGTAGCCATGACGTTGCCGTTTTTCTCGCAAAGAGGGAAACGTAAGGTCCATGAACTGGAAAACAAGGCAATGGTTCAGGAAAGTGAACTTGCTGTCCTGCAGTCCAATTCGGAGATATCAACGTCATATATGAAGGCCACTAATCTTTATACTGAAATTGACGAATACGGCAAAATATTCAATACCTCCGACAATATCCGCCTGCTGAACAAGGCTTTCGAAGCACGTCATATCAATGTGCTCGATTATATTTCGGAGCTGATTTATTTTACCGACGCTATGAGTGATTTCCTGAATCTGCAGTATCAGTATCACCGGACACACTCGGTCCTGACAAGATACTCATCGACGGCGCTGCGGCCTGTATCAGAGAAGAGTCTCGAGATCTCTGAGCCATAAGGCGGAGGTCAAGTCCGAGGGCATTCGCCAGTCACCTCTTGGCGAAAGGCACACGCTGCCCACCTTCGGACCGTCGGGCAGACAGGAACGCTTGAACTGCTGGCTGAAGAAACGGCGATAGAACAATCTGATCCATTTTTTTATGACGGCGGGTTCATACTCGCCGTCAAATGCTTTACAGGCAAGCATGAACACTCTGCACGGCGAAAATCCGTAACGGAGCATATAGTAAAGGAAGAAATCGTTGAGTTCATAGGGTCCGACGAGAGACTCGGTTTTCTGAGCAATGTTGCCGTCTTCATCAGCCGGAGTCAGTTCCGGGCTTATCGGGGTGTCAATCACATCCCATAAAGCTTTTTTCAGAATTTCGTCATTGGAAATATTGGCGTAGTGGCGCACAAGGAATTTAACCAGAGTCTTGGGGACGCCTGCATTGACTCCATACATTGACATGTGGTCGCCATTGTAGGTGGCCCATCCCAATGCCAGTTCCGAAAGGTCGCCTGTGCCGAGAACAATGCCGTTGACCTGATTGGCCACATCCATCAGAATCTGTGTGCGTTCGCGGGCCTGGGAATTCTCGTAGGTGACATCGTGATTCCGGGCATCGTGTCCGATGTCTCTGAAATGAAGGTTTACGGCATCGGCTATACGGATTTCACGCATGCTCACTCCGAGCTGCTTCATAAGTGTCAGGGCGTTGTCGTATGTCCGGTCCGTCGTGCCGAATCCCGGCATTGTTATAGCTATGATGTCGGTCAACGCACGTCCGAGTTTACGCATTGTTGCAACCGCCACGAGAAGGGCAAGTGTAGAGTCAAGTCCTCCGGAGATGCCTATGACGATTTTCGGATTTCCGATGGCCGCGAGCCTTGATGCCAGTCCGCATTCCTGAATGGCGGCTATCTCCCTGCAACGTTCGTCAATCAGATCATCGGTCGGCGGAACGAAAGGATGCGCGTCGACGGTCCTGTATTCGGGGCTGAAGTCCTGATTGAAGTTGTATTCAGCCGTAAAACCGTCGTCGGAACATTCATTGTTCAGTGCGCAATCATGGAAAGTGGTGTTGTGCATTCGGTCACGTTCCAATGCTTCGATGTCAATATCTGAAATTACTGTATGGGCCGAGGTATAGTCCGTGTTGTCGTTAGCCTCCAGAATGGTTCCGTTCTCACAGATTATCGTGTTAGGCAGAAAAACGAGATCGGTAGTAGATTCTCCGAACCCTGCCGAACTGTAGGCGTAGGCGCAGATGCAACGGGCGGACTGCTGACGGATGAGCGAAAGAAGGTAGTTGTGCTTCCCAATCTGCGCATCGGAGGCCGACAGATTGAAAATCACATTGGCTCCATTCATGGCAAGGAAGCATGACGGAGGAACCGGTGACCACAGATCTTCGCAGATTTCTATTCCGATGGTGGTTCCATGACTCTGAAACACTCTCTGATTTTCAGGACGTCCGGCCGAGAACCAGCGCTTTTCATAGAATTCATTATAATTCGGCAAATATGTCTTGTCAATGAAATCGACCGTTCCGTTATGAATGAAAGCCGCGCTGTTCATGAGCTTTGTCCCCTCTTTTCTGGGAACGCCTATGATAACATGTATGTCAAGGGTTTCGGAGAGGCTGCGGAGCCTTTCGATGCTTTTTTCTGCCGCTTTAATCACAACAGAGGAATGAAACAGATCGGCGCATGTGTATCCGGTAACAGCAAGTTCCGGATACACCGCTATTTCCACATTCTTTGACTCAAGTTCCTTTATGGAGTTTATGATTTGTTCGGTGTTATACTCTACGTCGGCCACTCGATGGAGAGGCGAAACAGAGGCTATTCTCAGAAATCCGTTTTTCATTTTATATCGTATTTTTCTACAAAAATACTGTTTTCACTTCAATCATAGCAATAGTTTCATCAGAAAAGATTATTTTTGCATTAAATAGCCAATCACTCATATCCCAAGTATTGATTATGCCTTTCAGAAATATATTATCGTTATTGATTGTCCTGGCTGTAGCCTGCGTCACTCCCGTCAGTGCCGGCGCACAGTATAAGGGAGAGAAAAGTGTGGGCCTCCGTGGCGGATTCACAACAAGAAACACCACTGCTTCGGCCGGACTTTATTTCTCTTACCGGTTCAAGGAACATCTGCGCATATCTCCGAAAATAGATTATGCATTTCCCCACCACAGCGTCGATGCGTTCTCGATAAATTTCGATGTGGAATCTCCGTTTGCGTTCTCCCCTACCGGACATGCCAACTTCTATCCTATAGCAGGACTCAACTATTCCACTTTTTCAACCCATGTGACTGACCTGACAAGGGATGAGAACAGCGATACTTCTCAGAGAAGCAATGAGTTCGGTCTGTCGGCAGGTGCTGGAGTTGAATATTTCGCTACGTCTACTCTCCGTCTGGCACTTGAAAGCAAATGCATTTTCATAAAGCGATATACCGGCGGATGGTTCAACATTTCCATCGGTTACGTATTCTGATATTATTGAAATTTTGAAATCCAAATAATTATTTATGACTAAGATCGGATCAGTTTTTACTCCTGTGGGTCGTAAGGCCCTTCTTCTCGGAAGCGGTGAATTAGGAAAAGAAGTAGCTCTTGAACTGCAGCGTTACAATGTAGAGGTAATCGCATGTGACAGATATGCCAATGCTCCGGCCATGCAGGTGGCGCACAGATCTCATGTGTTCAACATGCTTGATGGGGCCGAACTTCGCCGTATTGTCGAGGAAGAGCGTCCTGACCATATTATTCCGGAGGTCGAGGCGATAGCAACGCCTATGCTTGTGGAACTTGAAAAAGAAGGATATCATGTGACTCCTACGGCAAAAGCTGCTTTGCTCACCATGAACCGTGAAGGTATCCGACGGCTCGCGGCCGAGGAACTCGGACTTAAAACATCGCCCTACCGCTTCGCTTCGGATGAGGCTGAATTCAGAAAGGCTGTTGAGGAAATCGGAATGCCGTGTGTTGTTAAGCCCGTCATGAGCTCGTCAGGCCACGGCCAGAGCGTCATAAAAACAGCCGATGACATTGACCGTTCATGGAAAATAGCTCAGGAAGGCGGACGTGCCGGAGCCGGAAGGGTTATAGTTGAAGGTTTCGTGAAGTTCGATTATGAAATAACTCTCCTGACTGTCCGCTGCGTGTCAGGAACCCGGTTCTGTGAACCTATCGGACATGTTCAGGTCGACGGTGACTACCGCTATTCATGGCAGCCGCAGGCCATGACTCCGCAGGCGCTTGAATCGGCCCGTGAGATAGCCGGCAAGATAACCGACGCTCTTGGCGGTTACGGTATTTTCGGCGTGGAACTGTTCGTTAAGGGTGACGAAGTCATTTTCAGCGAAGTGTCGCCTCGTCCGCATGACACCGGTATGGTTACCATGATTTCTCAGGATCTGAGCGAATTCTCGCTTCATGCCCGTGCGCTGCTCGGACTGCCCGTGCCTTCGATTAATTTTTATGGCCCCTCGGCATCAAGAGCCATAGTTGTTGAAGGTGATACAGACAAGGTGGTATTCGAGAATCTTGACAAGGTGCTCGAAGAGCCGGGAACACAGATCCGTCTTTTCGGCAAGCCTGAAGTAAAGGGCCATCGTAGAATGGGTGTGATTCTCGCTACCGGTGCTACCGTCGAAGAGGCTATCGCAAAATCCGAACGAGCTTGCGACAAGCTTAAGGTTACAGTGCTTCCGCGTTAAGCAAAGAGAGCTTTGAAAGCCTCTTCTATTTTAGAGACTTCGATAATTGAAATTTTAAATCGTGCCGTGTCAACGCCCTTGAGGCTGTGGCGCGGCACAATTATTGTTGTCATGCCGAGTTTCTCGGCTTCGGCTATGCGTTGCTCAATGCGCGTGACCTGTCGGATTTCGCCGGAAAGTCCCACCTCTCCGGCCATGCATACACCCGGAGCTATGGGCATGTCGACGTTTGAAGACAGTATTGCCGAGACAACCGGCAGGTCAAGCGCCGTATCGTTGACCTTGATTCCGCCTGCTATGTTGAGGAACACATCTTTCTGGCCCAGTTTGAACCCTACCCTCTTTTCAAGAACGGCCAGAAGCATATTCAGTCGCTTTGCATCGAATCCGGTTACGGTGCGCTGGGGCGTACCGTAAGCTGCCGTGCTGACAAGGGCCTGAACTTCAATCAGAAATGGCCTGATACCCTCAAGAGTTATACCGATAGCCACTCCCGAGAGAGGTTCTTCCAAGGTGTTGTGGCTCAGAAGCATCTCCGAAGGATTGGTGACTTCCCGGAGGCCATGCTGGCACATTTCGTATATGCCGAGCTCCGAAGTGCTGCCAAAGCGGTTCTTTATGGCGCGGAGTATGCGGTAGAGATATTGCCGGTCGCCCTCGAACTGAAGCACGGCATCGACTATATGTTCAAGCACCTTGGGGCCGGCTATGCTGCCTTCCTTGTTGATATGGCCTATGAGTATCACAGGGACGCCTGAGTCCTTGGCGTATTTCAGGAGCCTTGCCGAACACTCGCGGACCTGACTGACGCTACCGGCCGACGATTCGATGTCATCTGATGCTATTGTCTGGATTGAGTCTATTATAATGATGTCAGGTTCCGTGGATTCTATATGTGACATGATATTCTCAAGAGAGGTTTCGCATGCAATCAGAACGTTGTCGCTCATCCGTCCGATACGGTCGGCACGCATTTTCAGCTGCTGCGGGCTCTCTTCGCCTGAGATATACAGTATTTTTTTTGTCCTTATTGACAGGATGTTCTGCAAAACGAGCGTTGACTTGCCTATACCCGGTTCTCCGCCTATCAGAACCAGAGAACCTGCTACAAGTCCGCCGCCGAGCACTCGGTTAAGCTCACCGCTCGGCATTTTGATTCTCGGTTCGTTGATGAGTTCTATCTCGGAGACTTTCTGAGGCTTGCTTTTTTGTCTGGCGCCAACGGTGACCGATTTGGATTGTCTGGATGAGATCTTTTCCTCTACCATGGTGTTCCAAGCGCCGCATGCCGGACATTTCCCCTGCCATTTGGGGGACTCGGCGCCGCATTCGCTGCAAAACCATGCACTTTTGTATTTAGCCATAATGGTCGGATTCAGAAGTTAAGTTTAAAATTGCCGGCGGCGGAATTCGGAGAGGACGATGGCTGTTGCTGTTGCCACATTAAGTGATTCCGATGTCGGACCTCCGGAACTGAACGGGGGTATGAACAGACGTTTGGTAATCAGTGAGGCCACATCCGCGGATATTCCTTTACCCTCATTGCCCATAATTATAACGCCGTTATCAGACAGTTCCGTTTCATAGATGTTGTCGCCTTCAAGGAACGTACCGTATAACGGTACGGTGCGGTCCATACGTGAGAGGACATCGCACAAATCACAGTAATGGAGCTTTACACGAGAAATAGCTCCCATTGTAGCCTGCACGACCTTAGGGCTGAAAACGTCCGCTGTGTCGTGACTGCAGAGAATGTCAGTCACTCCGAACCAATCAGCCGAGCGCATGATTGTTCCCAGATTTCCCGGGTCCTGAACGCCGTCAAGAGCAATTGCGAGATTGTGCCCGAAGGAATTGACGTCGAAGCTGTATTCCGGGATGTGATAGACAGCGATTACTTCCGGCGGTGTTGACATGGAGCTCATCCTATCCAGATCGCGGCTATTGGCCTGGAACACTTTTTCTCCTGCGGCTGCAGCTATTTCAGGATGGGCGTTGAGCCATGAAGCGGTGGCGAACAGACCGAACAGGCTGAAGGATGCAAAGGTGTCAGTGACGCATTTTGTCCCTTCGGCTTTGAAAAGATGCTGCTGCTTGCGGTGTTTTCGTTCCTGTAATGACGAAACGAGTTTCTTGAGATTGTTGGTAAGCTCCATAATTGTTGCAAATTTAGTAAATGTCGAGGTTTTTTCGTAATTTTGTACTCGCAATTTTTAAACGAAGAAATGAAAATATTAGTTACCGGAGCAAATGGCCAATTAGGGCGTGAATTGCGTGAAGTATTGGGCGAGAAATTGCCCGGAATGGCTGTATATACCGATGTCGAGGACCTTGACATCACGGATGCTGATGAATTGTCGAAATTCGTTGAGAAAGGCGATTTTTCACATATTATCAATTGCGCCGCGTTTACCTCGGTCGACAAGGCTGAATCCATGCCCGGCCAGTGCGCGCGAATCAATAGCGACGCCGTGCAGAACATAGCTTCCGTAGCATCCCGTCTCGGCGTAAAAGTGCTTCACATATCAACCGATTATGTTTTCGACGGTAAGGCATTCTGCCCCTACAGGGAAAGCGACAAGGTAAATCCGGTATCAGTCTACGGTACCACGAAACGCAAGGGTGAAATAGTGCTGCTTTCCATGTGTCCCGATGCCATCATAATCAGAACCGCATGGCTATATTCGCCTTACGGCAATAACTTCGTAAAGACCATGATGCGTCTGGGACAGGAACGTAACTCTCTGTCTGTGGTTTGCGACCAGATCGGTACGCCCACCTGTGCAAGAGATCTTGCACAGGCCATTGCCGCTATAGTGACGGCACGTCAGTGGATCCCCGGAATCTATCATTATTCTGATGAAGGCGCATGCTCCTGGTATGACTTCGCCAAAGTGATTCACCGCATGTCGGGAATCACTTCATGCAATGTAACCCCGATTCTGTCCGAAGACTATCCGGCTGCAGCCTCCCGTCCGCATTACAGTGTCCTTGACAAATCTTTGATTAAAAAGACCTACGGCATTACAATACCGTTCTGGATGGACAGCCTGGAGGATTGCATAGGACGAATCAAAAATAACAGTGATTTATAATTAAGGATATCTTAGACTAAAAAACATTCAAATGTCTAAATTAACCGAAGAAATAGAGCGTCGACGCACATTTGCCATAATTTCTCACCCTGATGCCGGTAAAACCACTCTGACCGAGAAATTACTTCTGTTTGGAGGCGCCATACACATAGCCGGAGCGGTAAAATCCAATAAAATCAAGAAAACCGCCACCAGTGACTGGATGGAAATCGAGAAGCAGCGCGGAATATCCGTAGCCACATCGGTCATGGGTTTCAATTACGGAGATTACAAAATCAACATTCTTGATACCCCCGGTCACCAGGACTTTGCCGAGGACACTTACCGCACACTGACTGCAGTGGACAGTGTTATAATCGTGGTTGACGTTGCGAAAGGCGTGGAGCAACAGACGCGTAAACTGATGGAGGTGTGCCGCATGCGTAATACGCCGGTTATCATCTTTGTCAACAAACTTGACCGCGAGGGTCGTGATCCCTTTGAAATTCTCGACGAACTCGAAGCCGAGCTCAAGATAAATGTACGTCCTCTAAGCTGGCCAATCAATATAGGAGCCAAATTCAAAGGCGTTTATAACATCTATGAGGAAACTCTTGACCTCTTCACTCCAAGCAAACAGACTGTCTCGGAGCGCGTGGAAATCGAAGACATCAATGACCCGCGCATAGATGAGGCAGTGGGAGAGGCCGATGCGGCAAAACTGCGCGAGGACCTTGAATTGATTGAAGGTGTTTATCCTGAATTCGATGAAAAGGAGTATCTCGCCGGAAAACTGGCTCCTGTTTTCTTCGGTTCGGCACTGAACACTTTCGGAGTCAAGGAGCTGCTTGACTGCTTTGTCAAAATAGCCCCGGCCCCCAAACCGGTTGAGGCTCAGGAACGAGAAGTCAGACCGGAAGAAGAGAGTTTCTCAGGATTTGTTTTCAAAATCCATGCCAACATGGATCCCAACCATCGTTCATGTATTGCATTCGTCAAGGTATGTTCCGGTGTTTTCGAACGCAATGCGCCCTACAAACATATACGTTCGGGCAAACTGCTGAAATTCGCCGCCCCCACCGCATTCATGGCCCAGAAGAAGAGCATCGTGGATGAAGCTTATCCCGGTGATATAGTTGGTATACCTGATAATGGCAATTTCAAGATAGGCGATACCATAACCCAAGGCGAGTCATTGCACTACAAAGGGTTGCCGAGTTTCTCGCCGGAAATGTTCAAGTATATCGAGAATACCGACCCTATGAAGGCCAAGCAGCTTGACAAGGGCATTCAGCAGCTGATGGACGAAGGCGTAGCCCAGTTGTTCACCAATCAGTTCAACGGACGCAAGATTGTCGGAACTGTGGGCCAGCTTCAGTTTGAAGTGATTCAGTATCGACTGCTGCATGAATATGGCGCACAGTGCCGGTGGGAACCGATTTCGTTGTACAAGGCCTGCTGGATAGAAAGTGATGACGCTGAAGCTTTGGCGGCATTCAAGAAGCGCAAGCATCAGTTCATGGCCACGGACAAGGACGGCCGCGACGTTTTCCTCGCGGATTCAAATTACGTGCTTCAGATGGCACAGAGCGATTTCCCTAAGATTAAGTTCCATTTCGTAAGTGATTTTTAGCGATGAAAGTCCTTAAATTCGGCGGGACATCCGTAGGTACCATAGAGAGTCTGCGGAATGTCAAAAGCATTGTCGAGAGTTATGAAGAACCGGTAGTGGTTGTAGTTTCGGCACTTGGCGGTCTGACGGACAAACTGATTGCCACCGCAAAACAGGCCGAGGGCGGAAGCGAGTCCTTTGTGGCTGAACTTGAAGGAATGAGATCAAGACACAAGGACATTATCAATGAACTTGTAAGCGAGGGATATCGCGAAAGTCTGATTGGCGAGGTCGATGATCTTTTCGGACAGCTTTACAACGTTTATAAAGGCATAAGTCTGCTTGAAGAACTTTCCCCGAGATCGCTTGACAAGGTTGTCAGTTTCGGAGAGCGCCTGTCAAGCCGCATTATAGCAAAGATTATAGAAGGTGCGGAGTTCTATGATTCAACCCAATTCATAAAGACGCTTGACCGATATGGACGCCATGTCCTTGACAATGACGTAACTGATAAACTGATTCACGAAACTTTTGACGGTAAGGATTTCAAAGTAGCTGTCGTTCCGGGATTCATCTCCAAGGATTCCCGTGGCGTACTGACCAATCTCGGTCGTGGTGGCAGCGATTACACCGCAGCTATTATCGCTGCCACGCTTGACGCTGACGTACTTGAGATATGGACGGATGTCGACGGTTTTATGACAGCGGACCCACGCATTATTTCCGGAACAAGAGTCATTCCTCAGCTTTCATTCACGGAAGCCATGGAGCTTTGTAATTTCGGAGCAAAGGTAATTTATCCGCCTACCATCTACCCTGTCTTTCACAAGAGTATTCCTATTTACATAAAGAATACATTCAATCCGTCGGCTCCGGGTACCAGGATACATGACGACCGGAAGCCGGAAGACAGCGGCACTTCGATAAAAGGAGTGTCATCAATCGGTGACTCCTGTCTCCTGACCGTAACAGGCAACGGTTCCGGTTCAAATGCGGAGCTGTCGGGAAGGACTCTGAACACTCTTGCAAGAAACGGCATAAGTGTGTTGCTTGTGGCCCATGAATCAAACAGTACCGGTACTACCCTCTCCATTGCCGGCTGCGATATAGATATGGCAAAACAGGCCCTTGAGAAGGAATTCTCGGCTGAACTTGAAACCGGAGAGCTTCATCCGTTGAAAATTGAGCGTAATCTGTCGACAATCGCGGTTGTGGCCGATGACATGAGAAACTGTCCCGAGACAGCAGCCGTGATCATGAAAGCCGTGTCGGATGGCAAGGTTGACATTCTGGCACGCTCACAGAACGCCCCGGAAACAAGTGTTTCATTCGTGGTTGAAGCCGCACATCGTCAGAAAGCGCTTCAGATAGCCCATGACTGTTTCTTCGGAAACTGATTCACTGCCCGGACAAGTATTCCCGATTGCGATTTTAAGTTTTTTTTGGATGACTCTTTTGCTTTTCGCAAGGCAATAGGTTATCTTTGCTATCAGGAAATACCTGCTCTGATATGCGCTACTTTAGTACAAATGGTTCCCGGACAAGTGTGGATCTTTGTGAGGCTGTGACCCACAGTTTTGCTCCTGATGGTGGTGTATATATGCCCTTGTCCATTCCTGTAATCCCCAAGGCTCTGTTCAATAACATCGGCGCTATGTCAATGACCGACATAGCGTACGTGGTTTCGTCGACACTGTTCGGCTCTGATGTTGACCCTGCCGTACTGAACGATATTGTAAAGGAAACCTTGTCATTCGACATCCCTCTGGTTAAACTCGGCAAAGGCATTTACTCGCTTGAGCTGTTCCATGGGCCCACCCGTACATTCAAGGATGTCGGGGCGCGTTTCATGGCGAGGATAATATATCATTTCATGAAAAACGACAGGATTCAGGCCGAGCCTATCAGTCTGCTTGTCGCGACTCAGGGCGATACCGGTTATGCCGTTGCAAAAGCGTTCGGAAATATGCCGGGGGTCAGAGTATTTGTGTTCTACCCTTCCAACAGAAAGCTGAGAGTCCCGGGACATATTCCCCCTGCGGTCGCCCCCAACGTAATGTCGGTGGAGGTCCGTGGAACGCTTGATGACTGTCAGGATCTGGTCCGAAGGGCATACGAGGATGAGGAACTGAATGAAAGGCTTCATCTGACATCGGCCAACAGCATTAATATAGCCAGACTGTTGCCCCAGACATTCTTTTATTTCTATGCGTTCTCGCGTCTCAGGGCCATGTCCGAGAATACTGACAAGCTTGTATTCGCCATGCCGTGCGGTAATCTTGGGAATCTGACGGCCGCGCTCATAGCCCGTCAGATGGGATTGCCCATAAGCAGGATAATGGCTGCCGGTAAAGGGCATGAACGTCTGTGGGGCGAGATGCAGAACGGCATCCTGTCGGTCAATCATTTTAACCAGAGAGCGTTGTGCACTAATCTCGCAAGAATCAACTGTCTGATAGAGCACAATCCTTCGCTTGGCGATATTGTTGATTGCCATACCTATAATTACGATGAAATAGCAAGCCAGATTTCGTTGATGTATTCCTCATGTAATTATCTGATGGACAGAAACACGGCCATGGCAAGCCGCTCGCTGGCGGAAAACAAGAAGGACGACGAGACCGGAGTGTTCCTCGCAACCGCACATCCCTCAATGTATGCCGATGCCCTTCACGAGATACTCGGCATAACTATACCGGATAAGCCGGCTATGCACCGCCTTTATAAGGAAAGAGCGCCCATCTCCCCCACACTTCCGGCTATCAGACATTTCTTACTCGACAATATATCATAATTTTCTAACTAATATATATATACACTATTATGGCAAACAAACGTGACATCAAGAAACAGATACGTTTCGTGTGTGGTGAAGTAGCATTTAACTGTATGCTTGCAGAAGAGTGCTTCAATGATGTCGACTCACAGAAGATGTATGAAATCATAATGAAGGTTGCCGCTCTCCAGCATCATTCCACTGAAAATCTGTCATTCAGCTTTGAAAAGACCCCTCGTGATTTCGATAATCGGGCGGAATACAACAAGGCGGCCCGCGAATATTACAAGGCGGCCTATAAGTCATTTGTTGAAGAGTTCAATAAAAAATTGCAGGATATTGTAAAGGAAATGAACGCTCTACTTTCTCCGGCCCAGCGTGAAATCAACAAGCAGGCAGCTCAGAAAAACTGATAATGAACATTAGCAAATTTCTATTAAGGATAGCCGGCTGGAAAGTTGATATAACCGTCCCCGACTATCCTAAATGTATAATATGTGTTGCTCCGCATACGAGCAACTGGGATTTCTTCATAGGGAAGCTTGCATACTCGTCGGTCGGACGCAAGGCAGGCTTTCTGATGAAGGACACATGGTTTTTCTTTCCGTTCGGAATGATTCTGAAAGCCATGGGCGGAATACCTGTCTCCCGGAAACATCGCGGGCCGTCATTGACCAAACAGCTCATTGAGGATTTCTCGACCCGTGAGCGGCTGGTATTCGCAGTAACCCCCGAAGGAACACGCTCACGGACCTCAAAATGGCACACCGGATTCCTGCGCATCGCTTACGGAGCGGGCATTCCCATTGTACTCGGTGCAATTGACTTCAGGACCAAGACAGTGTCCATAACCGAGGAATTCCATCCCACCGGTGACCTGGATGAAGATATGATGGCGGTCAAAAATTACTATAAGAATTTTACCGGTAAAAAACCGGAAAACTTCACAACGGAATAGATACAATGCCAACCGGAAACCTGAATGTGGCGATGCTGCCACTTGATATTCGTCTCGGTGACATACGTCACAATGTTGCGGTTGCAACGGAGAGAATCGAGAATCTGCCCCCGGAGACAGACCTCGTGGTACTGCCCGAACTGTTCAATACCGGATTCGGAGATTTCTCGGAAGACCCGCATTTTCTGGCGGAATCCGACGACGGATTTACGGTCAGCACAATGTGCGCTCTGTCAAAACGCCTTGACATAGCTATTGCCGGAGGGTTTATCGGTAAGGCTGACGACCGGTTGTTCAACAGAGCGTTTATTATTGCCGATGGAGTTCCTCTCGCGTTCTATAATAAACGCCATTTGTTTGCCGGACCGGAACAGAAAATCTTTACTCGCGGTGAGCAGATCTCTCCTGTTGTGAATGTTAAGGGATGGAATCTGAGGCTCGCGATTTGCTATGATTTGCGTTTCCCGGTCTGGAACCGTTCGATCAATCTTGACTATGACGGCATGATTGTGGTAGCGAACTGGCCCAATTCCAGATATTATGCATGGAGTCATCTAGTTATAGCACGCGCCATAGAAAATCAATGTTATATTGCGGCATGTAACCGGGAGGGCGAGGATATATATGGCCTGTATGCTCGCGGCGACTCAATGATAGTCAACGCTATGGGCTATCCCGTGGGCCATGTTGCCGATGACGGTACGGTTACCGGCGTGCTTGACGGCTCCAGTCTCGAAACAGACCGCAAGCGGTTAAAGCCCTATCTGGTGGCGGATGATTTTACTCTGCATCTCTGATTCTCATAAAAGTGCCTCAATCTGAGGCAGAATCGCCTGACTGTCATCGTTGACTATGATGTGTCGGACAATATCGGACTGCTCTATCGCTTCCGTTTCAATTTTCTGAGCTTCAATGCGTCGGACAATATCAGAACGGGATAATTCCGGATTTCTCCAGCTCACCCTGACTATACGGAGTGATTCCGGGGCCTTGACCTCCCATATTTCATTTATATCCTGATACAGCTTGCTCGAGAATAATATCGCAGATTCCACGAACGATATTTTCCGGTCTCGGCTCCAGGTCCGATAGTCATCAATGACAGCACGGTGAACCAGGGCATTGAGACGCGCCAGTCTGTCCTTGTCCGAGAAAACTATTGCAGACAGCGCCTTGCGGTCAATCCGGCCCTCTTTTACAGCAGTGGCGCTTATTTCCTCGGCTATGGTCCTGATTATGGCTTTATCGTTATCCATGATATTCCGGGCCTCACGGTCACAATCGTAAACCGGAAATCCCATTGCCTTTACTATATTCTGGACTACGCTTTTGCCGGAACCTATACTGCCTGTTATAGCAATACGTCTGTTTTCCATAACATTGATGTCGCTTATCTGACAGTGAGGTTTTCGGGAGCGGTTTCCTGCTTGGTCTCTATGATATACTCCACGCTGTCAGGTCTGAACCGGAAATTACGGAAAACACCGGAGATGCCGGAAGACTGAACCTGAACTTTCTGGGAGGACCGGTTAATGGCCGAGTAGTCCACGAAGAGTCTCACATTGACATCTTTGTTGTAAGCGCTCATCGGCACGAGATAGCTGATATCGACCGATGAAGGGAAAATGAGCAATCGCTTGTCGTCCGGGACGTTGATGACGTCTATGGGTACATTTCTCTTTTTTGAAATCAGAGGCTCCACAGGTACGGTGACCTTTATCTGGTCAGGTATGATTCTCATACCTTCAACAGGTTTGATTTTCACGGTATAAACCGTGGTGTCCTTCAAGCCGCTTCTGACAAGCGGATAGGTCGTGACCGAGACCATATCTCTGGGAATGTCATTGGCGGAATAGACCATTACCGAATCGACATTGGCCCTGATGGGTCCTGAAATAACGTATTGGTAATTGGGTTGGACATCACAGTTCAGTTCAATGGGAATCTTTTTCCCGACATTGGAAGTGAATGATGCCTTGACGGATTCCGGACGCATGGTGACGAGTTTGACTCCCTGTCCGAAATATTCCCTGAACAGAATGTCGAGCTTCTGGCGGGAAATGCTGAAATAACCTGATGACGCATAATCCTTGAAGTTTACTTTCAAGGGCTTCACATCCCTGCATATAAGAGCGAGGAACTGGACACCTTTTCCCTGAGCGACAATATTGAACGTTGAAGGAATCGGTTCCACAATCACTATGCTGTCAGGGATGTTCTCAACAACGAAGGGAATATCGAAGTCTCGTTCTGTTTCTTCGTAAAGCGATAGAAACAGCCAGAAAATAGTGGCGATACCCGCGCAGATAAAAAATACCAGCAGGTCTCCCCCTTTGGTTGTTCGGGTAAAGCGTTTCAGCGAATTGATAATACCTGATTTCCGGTTCGGTGCTTCTTGACGGTCATCCATATTCAGCTTCTAAATATAACAGCCGCGACATTTCAATGGCCGCGGCTGAAAATTATTTTTTGATAATACGAAGGTATCAGTCTTTCTTGTTTTCAGCCTGAGGATCAGACTGTGCATCGGCGGGCGATTCGTAAACGGAACCCTTGTCGATGGTTATGCACACGTTGGGAGCAATTTCCAGAACGAATGTGGTTTCCTTGATTTTCTTGATTTTGCCATATATGCCGCCGGCGGTAACTACCTTTGAACCTTCGGAGAGGCTTTCACGGAAAGTTTTAAGCGCTTTGGCCTTTTTCTGCTGGGGACGAATCATGAAGAAATAGAATATAGCGAAAAGGGCTACAATCATCAGAATGTTTCCAAGTCCGCCAAAAGAGCCATCGGCCTGTAAGAATATGAATGAATACATTGTTATTAAATTAGTGTTTGTTATTTCAATACAAATATAGGTCTATTTTTCTTTCAAACCTAATTCTAAGGTCATTTTTTCAATATCTTTCCTTCTTCACGCAGGAAGTTTATCACCGAGAAGAGGATTCCGTTGATGAATTGTCCGCTTCTCGGAGTGCTGTAGTAATTTGCTATTTCAATGAATTCATTGAGGGTCACAGCGATAGGAATCGAGGGATAATTTATGATTTCGGATATTGCAACAGACATGATTATAACGTCCATGAATGCAAGACGTTCGGGATCCCACTGGCTGGAATTGATGAATTTGTCGATATAACCTCTGTAGGTATCGAAATTATTGATGGTATCGACAAAAAGGCTTTCTCCGAATTTTTCATCCTCGCGGTCCTTGAACTGAGGAAGTACGAATGATTCCTTTTTACCGGTTTCCTCTCCGGAGACCGCCTTGCGGAATGATTTGATTACGAAAGTGCCTATGATTTCAACATCGTCGTTCCAGAAAACGGATTTGGACTCAAGCAATTCGGCAAGTTCATCGGAGGGAAGGATAATCTGACGCATGATCTGACGCCACAATTCGCCGTCTTTTTCAAGCGATGATTCTTCATCGGCCATATATTCCGCGTAGATATCCGATGCGGTTATCTTATCGAGAATAGCCATCAGGAAATCCGGATCGTCGTTCCAGGAAATGTGATTGTCCTGACAGTAGTCATTCAACTTCTCATTTTCGGAAAGCAACCGTACAAGACCGTTGTCAACAAACTTCATATTCGGGTTAAGGTCCTCTGCCGTAGCAAGATATTTGTTTTTGGCATTGTCGAGGCGACGGTCCTGTAATGCGGTCAGATACACCGGAAGAATCAGCAGACGGTTGTAGAGCTCGTAAGCTTTGTCGAACGATTTGTTGAGTGCGTTCTTGGATTCTATGAACAGTTTCCGGGAATCGCCGCAGCTTTTGATTGTATCCGAAAGCATCTGGATACCGTTTTCATAGCCTACATTAGTGAAGTTTTCGTCAGTGCGGGCAGCTGACAGCAGCTCGGCATTCTTTGAGAAAATGGTTTCGATGACTGTGCTCCAGAAGCTTGTCTCATCAGCTATGGTCTTGTCCTTGCGATGGGTGTAACTGCGGTAAATCGCAGATTTCGTTATTTCGTTATAGATTGACTCGAGGGCTGAATCATAGCGTTTCGCTTCCGGAGTGCGCTTGTATATCGCATTCTTGACGGCAGGATCTCCCTTCAATGCTCTGCTGATTTTGTTCTCTTCGATATATTTATTGGAGAATGAAATCGTGGATGTGCCTACCTTATATCCGGATAATCTCAGCGTAATAAGTAATAAATCGAGATAGAACGTGTAGGCATACTGTTTGTCTCTGGAAGCTGACTCGGGAGCCGGATAGAGTTTGAACTCATTGAGATTCAGAAAGTGGCTGAATAACATCTGCACAACTTTCATGCGTATTAAAACTCGATTTATCATTACTTTAATGTGCTATTATGTTAAAATTATATTAACAATTTTGATTTCCGATGCAAAATTAATGATTTTTATCCGATTAATGAACCAAAGAAGCTATTTTCTTTGCCGATTTCTGAAATTGGAATAATTTTCAAGTGACTTCCTGCGCATTTCTTCAGGAATTGTTTTGGCCTGAGGGGATCTTATCTTGCCTTTTTCCAGAATCCGAGCCTTTCGGTCAAGACTTCTGTCACACATATCACTATGACCAGTCCGGGGATTTCGCCTCATATCCTCCGGTACAAAGTCAACAGTAACCGGGACCGTTTCTGCCGCGGGCGGGTAACCGAGCATGCTCCACATCACAGGTCCCTTATCAGTCAGCTCAATCACAACCGAAGCGGCCGATGTGGGACGTGGAATGAAGTTGGTATCGTCTATCCTGATGTCTGAGTCTGCACACACCAGTCCATTAACGGCCGAGAAATAATTTCGCGACACCTTTTCCGTGATGTATTCAGGTGTGATTTTGCCCGATTCGGGTAGCAGCTGGGCGCTTGCGTTATCATATCGTTCATAGCCGTAACCCCCTGCCGGTGATGCACAGCACGAGAAGTTGCTCCGGATCATTATGCCCGATTTCTCGGATTTGAGGTCATATTTGACATAGCCATAATCAAATGTCTCATAGTATGCTCCGGCGCCGGTAGCATCTATGATCCCGAAATTGGTCTGAACGCCGTAGGGCCGTTGCATGGAGTCAAGAAGATTCTCGAAATCCGAAAGCGTCCTGCATGACGACAGTGCCTGCGTCATCACATATCCTTCCCGGTCTTTCCATGAGGGTTTGTTCGGCGGCAGATTTCCGGCTACAGTATTCATTATCGCGAATCCGCTTCTGTTCACTCCGGCCCAGGTTTCGTTTTTGGCGGAATCAGTGGCGTTGAACAGTGCCACATAATCAAAGTCAGGTGTGCGGCCGTGGACCGTGTCGATATAGTTGTGAAGATTGGACGTATCCCGGTTCTTCCATAGAAGTGGAAATCCGCTTTTTGTGGATTTGCCGGATACGATAGCCGAAGTGCAAGCCATTGTACCGACGTATGACAGAACCGACAGACAGGCTGTCAATATGAACCTTGTTCTCATTGTTCAGCGTAGGATGATATTGCCGAGGTGTCACGTTGCACATTTATATTGTGCTTGTTGAAAATCTCAGTGGCTCTGCGTACAAATCCCGAATGGACGGATTTCCATTCGGCAGAAGGTTGCGTTTCGGCCGGAAGCACCCGGAATTTTTTGTCTTTCGCGGTAGGAAGATCACGAAAACAAGACGGTAAGAGGCCGTATCAACTACGGCACGTCCCATGTTGTCCCTTTTCAGACGGACTCTTGCCATAGCGCCTCCCTGAGTGTCGGTCTTGTGCATGGCTGAAATGAAGTTGCCCAAGGAATACACAATGAACATCTTTTTACCGGTAGTTTTGTTTAACCTCATTTCCATGGGCTGAATTACGTGGGGATGGCCTCCTATAATCAGGTCCACGCCTTGTTCCTCAAGAAAGTTCACCAGATTCTTCTGCTCCCTGTTGGGTAACAGGACATATTCCACACCCCAGTGCATGCATGCCGCTATAATCTCGGCTCCCGATTCGCGTGACTTCCGGATGTCAGATGCGATTTTGTTCCGGTCAATATAGTCCACTACAATATCGCCCTGAATGTTAATTCCGTTGGTCCCGTAAGTGTAATTAAGAAAAGCTACCTTGAATCCGTTAATATCGCGGATAACCGGTACTATCGAGTCCCTTTCAGCCTTGTTGCGGTAAATGCCGGTATATGGAATCTGCTGTTGCTCGAACTGTCCGATTGTTCGTATGACGCCTTTGTCACGCCTGTCAAGGGTGTGGTTGTTGGCTGCGAGTACGAAATCGAACCCTGACTTTTTCAGTTGGGCGAGAAAGCTGTCCGGGGCGCAAAACATGGGATACCCCGAATAAGGTGCTCCCCCCAATGGCGTCTCAAGATTAACAACCGCGAAATCGGCTGATTTAATATACGGTTCAATGGCAGTGAAACATTCGGAATAATCGTAGTCACCTTCCGGTGTTCTGGCTGAGGCCAGTTGCTTTGAGTGCTGCATGGCATCACCAACGAATACTAAATCCGCGGTAGCCGGATTCAGCAACCCGGCAGCCAGTGACAATATGAGACCGAATACGTTCATCTGACCATGTTGCTATTAATCGGCCGACATGTGATTGAATCCCTGAGCCTTAAGCTCCATCTCATTTCCATCGCGGGTTACGAGCGCACACCCCAGACCGGGCTCGGTGATATGGCCTATCACTTTGATTCCCTCAAGTCTCGAAACGGTCTCGTAATCGCTTATGGGAACAGTAAACAGAAGCTCATAGTCTTCTCCGCCGTTCATGGCTGCCGTGACAAGGTTCATGTTGATTTCCTCAGCCATGACGGCTGTCTGGTAATCAATCGGAATTCTGTCTTCGTAGACACGGCATCCTACTCCCGAGGATTTGCATATATGAAGCAGCTCCGACGAGAGGCCATCGCTTATATCCATCATGGATGTCGGAAGGATGCCCTTGTCTGAAAGTTCACGTATTATATCCCGTCGGGCTTCAGGTTTGAGCTGCCTTTCAATCAGATACTCCTTGCCTTCAAATTTGGGAATGAAATCTTTTTCGCCTTTCGACACCCGTTTCTCTCTTTCAAGAAGCTGAAGGCCCATATAGGCGGCGCCAAGGTCTCCGCTCACGCATATCAGATCCGTAGGCTTGGCTCCTGATCTACGCACAACCTTGTCTTTTGGTGCGTCGCCGATGCATGTGATGCTTATGACCAGACCGGAACGGGAAGCGGTTGTGTCACCGCCAACGAGGTCCACTCCATATATCTCACAGGCGAGACGGATACCGGAATACAGTTGTTCGATATGCTCCACTGTGAAACGGGAAGAGATGGCCAGTCCCACTGTGATCTGTCGCGGAGTTCCGTTCATGGCGTAAATATCGGAGAAATTCACTACCGCTGACTTATATCCCAGATGTTTGAGCGGAACGTATGTCAGATCGAAATGAACATTTTCCACAAGAAGGTCCGTTGTCACAAGCACATCAGTATCCGGATACCTAACTTCAGCGGCATCGTCGCCGACACCGTTGACGGTTGACTCGTTCACATGAGTTATGCCCGAGGTGATACGGTCAATCAGGCCGAACTCGCCAATTGTGGATATCTCTGTCTGTTTTTCTTCCATAGGTCAGTCTGCTAATGCGGTTTATTCAGCGCGGTCCACGAGCTCGCGCATGATTTCCATCATTTTGGGCTGTGCGGCTTCGGCTGCTTTCTGGACTTCTTCGTGTTTCGGAACGTCGGTCACATCTTTTCCGCCTAAGTCAGTGATTACAGAGACGCCAAACACTTTCATGCCTCCGTGGTTGGCTACGATGACTTCGGGTACGGTCGACATTCCTACTGCATCACCGCCTATTACACGGAAATATTCGTATTCTGCCGGAGTTTCAAAAGTGGGACCGGGTGTGCCTACATATACTCCATGCATCACGCGGATGCCTTTTTCGGCAGCTATCTCATCGGCAAGCCCGATGAGTTTGTGGTCGTAGGCTTCAGTCATTGCCGGAAAGCGCGGGCCGAGTCTGTTGTCGTTCTTGCCTCGGAGCGGATTTTCGGGGAAAAGATTGATGTGGTCGGTTATGATCATTATGTCACCTACACGGAACTCCTTGTTCATGCCTCCGGCGGCGTTGCTGACATAGAGTGTTTCAATACCCAGGGCTTTCATTACTCTGACGGGGAATGTCACCTGTTTCATGTCATATCCCTCATAATAGTGGAATCTGCCCTGCATGGCCATGACTTCTTTATTGCCCAGACGGCCAAAAATGAGGTTTCCGCTGTGACCTTCAACGGTTGAAACCGGAAAGTTCGGAATTTCTTTGTAGGGAATATATTTTTTGCTGTCTATGTGATCCACAAGCGCTCCGAGACCGGTGCCGAGGATTATTGCTGTTTTAGGCATCTCGCCTACTTTGCTACGGATATATTCAGCTGTTTCTTGAATTTTGTCAATCATGATAAAGAAGTATTATTTGATTATTAATAGACGTGGTTGTTGTCTTGTTCAACGTATAAGAGTGTTATGCCTCATTTGACTTTTAATCACGGTGTCGAGAGGCTGGTCGTTGTAGTCTTCGAATGTCACCTGAATCGGGAGGTAATAAATAAATTTACGGAGGTGATGAGGGAAATACGGATTGTTCATGAGCCGCATTGCATCCTTCTCGGTGGTTATTATAAACTTGTTTTTCCCTTTCATTGCATTGAATTTCTCTTCAATGCTCTGCATGTCGGTATGGGTGAAATTGTGGTGGTCGCCGAAGCGGCGGATTTTTACCTTAGCCTTATAGTTCCGTAATTGACGGATAAAAGGTCTGGGGTTGGCCACACCTGTTACTGCGAGCACGGTGTCAGTCTCTGTGAGCATATCCATATCAAGCCTTTCGGCGCGGTCAACCGCACCACGGAACAATTCAACCGGGGCCAGATATTTGTATCGGGAAAACAGGAGTTTCTGATATGGGAACAGATTCAGATTCTCCGCTATGATTCTCCGCTGTATGGGGTTCATGGCGTCAGGGCATTTCGTGACAACAATTATATCAGCACGGTTCAAGGCGCTGATTGGCTCCCTCAGTCTTCCGAAAGGAAGCATGCTGTCATTATAGGCCGGTCTGCTGTATTCCATGAGGACTACCGAAAGTCTTGGCTTCACATACCGATGCTGGAATGCGTCATCAAGGACTATCAGGTCTATTTTCGGATCTATCTCCCGCATTTTCTCAATACCCACTACCCTCATCTCGCATACGGCTACAGTCACATCCCGCTTGCGGAATTTTTTATAAATCTGATACGGTTCGTCGCCGATATCCTCCACGTGAGAGTTTTCTGTAGCAAGAACAAAACCTTTTGTCCTTCTCTTATATCCACGGCTGAGCATACCGATGTGATAGTCTTCGGCGAGGTGGTTGATTATATACTCCGTGTGAGGCGTTTTCCCGGAGCCGCCGACACTTATATTGCCAACGGTTATCACAGGTATATCAAACTCATGCTGCTTCAGGAAACCGCGTTCAAACATGGCGTTGCGAACGGCTACGACAGCCGCGTAAACCCAGGATATGGGTTTAAGCAGAATGTACGAAAGCAGTTTGCGTTTTGCCATTTGATCTATCCTAATTATGAGACGTTACGGATCAGTGGAGTTTTATTAAATCCATGCGGCACTGCAGCGGGTCGATTTTGCGAAGCTCTTTAACTGCATTCACACAGAATGAAGCTGTTGAAAGCGCCGAGGCGTCGAATTCGCTGTCGACCTCAAGGAGCATCTCCCACCATTTCACTTTTATAGAAGGATATTCTGAGATGTAATAGCCGTCTCCGTCAAGCTGTTCAGTCATGTCTTCCAATGCCGCCTGCAGTCCGCCGAGTTTATCCACAAGGCCGTTGCTGAGTGCGCTTTGACCGTCCCATACACGTCCCTCGGCAATCGATTTGATTTTTTCAACGGTGCATTTTCGCCCTTTGGCACATCTTGACACGAACAGCTCATATCCGTTGTCAACGTATGACTGCATGGCTTCACGCTGAGCGGGGGCCATCGGTTCCATAATCGACGGGAAACTTCCGGTGTTTGTGCTTACTGTGTAGGTGTTCACGCCTAATTTGTCCTTTAAAAGAGGCTGAATGTTGGGAATCAGACCGAAAATACCTATGGAGCCGGTCAGAGTGGTCGGCTCGGCATAGATTTTGTCGGCGCCACACGATATGTAATAGCCGCCGGAGGCTGCCACATCGCTCATTGACACATAGAAAGGTTTCTTGCTTATGGCCTTGAACTGCTCCAGTGCCTCCCAGATCTGTTCGGATGCAAAGGCGCTTCCTCCGCCTGAATTTACACGGAGAACGAGTCCGTCTATTTTTTTGTTTTCCGCAAGTTCCAGAATCTGGGGAACGAGTTTGTCTGACGTTATGCCCGAGTTTCCGCTCTCGGTTATATCTCCGAGAGCGTAGAGAACCGCAATGTTTTTCTTGTTCTTGTCAAGTCTCTTCAGCGGTGATTCCGTTACCTTGAGGTAATCGGTGACAGTAACAAAGTCTGGATCTTCAGCCTTTTCAGTAACATCGGCAATCATATCCTCCATCTGATGACGATATTTGATCCCGTCCACAAGATTCGCCTTTTCATAGAATCCTACATTTTTGGAGAAGATATACTGGTTTGCAATAGAATCCAGAGAGTTAACAGCGATGGAGCGGTTCTTGGCTATGTTTTCTCTCATGAATTTCCATATATTTCCGAGGAAGTGCTGTTGCTGTTCCTTGTTGGCATC
Source organism: uncultured Muribaculaceae bacterium (assembly GCA_947627615.1). Taxonomy (GTDB): domain Bacteria; phylum Bacteroidota; class Bacteroidia; order Bacteroidales; family Muribaculaceae; genus Paramuribaculum. The sequence continues at coordinate 21,990 of CANQWS010000022.1, read as the reverse complement.
GCTGATGTTGTTAAGGATAAAAGGTTCTACCGCACTTTTATATGTGCCGACCTTCACTACCTGAACCTCTACACCGAGCTTGTCAAGCAGGTCCTTGAAATATATGGTTGTTGATGAGAGGCCGTGAATGTCTATCATTCCGATAGGATTGATGAAAATGCTGTCGGATACCGAAGCTATATAGTAATCGGCCTGACTATAGGTGTCGGCATAGCTGTAGACCCATTTGCCCGATTCCTTGAAATCCTTCAGGGCGTCCGTTATGGCCTGGGCCTGAGCAAGACCTGTGGAGATTCCGGCGCAATTCAGGTATATGCCCTTGATTTTTTTATCGTCTTTGGCTGCCGCTATGGCGTCAACGATGTCGTTCAGACTGATTGATGCCTCATTGTTACCGTAAATCTGGTCCATAAGACTTATCGGTGTGGCTCTGTCAACGAGATTCCCGGCAAGATCTATCTTCAGCACGGAATCATCGGACACTTTTACCGTAGAGACACTTTTGTCTGAATTAACAGCTATCACTCCGATTGTCAGGAACAAGAGCAATGTGCCTAATAATACCGAGACCCAGATTCCGGCTACTGTGCCGAGGAAACTATATAGAAATTTTTTCATCTGATTATTAATATTTTATTATAGCTTTATTTGCCACGATACAAAATTAAGCTTTTTTCCTGTAAATGTTAAATATTAGCTAAATAAATTTCAGAATTGGTTGATTTTAATCCGAAATGATTGGATTTATGTCAGATGGAGCGGATTATTTTACCACTTGATGTCCGGCGGAATTCTTTCATATATATAATTGTTTTCGGTCGTTCAAATTTGGATAGGCAGGTTTCAAGAATAACACTGAGATTATCCACAGGGTTCTCGCCCTCAATGGCAATCACCACTTCTGTCCCCCATTTCGGGTTCGGACGGCCGGTTATGAAGAAATTCCGGTTTTCCATGGACGGCGATAATTTCTTCTCGATTTCTTCCGGGAATAACTTTATCCCGCCGGAGTTTATAACATTGTCATACCTGCCGCGCCAGATGAATTCCTTGTCGGATACCAACGTAACTATGTCGTTGGTCACAAGTTTGCCAAAGCTCATCTTGTCAGAGTGAATCACAATGCAGTCACGATTATCCTGAGAGAAGGACACGTGTGACAATGCCCTGAACTGGCGTGTTCCCAAGGGCCTTAAGGCCACATGACTGCACGTCTCTGTCATGCCGTAGGTGGCGTATGACGGGATGCCGCTTTCAATCAGGGCTTTTTCCTGCTCATCGCTCATTGGCGCTCCCCCAACTATTATGTTCCGGACATATCTTACCCAGCGAGAATCAAGCAAGCCGAAAATCTGTGACGGGACTATGGCCGCAAGGGTGATTTCCCGTCCCGGGTCTTTTGACAAAGGCGTGTTCGAAGGTTTTTCTATTATGATTCTGCAGTTGCCGGTTTCAGCTCTCGCAAGCATCATTTTGCCGGCAATGTAGTCAATGGACAAGGGGAGAAAAAGAGTGGAATCCGAATCAATGCCGAATAACCGGCATGTTTCGCCGGCTGAAATCATCACATCGGTTTTATTCAGAGAAATCCGTTTCGCTTTTCCTGTCGAACCCGATGTGTGGGCTATGATGTGATTCCCTGGAGATCTCAGTTCATCTATGAAATCCCTCGTTTTTGCGACCTCTGATTCATCAGCTATTATTTCCATTCCAGATTCGGTATGTCCCAGCTCGTTTCAGGATTGTATCTTATGACGTCGCGTGTCTGAATGATTGGCGACGGGATGTTGTTCGTGTATAAAGCTCCGGTGCCAAGGCCCTGCGGCATTTCGACCTTCATGGTCGAGACCCACTGCGCTATGGCATTGAGGCCAATGTTGGATTCCAGGGCCGATGTCGCCCACCAGCCGATGGATTGCAGCTCTGCAATGCTGATCCATTCCATGGAGCCGGATATGCCGCCGCATAATGTCGGCTTGAGAATGACGTATGACGGTCTGATTTTTTCAAGCAGACTGTACTTTTCTTCCGGATTGCACACTCCTATCAGCTCTTCATCCAGAGCGATGTCAATTGGAGATTCCCGGCAAATTCGCGCCATTTCATCAATCTGTCCGGCTCGTACAGGCTGTTCAAGAGAGTGGATGCAGTAAGGCGCGAGCTGCCCGATTCGGTTCAATGCGTTTTCAGGAGTGAACGCTCCATTGGCGTCAAGTCTGATTTCAAGCTCCGATGGAGAGAAGCGTTCCCTGACATTCCTGATCAGGCTAAGTTCCTCGTTGAAATCCTCGCCGCCGATTTTGAACTTCAGACACTTGAATCCTCCGGCTATTTTTTCCTCTATTCTACCGCGCATCTCGTCGATAGAACCCATCCAGACCAATCCGTTGATTGTAATAGCGCTGTCTCCATCGGACCAGGCCGAAGGGAATGGCTTGCGCACGCCTCCGTTTTTCAAATCGAGCATGGCCGTTTCGATTCCAAACAGAATCGAAGGCCACTCCCTTAGCTCATCCATGGTTATGTCATTGATGTTGTCGCAGACATGGGCGAGTTTGGTTTCATAGTCCGGCCTGTCATCAAAGCTGAGACCTTTGAACACGGCGCACTCTCCTATTCCAAATGTTTCGGGTGCCGATTCATCGAAAATTTTTATGAAATAGGTCGGTTTTTCAGTCAAAACTTCCCGTGAGGTCCTCGCCGGCTGGCGAAAGTGCAGGCAATATCTGGCGAACTGAGCTTTAAGCATCTCTGATTCAGGATAAGTTTATCCCGGGAATTTGGGGAATTGATCGAAGTCAGGGTCTCGTTTCTCAAGGAAAGCGTTTTTGCCTTCCTGGGCTTCGGCCATCAGGTAGAACATGAGAGTGGCGTCGCCGGCAAATTCCATGAGTCCTCTCTGTCCGTCAAGTTCCGCATTAAGCGCACGTTTTATCATGCGTATCGCCATGGGGCTGCGTTTGAGAATTGTCTCGCACCATTCCATAGTCTCATCCTCCAGTCTCTCGAAGGGAACCACTTTGTTGACCATGCCCATTTCCTCGGCCTCCTTGGCCGAATACTGGCGGCAAAGGAACCAGATTTCTCTCGCCTTTTTCTGCCCCACACATCTGGCAAGGTAGTTGGAACCGAATCCGCCGTCGAAGCTGCCTACTTTAGGTCCTGTCTGACCGAAGCGGGCGTTTTCCGATGCGATGGTCAGGTCGCACACCACATGAAGCACATGTCCGCCACCGATGGCATAGCCGTTGACCATTGCTATGACCGGTTTGGGGATGGAACGGATGGCCTTGTGGAGATCCAGGACATTCAGACGCGGAACCCCGCTCTCGTCAATGTACCCGCCTATTCCCTTGACGTTCTGGTCGCCACCCGAGCAGAAAGCTTTGTCGCCGGCTCCGGTCAGGATAATCACTCCTATATCCGATGATTCACGGCAATATGCCATGGCGTCGAGCATTTCCTTGTTGGTCAGAGGGCGGAATGCATTATATACTTTGGGCCTGTTGATGGTTATTTTTGCAACATGTCCGCATTGCTGAAAAAGAATGTCGGTATACTCTTTGATTGTTGTCCAGGTTCTCATGTCATTCTCTGGTTTTATGGGGTGTTCTTTGATTGAAATATCCTATTAATGTTTCGGCAGAAACCGAAGAATCAGTATATATTGCCAGAATGGCCGGTCGCTCGGTCTCATCAGCAAACAGCCGGAAAGATTCTTTAAGTTCAGTCTCTGATTTTGCCTGGAAATATTTCATTCCGTATGCTTTGGCCAAATCTTCGACAGGCAGATAGCATGGAGAGTCAAAACACTGCTCCATGATGTCAAGCTCGCGGGTAGCTTTTATGAAATGGAAAATACCGCCTCCGCCGTTGCACATAACTATCATCTTGAATCTTGGGGTTATGGCGCGGCAACTCAGTGCGCCTATGTCATACTGGGCGCTCATGTCGCCGGTGATGAGAAGCGTCGGAGCCGATGTGTAAGCCAGTGATGCTCCAACTGCGGTTGATGTGGAGCCGTCTATTCCACTTACCCCCCTGTTGCAGTCCGACCGATGGTAGTTTCGCCCGGTGAACAGCTGCGCATATCTTACAGGGGTGCCGTTTGACAGCTGTAGGTTCCAGTTGCGGTGTATCTTGGGCATGAATGTGGCAAACGCTTTCAGGTCGCACCAAGGGGCTTTTGCAACATAGGCCTGATGCAAAGATCTTGAAGCGTCACGCGCATTCAGCCATTTCATTCGGTAATCGGAGTATTCCTTATGCGGTTGCATCGCGGATGCAAGCTGCTGGAAAAATATTCCGGGGAGCATTTCAATCCGCAATGTCAGAGACTTAAAGCAGTCAACGGTTGTCCGCGATTTGCCTACATGCCAGTGTTCCTGCGGATGGACCTCCCGGAGATACTGTTTGATGAATCTTGACACCAATGCGCCGCCGAGTGTTATAACCACGTCCGGAGCCATTTCCTTGCGCCGTTCGTCGGGGATGGCGCTGAGAGTGGCATCGATGTCACTTATGAAATCATCGCCGTGAAGGTTTGCAATGGTCTCTGTCAGGATGGTGAAATTCGGCAGGCGCGACAGTTTTGAGAGAGCTTTGTTTAAGGTAGAGTCCGGTGGCATAAAACCCGCTACCACCATTATTTTCTTCGGAGAAGCAAGCTCTTTGCCCAGAGAGCGGGCGTCGCGAACTTCAAGATCTTCCCGTGGCGTTATCATTCTGATGACTCTTTCGCCTGTGTTCTCCCCGATTTCAATCAGTTTACCAATCGGTTCGGGTATCTGGATATTAATATGTACAGGGCCCGCTGGAACCTGCATGGAGGTGGTTATGGCGTCGTTGAGAGAACGATTGGCATACCATTGCATTTCCTCGCTGTCAAAAGCAGGTATGTCATAACTTTTCTTGACAAAGTTCTGCATGGAGTCCGGTTGACGGAGTGTCTGGGAGTCATCTTGATCTATCCACTCCATGGGACGGTCGGCTGATATTACAATCAGGGGGATTTTCCGGTAGTAAGCCTCGGCTATGGCTGGAGAGAAATTCAGAAGAGCCGTTCCGGAGGTGCAAAATATCGCAACCGGGCGGGATGAAACGGATGCAATGCCGAGGGCTACGAAAGAGGCGCTTCGTTCATCGACCACCATTGTGGTTTTAATGCATTCGCTGCGAGAGAGAGCAATGAGAAGTGGCGCGTTTCTCGAGCCGGGAGAAGCTACGGCATCCCGAACCCCGTTTTCCTCCAAAAGCTTTATAAGACAGCGGCTTGCATGATTTATGGTATTGCTATCCATTTTCATTGTGATTTTGTTAGGCAAAGTTACAAATTTTGTATGTAACTTGACAATATTCTTCTTCTCTTTTTAAAACAGGTGCTGAAGTATTTGATATTTGCCATGATTAATATTGTTTTGATTAAACGATCTGAAATTTTAGATGCGGTTGTGCTGAAACTAAGTTTTCCAAAACAAATTATTAGGATGCTGTATTGTAATGTTATATGTATTTACTCGTATTGTAAAAGTTTCCCAAAACTGAAATTTTTGAAAATAATATTTCGGAAAATGTTTGCAGAAAATGAATATTTCACGTAGCTTTGCAGCATCAATTATTAATAGTTAATCCCTTTTTATCAGATATAACAAGCCATGATTCAAACTGTCATCAAACGCGACGGGCGTATAGTAGGATATAACGAAGAGAAAATCAAAGCCGCAATCCGTAAAGCCATGCTTCAGACAGAAAGAGGCGAAGACGAGGCTTTGCTTCAGAAAATTGCCGACCGTATAGGCTGTACCGGCAATGAACGGATGACAGTGGAAGAAATCCAGGACCGTGTGGAGCTTGAACTCATGAACAGCCCACGTAAGGAAGTGGCTAAACGTTACATTGCTTATCGCGACCAGCGAAGCATTGCCCGCCGGGCCAAAACCCGCGACATGTTCCTTGAAATCATCGAAGCCAAGAATAATGATATAACCCGCGAGAATGCAAACATGAACACAGACTCTCCCGCAGGGATGATGATGAAGTTTGCAAGCGAGACAACAAAGCCGTTTGTTGACGATTATCTTCTTTCGCAGGAAGCGAGAGATGCGGTGCGAAGCGGCTATATCCACATTCACGACAAGGACTACTACCCTACAAAAAGCCTTACTTGTGTCCAGCATCCTCTTGACCGGATTTTAAACTATGGCTTTTCTGCAGGACACAGCGAGTCCCGTCCCGCCAAACGCATCGAGACGGCAAGCGTCATAAGCTGCATTTCACTCGAAACTGCGCAGAATGAGATGCATGGCGGTCAGGCCATCCCTGCCTTCGATTTCTATCTGGCTCCTTTTGTCAGAAGTTCTTTCATTGAGGAATTAAAAAAAGTAGAAGAGCTGAGCGGAGAAGACCTTTCATCGCTCTATGAAATGGAACTTGATGACTATATCTCAAAACCGCTTGAAGGACTTGAAGGGAGAGACCGGAAGATACAGCATGCCATAAACCAGACCGTCTGTCGCGTCCATCAGTCAATGGAGGCTTTCATCCATAATATGAACACGATTCATTCCCGAGGCGGAAATCAGGTTGTCTTCAGCTCCATCAACTATGGTACGGACACATCTGCCGAGGGCCGTTGCATAATCCGGGAACTCCTGAATTCTACATACGAGGGGGTGGGTAATGGAGCCACAGCCATTTTCCCCATCCAGATCTGGAAAAAGAAACGCGGTGTTAGCTATCTGCCTGAGGACCGTAACTACGATCTTTATAAATTTGCGTGCAAAGTAGCGGCGCGGAGGTTCTTCCCGAATTTCGTCAATCTTGACGCTACGTTCAATCAGCATGAAAAGTGGAAGGCCGATGACCCTAAACGTTATCTGTATGAAGTGGCAACCATGGGTTGCCGGACCCGTGTCTTTGAAAACCGTTTCGGCGAAAAGACATCGGTTGGACGCGGTAATCTCAGTTTCTCCACTATCAACATAGTACGCATCGCTATAGAATGCATGATGATAAAGGACAAGGCCGAACGGATTTCAAGCTTCTTCTCAAAACTTGACAATATTCTGGATATAACCGCTCGTCAGCTCTGTGACAGATTTGAATTCCAGAAAACGGCTTTGGCCAAGCAATTCCCACTTCTGATGTCACATCTCTGGGTTGGATCGGAAAACCTTAAACCCGGCGATACGATAGAATCCGTCATTAATCAGGGTACACTCGGAATAGGTTTTATCGGACTTGCCGAATGTCTCGTAGCTCTCGTTGGCAAACATCATGGCGAAAGCGAAGAGGCCCAGGAACTCGGTCTCAAGATAGTGTCACACATGCGTAGTCGTGTTAATGAGTTTTCCGAGAAATACCACCATAACTTCTCTGTGCTTGCAACGCCGGCCGAAGGTCTCTCCGGAAAGTTCACGCAAAAGGACAGGAAAAGCTTCGGAGAACTGCCGGGAATAACGGACAAAATCTACTATACAAATTCCAACCATGTTCCGGTCTACTATCACTGTTCACCCCGTCATAAGGCTAAAATTGAAGCACCTTACCATGCATTGACAGGCGGCGGTCACATCTTTTATGTTGAGATTGACGGCGATGCCACTCATAATCCCAAGGCTATAGCCGATATTGTGGATCTGATGGATGAATACAATATAGGCTACTGTTCGGTAAACCATAACAGAAACCGTTGCATGGAATGCGGTTACGAGGACGCATCGGATTCACTTGAGACCTGTCCTCACTGCGGAAGCAAAAACATTGACAAACTCCAGAGAATTACCGGCTATCTTGTAGGTACTACCGACAGATGGAATAATGCCAAACTGGCAGAACTGAATGATCGTGTGGTTCATAAATAAAGATTGATAATGATTGAATCCGGTTTATCCACCACTCTGAGAGTGGTGGATATTATTAATGGCACAACGGTCGATGGTCCCGGATTCAGGACCTCGATTTATTTTGCCGGTTGTAATCACGGCTGTCCCGGGTGTCACAATCCGTCTACATGGCCTATGGATGCCGGAAAGGACATGGCAATCGGAGACCTGCTCTCAGTGATCGAGGATAATGGCCTTGATGTGACATTTTCAGGCGGAGACCCTATGCTGCAGGCACAACCCCTGCTGTTGCTTGCAAAGGAGATAAAATCCCGCGGTTACGGACTCTGGTGCTATACCGGTTTCCTGTATGAAACGGTATTCGGCAACAGGACTATGGAACCTCTGCTGGAATTCATAGATGTCCTTGTTGACGGCCCCTTTGTCAGTATTCTGAAAGATACTTCTCTGCTATTCAGGGGTTCATCCAACCAGCGTCTGGTTGACGTGGCCAAATCCGCCCCCGGTTCAATAGTGTTATGGGAGTCCGATTTCTGAATCAGTATTGGAAATAGATGAACGGCATGATGTCGCTCTGACGAGTCTGGATCACGATAAATATTATTGCCGCGAGAATAAGCGCCTGAATTACAATAGGCATTGTCTCGTACTTTTTCTTAAGTTTGCCCGTAAATCGTGTGGGCAGAAAGTGAAGCAGCAAGGCTCCGGCCATTACAAGCACTATCAGCAGATATCCCTCGACGAACTGCGGCGCTACACTCAGATGGAAATCACTGAATATCTGGGTGCCCATTTCTTTTATGGTCTGCATCGAGCCGGCCCTGAAGAACATGAAGCTTATAGCAAGAAGGTTGAACGTGAGGAAAATATTGAGTGCAACTCTCCATTTCTTCGTTGCTTTCGCTTCCTTGTCGCGTTTATTGCCGGATACCATCTTGTGGCCTACAAGGAACAGTCCCTGCAATCCGCCCCAAATCATGAACATCCATGACGCACCGTGCCATAGGCCGCCGATGACCATTGTTGACAGCAGATTCACGTGGTGACGTATTTTGCCGCAGCGGTTTCCGCCCATGGGGATATACACATAATCGCGTAACCAGCTTGATAGCGATATATGCCATCTGTGCCAGAACTCTGTGGGGTTCTGGGCCTTGAACGGAGCATTGAAATTATCCAGAAAGCGGAATCCCAAAAGAAGTGCTATACCGATGGCCATATCCGTATAACCCGAAAAATCGCAATACAGCTGTATGAAAAAGCCATATATTCCCATAAGGTTCTCGAAACCGCTGTAAAGTGACGGATTATCAAAAATACGGTCTACAAAATTCTGGCTTATGAAATCGGCTACAACTATTTTCTTGACAAGACCGCACATGATAAGGAACAGGCCCTCGCTTACCATAGCTCTGTCCGCTATTGGATTATCCTTTATCTGAGGAAGAAAATCCTTGGCCCTCACAACGGGACCGGCAAGCAACGGAGGGAAAAATGTCAGATAGAAAGTATAGGACAGAAAATCCCGGCAGGGTTCAATCTGTCGACGGTAGATGTCGACAATATAGCTGATTGACCGGAATGTAAAAAAGGAGATTCCCGCAGGAAGCACAATGTCAAAAGCATTGAAATCGGCAGAGGTTATGTTGCAGAATGTTTCATAGATGAGATTCAGATACTTGAAGTAGACAAGCATTCCTATGTTCATCAGCACGTTAATCCATACAACTCCCCTTCTCTGCCAGTTTTTATGGCATTCCCCCATCAGGATTCCGAGAAGGAAATCGCTTATGCAGACCCCGAGAAGTATAAAGCAGTACTCGGCCGATGACTTGTAGTAGAAGTAAAGAGAGAACGCTATGACAAATAACATCTTAGCCACTCTGAACTTTCGCATCATCTGATAAATTGCAAGGAATATGCAAAAGAGGACCAGAAACAATCCTGTATTGAACAACAAAGGATTGGCTGGGTCATATCCGAGGATTGACAATATCTTTTCTGTATCTATTGAATGGAGGTCCATCTGGGAAACGTTATTGTTGGAATGGTAAATTTTTATTTTCTATTAAATTCTTTGATCAGAGCGTCATAAAGCATAAACCCTTCAACTCTGTATCCTTTGACTGTGTGATGGATACGGTCCCGTCCGAAAAGGCCTTCCGAGACCCATTTGCCGGAGGCTCCGTCACCGCCGGCAATCTCGTACCAGTCATAGACGGGGATGTGATGGTCTTTGCCGTATTGCAGAATGGTGTATCTTACGGATTTGACGTTACGGTTTATTATAAATCCCTTTCCGCTTCTTCGCTGGCACTCCATCGGTGTGACAAGAAGAAAGTCTGCGCCGGGATTCGTTCTCCGTAAGTCTTTTATGAGCTTATCTATGGCATCGATCTGTCTCGCTTCATCGAAACGACCGAATGCCTCATTTGTACCGAGTGAGATTATAATCAGGTCCGGATGCATCGATGCCACTCCATGGCCCATTTGCGGAACACGGTTGTAGGATGAATAAGTGGCTCCGTTGTTACCGATCACGTTGTAGAAAATACCGGGTCGTGCTCCTGAGAGATAAGCTCCGAAAAGAGAGAATCCATTGAACGTCCTGAATATGACACTCGCCTTTCCGGTTGGCTTAGGCAGCAGTATCCGGGCCTTGTTATCGGAATACACAACCGCAGGATTGGGTATTTCGGTTCCGTCATCAAGAGTAACGCCTTCTATTTCAACATCACCGCAGTACATCAATGTCAAATCTGTAAAGGTACTGTAAGTATCCGTCACGCGGCTCCCGACAGTTATTTCCGTTCTTGACGAGGACGGAGTGAGAGATGTTCCGGTGAAGCCCATTGTCCGTGGCCAGTTTGCACTCATGAATTTAAGCGGCGACCAAGAATGATCGCTTCTGAAATAATAGTCAACCGGCTCATTTGTCCGGCTAAGTTTCAGCGGCGCAATCAGGCCTCTGCCGGCATCGCCATAGTCAAACTGAAGCTGAGAGCGTAGATAGCCCGTGGATATGTCGGCTTGCAGATGACTGTCGCCTATATGAACTATGGAGAAAGGAATCGTGTCATGTCGGGAAAGACGCTTCCGGAGACCATTCCAGTTGGCTCCGTTCATAATTATATGGTTGTTTCTGAGTTTGACAAAACGAGGAATTTTCACTTCAAAGTCCTCGAAATCCCAGCCCTCTATCACAACGGAGTCTTCCCTTATGGAAATATCGTCATCCTCTTCGTAGGCCACAATATCCGTGCCGGTCTGGGCGTAGCAGGAAACCACGCCTATAACGGCTGCCAGAACCGGCAGTAGAAGTCTGACCACAGATGACGACCGTAAGTTCATTATCGGTTTATATCGGTTTTAATGGCGTTAAAGAACGGTTCGGCCAGTTTACGGCCACCTTTATGTGTCATGTGGATATAGTCTTTGTTGGCGAGACCTTCCTTTACCCATGAGACTATGGCGTCTTCTCCGCCCATAGACTCGCGGGTGTCATAGAAAATACAGCGGGCTCTGCGTGCTGCGTCTCGCTGGGCCGAGACCATATAAGGCGCCGATGCCATTGAATGTACTTCTCCGGCTTTTCTCTCTCCACGGTCACCTATACCCATCATTATAATGTCGGCGTTAGGATAGCATTCCCTGACATGATTAATAACCTCGACCATGCGGTTGGCATAAACGCTGAAATCTTTCTGCTTGGCTGACATGGCGTTAATGCCGAATTCAAGTATGATGAGATCGTAATCCACATACTTTGACATCTGTTTTGAAAGCTCCGGATTGACTTTTGTGAGGGTAAGACCGGAAAAACCGCGGGATGACATACAGTCCAGAGTTACACCCTTGTTGCCGAACAACCAGGTGCCGAGACCAATGACTCCGGGTGTTGATGTGGATATTTCGAAATTACCGGTAATTCCGTCCAGGGCAATGCACTGGACATCGGGTGAGCCGGTGATCTCATGGCTGACCCATTCGCCCTCCCCGCTTTTTGTTTTGATTGTGGAATTGGCGGGAGATATGAACAGGAACATCGAGCGGTCCCATGTCTCAAGGTGAGGCAAGGAGGTAGAACCTTTATAGGAAGCTGTTGATGAAGCCGTGGTTGTGAAATAATGCTGGGTCAGAGTGGTGAATTCTTTTTTTGCGGTTTTATTGGCCGCGAATTCTTTCCAGCCTTTACCGCCCTGTTTCACGCTTCTTCTGAATCCGGGGAAATCGGAGTGCATGTTAACATAGCCCACTCCGGAACCTCCGAACTCCGTCTGCAACAACTCACGCAGGTCCTGAGTGAAAATATCTCCTTCGATATAGCTGTCGCCTATTACGGCTATCCTTGTCGTACCTCCCTGCTTGATTGATTCTCTTGTCGCCTTGAGTCCCTGACCGTGGCTGGTATAGTCTTCAAGGACCATCACATTGTTCTGCTTGCTCGGCTGAACTGCTATCAGGGGCGATTCGCCATCGGCTACAGCTACAGTGTCTTTGAGACGGGTATCGCGCATGGCTGCCTGCAGTTCGGGATCAATAAGTTCCGCGCCGGCATCGGTTTCTATGGAATCTGAATCAGCAGATTGTACAATGTCACCTATAAGATTGAAATTACTAATTTTTCCATTGGTCCATTTTTCAAGCGGCAGGAAAGAAATCCCCGCCAGTATTGCTATGGCACATAGAATCACTATAACTACCCTCCAGGGGTTGTGTTTTTTAGTCTCTTCAGTCATTGTTTCGTAATTTCTGTTTTGTTCGTTGCGTTTGACTTGGATTTTAAAATATCGAGTAGAGGTTTGATCTTATTATATGACTCATCCCATTCGCTTTTGGCTTCGGACATGCTGTTTATGCCGCCTCCGGCATATATTATGTAACACCCTTCATCTTCCGGATTCAACGGTATATAATTGCAGCATCTTAAATTGACGTATAGATTGCATCCGTCTGCGTCGGCGGTTCCTAAAAATGCTCCGTAGCATATTCTTTCATGCTTTTCAAGCTCCTTGATCCGATTATATGCTTCCATGACCGGCCATCCGCATACAGCAGGAGTGGGGCTTAGTTTCAGAGCCACTGACATCGGGTCGGCAGTTCCGGTTGCATGTATCCTGTTACAGAGGTGCTCGATCTCTCCGAATTTTAGATTACACCCTTCATCTACTTTAGGGTGCATCCCTATTTCCTTCAGACATGAAACAATATGTTCGGTAACCAGATTGTGTTCAAGAATATTTTTTCTGTCCCAGTCACCTCCGTCGGTTATCCGGCGTGTCCCGGCAAGAGACATTGTGACTAACTCGTCACGGGAAAGGTCATATTTAAGCAGGATTTCCGGCGTTGCCACAATCCACAACCCGGTTTCCGGGGTATAATATATTGCCCTGAAACAGGATGTGAATCTGTCAAAATATTCTTTGGCGACTTCAAAGGGCGTCTTACCGCTTTTCTCAACAATGATTCTTGAAATCACTGTTTTTCCGCTGCGTCCTTTTAAAGCCTCGGTTGTCAGATTGATAGTATTAGAATAATATGGGAAACCGGTCGATTCCGGCAGTTCCGTTATCTGTTCCGTTTCACCCGGCGTCCTGGCAAATTCCGTCGCAAGAATATCTTCAAGTGTCAGACGTGCGGCTATGCCCGAGGGCTTCTGCCCGTCTCCTATGCCGAAGGTGGATACAATAAATCCTTTCCAGCCTGACGGAATTCCGCTATCCAATGAGGTCATTCCGTAATCGGAATAAAACAAGACAGAATCCTCATCCGGATTTATGACAACGGCAAACGGAATGGCGTTGCCATAACATTTTTCAGCCGCTTGAATGATTTTTCTATCTGTCAGCATTTTCAGTATCAATCGCCTGTTACCTCACCGATTAGCTCAAAAGGAAGAGCTTCGGTGATTTTTACGTTATAAAAGTCTCCCGGAGTAAGTTTTTTGTCTTTCCTGACAAGAACCTCCGGGTCCACCTCGGGAGAATCGAATTCCGTACGACCGACGTAGAACTCATCTTCCTCCCGGTCAATGATTACCTTGAAAGTCTCGCCGATTTTAGATTCCTGTATCTCCATGGATATTGTTTCCTGAAGAGCCATGAGTTCTTCAAGACGCCGGGATTTGGTCCCTTCCGGAACATTATCTTCCAGTTTTTCAGCAGCAGTGCCTTCTTCCTCGCAGTAGGCGAAAGCACCCATGCGCTCGAACCGTTGCTCTCTGACAAAATCCATCAGTTCAGCGAAATCCTCTTCGGTCTCTCCAGGGAAACCTACCATCATGGTTGTACGTATATGTATTCCGGGAACTTTCGCTCTGATTTTCTCAAGAAGCTCCCTTGTGGTTTTGCAGTCAATGTGCCTGTGCATGTTCTTGAGCACAGTGTCCGAAGAATGCTGCAATGCTATGTCAAGATACTTGCAGACGTTGCTGTTCCGTGCCATGGCGTCAAGCACATCTTCCGGGAAATCGGCCGGATAAGCATAGTGGAGACGAATCCATTCAACCCCCTCCACTGCCGCTATCGCGTCAATCAGCTTTCCGAGGCATCTTTCGCCATAGATGTCAATTCCGTAGGAAGTGAGTTCCTGTGCTATCACGTTGAATTCCTTAACGCCACGCTTTACAAGCATCTCAACCTCGCTTACAATCTCTTCTATGGGGCGCGATGTGAACCGCCCGGTTATGAGAGGTATGGCGCAGAACGCACAGAATCGGTTGCATCCTTCGGCTATCTTCAGATAGGCGTGATGACGGGGTGTTGTTATCACACGGTCATATCTTGCGCAAGCCGGATTCCGGTGCATCAGGTCCTGCGCAATCGCTTTCCAGTCCGTTTTACCGTACCAGCCGTCGACGTCCGGAATTTCAGCAGGCAGCTCCTTGCGGTATCTTTCCGAGAGGCATCCCATTACAAGCAGTCTGTCGGTAAGCCCCTCTTTCTTGGTCTCGGCCCATTCAAGAATCGTGTTGATCGATTCCTCCTTGGCGTCACCGATAAATCCGCAGGTGTTTATGATGACTGTATCGAAATGCTCATCCGCAGGATGCTCGAACACAACTTCGCATCCGACATCCTTAAGCATACGCATCAGACACTCGGCGTCAATCAGGTTTTTTGAACAGCCAAGCGATATTACATTAACCTTTATTTGGGACATTATCTTTTTCCGAACAGAGATTCAACGAACTCTTTCTTGTCAAAAACCTGCAAATCTTCTATGCGTTCTCCGAGTCCTATATATTTCACCGGAATCTTGAACTGGTCGCTGATCCCTATGACTACTCCGCCTTTAGCCGTGCCGTCCAGTTTTGTGATGGCAAGTTCATTGACCTGAGTGGCCGCCACGAACTGCTTGGCCTGTTCAAATGCATTCTGTCCCGTGCTGCCGTCAAGAACAAGAAGCACTTCATGCGGTGCGTCGGGAACCACCTTCTGCATGACTCTGCGAATCTTGGTCAACTCGTCCATGAGACCCTTTTTGTTATGCAGACGGCCGGCGGTATCAATCAGAACCACATCGGCACCAGTTGATTTGGCACTCTGAAGCGTGTCAAAAGCTACCGATGCCGGATCAGAGCCTTGCTGTTGTTTGACAATCGGAACATCGGCTCGCCGGGCCCATTCGTCAAGCTGCTCTATGGCAGCGGCACGGAATGTGTCGGCTGCTCCGAGAATCACCTTGTTTCCTGCATTTTTATACTGGGCGGCAAGTTTGCCTATGGTTGTGGTCTTTCCTACTCCGTTGACGCCGACAACCATAATCACGTAAGGTTTCTTATCAGCGGGGACCTTGAAATCTTCTTCGTTGTTGTCATGATCGCTTTCAGCAAGGAGGTCAGTTATTTCTTCAACCAGCCAGTTGTTGAGTTCCGAGGTGGAGATATATTTGTCCTTGGCCACACGCTTCTGCAGCCGGTCTATGATTTTAAGGGTGGTGTCTATCCCCATGTCAGAGGTAATGAATATCTCTTCAAGGTTGTCAAGGAAATCATCGTCAATTGTTTTCTTGCCGACAAGAGCACGTGATATTTTGTCAAAAACGCCCTGTTTGGTTCGTTCAAGACCTTTATCCAGTGTCTGTTTCTTTTCCTTTGAAAATAGTTTCTTAAATATACCCATTTTAGCGGTAGCTTGATGTTTGTTCAGACTGCAAAATTACTTATTTTTTTTGTAATAATCTACACAATTCAGTCACGATCCATAAAATAGATTTCAACGTCACATTACGAATCAGCGCCGATTTAAATATCGGCGCTGATTCGTAATGTATTAAGATTGCGGGTTGTTGTTTAGAATATCGGTTTCCTGTTTTACAAGCTTTTTATCAACCTTATTATCGTCGCCCATGTCAATTGCTATACCGGGCAGTTTCTTACTGTCTTTCTCTTCTGCTTTAACTTTGCAGCAGCATTTCTTTTTTTCTTCCATAGTCATTAAGAGTTTTGAGTTAAACTTCACCTCTTAATAACAACTGTTGACTTGTAATTGTTTATTCGAGCGGCAGTTGGTTGAGGTCTTCTATATATTCGAGCAGTTCTTCCCTTCCGGCGCCGGTTTCGGATGAAGTTACAAATACCGGAGGAAGTTCTTCCCATTCCTCGAGAAGTGAGGCGCAGTACTGCTCGATGTTCCGCCTTGCCGCTTCGCGCCCGAGTTTATCGGTCTTGGTAAAGACTATGCTGAATGGCACTCCGTTTTCGCCAAGCCAGCGCATGAATTCAAGGTCAATTTTCTGAGGCGCATGCCGGGAATCAATCAGCAGAAAAAGATTTGTCATCTGAGAACGGTTGAGAATATAGTCCTCAATCATTTTCTGTAGCGCCTTACGGCTTTCAAGCCCTCGGCGGGCAAAACCGTAGCCCGGCAAGTCCACTATGTACCATGAATCATCTATCAGGAAATGGTTTATCAGCATAGTCTTGCCCGGAGTTGACGAAGTCATGGCAAGGTTTTTGTGGTTCGTCAACATATTTATCAGTGAGGATTTTCCCACATTTGACCGGCCTATGAAAGCATATTCATGTCTCCTGTCTTTCGGGCACATCGATTCTTTAGTACTGCTGATTACGAATTTCGCATTATTTATGGTCATGGTCGGAATTTGTTTGTTTAAGTTTGGAAAAAATTGACAGCCGGACGATAAGCCGGGTTATGTCGGCGGTGCCATGCATTCCGAGGAATGCGGGAACCGCGTTTCGTCATTTATCTGAGCCGCATGTTGCCATACGGCTTTAGCAGCCTACCCCCCGGCAATGGGCGAGCAACCCTTGGATGCCGGTATACTTGGCCTTGCAACCCATAAGGCGTGCGGCGCGGCATATCGCTATGTCGCCCGGTGGGCTCTTACCCCACCTTTTCACCCTTACCGGCAGCATATTTGAAAATACTGCCGGCGGTTATTTTCTGTCACGCTACTCTACCGTCGCCGATAGCTTCCCGTTAAGAAATATGGCGCTCTATGTTGCCCGGACTTTCCTCACACCACGTAAAATATGGCGAGCGACGAAATGCCCGGCTGTCATGGTGCAAAATTAGTCCAATTATTATTAATGGCAAAATATCGGTGGCATAAACTATGCCGGTTCTACCCGCAATGTCACCGCTCTCCCCATCTGCGGCGCAACGGCCATCGCGAGGTGTGGAGCAGCAGACGCAGGGATGTTCCGTATGAAAAATATGCCCAGGTCCAGTCTATCAGCACGCTTATTTTGTTACGCATACCGAGTAGGGACAGAAGATGGATGAACATCCACATCAGCCATGCCGGGAATCCTGAAATATGCAGTTTGCCGAGATCAACAACAGCAAGGTCTCTTCCTACGGTTGCCATGGTTCCCTTGTCCTTGTATGAAAAGTCTTTCTCAAACGAGCCTTTGTTCAGCTGTTTTGCCAACAGTTCGCCTTGCTGCAGGGCAACCTGAGCAAGCTGGGGATGGCCTTTGGGGTATTTATCGGTAATCATCAGCGCCATGTCGCCTATGGCAAACACGTCATCGATTCCTATTACCTTATTGTGGGTGTCGACGTTGAAACGATAGCCTTTGCCCATCACATTTTCTTCGCTCACCTTTATCGGCTGTCCGGTGACTCCTGCTGTCCAGATAACCATTTCGGAATACAGCTCCGAGCCGTCGGAAAGTGTGACCACATTATCCTCATATTTCGACATCAGGTTGTTGAGCCTGACCTCCACCATCAGTTTGTCAAGGTATCGCAGAGCATCCTCCTGTGACTTTTTGCTCATCGGACCTATAAGCGAAGAAGTGCCTTCGAGCAGAATTATGCTGACCTCTTCCTGGGAGAGATTGGGATATTCTCTCGGTATGATAAACCGTTTCATCTCTCCGAGAGCACCGGCTATTTCCACACCGGCAGGTCCCCCGCCTATTACTACGAAACTCAACAGTTTGCGTCGTTCTTCCGGAGTGGGAGCCAATGAAGCCCTTTCCAGACGGTCCAGAACTTCATCGCGTATGCGCATGGCCTGAGCAGTGCTTTTCAGAGTATAGACGTATTTCACCAGCTCTGCATTGCCGAAGAAATTGTTGGTCGTGCCGGCGGCCACAACAAGTTTGTCGTAGCCTATGGTTTCATATTGGGTGGTGATGGTTTTATGTTTGAAATTAATTGACTGCACCTCGCCTAACCTGAAACTTGCACCTTTTGCCCTGCCCTTCCTCAGCTCTCGGCGGAACGGGAAGCAGATTCCCCCCGGTTCAAGTCCGCTGGAGGCTATCTGATAAAAAAGCGGTGGGAAGCTATGGAAATTATTGCGGTCCACAAGGACTGTGTCAAACTTTTTCTTATCAAGGTGTTTTATGAAGTTCAGTCCGGCGAAACCTCCGCCAATCACTACTATTTTAGGCTTTTGTGGCATTTTGTGAAATTCTTGGATTGAAGTGATTATCTTTTTGATTTAACGGTATTCCTCCGTCAAATGTTTTGTCGCAACAGCGAGTTAAGTTTTTTTTGCTATGTTGGCAGGTGAAAATCTAATTCAAAGGCTTATATTTGTAGATTGAATTGTCATGTCAATATAATGAGCAGAAATCTATTCCTATTAGTCATCATATTTTTTGCAACCATAAGGACTAACGCCCAGATAAATACTGACCAGGTTCTCCAGATAGGCCAGAATGCCATGTATTTCGAGGATTATGTCCTGTCCATCCAGTATTTCAATCAGGTAATAGCGGCCAAACCATATCTGGCCCAGCCCTACTTTTTCAGAGCCATAGCCAAATATAACCTCGATGATTTCAAAGGAGCCGAGAATGACGCCACTATGGCCATAGAGCGCAATCCGTTCATAACCGACGCCTATGAGGTGAGAGGGGTGGCCAGACAGAATCTCGGACGGGATTCACTGGCCATTGAAGACTATCGCCATGCCCTTACTCTGCTTCCGGAGAACAAAGGAATTCTCTACAACATGGCAATGGCGCAGGAATCCATAAAAGATTACGATAATGCCGAGAAAAGCTTTGAAAGGCTGCTGAAATCACATCCCGGATTTGACGGCGGATATATAGGAAGAGCCAAGATGAGACTGGAGAAGAAGGATACTTTAGGTGCATCGGCCGACATTGACAAGGCTCTGAAGCTGAACAAGAACAATGTCAACGGCTATCTGCTGCGTGCCGATATAGCTATAAACCGCAACAAGGATTACAAGCAGGCCCTGTCGGACATGGACGAAGCCATCAGACTGCAGCCTAAGTTTGCGGGCTATTTCATAAACCGTGCGTTTATCCGTTATCGTCTCGACGATTATTTCGGAGCCATGAGTGACTACGACTATGCCCTGCAGCTCGATCCTTCGAATTTCGTGGCTCTATACAATAGAGCGCTGCTTCGCATGGAGGTCCATGATTATAATAAGGCAATCGATGATTTCTCCCAGGTTCTGAAAATGAGGCCTCAGGAATACAGGGCGCTATATAATCGCGCCATATTGTATCGTGAGATCGGAGACATGCAGAATGCATTGAAGGATATTGACCGCGTCATTGAAGCCATTCCTAATTTCGCACTTGCCTATTATCTGCGCTTCGACATCAAGCACTCGCTCGGAATGCGCGGAGCACAGACTGACCTCGACAAGTCAATTGCAATGGCTAAAAAACAGAAAGCCAAGGAAGGGCTTGAAAACCTTATAAATCCGAGCCGTTTGTTGGATAAGGCGACGCCGGCCGAAGGAACAGTCAATCCGGACTCCGAGGAACTCGTTGCCCAGCAGTTCTCCACCCTGCTCACTGTATCAGACAATGCCTCCATGGAACAGGAATACAACAATAAGAGTATCCGTGGCAAGGTTCAGGACCATAGTTCAACCATAGAACTCGAACCGATGTTTACGGTGACTTACTATACATCTCCCACCGAGCTGAAACCGACAGGTGATTATCTGCGGGAGGTAGATGACCTTAACCGCACTAATGCACTCCGTTATGTTCTTCAGGTCACGAATCATGAGTATGCCCTGACCGATGCCGATGAGATTAACCGGCATTTCCAGTCAATAGAATACTATAATTCCTACCTCTCAACTCACACCCCTCGAGCTATAGACTATTTCGGCCGGGCAATGGATCAGCTGACATTACGAAACTACCCCGCCGCCATCGCCGACCTCGACAAGGCTATCGCCGTTGCGCCGGACTTCACTGTGGCATATTTCATGAGGGCCATAGCACGCCGCTGTCAGCTACGCGGGCATTCTGACACATCTTCATCCGGCTCGTCCTATACCTCGGAACTTGGTGTGGCCACTCAGAAAGTAGAGCTGCAGAAAGTCATGGATGACATAGACAAAGTCATTGAATTGTCTCCGTCGATGGCCATTGCTTATTACAACAAAGGTGTACTGTTTGCTGAAATGCGTGATTTCACCTCCGCTTTAAGGTCCTTCAACAAGGCCATAGAACTCAAGCCAAACTTCGGCGAAGCATACTACAACCGTGGTTTTGTTTACTTCCAACTCGGCAACCGTCAGGCCGGTTCGGCTGATTTGAGTAAAGCGGGAGAACTGGGCATAGTGCCCTCATATAATCTGCTCAAACGGATGTCAAGATAGCTATAATTCGGATGCCCCAGCCACTGAGGCAGACTGACATTATTCCTCACTGTCGTATTCAATATAGATCGGCGCTCCAAAAGGCAGTGTCTCCCACTCGGACTGACTCGCATACCTGTATCGCGTCTTCCCGGTCAGAGGCATGCTTCTCATTTTAGTAGATGACAAAAATTAATTTTTGTCATCTACTAAATATTGCCACAACGAACTTTTTATTTATCGATATTTTCAGTAATCCCCTTATCAAATCCATACAACCAATTTCCGAAAGCATGTTGGCATCTATTTGATGATTGATAAACTGGTTCTCGTAATAATCAATTATCTGGGACATCAAGCCTCTATCGTATGTTGATAATAGGCTTCCTATGTTTATCACAGCCTGGATGCCGTTGTCCAGCTTGGATACTTCTGTAAGGAAATCAATCATATCATCTCTTGTCAACTCAGTCAGCTTCAGCCTTGTTAAGAACTGGAAGAAAGAGTTGGTTGTGGCGACACCCAATTTTATCAAAGAGAACAGATGCTCAATGTATCGTTTATCGGATCTAAGCCCCCGGCTACCTACAACACTGAATAAAACATCCGGATTGTTAATGGATGTGATATCACTACTGTCCACTAAAAATGGACGGGGTTAAAAATTAAATAAATTCGGTTCACTTGAATCACAGAGAACATTGACATTTTTGAAATTCGATTTGTCGAAGAGGTCGCGCAGACCGGTCTTGTCGGTCAGCGATATTCCAAGTATCTGAAGAACTTCGTAGATGCTGCGCTCCAGCTTCATATCGTGCTGCACTATCGCCACGAGGCAATAAGTAATTATGGCACAATAGATTTGGATGCGGACAGCATTCTCTGATGTTCCCCAGAACTTCTTGATACGCAGGTGCTGTTTGATCCATTTGAAGAAAAGCTCCACGCTCCACCGATTGCGGTACAGTTCGGCTATTGTCTCGGCTGATGCCGTCAGATTGTTGGTCAGGAATATGTATCTGGTGCCGTCCTCAGGGTCGATACAGACTACCTTCCGAAGCTTTTCGGGATAATCCTTCGCGCTTTT
>CANQWS010000021.1 GCA_947627615.1 uncultured Muribaculaceae bacterium | reverse complement strand
CACTCGACACTATCAGCGATATATTCTTAGCAATACAGCACCAGTGCGACACTTGTGATATCTTCTAACGGGGGCTATCTAACTTGAGATTTCTTAAAAGCTTTGTGACTTACCTTCTCGTTGTCCTGGTTCTTTCCGTAGCATGCTACCTAATGCGGCTGCGGGTGGGCGTGGACCAGATCTGCGGGTTCGCAATCACCATGTGGGTCTTGGGCGCATGGCTTGCCTCTGTCATCAGCACGGGGTTAATGGACGCGGTTAAGGATTGTTTGGGTATCGCAACACATGTGATCGAAAAGAGGTTGAAGGACGATGAAAATAGTGATTGACGCCCCCATCTATACCGATGGGGCAGTAACTTACTCAATCGGCAAGAAAGGGCCGTTCTACCGGGTGCAGTCCAACACTACCGGGAGGGTACCAGACTGCCCACTGCGTCTGGGCATGGGCAACGCCCTGGAGGACATTTGGAGATTAGCGCGGGAGAAGAACCTGCAACTTGTGGACACGTATTGAAAACCTACACATGAGAGGAGGCAGACCAGATGCAAAAGCCGCTAACGATTGACGAGATTAAGAACATCGCGCCGGGAGCCCGGGGTGCGTGGGTAGTCATTGAACAGGCCTACGACAGTGTGCCAGTTAAGGTGAAACTAACTGAGCGGACCGATTATATTGTGGCGTTTGGCAGAGTAGTGAGAGCGTATAGCAGCTATAACCAGAAGGGAACAGGCTGGAGATTGTGGGCGAACATGCCCACACAGCAAGAGAGGAAGGCGGCGAAATGGAAGACCGGACCAAATTAGAGGGGACGACCTGCAGAAAGTGCATCTACTACGCACACTTCCCCAACGAGACCGCCCACCTGTGTTTTAGAAAGGCGCCGCCGCCTGCGGTAATAGATCTGCAAGGCGTCTGCCAGTTCTTTGAGGCGGCGCCTCGGAGGGCTAGACGTGAGATCTAAGAAAGAAGAACTATGGCTGAAATCGCTGGCAGACCGCAAGGAGTGGCCGCAAAAGCTAGGAGAGAAGAACGGTGTGCGGCTCTATATGGCACAATCATGGTTTATAGGGCCGGACCACCATGAATGCGGAGATCCGCCCGTTTATCATGTGTGGGCAGGGGATGAATGGTTGGCAACTGAACACTACTTGGACGCTTACAACGCATGGATGAACCGGGCAGAGGAGGGGCAACCAGATGAATGAATTCCCCGCGATTGACGGCGTGCGGCTGATAGGGCAGCAGATGGATACAGACGCAAACATTTTGGCGGTATCAGCTGCCCTCTTAGTGATGGCGTGCGGGATATTCGTTATACTCTTCGCTATTGATAAACTCAAAAACACATTTAATGTTATATTTTGCAGCCTTGTTACAGTGTTTATCACGGCTATCTGCATAGCACGTATCTGTTCTTCGGCATCTAAGACGTTATACACTGTAGAAATTACAGACACCGCCGCTTTTAACGATGTATACAACCAATTCGAAATAGTGGAGCAGATAGGGCCGACCGGATACAAAGTCAAGGTGAAGGACGTGAAACCAGATGATTGAAGGGAAACACCCCTGTAGTTTCTGCAACGAGTCCAAAAACATGACCTGGCATTGCTCAGACTGCATTTTTCTCGGAGACCGAGAGGACACCCAGCGCTGCAAAAACGAACAATGCGCCATGTACACGACCATGTGGAACGGGTGCAGGCTTAACCTGGATGAAGTCTGCAAGGCTTCGACTGCATTCATTCCGGGGAAATACGGCTACACACCGAGGAGGGTGAGCTTTTGAAACCTCTAACATTGGAACAGGTGAAGGCCCTACCAGACGGGATAACCGTATACATGGAGTGTGAGCACTACGGCCTTGACGTCAACGAGCCCATGACCGTAACAGTAGAACCGTTGTACCGCATAACATTTTGGGGCACACACCAAAGATTTAAAATGTACTGGGATCTAATTTGGTACGATACCGACACACCATATTCCTGGAGAATATGGCCGGCGCCGCCCACGCCTGAGGACATCGAAAGAGCGAAAAGGGGTGAGCACAAACGAAGCCGTTAACATTGGAGCAGGTGAAGGCCCTGCCAAATGATGGGGCCGTTGTGTATCTGGAATCTCGCGCAATGGACCTGGTGGACGTGAGGAAAAAGCACATGTCTCACAGCAACGAGCAAGCGTATTTCATGGGCAAAGATGATTGGTACGTAACGGTAAAAAGTTTCAAACACTACGGCTTGACCGGCAACCTGACCGGCTGGAGGGTATGGCTGGACAAGCCCACAATGGAAGACATGTTTAACGCATAAGGAGGTACGCGCTATGTATCTTGCAGACATGACCATAGCGGATTTAATGCACTGGTGTAACGAGGCGCACAGGGAAGGCCTGTGTGGGGATAACTGCCCTGCAAGTAATGACGTGTGCGAGATAGCAATGAAACTCGACGAATTCGACTGGATGGACACCACCATCCCAGACCTGGAGGACGAGACATGAAGCCATACACCAAAGAGGATGTGCGGACCCTGGGGCCGGGCGCGGAAGTCTACCTGCAAGCCCGCGACCCGTACGTAGTACCCAATTTCCCCGTTCAAGTCGTCCTTGTTAACGAGGATCTAGTAAGAATCCGCATCAACAACACTTACAACGGCGCCCCTATTCTCCATCTCCTGCTTTACGGCGTGAACGTGGAAGATAGCAGGGGGTGGATTCTGTGGCCGGACCGCCCCACACGGGAAGACCGCAAGGCCGTACAATGGGAAAACATCTCTTACGCAGAGTTCAAGCGCCGGCAGCTGGAACGTGCAGAGGCTATAGAGGCCCGCTTGCATGCGGCGCAGAAGGGCTGAAACACTATGCAAAATGAACGCCTAAGGCGCTACATACCGTTTGACACCAACTTTGAAACGGTCCTCATTTGTGCCCACCGCTACGCCATGGGCAGAAGATCTTACATGCCGTCACTAGTGATTGGCTACACGCGACCGCTACTGCCGCGTTTGTCTGACCGGTTTTTGTCCGTCTTCCTGGACGATATCGAACTTCAAAAGAGGTTTGGCCTCGGAGATCCATGGGATAAACAAGACTGGCTGCAGTTTGAAGCAGACGTGAAGGCAGAGCAGGAGAGGAGAAAACAAGATGGACGCCTCTAACACCACATGGAGAACAAGAAACGACCAGTCCGCATGGTACGAGACCGACCAGCTTGGTGAATACTTCTGCTTCAAGTGCAAGGCCGTGGTCCATGAAATCACGCCGTATTGTGGTTGGTGCGGGCGTAGAATGATAAACGTGGAGGTTGAAGGCGACCGGGACAAAAACCTACACACCGAAGGAGACCGGAGAAATGAACGATAAAGAAAAGCAAGAAGCAGAAGCTTTGAAGCAAGTAGCAAACCGGATCCAAAGAGCCCAGGAAGAAAGGGCGCTTACCGAAAAGCTACGGGCGGAAATGGAAGGCGCTTACCACAGATTCATGCTAATGCATCGGCATGAACAAGACCGGATCTGCGGCGTTTCTGAATGGGCTTTCAACGAGACCCGCAAACTGTATGTTTGCAAATGCGGCGGTATGTCGGATACCCGCAACCCGTTTTGTCCCTGGTGTGGCCGCCGCATGTTAAACACCACCTGGAGGCCAAACGATTGACGCAGAAGGAGACCGGACCAAATGACAGCGGATAGACGCAAGTTGAAGCTAGTTCAGCAACAAATCTCCAGAATCATTGACACCCTCGAAGAAATCGAAGGAGACGGCCTAACCAACAAGGCCGAATGGATTCCAACAGGCCCAGCCGACGGGCGCCCGTACGCAATCATGTGCAGTAGGTGTCTCACCGTATCGGCCGCCATGTGGCCTTACTGCCCAGTATGCGGGCGGGAAATGACCAACACCAGGCTCGAACCGAGCTACTAAGCGCAGAGGGTCCGCCGTCTCTCCCAGGACGGCGGACCACAGAAAGGAGGTGAGACCAGGATGAAGCACGAGACCGGACCGATTTATAACAGCAAGAAGGACGGCAGGGTTTACGTTGTAGTTCGCCGCCCTTTCGGCTTTTACCGCGTTATGAGCTACAGCCTCAGACTGCCCTACCTCATGGAGGACTGGGCAGTTAAGGCCGGGCCGTTACGCAGCCACAAGGCTGCAGCCGTACGAGACTTACAGCGTATCGCTTATCAGGATCAGCAGCTAGATAAAAGGCCTCTGACACGTTTAACCGGCATCTCCTGTGGTACTTGTTGCCACTATGACGCCCAGACGTGGACCTGCATGCAGGATGGCGCCAGCGGACTCCCGCCCTTCCACCACTGCGCTAACTGGAGGCAATCACAGGAAAGAGGTGAGAGGCCTTGATTTATGACCGACAAATAACCCTAGCAGTTGGAGCGAGCCGCAAGGCCCTCCAATGGCCGCCCTACAACACTACCGTTTCAGACTTTTACGCACGTCTCCAAACGCCCGTTGTGGGCAGCGAGACGTTTGAGGAGTACATGAGCGCCCCCAGAGCCGTCCAGGACGATAAGAAGGACGTGGGCGGCTATGTGGGCGGCAAGTTAGCCGGTACCCGCCGGAAGCGCTCAGACGTCATCTCCCGCGACCTGATCACCCTCGACTATGATAACCTGCCAGCGCACTATGAAGACGTAGTAGCAGACAAATTGACCGCTTGCGGCGTCAGTTTCTGCGTATACAGCACCCGCAAGCATCGACCAACGGCGCCCCGTCTCCGTGTCATCCTGCCCTCAGACCGCCCCATGGGCGTGGACGAGTACGAGGCCTGCGCCCGGAAGTGGGCCGAGATCATCGGCATTCAGTGGCTAGACCCTACCACTTTTGACGCCTGCCGCCTTATGTATTGGCCCTCAGTCTGCAAAGACGGGGTGTTCTTCTATCGCTCAAATGACGCCCCGTTCTTCTCAGTAGACGCCGTTCTAGCGCAGTACACCAATTGGCGCGACCCTCTCTCCTGGCCCCAGGTACCCGGCGCCGTAAGCGCTCCAAAACAAGCCGAGAAGCAGCAGGACCCCGAGACCAAAGGCGGCACCGTGGGCGCGTTCTGTCGCACTTATGACGTGCCCGCCGCTATTGCTAAGTTCCTTCCAGATAAGTACACCCCCGTAGAGGGTATGGAAGGACGGTACACATACACCCAAGGCAGCACTACCGGCGGCGCCGTCATCTATGAGAACGGAAAGTTCTTGTACAGCCACCACGCCACAGACCCCGTGGGTGGCACCCTGGTGAACGCCTTCGACCTTGTGCGCGTTCATAAGTTCGGCGACCTTGACACGGAAGTCCCCGAGGGGTCCCGTAAAACCCGCCCATCTTTCACCGCTATGTGTGAGTTCGCCATCGAGGACCCCGCCGTTAGGTGCGCCGCCGTAGCAAACGACTTCGATGACCTGCAGCCGCCTGCCCAGCCGGGGCCGCCATCGGAAGTCCAGCCGACACCACCGGAAGCAGACTGGCGGCAAGAGCTCGAGTTGGAAGCTAAATCAGGCAGACCAAAGAACACGATTAACAACGCCTGCATCATCCTGGAGCATGACGAGGCGCTCGCAGGCCTGATACGCAGGAACGCGTTTAAAGACCGAATTGAAATACTAGGGCCTTTGCCCTGGGGAAGGGAGTTCACCCAGCTTAGAGGATGGACAGACGCCGATATAGCTGGATTGTATTGGTACATGGAAAACGAGTACGGCATCAACAAGCGCCCCGCCATTGACTCAGCCCTTGCCACGTACACGGACGCGCACACCTTCGATGAAGTGCAAGAGTACCTCAGAGGGCTGGAGTGGGACGGTGTGCCCCGGCTAGATACCCTGTTTGTGGACTACCTGGGAGCAGAAGACAGGGAATACACCAGGTTGGCTACACGAAAGGCATTCACGGCGGCTGTGGCGCGGGCAATGGATCCGGGCTGCAAGTTCGACCAGATGGTGATTTTGGTGGGCCCGCAAGGTTGCGGCAAGAGCACGATTCTTCGCCGCATGTCCAAGGGATGGTTTGACGACAACATCACTACTTTCGAGGGTAAAGAGGCATCGGAGCACCTGCCAGGCGTGTGGATTGCTGAAATCAGCGAGTTAGACGCATTCAGACGCACGGACGTCAACCGGATTAAGCAGTTCATCTCCATGAACTCAGACCGCTACAGAGCCGCCTACGGGCGCACAGCAGAAGACCGCCCGCGCCGCTGTGTGTTCTTCGGGACCTGCAACCAGTCCGAGTTTCTCAGTGACCCCACCGGAAACAGACGGTTTTGGCCCATCGACTGCAAAGGCAGAGAAGGCGCCACCAAAGACGTCTTTCACATCTCAGACGAGACCATAGACCAGATTTGGGCAGAAGCCCTTTCATGGTACATGCTGGAGGGCAGCGGCAACCTGATTCTCCCCGCACGCCTTGAAAAGGAAGTGGAGGAGATCCAGGAAGACCACCGGGACGTGGACCCTCGTGCGGGCATGATAGAGGAGTTTCTTAGCCGCAAGGTACCAGCTAACTGGGTTGCGTGGCCGCTGGACCGCCGCCGGGACTATTGGGCGAACAACGTGCAGGGGGAAGCCGGCGCCGCCGTTCCTTTGGTTGAACGAGATCGGACCTGTGCGCTGGAAGTGTGGTGTGAGCTCTTCGGTAGAAGTATCCAGGACTCTAACAAAGAGTACAAGTTCATTAACGCCGTCATCCGAAAAATACCGGGCTGGAGATACCAGGCAACACGTATCCCAGCGTATTACGGTGAACGAAATGTGAAGGGTTTTGTACGGCGAGATTGTAACTGAATCGAGCCGGGAAGAAAGTTCATGAACCGGGAAAAGGGGCTGTGAACCAGCGGGAAAAAGGTTCATGACGAGGCGCGGCGAAAACCTGTAACTTGTTGAACCTCTATGAACTTTCTAAAAAGTTACGATTTTCGCCGCGAAAACCCTTGTAAAATCAGGCTTTTTAATGTCTTGTAACCTTGTAACTTTTATTTTCCCTATGTAGTTTGAATTAATGGGGAAGCAGCCTCGATTGTATACAAAGGAGGCTGTAGGAGCATGAATTCATACTCATAAGGAAAATCGGGGTTACGAGGTTCAAACGGTTACAAAGGAAAAGTCACAAAAAGTTACAAAATTTACAATGACTACGATTTGTAGTCGACTTGAATTCTTACACACCAGACCGGGAAAAAGATTTTTGGAGGGTTGACCATGCTGGAAAGGGACGTGGAAAGACAGTTGAAAAAGGCCATCGAAGAGATGGGCGGCATGTGCATCAAGTTCGTAAGTCCAGGCTATGCGGGCGTACCGGATCGGCTGATTATCCTACCAGGCGGGAAGATATGCTTTGCAGAGGTGAAGCGGCCAGGCCAGCAAGAGCGACCCTTGCAGCACTACGTTCAAACGAGACTTAGGCACATGGGCTGCATCGTCTTCGCGTCAATCGATGGGCCAGAGGCCCTAGCCCACGTTGTGGAGGTATGCCGGAGGTTAGCGCATGGAAGAGTATAAGCCGTGGCCTTATCAAGAGTTTATTACACAAAAAGAAATAGAATTGGAAAGTATGGCTTGCTTTGCCGAAATGGGTCTAGGCAAAACTGTCGCTACTCTTGACGCACTTTATAAATTAAAATATGAACGGTTCGACATGTATAAAGCTTTAATTATCGCGCCTAAAAAGGTTGCGGAGGCCACCTGGACGGCGGAGCAGAGGAAGTGGAGCCAGCTGCAAGGGCTTCGCGTTGTTTTCGTTGGGGGACCACAATCCGCCCGCGAAAAAGCCCTTAAAAGTGAAGCAGACGTGTACGTCATAGGCCGCGACTTGACGCAATGGATCGTTGATTTCTACAAATTGAGGTGGCCTTTTGACACTGTGGTATTAGATGAGAGCAGTTCTTTTAAAAACCCTCAAGCTAAAAGATTTAGAGCGTTAAAAACTGTGAGACCCAAAATCCGCCGGCTGATTGAGCTGACCGGTACGCCGGCGCCGAGGGACTTGATGGACCTGTGGGCGCAGGTGTACTTACTCGACGGGGGTAAGCGGTTGGGGCGGACCCTGACCACCTACCGGGAGCTGTATTTTGTGCCAGACAAGAGGAGCGCCGCCATGGTGTACAGCTACAAGCCGAGGCCGGGGGCCGCTAGGGAGATCTACGAGGCCATAGCCGACATTTGTATCAGTTTGAAGGCGGCGGACTACTTGTCACTACCGGAGATTACGTACCAGGATATCCCCGTGCAGCTGGACCCAGCAGCAGCGGTGGCATACCGCCGGCTGGAGCGGGAAGCGGTGCTGCAAGTGCTGGAGGAGAGCGGCGACGAGGCCGGCGTCATTACGGCGGGGACGGCGGCTGTACTCTCAAACAAGCTATTGCAGCTGTGTAACGGCGCTGTGTACGATGAGGCCGGCGCCGTCCAGGAGATCCATGGCTGCAAAATCGTGGCGTTTCTCGAGACCGTGGAGGCCTTGCAAGGGGAGCACGCGCTTGTGTTTTACACCTATCGCCATGACCTGCCACGTTTGCAGACGGCTATAGCGACGTTCCTGCCACACGCACGCATGCGCATTTACTCGACAGACGAGGACCTGAGAGCGTGGAACGCTGGAGAGGTGGACCTGCTACTTGCGCACCCGGCTTCATGTTGCTATGGGCTGAACCTGCAAGGCGGGGGGCATCATGTGATTTGGTTTGGTCTTACATGGAGCTTAGAGCAATACCAGCAAGCAAACAAGCGCTTACACCGGCAAGGCCAGCCGTGGCCTGTGATCGTTCACCACCTAGTGGTGCAAGGCGGCATGGATGAGGACGTGATACAGAGCTTACAAGCAAAGGACCGCAGCCAGGAGGCCTTATTGCAAGCGCTGAAAGCCAGGATAGACAGAGCAACGGGAGGACAGAGGGTATGAGGCTAAGGGACCTATCACAGCTGTATTTCCTACGGCGGGAGATCCAGGAGGACGAACGGCGGCTGAGAAAGTTGGAGCAGGAGATATACAGCGCCGGTGCCATGCGCTATAGCGGCATGCCCGGCAAGGCCACAAAGAGTGGCAGCGCCGTGGAAGACGCCGCCCTAGAGCTAGTGCAGCTTCGAGACGCCATAGCGGAAAAGCGCGTGCAGTGTGTGAGGGAGGAGAAACGACTGCAGCGATACATCAACGGCATAGCCGACAGTGAGACCCGCACCATTTTTACGCTACGATTCCGGGAAGGCCTGTCGTGGGAGCAGGTAGCCGCTCGACTGGGGCCGGGGCATACAGCGGACCGGGTAAAGAAGGCCTGCTACCGCTATTTGGGCAGTCATTGAGAAAGCGCACTAATACAGCCGTGATTTTCGCCGTAGAAATGCGCTTGAGCGTTTCGCCGTGTCTTTTCCTTACCCATACAGCGCGGCCCGTATAGCGCATTTTACGGCCCCTAGCGGCCGCCAGGTTAACAGGGGCCGCTATCCGTGGGCGGGTTAACAAATCGTTAACAAATTCCCAAAGTGGTATTTTGCGGTTTTTCAAAACAAAAATTGAATGAAAGATTCATTTCTAGCAGTAAAACATCAAAATTCATAACTTTTGACGTCCTGAAAAAGTGTCCCGTTTGTCCCGAAAACCCGCGCTATAATACTATCATGGGCAAGATGGATGGACGGGCAATGCGGGCACGCCTCCACCCGCCGGCGGGCTTAGGGCCCACTTAACCGCCGCGCCCACACCTGAGCCCGCACAAAACGCACACACGGCAACGGGAGGCCGTGCGTGCGTTTTGCTATAAACGGGCCCTTAACAGTAGGCGCCCCAGGGATACGGGGTAAGCTGAATTCTGGGCCTTATGAACAGATCCGCCAGGCCTCTGCCATCCGGCATGCACACTTAGGCGGCCACGCAGCCGGCAGGGGATGGGCGCCCGTCCCCTGCCATCTTTACAATCGGAGGCAAGACGTGTACAAAGAATGCCGCAACTATGAGAATTTGCAGCATGCCATATATGACGGTGTTGGCCCCTATGGTATGCCGCAAATGGACCCCGTACACGTAGACCCCAGCGCCATCAATTGGATTGGATTCAACTACGCCCGAGGCTGTGAGGATCCTGAGGTGCACGGCGTGCATTTCTTTCTCGATGATTATCAATTCCAGCGTGTGTGGACTCAGGCCGACACATACACCCAAATGCTTTCAAAGTTTCAAGCCGTCCTTTCCCCTGACTTCTCCATGTACGTGGATTTCCCGCTTGCGGTTCAACTGTACAACAGCTATCGCAAACACTGGTTAGCCCGTTATTGGCAGGACGCCGGTCTAATTGTAATTCCCACCGTTGGATGGAGCACCCCCGATAGTTACGCATGGTGTTTCGATGGGGATCCGGTTGGCGGACTCGTAGCAGTCTCATCCGTGGGCACTCAGATGGACTTGATAGGGAAAGACCTATTCCTTTCAGGGTATCAGGAGATGCAGCGGCGCTTGCAGCCGTCTCAGGTCCTTTTCTATGGGCCGGTACCGTCTGAGATAGACCCGGCGTCTGTGATTCAGATACAACCCTTCTATAGGCAGCTAAAGGCTCGTTGCAAGGCGAAAAATGAGACTGGTAGTGAGTAGTGTCGCATAGCAGGCGACAAATTGACGGCGGCCTTGAAGCGACTGGGAGTAGGTGATACAATGGGTGGCAGAGGTGCACGAAGCGGGTTAATGCTTAAGAGCAAGCGTCGGATTAGCAGTGAAATAAATCGGCACAATTTGGGTAATCCCGCCGTTATGGTGTATCAGGGGAAGGGCCCAAATAAGCGGCAAGAGCGTTTGTTGCGGCAGTTGCCGGCGTCGGGTTCATGGGTGCAAGTAGCCAAAAAGGGCGTTAAATTGCGGGATTTATCCGCTATGACGCTTGTTACGGGCTGTGAGTTTGCTTTATTTACAAAGGGCCAAAAGCGTATAATCATCCGTGGGGATGAAAATCACATACCTCTTTCAGTTGAAGATCTAGAGAGGTTAGCTGAGGCAGGTTATAAATGGAGCGGGCACACGCACCCAGGATACGGCGATAACGTTAAAATAGCGTCAGCAGGGGATCAGGACGTTTTAGCGCTATTTCCGCAAAATGCGAGTGTCGTATACGACGTGAAAGGGCACCACCAAGTGTTTTGGAAGTGATTCACTATGGGTAAATGCAAAATTATGGCTAAAGACGTCGCAGTCAAGGCTGCAACAGCCTATTGTGAGGCAGCGGGGCTGTCTGTCGATAAGTTTTTATCGCAGACCAGCGGCGTAAGCTACTATGACTATACTTTTGACTTTGTCAGATATCCGCCGCACACAAAAAAGATGGGTATCGGTGAAGGGCCAGAAGGGGAGCCGATTTTGCATGTAAGCGCGGATCTTTCCGTAGAAGAGACCGAATTTACAAGAAAATACCTCTCGAAAGATTGAGATGTATTGGAATTAAGTTTTAAACCGTCAGTGGGGCAACCACTGGCGGCTTTTTTATGCCCATTTGTCGCACGCCATGCGACAACAAAACGAGAAAGGAGGTGTACGCTGTATGGGTGGAAGAGGTACAAGGTTTTCTCCGAGAAGATCACCCAACGCGGCGCCGTGGAGCGCGTCGCCTAGAGGAGACGACATAGCCACCACCTTGCGAGGAGCTATAGGCCAGAAGGGCGCACAAAAGACGATCGGCGAGGCTACACGCGAGGCGAACCCGTATTTTTCTGAGAACTACCGAGAGTTTTCGGAGAACTGTCAGCGCTGTGTTGTGGCCTATGAGCTCTTGCGGCGTGGTTATAATGTCGAGGCTCTACCGACTTTCCGCGGCGATACTCTGCCAAGGGTTGCGTATAAGGACGCCCGTAATAACACTTGGAGCGGTTATTGGAAAGGAGCTTTCCAGCACGCAAAAACAGAGGACGTTTCCGGGCGCTCAATTGATGCAGTCCTGCAGAATATCACGAACAAAATGCACGGCTACGGCAACGGCTCGAGGGCTGTAATTCAGATCTTCTATACGCGAGGCGGCGGCCACGTTTTCAATGTTGAAAATCAGGGTGGGCGTGTTACCTTTATTGAAGCGCAGGCCGGGCATCTGAAAGACAGTGAGATCAGAGACGTTTTAGCCGCAACGCGGTTAGGCACCGTGAATATCGTTAGAACGGACAACCTGAGAATTTCAGACCGTGCGAAGAACTTTGTGCACCAGCGGAGAGCGCCGCACGGAAAGCGGACGTAAAAACCAATAGGGGGCAAAAACTATGGTAAGTTATGAAAAGGCGCTTGAGATTGCTCGAAATCTCAAGCCGAATGTAGACGGCTGTACAGAAATGACAGACGCCTACATTTTCGGCAGTACGGAGGATGAATTTACAATCGGCGGGGATGGCCCGGTTGTAATCATGAAGAAAAACGGCGAGGCTTACAATATGACCGCCTACCTCCACAGATCTAAGGGCGCAAGAGAGATCCGGGAGATCGAAGTCAAGTGAACACACGGAGAGCCGTCAGCGGGGAAACCGCCGGCGGCTTTTTCATGCCCAAACGTCGCCCAGCAGGCGACACGAAATGTAAGGAGTGCATGCTATAATGGGCGGGAGAGGCGATAAAAGCGGCCTCAAGAGACCACGGGGCAGGCCACGAAAAGTGACTCTTGTGCCGGAGGTGCAGCCGGAAAAGGAGCCGAGAAAAACCGCAAAAGATCAGGAGAATTTTGCAGATCTGCAACGGTATATGCATGACAATTATCAGATAGATATTAATCACGACGTTAGCAGCCTTGATTTCGGTTCAGTAAGAGACAACATACAAGGATTGGAAGAAGTCTTGAACGAGTTTCCGCAGGCGCGTGGCCTTCTCGGTGATAATTTCTCTATCGGTGTCGAGAAGGGCGGCGCCGCTTATGCGTGCGCCGCATACTGGGGCGACAAATTACGATTTTATTCCGGCATGTTCAAAAAGGCGGAAAAGTTGAACACGTCGTATAATCAAGACGTCGCCTCTGGATGGAGCCCAGGCGGCACTACGGCCGCCGATATTTTACGGCATGAGATGGGGCACCTTCTAGCAAGGGCCATCAGCGTAAAAGTTGCGCAAGGCATCCAGGACCGGCAGAAACGACTTTTTGCAATGAGCGACGATTGGGAGCACAACACTCAGGAATCTAGGATCCTAACGAAAGCGATAAACAACATGAGCGATAGGGCCGGCAAAGTGCTGAACTACTTGCAGGAAGTGCAAAGAGTGTCGAGATACGCAGCAAAAAACAGAGGCGAAGCTTTTGCGGAGTGTATTTGCGACTACAGCAAAAACGGCGAGAATGCGCAGGAACTTTCCAAAGAAGTTTGGAAGTTAGTGAAGAAAGAACTCGGGTAAAGGAGGCAAAAACATGACAAGCAAGAAAAGCGGGGGCGCCACAAAACCGGCTACAAAGGGAGTGAGCCCGTACTTGAGGAAAACGCCGAAAGAAGTTGACGCCGCCGTAGCGCGGGCGAAAGCGGACTTCAAAAAGAGCGGTTATAAAACCGTTGAGGATTATTTCAAATCCCAAATCAAGACCTGAGTCTTTAACACCGTCAGCGGGGCAACCGCTGACGGCTTTTTATTGCCCTCCACGCTTCAGGCACAGCACAGCGAACCAGGGTAGGGCCTTTTCAAACGGGAAGGTAGGGCGGGCCACTTGAAGAAACGACGAAAAGGCGGCGGGCTGGACTTCTCTTTCGACTTCTCAGCCCTCTCTTTCGGGGCACCCGATGAGGGAGAACAGGAGCCAGAACAGGAGGAGATCCCACGTCTGAACACCGATCCGGTTATCTTTGACAATGCGCTTGAGATGGTAGGGCAGATGGACTACACAAGGGACTATTTCGCACTGGTATCCGGGCGGTTTGTCTTTGGTGACTTTATCGAAGCCCTCTGCGCTGATAAGAACTTGAGACCTTCTGCGGTCTATATCACTACCCTGGGCATGAATCAGGATAATATTGACAGTCTCGTTAATCTCGTTGAGTGTCTGGGCTGCAAGAAAGTGAATCTGCTAGTCTCCCACTACTTTGCCGGGACAGAGCGCCACAATCTCATGCCTTACATCTACAAGGAGTTTTCAGGCAGACCGATGGACTTAGCCGTTTTGCAGTCCCATTGCAAGATTGCCCTGATTCTATCACGCAAGGGCGACATTTTGATTTCAGGTAGTGCAAACCTATCGAGTTCTAACAACGTGGAACAATTTATCATGATGCATGATCCGGTCACAATCTCGTTTGTAAAACGAAAGCTGGATAGCATTATGGAGCGATTCAAGGTATATTCCGGGGTATCTGGAGAGTATACGCCGGGAAACAACAAAAACAATACAGGCAATAGAGCGTTTGACGCCTTAAAGGAGGAAGCAGCATGCCAAGTGGAAGCAGCTGGAACCGTGGAAGAGGCAGTGGCGGTGCAAAGGGCCGCCGAGGCCAGTACGGCGACTGGAGAGACGCCCACCCAAAGAGCGACTATCTGAGGCCGGGAGAGACGGATATCAGTGATGCAGAGTGGGAGGCCCGCTATGAGGATGAAGACGCACTGCCGTTCTAAGTCCTAACGAAAGGGGGCGGGCCGCATGCCTGGAGGCAGGGGCAAGATAGACGAATACAACAAATCCTTGACGCCAGAGCAGCGGGCCGCGAGGGCTAAAGAGCTAAGCGCGGCGGGGAATGCGGCGCAGGCAAAACGCAGACGACAAATCAAAGACATTAAGACAATTGCAAAGATTGTCAACAATGCGCCGGCCGGGGCGGACCTGAAGGAAGCGCTTAAGCGTCTGGGGATTGAAAACGAAAACCTGACAAATGCGGCGGGGATCGTGTTAGCGGTCTATCAGGCAGCACTTAACGGCGACATGAAGGCCGTGGAGAAGTGGGAGAGCTACGTGGGGCAGGCCGATAAGAGCAAGGGCGGCAGCGCAGCGCCGTTTGTCCAAATCGTCTGTGATCTTCCTAGGCCCACGTATGATGCGCCGCCGGATGCAATCGTAGTGGAGGCCGAAGAGGTGGACAACAGTGGCTGAGCAGATACGACTCAGTGACTTGATCGCCCCGCCCTTCTATGACGTCTACTGGGACATTCAGGAAGAGCGGCACACCTATTACGACTTGTATGGCGGGCGTGGCTCTACGAAGTCTTCCTTTGCCGCATTGATGATCGTACTGGGTATGATGCAGGACCCATGCGCAAATGCTATCGCGTTCCGCAAAGTGGGCAGCACCATTTCAACCAGCGTTTTCAGTCAGCTGCAATGGGCCGTTGATATGCTAGGCGTTTCGGAGCTATGGAAGAGCACAACGAGTCCGCACAGGATGATTTACACGCCCACCGGGCAGACCATCCTATTTCGCGGGCTGGACTCTTCCAGAAAGCTAAAGTCAATCAAAGTCTCTCGCGGTTATCTCAAATATCTTTGGCTCGAGGAGCTAGACGAGTACGCGGGGGAAGCCGAGATCCGTTCCGTCCAGCAGTCCGTATTGCGCGGCGGTGATAAGTACGTCGTATTTAAGACGTTTAACCCGCCCATCTCGCGCACCAATTGGGCGAATCAGTACGTGCAGACGCCGCGGGAGAGCGCATTACGGCACAAGTCTTGCTATCTTGACGTCCCGCGTGAGTGGTTGGGTGATCAGTTCTTTGACGACGCAGAGGCGCTAAAGCAGAGTAATCCAAAGGCCTATGAACACGAATACCTCGGAGTGCCCACCGGCACCGGCGGCGAAGTGTTCGAAAACCTGGAGATCCGCGAGATTCCAGATTCCGAGATTGCCACCTTTGGCTATCTTTATCAGGGGCTGGATTTCGGGTGGTATCCAGACCCAGCCCACTGGGTGAAGCTGTGCTACAACCCGGCGCAGCAGGCCATTTACATTTTCGACGAGCTACGGGTGAACAAGACAAGCAACCGCGACCTGTGGGATATGCTCGTTACGCTGAAAGGCGTTACCGGCTCAGATCTGATTATGGCAGACTCAGCAGAGCCGAAAAGCATAGCAGACTTGAAAGACTACGGCGCTCTATGCAGAGGCGCGGAGAAAGGGCCGGACTCCGTAAAGTACTCCATGAAGTGGCTGCAAGGTAAGAAAAAGATAGTGATAGACCCCGCACGTTGCCCAAATACGGCGTGGGAATTTCAGAACTACGAGTACGAGCGCACCCCAGATGATGAGGTTATGAGCGCCTACCCAGACGCGAACAACCACTCCATTGCCGCCGTGCGCTATGCGCTAAACACCGTCTGGCGCCGGAAGGGCCAGTGAGGAGGGCCGCATATGTTAGAACGGCTACTGAATTTTGTAAGGCAGGTGATCCATAAGGTGCTACCATACAAGGCGATTGAACAGGCAGAGCACATCGACACATCTCTTTCGCCTGAAATGCTGACGGCCCTGGACCTGTGGCGAGATATGTACACTAACCGGGCGCCATGGTTAGCGCCGGATGGCATGGTGAGCATGAATCTGGCGTCATTTGTATGCTCAGAGATTGCCCGTCAAGTCCTGCTAGAAGTGACCTGGGACATCACAGGGGCGAGCCCCGCCAACGGTGGGGGCGAAGCGCAGCCCAATGCCCGCTCAGAGTACCTCAAAGCGGAGTTTGAGAAGCTCTTCACAAACTTGCGGGAGCAGCTGGAAAAGGGTTGCGCCGCCGGCGGGCTAAGCATCAAGCCATACCCCAAAGACGGCCACATTTACTTTGACTTCACCCCTGATTGGGAAATGCTACCCGTGGCCTTTGGGGACCAAGGCGAGCTGTCTGAGGTGATCTTTCAGGACACGTTCCAGGAGGGGAAGACGTATTACACCCGGCTAGAACGACACCAGCTTGTACCGGAGGGCGTGCGTATCACGCAGCGGGCTTTCAAGTCCAACAACGCCCAGTACACCGGCACGGAGATACAGCTTGCAGAAGTGCCGCTATGGGCGGACCTGCAGCCGGAAGTTTTGGTTCGCACGCCGGACCGGGGGCAAATGTTCGGGTGGTACCGGGTTGCTATGGCGAACACCGTAGATCCAACGAGCCCGATGGGGGCATCAGTTTTCTCGAAGGCAATAGACGCTATACGGGAATCTGATAAGCAGTACAGCCGCATTTTGTGGGAGTACGAGGGTTCAGAGCTTGCGATTGATGTAGACCCCACCGTTTTGCGACCAGTGCAAGGCGTGCTAGGACCAGATGGCCGCCCTATGATGGAAGTGCCACAGCTTAACCGCAGGCTGTTTCGCGGGGTTAACCTGGGCAAAGACGAGACGTATAACGTGTTCTCTCCCGCCATCCGTGATGGATCACTACTGAACGGGCTGGATACTCAGCTTAAGCTTGTGGAAGACTTGACCGGACTTTCTCGTGGAACACTATCGAACCCGAACGCTGAGGCGAAGACGGCCACCGAACTCAAGATCTTAAAGCAAAGATCATATGCCACGATAGCGGACAACCAGAAGGCCCTAGAACGTTGTTTGAGAGACGTCGTACGGGCCATGGACCTTTATGCCACGCTGTACAACCTGGCGCCGGCGGGTGATTATCAGGTGTCTTTCACCTGGGACGACTCCATAATTACGGATTCAGAGCAGCAGATGGGTGAGCGTATGACGCTTGTAAACACCGGCTTGATGAGTAAGAAGGAATTCCGCATGTGGTATTTCAACGAGACGGAGGAACAGGCACAAGCCGC
This sequence comes from uncultured Muribaculaceae bacterium, assembly GCA_947627615.1. Taxonomy (GTDB): domain Bacteria; phylum Bacteroidota; class Bacteroidia; order Bacteroidales; family Muribaculaceae; genus Paramuribaculum. Next base: position 40,241 of record CANQWS010000021.1, on the reverse strand, counting down.
CCTGCAAGGTGTACTCGATGAGCAGATGCAGACGCAGCAACTACTTGCGGCCCTGCAGGGCATGACAGGCGGCGCGGAACCGGGCGCAGAGGGTGACGAAACCATTGAATGAAAACCGGCTAGAGGAGTTCATGAAGCAGCTTAGAGCCCGCTTTTCCCGCGTTATGCGCTTTTTCATCCACAAAGTCGCAGACCAGATCCAGGAACTCGGAGAACTCAACCCTAGCAGCGTTCACACCCTCTTGACCGCTATGGACAACGGCACGACGTTTTTAGAAGTTGCCACTCAGCTGCAACAGGCCACCGGGCAGACCATGCAAGACGTGGTGCAGCTGTGCAAGGAGACGGCGGAAGACGTCACCACAGATCCACGCTTCAAAGAAGCCCTGGAAGAGAACCCAGAGCGGAAAAAGCAGGTAGAGGCCCGTGTCATGCAGTATGCGCAATCAGTCGCAGCGCAAGCCGCAGAAGGGCTGGAAAACCTCTCAAACACTACCGCCATTTCGCAGCAGTACAAAGAGGCGGTGAGTGACGCCGTTATAGCAGTGAGTTCAGGATTGACGAGCTACTCCGAGGCTACACGAGAGATCATACACAACCTGGGCTATAACGGCATGAAAGTCTACTACGCCTCAGGCTACCGGCGCCGGCTGGACAGCTCAGCCCGGCAAAATGTGCTTGATGCAGTGTGGCAGATCAACCAGCACGGCAACGAGATTGTGAGTCAGGAGCTAGGTTTTGACGCCGTTGAAATCTCAGCGCACGCCAACAGCGCACCGGACCACGAGCCCGTGCAAGGCCGGGTGTTTCTCAGGGAAGAGTTTGAGAAGATGCAGAGCGGTGCCAGCTTCCAGGACGTGGACGGGCGCCATTATGAGGGTTTTGACCGGCCTATAGGGCAGTGGAACTGTATGCACTTTGCCGCTGGATTTTCTACCAAAATCAGCAAGCGCAAGTATACAGAGGACGAATTGCAGGAGATGGCGAAGAAGAACCATGACGGTTTCACCTACAACGACAAACAAAAAACCCTCTATTGGGCAACGCAGAAAATGCGGGAGATCGAAACGAAGGTTAGGCGAGAGAAGGACGCCGCAAACGCTTTTCGAGAAGCGGGAGACATGGAGGGCCGAAAGGCCTGCCAGCGGCGCATTAACGCCCTAGTGGCTCAGTATGCGGACCTGTGCAAGGCGGCGGGATTGCCTCAGCACAAAGACCGCATGACCGTGGAAGGGTTTCGCATGGTAAGCACCAAAACAAAAAGCTGATTAGCCGCTGAAAAGCGGCTTTTCATATGCCCACGCACGAGGGCGATAAACCGTGCACCTGCCCCAGCACACGGGCGATAAACTGTGCGACTTGCCCCAGCACATGGGCGCTAAACTGTGCGCGTGCGGACCGATACGGCCAGCACGGGAAGGAGATCAACCATGGAGTTAAAAGCATTGTTAGACGCTGAGACATGGGCGAAGGTCGAGACGGCCATCAACACCCACAATGCAGCAGAACAGGACAAGTCCAAGCACATCCGTTTCGTGGACCTCTCAGAGGGTAACTACATCAGCAAGGAGAAGCACGCCAGCGAGATCGACACATATAAGGGTCAAGTGTCTGACTTGAACAAACAGATCAAGCAGCGTGATACCGACCTGACGGACTTGAACACCAAACTGACAGCAGCCCAGGCGGACGCAAACAAGCTCCAGGACCTGCAGACGCAGCTTAGCAGCATGGCCAGCAAATACGAGACCGAGGCCAAGGAGCACGCTGAGAAACTTGCGGCCCAGGCCTACGAGTTCGCCGTAAAGCAGCACGCCGGCGGCCTGAAGTTCACCAGCACTGCCGCCCGCAAGCAGTACGTCGCGGAAGCGATTGCCCAAAAGTTCAAGATGGACGGAGACAGCATCATGGGCATCAGTGACTTTGACACCAAGTACCGCACGGACGACCCCGGCGCGTTTGAGGTGGATAAGCCCGCAGATCCCCAGCCGCAGCAGCCCACCGCGCCGCAGATTGTGGCGCCGACAGGCAGCAACCAGGCCGGCAAGCCCGCAGACAATCCTTTTAGCTTCCACTTCACCGGAGTACGCCCCACCGCACAAAACGACTAAGCGACTCCACACCAAATTTCCGTAAAGGAGGAAAAAGTAATGGCAAGCCCTATCAACTATGCAGTGCAGTATAGCAACGCTCTTGCGCAGGCCTACCCCAACGTATTGCACTTTGGCCAGCTGTACGCTACCCCGAACAACGGCCGCTATCGTTGGGTTAACGCCCGCACCATCGAGATTCCGCGAATCAAGACCACCGGCCGTGTGAACGCAAACCGCGACACCATCGGCACCGCCGCCCGTAACTATGATAACTCCTGGGAGACCAAGCCCCTGGAGCGGCAGCGGAAGTGGAGCACCTTGGTGCACCCGCAGGATATCGACCAGACCAACACCGTGGCCAGCATCACCAACATCACCCAGGCATTCAATGAGCAAAACAAGTTCCCGGAGATGGACGCTTATACCATCTCTCACCTGTACGAACTGTGGAGCACCAAGGACGCCAAGGACGATGAGGACGAGGCCAAGACCGCCGTCACCACCGAGCCCACCACCGAGAGCGTGCTTGAGCTCTTTGATGATGCAATGGTTGCTATGGACGAGGCTAACGTTCCTGCCACCGGCCGCATTCTCTACGTGACTTCCAAGGTCAAGAAGATGATTGAGAACGCAGATAAGATCTATCGTTCTCTGAACGTTGGCACCGCCAACAACATCAACCGGACCGTCAGCCGGCTGGACGAGGTGGAGATCGTCTCCGTGCCTTCCAGCCTGATGCAGACCAAGTTCACGTTTGAAACCGGCTACACCAAGGCGGAGGACGCGAAGCAGATTTACATGTTCCTGGTCCACCCCACCGCCGTCATCACCCCTGTGAGCTACGAGTTCAGCCAGCTGGACCCGCCCAGCGCCGTCACCGAGGGCAAGTATATCTATTTCGAGGAGTCCCACGAGGACGTGTTCATTCTGAACAAGCGTAAGGACGCCCTGTACTTCCTTGTGGCAGCGGGGGAATAATTGAGCCGTCCGCAACAGTCCCCTCCCAGGGGACGGCTCCTAAAGACGCGGGAGGAAAGCTTGTGTCCGACCTTATCAGCGAGGACACAGCAATTAGCGCTGATGGCGCTGTAACGGGCACGCTGCACTATGTGGAGTCCATGGAGAGTTTCCCCGAAGGGGAGAACTCTGGCCATTACATGCCCGTGACCCTTGATAGCAAGTACGCCGGTAAGGACATCACCGTAAAGGGCAAGAAGACCACAACGGCGCAAGATCTTGACTGGCTCCTGTATGTGGCCGACACCAGCTCCAAGTTCACCTTCGAGACCGTGGAAGATGGGGTGTTCCTCACTCTGACCTTTACGGGCGCAACGCTGGAGCCCAATAAGATCATGGCCGCAGCGGGCACGCCCGTTGCTACGGTGAAGCGGCGCAAGGCAACGGCAACAAAGTGAGAAGGGAGGCCCCGCCATGTATTTAACGTATGAAGAGTACCAAGAGTACGGCGGGGCCCTCCCAGAAGGGCCCTTCCGTCTGTTGGAATTCCAGGCCCGCAAACGGCTGGACTACTTGACCGCCGACCGGATCAAGGCCATGGAGGAGGCGGGGCAGGTCCCTGAGTCCGTTAAAATGTGTGTGTATGCGCTGATTGACTTGAACAACAAGGCCGGCGCTATCGCACAAATGACGAACCCAGTGGTAACCGGCTTCACCACCGATGGCTATAGCGAGCAGTATAAGAACGTGCTGAGCGCGACCGAGGCCAACGCTGAGATGGACCGGCTTATTCTGGAAATGCTTGCGGGCGAACTGGACTTGAACGGCGTACCGCTGTTGTACCGGGGGGTGTGGCCTTATGCGACTATGCACGGACACTATCACGCTCTTTAACGCCCGTCTTGACCCAGCTACCGGCTATGACGATTATCTCCCCACAGTGATTGCCGGGGTATCCTGGTATGAAGGCGTGTCCGTTAACGTCAATAGCAACGGCCTTCTAGCGGCGAACACTTGCACCATCCGCATACCTCTTGACGCTGATTTCGGCGGTAAGTCTTACACAGACCCCATCGAGTACGCAGCGGCGGAAGCGCCGGAAACGGTGTTCACGCTGCAGCCCGGCGACATCGTGGTAAAGGGCGCAATCTCTGAGCCCATGCGGCCGGCGGAGCTTAAGAACGCACACGCCTCGTTTGTCACCATCCGAGGCGTGACGGACAACCGCCGGGCGCCAAACGCCCCGCACTGGAAGGTGTTAGCCGTGTGAGGATTTTTAGCGGCCACTATGACGGCCCCACTAATTTTCTCGAACACTATGGCCTGCAGCCCCACGGCCCCGTGCAGAAGCTGATTGATAAAGCCGTTGTCGAGAGGTGTATACCGTACGTTCCGTGGGATCGAGGCGAACTAGCAGTAAGCCCGAACAGCGTTACCGACTTTGGAAGCGGCGTGGTTGTCTACCCCGGCCCTTATGCACACTACCAGTACTATGGCGAGGTGTACGGGCCGAACATCCCCATTTTTGAGGACGATAGCGGGGTACCTACCACGTTTCGCAGCATTCCAGGCTCTACGAAGCAGCCCACCGGGCGTAAGTTGCAGTACAAGACGGACAAGAACGCCCTAGCAGGCTCGTTTTGGTTCGAGAGGATGAAGGCGGACCACGCAAAAGACATTCTTGACGAGGCCAGAGCTATGGCCATGGAGGTTGCTAATGGCGGCGGAAAGTAACATTGAGGCCCTGCGAGATTGGTTCAGGGAATGCCCAGCCCTGCAACAGGGGGCCCGATTCCGGGCGGACTATCTCGCAGAACATCCGACAGAATACGCGCTGTATTCCTCCCCCAGTACGATCACCTACCATGAAAACGTACTGGGGGAAGAGGTTCCAGACGATATCCAAAGTCTGAACTTCATTTTCGCATCCCGCGAGAATTTCGGCGCAGACGCCAGAGAAAACCTTGCAAATTTGCAGTTTTTCGAGGCAGTAACGGCGTGGGTTCAGGAGCAAAATGCCCTCCGGCATTTCCCCAAGTTGCCCGTGGGCGCCGTGCGCTCCATCGTGCCTACACTGACGGCATACCCGGCAGAGGTGGGCAGCGACGCGGCGAAGTACCAAATTCAACTCAAAATAACCTATAGGAGGGTGTAAAAATGGCAAAGTTTGAGCGCAATCATTTTTTGTTTGCAGCATCCTGGGACGGCTCTGAGTGGGACCCCCTGGGCGTTGACAATGACGACCTGTCCCTTGAGCTCAACCCCGATGTAGAGACCGGCAAGAACGTGCTTGGTGAGTCTTTCATCACTCACTCCGGCTACGAGCCTGAGCTTGACATGGAGACCTACTACGCAGATCCTGACCGGTCCCTGTACGAGAAGATGTTGGCCAACGCCATCAGCCGCACCACCGATGAAGCTTCCCTCAAGGGCAAGTTTGGTGTGGCCGTATTCGGTGAGGAGACCAAGGACGCAGACAGCGTAACCGGTGATTTCTGGGAGCAGGACGCCATGTTCATTCCCCAGAGCATCGGCGGCGACACCGCCGGCGCAGCGATTCCCTTTAACCTGTATCCTCTCGGTATCTCCGAGAAGAAGAGCATCACCTATGTGCGGAGCACCCGCAAGATCACCGTATCTGAGCCGGGGGGTTAATGGGCTCTGACTCGGCTTCTGTGCCCGCCCAGGAGTCAGAGCCCAAAGACGCAGGCGGGTTGAAGGTGTCTCAGCTTGTAAGCCCTGACACCATCATCACTGAGAGCGGTGACGTCTCTGGAACGTTGCTGTATGTGGATAGCATGCCCACTTTCCCCTGAGGGGGAGAACACCGGCCATTATCTGCCCGTAACACCTGACCAGAAGTATGCGGGCAAGGATATCACTGTGAAGGGCAAGAAGACCAAAACAGCACGGGATCTGAATTGGTTGTTGTATGTGCCAGACACCAGCGCCAAGTTCACTTTCGAGACCGTAGAGGATGGGGTGTTCCTTACCCTGACCTTCACGTCTACCGTTCTCATGGATAAGGCGGGCCGTATCATGCGGCCCCTGGTGGCAGCGACCGCCAAAAAGAGTAGCTTTTCCAAGGCAAAAGCCGCCGGCTACTTGGACGACATCTGAAAAGCTACACACCAGACGGGGGAGGGGCCGCGCCCGTCCCCCGTCTAATCATAAGGAGGTAAAACCATGGGCGACACCATGAAGAAAGTAATCATCGATGATGGTACCCGAGAAATCCCTATCGTGAACCAGTTCGACCAGCCTATTTGTAAAATCTACCTGCGGCCGGCAGACCTCTCTATTCTGGACCGCTATGAGACCGTCATGAAGGACCTGCCCAACGTGGTAAAGCCGCTGGAGGCCTTGAATATCGAGGCCAACGGCGAAGCCACGTACGAGGCCGACCGGGCCATCATGAAGAAGGTGGAGAAGGACCTGTATGGCCGGATTAACGCCCTTTTCGATATCGAAGAGGCAGAGCAGATCTTTGCAAAACGGAATCCGTTTTCCAGTGTGGGTGGGGAGTTTTTCGTCATCCGTGTGCTGCAAGCCGTTGGAGACGTCATCAGGGACGCCATGGAGGAGGAACTTGCCCTTTCCAGCAAGCGGATGAGCAAGTACGTGGAAGATGATCGGGCTACTGCCGAAGTCTCTGACGGTTAACGGCAGAGAGTGCGAGATCAAACCGGACTTTCGAAACATCCTGCGTATTTTCCAGGCCTTGAATGACGAGACCCTTTCAGATAGTGAGAAGGCCTATATCTTTCTAAAGCGGCTCTACGTGAACGCAGATACTTTCACAAAAGCCGACATCGAAGAGGCCTATCAACAAGCCGTATGGTTTGTGGAGTGCGGCGGGCAGCATGAAGACAAGCCCTCCCCGAGACTCGTTAACTGGGAGAAGGACGAACAGCTAATCTTTCCAGAGATCAACAAAGTCGCAGGGAAAGAGGTCCGGGAACTGGAGTATTTACATTGGTGGACGTTCATGGGGTACTTCCAGGCCGTTGACCGCGACGGCCTGTGGGGGTATGTGCTGATGATCCGTCAAAAGCGGGCGAAGCACAAGAAATTGGAAAAGGCAGAAAAAGAATTTTACACGGCCAATAGGAATTTATGCAGCGTCAATCCTGTGAGGTATCGCAGCGGAAATGACATCCTGGACAGTTTCTTTGGCCCACCTCCCGAAACAAAAGGTGGTGAAGATTAATGCCAAACGGCACTGACGGAAGTTTGCATTTTAACACCGGCATGGACACCAGCGGTTTTGAGGCGGGGTCTGACAAGCTCTTGCAAAGTATCCAAACGCTGATTGACACCGTTAAGACCATGGGCGACAACATGCAGAGATCCTTTGCAGAAATGACGCCCGTCCTGCAAAACCTGGCCAGCACTACCGGGCAGATCTATGCCGCAATGTCCAGCGGCGCCCAGCAGGCAACCCAGCAACAGCAGGCGGCCACAGCGGCTACGCAGCAGCAAGCTCAGGCGTCTCAGCGGGCGGCACAAGCAGCCCAGCAGCAGGCCCAGGCCCAGGCGCAGAGCGGGAAGGCCACGCAAGCGGCGGCGCAACAAGCCGCACAAGCGGCAGTGGTGTCGCAAGCAGAGCTGTCGCAAATGTTTAAGGAGCCGCAGAAGGACGCCAGACAGCTGGAAAGCACGATGGGCCGGCTGGATGCAACGATTGAGAAAGGTTTTACCAGTGGCGCGGGCGTGCTTAAGTTTGTGAACGATTTGCAGAAGGCCGGCATTGAAGCCGACACCCTCCGGCAGAAGTTAAACGAAATCGGCGGGCAGCAAGTACCCACCGAAGAGTATGCGAGATTTGAGGCCCAGATGGTAGCGGCCACCGAAAGCGTTGAAAAGCTGAAAGCCCGCCAAAAAGAGCTAGAAGATAAAGGCGTCAGTCGATATAGTGCCAAGTGGACTGATCTGGAAGACCAAATTGCGGCGGCTACCGTGAGGGCCGAAGAGTGCAGCGACGTTCTGCGAAACATGGAAGCAAGCGGCACGGCGTATACGACCGTATCGAACACGGCAGAATGGCAGCAACTGAACGCCCTGCTACAGGAGGCCGAAGCGAAACTTGCGCAGCACAGAGACTTGATAGGTGCTGAGGAGATCGAGCAAGCCAAGCTAAACGCCCGTATTGCTGAGACCAACTACCTCCAAAACCGGGGCGCTGAGGAAGAGGCCGCCGCCCTACAACAGCTTATCGAAGCGCGGGAGCGGCTTAACGAGCTTGCCGCACAAGTGGCCGGCAAGAGCACCGTTCCGCCGGAAGAAGAGGAGCTTCGAACCATCGAGCAGATGGAGGCGGAGCTGCAAGCGCTGATTGAAAAGCGCGATGAGATGAAGCGCAGTGGCAATTTCTACAACGCTGAGTATGAAGAGGTCAAAGCGCAAATCAAAGCGATTAATCAGGAGCTGGAGCAGACAAACCCGCGAATTGTTGAGATCTACCAGAACGTACAGCGCTGGAAAGAGGAGCTTGCAGAACTGCAAGCTAGAGGTTTTGGCCCCGGCTATGCGCAGTATGACGACCTGAAACGACAGTTAGATGAGGCATCAGCCGCACTAAAGCAGTACGAGTCCGAGCAGCAAAACGCGGGAAACGGCAGCAGCCTCTTCGACAAGATAGCGGCCGGCGCTAAAAATGCGGGCCCTGCGTTGCTATCCTTTTCACAGAGCTATGTCAGCACCGCCACGCAGGCCTTGGGGCGGCTAGGGTCTGCCGCCGCCGGCGCCGTAAAGCAGCTGATGAAAATCCAGCTCATGACGTTCAAGGGCGTATTTAATGGGATTGCTAAAGGTGCAAAGGCCGTGGCCGATAAGATCAAGGAACTGGCTACACGGGCAAAGAAGGCGACACCCAACGTGAACGCCCTGGCAAAAGCGCTAACCAGTTTCAAGCGCATGCTCATCAGCCGGTTTAAGCGCATGTTCATCTCCTACGTTGTGACGGAGATCAAGAACGCATTTAGCGCCCTGGTGAAGTTCTCAAACGACTTTGACAACACTATTTCGGGCATCCGCAACACAACCAGCGAACTAGCAGGAAATATCGCGGCCTCGTTAGAGGACCTCATCAATACTGTAGGGCCTGTGATTCAATCCTTCATCTCTGGGCTTTCCACTGCCGTTACATACCTCAGCGCATTGTTTGGCATGCTTGCCGGCAAGAAGACTATCACCGTGGCCAAAAAGCAGACCTCCAGCTATGCAGACAGTCTACGAGACACAGCAGACGCCGCCGAAGAGGCGGAGGGATCACTTGCGTCTTTTGATACCCTGACGACCATTGACGATGGCAGCGACAAATCAAGTGCAGCGGCAGGGGCGGACGATGGTTCTGACCGTTTCGAAGAGGTTCCGATTGATTCCATCCTGCCTGAGGACGTCAAAGATTGGTTTGGAAAACTCAAGATTGCGTTTGATTCTCAGGATTGGGAGGGCATCGGGGATCTACTGGCAGACAAAATCAACGAGTGGATTGATAAGCTCAAAAAGCTTTTGGATGGTGACGAGCTCAAGAAAAAGGCGAAAGAGCTTGCAGACGCCCTCGCCGATATCCTAAACGGTCTTGTGAACGGCGTTCACTGGCGCGACTTGGGGCAGGTCCTTGCAGAAGGCCTAAACCTGCTGTTAAACACGCTAAACGAGTTTCTAAAGAAGCTGGATACGGGGGCTTGGGGCAGAGCCGCAGCGGATCTCATAAACGGCTTTATAGAGAAATTTGACTGGCCGCTGTTAGGCGAAACCTTGGGCAATTTCTTTAACCGAATCATTGATTTCTTCTACGAGTTCTTGACCGGTACGAACTGGGCACAATTAGGCGCGGGTTTTGCCGCATCTGTCAATACTTTCCTACACACGGTGGAGTGGGAAAAGCTTGGCATGACCGTGGGCGCCGGCCTGAATGCCATCGTAAACACCATTTACGGGTTTGTCCACAATACTGAATGGGAGACTTTGGGCGGCGCTTTCGCCGCTGCATTTAACGGGCTTTTCAGCCAGATCAATTGGGGCACGATAGGTACGACCTTTGCAGAGGGCCTAAACGGCATTGTGGACGCCATTGACACGTTTGTCGCGCTAACTGACTGGACCGTTTTAGGGCAAGGGCTTGCCGATATGCTAATTAAGGCGATTGAGGAGACGGACTTTGCCGACATTGGAAGGACTCTGGCGCACACCATTAACGCAGCTATCACAACTTACGATGCTTTCGAAGAGGAAATGGGCCCGTGGTTCACCGTGTTCGGCCAGAAGCTTGCGGACGGGATAAACACCGCTATCGCTACTACCGATTGGGCGGGCATCGGCGAAACGCTGAGTATGCATTTCCTGACAGATGCCATCTCTGGATTCCTGCAAGATCTGAACTACAGCGGCATCGGCGAGAGCATCGGCACAACCGTTGATTCCTGGTTTAATAACGTGGACTGGGACGCGATATCCTTTTCGTTCTCTACCGGCGTTAACGGGATCTTGGACATCATTGACGGATTTCTGGAAAAGACCCACTGGGATGAGTACGGCACGGAGCTAGGCAAGCAGATCAATCAGATTTTTGCCGGCATCGAGTGGGATCACATTGGCACGACCCTTGGCGACTCAGTGAACGAGATCGTTTCTAGCGCGTTCAACCTGGCCAAAGAAATTGACTGGTATTCCATCGGGCAGGATATCGCCACTACGGCAAGTAACTTCTTTAGCACTGTCGATTGGAGTCAGATATTCAACACGTTTTTCGAGTATCTCAGCGGGCTTTATCAAATCCTGATTGGATTCTTTGAGGATATCGACTGGGTGCAGATGGGGCAAGACATTATTCATGAGTTTTCAGAGATCGATTGGGGCCAGGTATACAGTAGCATCACAGAGGCTATAGGCGCGGCGTTTGGCGCTCTTTTAGGGTTCTTTACCGGACTCCTTTCCGGGATTATCGGAGAAGTTGTAGAGTGGTGGAACGACCACGCTTTTGAAGATGGCGAGTTCTCCATGGGAAAGTTCTTTGACGGCATCTTAACCGCCCTCGGGGACCTTGCAACATGGGTTGTTGATAACATCTTTACCCCGTTCATCAATGGAGTGAAGTCCGCCTTTGGTATCGAATCCCCGTCCAAAGAAATGGCGGGCGTCGGCGGCTATATCGCAGAAGGCTTACTAAACGGTATTTTAGACCCGCTCAAGAATATCGCGTCATGGATTGGTGACCGTATCTTTACGCCCTTCATGAACGGCGTGAAGTCCTTGTTTGGTATCGCGTCCCCCTCGAAAGAGATGGAAGAAATAGGCGGCTACATCGGGGACGGCCTGCTTAACGGCGTGAATGACCCGTTCTCAAACATCCACAGTTGGCTGGATACCCACATCTTTACGCCGTTTACGAAAGGCATCAAATCCCTATTTGGTATCGCTTCACCCTCGAAAGAGACGGACGAGCTAGGCGGGTACACCATCGAAGGCTTTCTAAACGGCGTTGCAGATGGGTTCGACAACGTCAAGAATTGGCTAGACCAGAACGTTTTTACGCCGTTCATGTCTGGCATCAAATCCCTGTTTGGCATCTCCTCACCATCGAAAGAAATGGACGAGATGGGCGGGTATATCTCTGACGGAATGCTAGACGGCGTGAAAGATCCGTTTAGTTCTATCAAATCCTGGTTGGATAGCAACGTGTTCACGCCATTTATGAATGGCTTCAAGTCCCTCTTTGGCATTTCCTCACCCTCGACTGTTATGCAGACGCAGGGGCAGTACCTTATCGAAGGCCTAAAGGGCGGCGTGAATAACAATTGGAGCAGCTTTGCCACAACCCTCACCAGCAAGTGGAGCAGCCTAAAAACCCAGCTGCAAAACACCGATTGGCGTTCAATTGGTTCCTCTCTTGTTTCCGGCTTGTCTAACGGTGTAAGCGGCGCATGGAATACGCTTGTTTCAAAGGTTAAGAGCCTTGCTTCAAACCTGATTAGTTCCGTCAAGAACGTCTTTGCCGTGGGGTCCCCCTCCAAGGTGTTTGAGGAGATCGGCGGCTTTCTGGACGCAGGCCTTGCAAACGGAATTGACGGCGGGGCCTCTGGCGTATTGCGCACCGTCAAGAACCTCGCAGAGAGTGTCAACGCCCAGGGGGAAGACCTCTCCCCGGACCTGACCTTTAACGGCGGCACCCTGATTAGCGGCCTCACAACCGTATCAGACAAGCTTTCCAGCATTGCCACCTCTCTCGCCAATATTGCGTCTTACCTGGACCAGGTTGGAGGTTTGCAGATACCCGCTATCGCGGCGGGCACTGTGATCCCCTACAAAGCCAGGACAGTAGACGATACCGGGAGCACGGAGGTGGCTACACAGGCAGCAACAACGCAAGCGCTCCTGAGGGAGATCCTCCAGGCCCTGACCGGGCTGGAGAATAAGGAGATCACAGCAACCACACCAGACATCTACCTTGACGGCACACGGGTTACCAGGATCGTTGCAAACAACGCAAACCGCATGACCGTAGCCGCCGGCAAGTCGGTGTTTATCGTGTAAGGAGGGGGTGCCATGGCCACAAACGACAACAGAGGGCAAACCCTCATCATTAACGGGCACAACTATACGAAGTACGTGAAGGCCCGTGGCGGCCTCAAATGGGCCCGCAACGATGTGGACAGTAAGAAATCCGTCCGCACCGTTGCGGGCGCAAATATGCGCCGCGATAAGCTTGGATCAAAACGCACCATGACGTGGAGCCTCCTGCGCATGCCTGAGGCGGACTTTGCCCAGCTGGACACCGACGTTTCAGATACGTTTTATACGGCGACCGTACGAGACCCGCACGGGCAGAGCACTATTACAGCGTACACGTCCAAGGTGGAAGGCACGCTAGTGCTGGACGACGATGAAAACCGATTCTGGGAAGAAATCTCTTTCGAGATGGTGGAGCAGTGAGGTGAGATCGTGGCACTTGAGACGTCTGACCTTTGGAAAACACTACTCAAAACGCCGGGCACACACCGGCAGTACCGCTTCACCCTCGATGGCAAGGAATACATGGACGATGAAGTTAGCCACAGCGTGGACAGCGGCTTATACGAGACCTTCAGCGCGGGTAATACGGCTTGCGCACAGCTCACCCTTGAGCTCCAAACCGATACCACCTTTTCACGCGGGGCTGAGATCAAACGAGACGTGCGGCTAGTCAATCCAGTGACCGGGCAGGAATCCGAGTGGCTACCGGCGGGCGTCTACCATATCAACCGCCGGCGGAAAGACGGCGAATATTGGAGCTTAGAGGCGTATGACAATATGCGCCTGACAGAACAGCCCTGGAACCCGCCTGACACTCTGTCCTTCCCCTGCCCGGAAACTCTGGCCGTTGCGGACATGATGAAAGTGATCGGGTGCAAGCTGGACCCGCGCACGGAGCTTAACCCAAGCATAACCGTACCTTACCCAACAGCGGACCCGCAGGGGGAGAAGGAAGGGGAAAACTACACTATCAGGCAGTATCTCGCATGGATAGCGGCGGGGCATGTGGCTAACTGGATTGTTACGGCAAGAGGGGAGTTCTTGTTACTGCCGCTAGGGTGCGAGCCTGAAGAGACCTTTTTCATTGTGAACGAGTACGGCAAGGCCATAACGTTTGGGGGGACTAAAATTGTATGGCGGAAGTAAATTCTTTGTCGGCGGCGACCATACCGGCGCAACCGACAACGGCAGGATGAAGCCCATCACGGGCATCAGGTTTATTACAGGAGACGAGTCTGAAATCTTTGTAGGCGACGAGTCCGGCACCGTCCTGGAGCAGGACTGCCCGCATGCCACTATGGCAATGGCGGAGGCTGCATTGCAGCGGCTGAAAGGCTACGAATACCAGATGGCCACTGTGGACGAGGCGGGGCTGGACCCAGCGGCGGAGCCGGGAGACGGTATCACCGCAGGCGGCACATACTTCGCCCTCTCCCGTGTTTCCGATGATGGCGGGGGCTTCCCCAGCATCGAAGCGCCGGGAGGCGCAGAGCTTGAGGAGGAGTACCCTACACACGGGGACGGGCCGCTAACACAGTACATGAAGCGGGAGATCAAAGGCGCATACACCGTTATCGAACGGACGGATAGAAGCATCAGGCTACTCGTCGAAGACACCGAAAAGGGCCTGAAAACCACCATCACAGAGACCGCCGGGGGCATTCGAAAGGACTTCGAGGCGGCAGACGCTGAGCTAGGCCGGCGCACTACCACCATCGAGGAGACCATTGACGGCATCACGGTGAGCGGCGAAGGCGGCATCACGTACATCAAACCCGGCGCCATCCAGGCGAACAGCATTACCGGCGAGATGATTCACAGCGGGACGATCACGGCGGACGACATCCAGGCCGGGAGCATAACCGCCGGTTGCCTGAATTTTGCCGTGTATGACCAAAGCCAGACCAATGCGCAAATCACAAGCCAAATCACTGCCCTGAAAAACGGTTTGGAGCTGACCGTGCAAAACAACGGAGACAACACTGCCGCCACGCTCAGGTTGATGGACGGTACAGTTGAATTGGGCGCCGCAAACATTAACCTAACCGGCCTGGTAACCGTTGACGCATTGCAGACGTCCGGCGGCGGTGTGACGATTAATGGAGACAATATCACAGCAGGTACTATCAAGGGAAATTTGATTGATGGTAAAGGGCTGAACATTGCAGATAAATTTATTGTTGATGATTCAGGGAATATTACGATTCAGAATTGTAATATTACACTGAATGACTCATCTGTCAAGAACAACATGATAAATGACGACGCTGTTACAACAAGTAAAATTAAAGACCTTGCCATTACTACAGAACTTATCGCAGATGGGGCCGTGAAGGCAAGAAAGATCAACGCGAGAGGGCTTCACATCGGTTCGGACGAACATCCCGACCAGTTTGTCGTTGACGACTGGGGGAACGTCACTATCGGCGGCAATGTGAAGATTAACGGGTATATCTCCTGGGGCAACGTGACCGGGACAGAAGCGCTGACAAGTAGCATCAACAGCGCGGCCAGCGCAGCCAGCACAGCACAAAGCGTGGCAAACAGCGCAAGCACAGCGGCAGGAGCCGCATCGGAAAATGTCAGAAAACTGGCCGTTGGAAAATACACGCCATCCGTGCAGAGCGGAGAAGATACGTTCATTAGTGGAAAATACATCTACTCACCAGAAATCAGCGGCGGTGTGATTAGCGGTACCGAGTTTATTGGTGAATGGTTTAATGTAAAGACAGATAATAATGGCGGAATGCGCATGTACGGTAAGGCGAAGTGGGAAAGCTCATACACTGAATTTCTAAGCATCTCCGGTAATGTCAGTGGGACAGGACCAGTCGCAAGCATAGATGCAGCTTACATGCACTTTCTCGGCGGTGTCTGGTACGTGGAACCCGATAGAACTACGTTTACTAATACGGAAGTTACATTTAGTGGGTCAACAATCGATTTCTCCGGCTGTACCAGTGTCACCGGCCTCGATGGCAAGGTCAAGGTCACCGCCAAATTCGGCTGAGGTGCGCTATGGCAACATACAAAAAAGAAAACGTCACAGTTACCTCTACCACCTTTTCTGTGAGAATCATCAACATCATAGCCGGTGAGGTACTCAGATTTTTCTTGTACTACGATGCTGGGACTGGGAATCCGGGAACTGCAATCACAACCGGCGAGGAATTCGGCCCATCAACAACGACCGGCGATCATACCTTCCTGGCAAGCGGGCTCACACCTGACTCCAAGCTGATCTTCACGGTTATCTGCAAGCCCGTTGGAGCAACAAACTGGGATAACGCAACAGATGTGGTACGAAAAGAGCCCGCCCGAACTTTGCCAGCCGCCCCCGCCAAAACGTGGCCCGGCGACTGGACAAAATGGAAAAACCTGAAAAAGGGAAACGATGTCACCCTTGTAACCGCCGATGATTGGAACGACTTTCTCGACCGCATCAACGAAGTCATAGACTACAAAGGCGGTACGCAATTCAATTTTTCGCGCTATAAGAAATCGGAAGGTGACGATATGATTGCCAGTGATTTCAATTCCGGCGCAATATCGGCCATGAGAAGCATCGGCCTGAGCCCGACACAGGCCGTAAAAGACGGGGACATTACGGCGGACTTTTTCATTGGTTTGGAAAACACACTGAATTCAGCAAAGTGAGGTGAAACACTATGATGGACGAGATCAACACCCTGAAATTTCACCTGTCTCGTATAACTGTGACAGGGGCCGGCTCTATCCCTCTCGCCCTCTGTATCCAGGCCGTTGACCGACTTGAACAGAAGGTGAGGGCCCTGGAGCAGAAGGACGGAGAGGAGGTCACAGACAATGGCTGATAGGCGAATCGGCGAACTCGACAATAGTGAGGTTGTCGCTATCGGTGATCTGCCTGAGCTTGCCAAGCTCCTGGATAACGACCTTCTTGCCGTCGAGGAGAACGGCGTTGCGCACCACATCCGCGGAAGTGTGTTCCGCCTCTATGCGGAGTCCGCCGTCACATGGCAGACTCAGGTAGCCACAGACGCCGCAGCGGCCGCAGCAGCGAGCCAGCAGGCAGCGGCAGCCAGCGAGAAGAACGCCGCCGAGAGCGAGGACGCAGCGGCCGCCAGCGCCGCAGCGGCAGCCGCCAGCCAGAAGGCAGCGAAGGGCAGCGAGGACGCGGCAGCAGCCAGCGCGGCAGCGGCCCTAGCGAGCCAGCAGGCAGCAGCAGCCAGCGAGCAGAACGCCGCAGCGTCAGAAGGGGCCGCATTTGCCAGCCAGCAGGCGGCGGCGGACTCTGAGGCCGCAGCAGCAGCCAGCCAGAAGGCCGCAGCGGACTCCGAAGCAGCGGCGGCCCAGAGCGAGCAGAACGCGGCAGCCAGTGAGCAAAACGCAGCCGTCTCGGAGGAGAACGCCGCCGCCAGCGCAGCAGCCGCGAAAGAGTCCGAAGACGCAGCCGCAGCCAGCGCTGCAGCCGCAGCCCAGAGCGAAGCCATTGCCGCCGACAGTGAGGACGCAGCGGCTAAGAGCGCCGCAGCAGCCCTAGCCAGCCAGCAGGCAGCGGCGGCATCGGAGGAACACGCAGCTGCATCGGAAGCCGCAGCCCAGGCCAGCCAGGACGCCGCAAAGGATAGCCAGGACGCCGCTAAATCCTCCCAGGACAGCGCACAACAGAATGCCGAAAAGGTGCAGGCCCTGATTGACGCCTTGTATGAACTGACCGCTAAGGCCAAAGGCCTGCCAGCTGGAGAAGAACCCACCGTTGACGTTACCTTTGTGGAAGGATTTGCCAGTTTCTTGTTTGGCATCCCAAAAGGTGACAAAGGCGATACCGGCGAAGCCGGCGTGTCGGTGGAGCGTGTGGAGCTAGTAGATGGCACCCACGCACCCGGCACAACCGACACATACCGGGTAGTGCTGAGCGATGGAACAGAGAGCGATTTTTATGTGACCAACGGCAGAGACGGCGCACAGGGGCCGAAGGGCGATCCTGGCAATGACGCAGTAGTTGTCGAGGCTACCGGGCAGTATTTCTTCCAGATTGAGGACGGCGACCTATACCTGTACTACACAGACGAGGAGTCGCCGCCGGCATTCTCTCTGGAAGACGATGGAAACCTTTATTTGGAGGTTGCAGGATAATGGAGGTGAGTGCATAACATGGCAAAATTGAATTTAGGGCATGTAGTAGGCGATAAAGGCGAAAAGGGCGATAGCGTTTCGGGGGTAACTCTGAAAGAGGGCACCCATGCTCCTGGCACCACTGATACCTATCAAGTGGAGCTTGATAATGGCGAGGTAGCAGGCACGTTCGAGGTATGGAACGGGCAGGACGGTTTGGACGGAGCCAAAGGAGATGCAGGACCCAAAGGCGACAAGGGCGAACAGGGCGCGTCAATAAAGAGCGTAACCCTGAAAAGCGGTACCCATGACCCAGGCACCACAGACGTGTATAACGTCACTTTGGACACCGGGACAGTGGCAGGAACGTTTAGTGTGTACAACGGCACTCAAGGGCCGAAAGGTGAGATCGGCGAGACTGGGCCGCAGGGAGAGCAGGGCATCCAGGGGCCGACCGGGCCGGCCGGCAAGGACGCCACGATAAACGGTGTAAACGCCGTAGAAATTGCCGGCTCAGGCGGCGTGACCGTATCGACCACCACAGGAACCGTGACCATCTCGACACCAATGTGGTTTGGTTTTGACGACACAGGAAAATTCTGTATATATGAGGAGGATGAAGCTTAATGCCTACAAAGACTTATCCCATGCTGGATACTACTGGCGTCAGGATTGCCGCAGCCCTGGAGAACATGGCCGGCAACGTCTCCCCGCTCTATGACCACGTTCTCGATGGGGCTGGGCCGCACAACAGTGTGTACAGGGGCAAAAACCTGGGGGCAACGTACACAGCGCAGATGAGCGCTGCGGTTAAGGCCGGAACGTTTAAAGACCTGTTTATTGGAGACTACTTCCAGGTGGGGCCTGTTACATATCGAATCGCCGCCTTTGACTACTTTTATCTGTGCGGCTACGAAAACGTAGCACCTGACTACGGTATGTGCAAGGATCACCATATTGTGCTTGTGCCAGATGTACCGTTGTTCTCGCACAATATGAACGCTACCGACGTCACTACCGGTGGATACACCAATTCTCTCATGTTTACGGAAGCGATTCCGCAGGCAAACACGCAAGTGGAAGCAGCTTTCCCTGGGCATGTGCTGGAGCACTACGAGTTTCTGAGCAACGCAGCAACAGACGGCTACGAGGCCGGAAGAGCCTGGGTAAAGGTAAAAGCCAATTTAATGTCAGAAGAAATGCTGTATGGCACGAATATCCTGTCTGCACGTTCTACCAATGGCACACCGTTCATCTGGAGGCACACCGTTACCAAGACGCAGCTTCCGCTGTTTACCTTCCGGCCGGACCTGATCTGCAATCGTCAAACGTTTTGGCTGCAAGATGTTTGTTCAGCGGTCGCTTTCGCGGCCGCCGATCTCGGCGGTGTTGCGTCCTGTCTCAGCGCTGGTCCCGTCCTTGGGGTGCGCCCGGCTTTTCCTATATCCTAATTCTGGGCCCCCTTGTGGGGCCCACAGATACCGTCAAACCGTGGCGGCGAGCAAGCGAGCACCGGCTACACAGGTGCAACAATTGTTTGAGACAATCGGCGAGCCGGATACTACCCTTTAAACACTAGGCATAGATCCGACAACCGTTGTCTATAGCCTAAAACCCGCGATAATAAGCACAAATTTAGAGGTAATTACATGTCAGTTATCAAAGCTAAACGTCATGAATCGCAATTTGAGGTTTTCCATCACTGGTACCAGACACGCAAAGAAATCACAACATTAATGTTGTTTGATTTCGGCTTACACCCTGAGCGGCAAGAGCGCTCGTTGCTGCACCGGCTGAATATACCAGACCCCGCGCAGCTAGAGGGCGAAGCCCTAGAGCGCTATAACAAGCACAAGCGCCGTATGGCGTCTGTGGTATCGTGGTACCTGGAGCAGCAGCGCAACACAGTACACGACTGTATAGCAGCCGTTAATGAGCATGTGTTTGTTGCTAACTCCATTTTCCCCACCTGTCCAGAAGAGCTAACAGAACGGCGAGTACACCAGGACATAGCAATAGGGCAGTGTTTCCGTTTAAAGCAGGAACTTCAATATACGATTGAGACACTAGAGGTAGACGTCAATCGTTACCTTAGAATAGCTGAGATGATTGACAGAGAAATCGGCCTTATTAAGGCCTGGCGCAAGTCGGACAATAAATTTAAATCAGCTGTTAAATAATTGATATTTGTACCCTGATTTAGAATAAAAGGCAACCCCTGTATGTTTGTTCAGCGGTCAATTTCGCGAACGCCGATAACAACGGTAATGCGAACTGTAACAACGCTAGTAACGTCAATGGGGTGCGCCCGGATTTCATACCTGCCTATTAATCGGCTGTTTAAAAACAGTTTGGCAGTATGGGAATGAAAGGAGGGGTTGTCTTATCTGTATCGCCAATACAGAGAATACACACCTTGACGCCGCTAACTACGGTTATTGCGGCTCACAGCAAGGGAGAATTGCGCTGCAAATTCCGGGGTATCTGGACGGCTCTACAGCATTATTCCCAGACTCGCCCTTAGTGGATGGAAATGCGTACTATCGCGGGTTTAGGCGCTCTCAGCGTGATAGCGCCTGGAAAACTATGGTGCAGCGATATGAGACGGACTACTTGTCCAATATCGCTAAGCACGTCCGTGATATACGAGACCGGACGTATACGCTTAGCCCCGCCACGTCCTTTGTTATCAGAGAGCGGGGCAAGGTTAGAGCGATACGGGGCGAGCACATAGATGATCGTGTTGTTAAGCACGTTTTATGCGATGAAATCTTGCTTCCTGCGATAAAACCACGTCTTATCCACGACAACGGCGCAAGTCTCAAAGGTAAGGGTGTTGCCTTCACCAGACGCAGGCTCCTACAGCATTTGCGGGCCTTCTATCGACAGCGCGGGAACAACGGCTACATCCTCTTGATGGACTTCTCAAAGTTCTACGACAATATCAGGCATAAAGAATTATTCCGCATCTTAATGAAGCACGTCAATGACCCGCACGCTGCATATCTGATTGACTACATCTTACAAAACGAGTGTGTGGACGTCTCATATATGACGCCTGAACAATATGCCGTTTGTATGGACACGCTTTTCAGCTCTTTGGAATACAACGAAATTCCTACACATCTCAAAACGGGTAGTCTCTGGATGGACAAACACCTTGACATTGGCGACCAACTGGCACAGGTTGCGGGCATCGTCTATCCGGCTGAGATTGACCAATATGTCAAGACAGTAAAAGGCGTTAAGTACTACGCCCGTTACATGGATGATAGCTATGCCATACATCAGGATAAAGAGTTTCTGCGAGACCTGCAAAAGGAGATCACTGCCAAAGCGGCAACCTTGGGAATTACAATCAATCAGCGCAAAACCCGTATTGTACCGCTATCGTCTCACTGGAGCTTTTTGCAGACGCGATACCGATTAACCGCAACTGGACGGATTGAGTGCAAACCCTGCCAGACCAAAATAGTCCGCGGGCGGCGTAAAATGCGCAAGCTTGCGCCAATTATGACGGCTAAACAATTAGATGATTGGTTTAGAAGTTGGTATAACGCTAACTGCGAAGACGTCAGCAAACAGCAAAGCAAAAACCTTTTCAAACTTCTTTCAGATTTGGAGGAAAACGTATGTATAAAGTGACCTTACACGATGGGGTTGTGCTAGACAACCTCACTATCAACGGGAACAATTTTGTTTCCGCCACACACATCGACCCAGAGGTGTTCACGCCGGAAGCCCTGTCCCACGTAGAGTTTTCCGGGGACGACCCTTATACCCTGCCTGAGAGCGCGGACAACCTGGTTTTTGTCCAGTGTATCCCCTGGGAGGGCGGCAGCGCGTTTATCCTGCGTGCACTCTCAGAGGCTGAGATTGAAGCGGCTGAGAAAGAGCAGACCATTACAGATTTGCAGCTTGCTATCGCGGAGCTGTACGAGACGATGGGGGGTGTGTAATATGGCGGCTATCTATGCAGCGCTTATCCGCAAGGGCCTGAAGACACTGGAGCAGGTACCCGAAAAGCTGAGAGAGCAAGTACGGGAAATTCTGGAAAGCGAAGGGTATGTGTTCGACTAACCGGGGTGGGAGGTGCTACACATGACCATAGCAGACATCGTATATCAAGGCCTGCCCATCCTTGCCATTTTGCTTACCATCATCCAGGTATCACCGCTGAAAATCGACCCCTGGTCCTGGATAGGCAAGGCCTTTAACAAGGACGTTACGCAGCGCGTGGACAAGCTTAACAACCGCGTGGAAAAACTGGAAAACACCGTGGATGAATCCGCCGCCATCCAAGCCCGGGCAAGGATTCTCCGGTTCGAGGGCGAGTTGCGCCGGCATATCGACCACACCAAAGGCGATTTCGATGCTACATTAAAAGATTGTAAGAGCTATGAGCAGTACACGGCTGCGCATCCTGATTTCGAAAATGGAATGACGGAGCCGGCTATCATGCACATCCGACAAAACTATGCGGAGAGATTGGAAAGGAATGATTTTCTTGTATGACATTTTAATAAAGCGCCTCGGCGGCCTTCTCACCGTCAAGTCGATCATGACCATCATCCTCACCATCGTGTTTGCCGTCCTGGCACTGCGCGGGGAGATCAGTCAGGACTTTCTCACCATCTACGCCATGGTGGTCTCGTTTTTCTTTGGCTATCAGACCACTAAGGAGAGCAAGGAGGCAAAGACATGACGGCAGTTGAACGTGTACTAGCCACTGCCAGTGCGGAAGTCGGCTATGAGGGGCACGCCCTGGGCGAAAATCTCGACAACTTTAAGGCAAACAATCCCGGCAAATACAACAAGTATGCGCGGGATCTGGATCAAACCGACATGTTTAACGGCACGAAGAATGGGGCGGACTGGTGCGCCGTTTTCGCGTGCTGGACCCTGTGGAAGACTTTCGGCATGGAGGTCTTCCGCAAGATCACCGGTATCCCCGCCCGCAGTCTCGCAGCCGGCGTGAGCTATCTCGCAGACTATTTCAAAGCCAAAGGTTGGTTCATTCCCATCGGCACGGGAGATCCTCAGCCGGGCGACTTGGTGTGCTATCGCAACGGGATCTACTGGCAGCATGTGGGCCTCATCGAGAAGTACAAGGATGGCTACCTTTACACGATTGAGGGCAACTGGGGCAGCCCGTACGGCGTACACCGCCGGGTGAACCGGCTTGCTTCACTCAGCTTGTGGGGCTTTTGCCGACCGGACTACGCAGCGGTACCCGGCGAGGCCCCAGCAGAAGACCCGAAGGAGGCAGTGACAATGACAGACGAGCAGTTCGCAGCCATGATGGCAAAGTACCTGGCGGCCCACGGCTCAGAGCTTGCAACGAGCCTGGACAAGCTCAAACCCGCAGCGGAAGCGGCGGGCTGGAGCGAAGAGGCCCGTAAGTGGGCAGTGCAGTCCGGGCTTTTCTCCGGAGATGGCCGAGGTAACTATGATTGGGGTAAGGCCCTGACACGGGAGATGGCGGCTGTGCTGTTTTTCAAGCAGGCCACGAAGTGAGGGCTATGGCAGAAATCAGACTGCTGCAAGGCGACTGTATGGAAATGCTGGACAGCGTACCAGACGACAGCGTGGACATGGTGCTAACAGATCCACCCTATTCCTCTGGCGGCCTGTTTGCCGGCGACCGCAAGCTGGACACCCGTACGAAGTACTGTGCTAAAGAGTACAACGGCGCGGGCAGGTTTCAAAGCTTCAGCGGCGACAACATGGACCAGCGGAGCTTTACGGAGTTTCTCCGAATGGTCCTAAATAAGTGCCGGCGGAAGTCAAAACCGGAGAGCATTTGCGCCGTGTTTATCGACTGGCGAAACCTGCCCGCCGCTACCGATGCACTCCAGGCGGCCGGACGGGTTTACCGGGGTATCGTGGTATGGGATAAGGGCAACAGCCGTCCGATTCCTAACCGGTTTCGCAATGACTGCGAGTATGTGGTTTGGGGTGCAAATGGGCGAAGACCCACGAAGTATGAGAAGGGGGCGCTCATACTGCCGGGGTGCTACCGTGTCAGCAGCGTACCCACTACGCAGAAACACCACCAGACCGAGAAGCCCATCGAACTTCTTGAGAAGCTTATCGCTATCTGCCCTGAGGGCGGTACAGTGCTGGACCCGTTCATGGGTAGCGGCTCGACCGGCGTTGCGTGTGTCAACACGGGCAGAGGCTTTACCGGGATCGAATTAGACCCGGCTTATTTCCAGACAGCGCAGGAGCGCATCAACACAGCGCAATGACAAGAGCGGCGCAGCCCTTCACCGGGTTGCGCCGCTCTTTTCTTTTGTGTGTAGCCGCCTCAGAACCTCACGCCCGCCATGTCCTGCGGGAAGGTCTCGTAGAAATAGTGCAGTTTCTGCCGGGCCTTCTCAGGCTTGCAGCCGTCTCGAACGGCCACTTTGCGCTTGACTTGCTGTCCGGCGGACTTCTCTACGATACCCGCGCATTTGTCCAGCGCTTCCCTTGCGCCCGTAGCGACGACCCAGAGGTAACCGGGCCGCTCCATGCCGCCGCGCTGGATGGTGTAGAAGACTTGATAGCAGTAGTTTCGCATATTGTATCCTTTCTGCCCTCGTAACCTCCGGGGCGGGATCCGGTAGTGTGTAGGAATTACTTGCTCATGGCGTGGAGAACCAGACTCATGACCTTGATAGCGGGGCGCCCTTCGCGCTCATCCATCATGCCGTAAGTTACGGCTTTGTTGATTTCCAAGCAGACCTTGCCAAGCATCCAGAGCTCATCCGGGTTCAGGCCACCGACCATCTCAGACGTTAGATCCAGTTCAAAGAGGTTGTCTTTCAGCATGTAAACGTTGCCGGTGAAACGCGGGCAGACGGGACGCTTGCCGGAGCGAAAAGCAAGCAGCTTTGGCAGGATGGCGGAGGCCTGAACGCGCTCAAAGAACACGTTATAAATGGCATCCTTGTAGTCGCGGAGAGCGTACCAGCCGACCAGGCCGGGGACGATATTGCCGGTTTCGGCCTCTTCGTCCCAGAGCTCTTCTGGGAGAGCGAAATACTCAGCAGACAGCATCTTTTCGCTCAGGTCCACCAGTGTAGCCAGGTCCTCCATTCGCATCGTCTTGCAGTCCTTCTCGACCTCGTTGATGCTCATGCTCAGCAGGTTGGTCTTCAGTTCGGTAGTTGTCATTTTGATTATCTCCTTTCAATGTGTGCCCTCGTAACCTCCGGGGCGGGCCTGGTAGTGAATATCAGTCGCGGTTTGCAGCAAGGATCTTGGCAAGTGCGCCGTGGAGACGGTAGAGCGGCTTCAGGTGATAGCCGATCATGGAGGACCGGTTATCATCCCCTGCGTCTCTTGCCTTCTCGCGCTCGTCTCTGAACATTGCGATCATGTCGTTGACGGCGTTCAGAAGGGCCTTGGCGTCGCGGCGGTGAAGCCACTCGCAGCACACGTCGCCCCGGCGGCTATCCAGCATGCAGAGGATATCGAGACAGAGGGGCATAGCGTTCAGGTTGCCATACAGGACACCGTACGCCGTGATAGCGTCTGCGATATCCAGCTTAACGGGGATACGCTCCTCGTCCTTCCGCCGCTTGTGCTCCTCGAACTCGGCGGCGTTCATCGTGTCGAACTCGTTCATATTGTGATCTCCTTTCGTGTCGGCCGGTGGGCCGCTGTCCTTTAAGGACACTGCTAGTATAGCATACTTTTAGAAGTATGTCGAGAAAAACCTGTTCGTGATCTTCCACAAACTTTCCCCGCCGTTTTTGTGCGTTTTGCATACTTTACAAAGTACGCCCCGGGTGCTACTCTAGCGCTGGAGGTGATCACATGGGAAAGACGAGTTCGACCGTAAAAAACCGCTGGAACAGCGCCCACTATGAGACGATATCGGCGGTAGTTCCGAAGGGGACGCGGGAACAGATCCAGGGGTGGTGCGCCGCCCAGGGCAAGACCGTTGGGGGCCTTATCAAAGAGCTCCTAGAGCGGGAGACCGGCATAAAGCTAACTAGTCCGACAGAATGAAGAGAGCCCCCTGGGGAATCGTCCTCAGGGGGCTTTTGCTAACGGTTTTGCTAAATTTGTCCGAGAAATCAAGCTATAGCAAGGGTTTTCGATACCCGGCAGATAATGGCCATGATCTTCGGCGCATCCACATGAAAACCATTGAAATACAAGGATTTTTGAATATGCCCTGTTTTCGCCATTTAATTTGCTTGAAATCACTTTCAAATTTTGAAACCGATTGCACAAAACCAAAGGCGTTTAGCACTCTATAGAAGGACTTTCGCTAATGAAAATGCTAACGCCTACCACCCAAGGAACTTTCTAAGCTCCTCCACGCCATCCGCCTCATCCTTTTCGGCGAGATGGGTGTATATGTCTCGCATGACGGTAAAGTCAGACCATCCGCCCAACTTCATGGTTGTTTTCTCACTCAGGCCTAAGTGATAGCAGAGAGACGCAAAGCTGTGCCGTAAGCCGTGGGCGCCGATACGCGGCAGGCCGGCCCTATCACAAACACTATTAATGCTTTTTGGCAGGTCATCCGGGCGTGTTGTAACGAGACGCCCCACCCGCTTTTCCAGCGGGACGGCTTCCAGTGCCGCCATCAACTCTGGTATCAGTATGGGGATGGTCCGGTTAGACTTTGCCGTTTTCGTCTCCCGCCGCTCCACATATTTGCCGTCTGGTGTCTTTACCATCGTGCCGTTTACGTGGATAGTCTTTTTCTCCAAGTCCACGTCTTCCCACCTTAGGCCTGTGATTTCAGCCGCCCGAAGGGAGTGCAGCCCCAGCAGGCCGGCAATCTCCACCGGCCGCCCGTGTAGGGCCTTGATGAAAGCAGGGATCTGGTCCGGTTGCAGGTACGCGTGTTCTTTTGGAGGTATCTGCGGCAGCTTCACTTTTGGCGTCTGAATGCCGTTGTCGTTGAGGACTGCGACAACCTTGCCCCATGCGCCCCGCACTGTTACGGGCGAAAACGCAGCAGCTTCCCGATTAATCGCCGCCTGAAAGTTCTTGATCTGATCTATCGGGGTATCCATGATGGCCTGAAAATAGTTCCTTTGGGCCGTCTGATATGCCACGATACTCGCCGGTGAAAAGACCTTATCCCTGGCCTTGGTGTACGCCGTGAACGCGTCTCGTAGTGTTGGGGCCGTCTTCTGCTTGCCAGCTTCACGCTTGCCGGCTAAGACCTCTGCTTTATATAGTTGTGCCTGCCTCAGACATTCCTTTTCCGTGTCGCAGGTGATGGACCTGCTGACACCGCCCACGCGTACCTGGACGAACCATCTGCCAGACGGCAGCTTTTTCGGCGTGGGTACCTTCATAGTCTCACCTTCTTTTTGTGCGCCCTCCCGTGTAGGTTTTACGCGGGAGGGCTTTTTTTTATTGTAGGATCCGCATGCCGTGCCTCAGGCGGTAGAGGGTGAAGCCCTTGATTTTACCTCCGCTTCTTTTTGGCGCAGATATTCACTGCGGGCTTGCTCAGCAACGGCGTCCGCCGCCGCATAATCCTCTTCCGTCAGCTGGGCCGGCCGTGTGTCGGGCTTATCCGCCTGCGCGACAGCCTGCACGAACTGGTATACGGCGGCTAGCTGCTTATCGTCCATGCTAACGACCGCTTTAATGAACTGGGCACTAATCGGCGAGAAATTTCTTTCACGCACAATCCGGTCAATCAGATCCTCCAATTCCGGCTCAAACATCTCACCTTCCCCTGTTTCAAGCCACTCTCGGCGAACATTGAACACGCGGCAAATGGTGATGATGGTTGATTCCGTGATCTTATTCACGCCGCTTTCCATGCGGCTTATGGTGGATCTGACAACGCCTAGCCTATCAGCGAACGCCCCCATACTCAGCCCAAGGGCTTGCCTCAACTCTGCAATTCGCTCGTTCATGTTACTCACCTCCTTACTGAGGGGCGAAACCCCTCCAAGAGGTAGTATAGCACAGATTGTTGCTGGACGCAACAAAAAATTTGCGACTTTGTGAAAATGACACTTGACGGCTTGCCTTAAGCACGCTATAATGTTGCCTGGAGCAAGGAGAACGTTGCTAAAAGCAAAGATAGCGTTGCTTAAGGCACACGGGCCTTTGCACTACGACCAACGCCGCGAAGAGCGGAGAAACGACTAACCGACTAAACGACTAAACGGAGGTAAACGAGATGGCAAGTTTGAAGGATCAGGTGCGCGAATGGCGCAACGCTTTCCGGGGCCAAGTGGCTTGGATGGCAGTATGGAAGGAAGGGCGTGGATGGGGCGTCACCCCTCTCCACCCTAACTATGACGAGACCAGCGCGGGGTTTGAGTGGTGCTACAAGGAAGACCGGCGTGAGGTGCGCGACATCCTCAAGACGGACCCAAACGCCGTCCTCATGAACGCCTACTACTGCAACCTGGGCGATGTGGAGACCGACACCCTGGACGACCTGGTGAATGCCGTAAAGCGGCAGTATGAGAACCCCTGCTACCGTCTGGCGAACTGCGACGTGGCAGAGTGGATGAACAAGACCGAGACCACCAACACCATCGAGACGGAGCCGGCCGCTGAGACCCAGACCGCCAACACCATCGAGACGGAGCCCGCCAACGAGACCAGCGACACGGCCGACACCATCGAGGAGGAAAACGAGAAAATGCCCGAACTGCTGAATTCCTACACAGGGCGCACAACCGGACTGGTAGAGTCCCCGGCCAGCGCCAAGCGGGAGAACTCTGACTACTCTATCCTGTGCATCGGCCGGCCTGGGCGTGTGGGCCCAGGCTACAACGGACTGAAATTGAAGGTATCTGGCCCTCTCAAAGACTACCTCTGGCACTCCATGCACCACAGCGCCGATGAGTATGACCTGCGCAAGGACTACTACTTTGACGAGGATTTCAACCTGAAATTCTACGTGGTTCGCAGCGAGTACGAGGACACCTACAACGAGCCGGTGAAGATCGTGGCGACCGACCGGTTAGATGAGGATCTGCGCATCTGGGGCCCCAAAGACTGCATCTCCGATGAGGATACCACCCTGCCCCTGAGCAAGAGCGAGCTGACGGACTTCTGTGAGTGGCTTGCCGACCAGCAGGATTACACCGTGTTGTTCTAATACCATTAACGCTGACCTAGCGGCGAGACGGGGAATGTAAAGGAGGTGAGGACATGCAGACCAAGGAAAAGAGCCTGAGCGAGAACATGGAACGCATCCTTCCACTTGTTGACGCGTTCCAGAAGTTGCCAGACGTCCGGCAGGGTATGGTATTGGGCTATGCTATCGGCCTTAACGACTCAAAGGCGCTGGACGACACAACCGATGGAGGCGACAAGCGGTGAAAAAGAAAGATCCTCTCTCCATCCGTCTCGAGCGTGAGAAGGCAATCAATCTGTGCTTAGCCCGCTGCATGATAGAGAAGGGCTTGCACAACGACCAGGAGACCGCCGATTTTTGCGGTATCAGCCGTTCCCGCTATTGGAGACTTAAGAGAGAGCATTTTGACAAAGTGGGCCTCTTTGAAATGCTGTCCATACTGGACAAGCTAGGGGCCACACCTGAGGAACGGGCCGCGATTGTGGGTTGAACGGCTACACGGCGAAACGATTAAACGACTAAACGGAGGCAAAAATCATGGATAAACCCATCATTCTCAAAACCACTAAGTCCACTGTTGGGCTTTCTGGCGTGGTACGTATCTCCCCTGAGGCGCAGCGGGTTGTGCAGCGCTTGCAGAACAAGACCGGATTGGGCGCCCGCTATATCGTGTCTGAGATCCTGATTCAGGCAGAGAACCTCATAAACATCGAGTGTGACGATGAGGACAACGAGTCTGAGTAGAAAGGGCGTGAAGACGAGTGAACGACCGGTTTGAGCGGCCCCAAGACGCCCCAGGGGATCACCGTACCACCAGGGAGGGCAGCGGCTATGACACTTGAGGACTACCGGCTATTAGAGGGCGCGGCAACGTGCCTGAGGGTTGCAATCCCCGCCTTGCGGCGGGCGGTAGACCATGACATGCTTGAGTATGACGCACTGTATGCCATCGAAACGTCCTATCAGGCCGTTTCCCAGATAACACGCAGCACAAGAAACGCAGCAAGGGCCATTGTGGAAGGAGGTGAAACGCCATGCAAGGAATCGCACTTCTGATTTGGATGATCTTCGCCATGATGGCAGACGGCATCATGGAGGCGGCCGGTTTGGCCGGCTTCATCGTGATAGCTGTGATCGTCCTGGCAGTCACCGCCGCAATGGTGAGGGCGGACCGCTATGCTTGACCGGCTTCACATCATCGTTGCGGCGCTCCTGGTTGTGGCCGCTATGTGTGCTCTTTTGCACCTGGCATTGCTCGACACCCAGCCGGCGGAAGTCGAGACGCCGGAGCCCACCTTCCCCGCCCTGCGATTAATGCAGGAGCCGACCCCCGCATTTGTCGAACCTGAGCCGGAGCCCTCAGCGACACCCCCGCCAAAGTGGGACTGGACCGTAGACGGCTACAGCTTCGCCCTAGACCCCGAGACCGGGCAAGTTGCCATACCAGATGGATGGATTGACACAGGCTGCGGATGTACAGACCCCGCGCTAGTGAACCGGCAACCCTTTACCTACCATGAACAGATACCCCTTTCGGAGGATCTGCAATGCGTTCTCTGGGACGCCTGTCAGGAATACGGCGTACCGTACGAGTTAGCGCTTGCACTCATCGAGACGGAGAGCGGCTTTAATCCAGACGCAGACAACGGCATTTGTCGTGGCCTGTGTGCCCTGCATCGACTCTACTGGCCGGAAGTCCTGCCACCAGGGGAGAACATGCAAGAGGGCGTGAGAATCCTAGCGCTTCACTACGAGACGTACGGAGACTGGGGCGCAGCCATGTGCGCATACAATGCCGGCCACGATACCGGCAGCCGCTACTATTCAAACATTGTATTCGAGCGAGCAGCTAAATGGGGTGAGATCCTCCAATGACCGCGATAGACCTAACTGGGAAAAAGTTCGGCATGCTAACGGCGCTTTACCCTGTCGGAGGCGTGCCCCGCAAAGGCGTTTTGTGGCACTGCCAATGCGAGTGCGGCAACACCATCGACCTTCCACGTAAAAACCTCTTTGAGATGGCACACCCATCTTGCGGGTGCCTCGATGAAGCCCGTCTGAGGAGCGCGGGCCTGAGGTGCTGCAAGTTTCAGCCAGACGGTGTGCAATGCTACATCACAGACAATTGCGCAAGCTGCGGGTGGAACCCGGTGGTTATGGCGAGACGCAAGAAGGGCATCAGCCAGCCGGTAAAGGCACGCCCCAACAGCGACATCCGGCGAAAGGCCAGGGATGAAAAGGTGCTTATGACTCAGTTAGCGGCCGCAATGGGCATCTGCCCCAGCGCCTTGCGGGCCCGGCTGAGAAAGAAGTTGAGCCAGGAGGATCATGACAAGATCCTCCGACTCATCGACCAGATTGCAAAAGAAAACCGGCTACACAACGAAGGAGGCAAGAAAGCATGACAGAGGAACGACTTGAAACCATCATCAACGGAATGGTCTTCTCTTTCAAAACGGCTGAGAACGCCGCCTGCGATCTCATCGAGATCATGGGGCGGGCGATAGACGCCATTACCGCAGCCTACGAGATCAAATGTGAGACGATTCACAAGAAGACGCAGGAGGGTAATTGATGGACCTGGAGAGGAGGCTGACCGGATTGAATGACGGGAACAATTCGCCAGTAGGTGAGCAAGACCCCGCAATATCAATCACCATAGAGATCGACCCTGGCGAGGTCGATACCGGTGACCTGATTAACGAGATCATGAAAGTACTTTTAGGCGAGTAAAAACTTACACAACCCAATAAGGAGGCAAACAACCAATGATCAAGATCGAGATGGAATTCACCAACGGCGCGGAAGCGCGGCATGAACTCACCGAGTTCGCCGAGCTTATCATGAACGGCGCGGCGCCCGACTTCACGCATATCGGCAGCAACGGCATCACTATCGAGAAGCGGCGCACCCTGCCCGACACCATCGACTGCAAGGCCGCATCTACCCAGCCCGTGGTAAAGGCTACCCAGTACGGCGAGAACGGCGCCGCACAGGCCAGCGAGCCCTTGCAGAAGACGCAGCCGCCCACGCCGACCGTATCGGCAGCCGCTGACAGCGAGCACCCCCGCCCGCAGCCGGCCCCGACCGTACCAGCGAGCCCGGCAGCCCCTCAGCCGCCCGCACCGCCTGTAGTACCGCTGACAGTACCACAGCCTGTCTCCGTGCAGCCCGTTGCAGCTCCTCCCCAGCAGCCGGCGCCCGTCCAGACTGTCTCCCGCCAGCAGCTGATAAGCATCATGACGGCATGGGTTGCCAGCCAGACGGATGGCAGCAACATGGCTAAGCTCAAAGGCCTTTTGGCTAAGTACAACGTGGACGCCATGCCGAAGCTGAGAGATGAGGACATCCCCGCCTTTGTGGCAGACGCAAAGGCAGTAGGCGTTCAGTTCTGAGGGAGGCGAGCACATGCCAGGCACGCACTCCCTTTTGTCCCCGTCATCGGCGCACAGGTGGTTACTGTGCACCGCCGCCCCACACTACGAGTCTCAGTTTCCCAGCACTACCAGCAAGTATGCGGCGGAAGGCACCCTAGCGCACAGCATTTGCGAACTGAACGTCCGTAAGGCCTTTTGCGGACTCACTACCCGCAAGTTCAACAGCGAGATGAAGAAGTTGCAGGCGGACCCGCTTTTCAACCCCGACATGCTTACATCTGCCACCTTCTACATCGAGTATCTCACCCGCAAGGCCAACGAGTACGAGTTTCCGCCGTTCATTTCGCCGGAAGAGAAAGTGGACCTCTCAGCATGGATTCCGGGCGGCTTCGGTACCTGCGACTGCATCATGATCGGTGGCGACACCCTCCACATCGCGGATTATAAGAACGGTGTTGGTGAAGTCGTCTCCGCCGTGGGCAACCCGCAAATGCGTCTGTACGCCCTGGGGGCGTTGGAGAAGTATAAGCCCCTCTATGGCGACACCATCCAGCGGGTCTCTATGGCCATCGTGCAGCCCCGCGTAACGGACGACGTGTCCGAGGATACCATGACAACGGCTGAACTCCTGGAGTGGGGCGAGTACGTGAAGCCCATAGCCAAAGAAGCCAATGACGGCCCCGGCAAATACTGCCCCGGCGCTAAGCAGTGCCGTTTCTGCCGTGGGCGTGAGGTGTGCGCCGCCAGAGCGGCAAGCCTTGTGTCTCTGGAGCAGTACAAGGATCGCAAGCCGGAAGGCCGCCTGTCGCAGGAGCAGGCCGCAGAAGCCCTCATAACCGGCAACGGGGTCCTAACAGACGCAGAGGTTGGCGACCTTCTCAAGCGTGGAGAACAGTTAGTCAATTGGTATAAGGACCTGCAGAGCTATGCCCTGCAAGCCTGCCTCGATGGCCGCACGGTACCCGGCTACAAGGCTGTGGAAGGGAGATCTGTAAGGCAGTGGATGGACCTTGACTGCGTAGTTGAGGCCCTACACAAGGCGGGGTATGACGATGCAGTAATCTATGACCGGGAGCTCAAGACCCTCACCGGTATCGAAAAGCTCTTAGGAAAGAAGCGCTTCAACGAGATCCTCAGCCCCCTGGTGGTTAAGCCGGCTGGAAAACCCACACTGGCAGAGGAGTCCGACAAGCGCCCCGCTTTCAGCCCCGCCGTGAACGATTTCGCAGACCTCGCAGAAACGATAAACGCCCAAACGACAACCGACTAAACGAAAGGAGCACAAACCATGTATCAGAACAACCCCACAAAGTGCCGCCTCGGAGAGGTACGCCTTTCCTACGTGCACCTGACCAGGCCCTACAAGCGCGACGAGCTCAGCAAGCCCAAGTACTCCGTGACCATGCTCTTGCCCAAGTCCAACGTGGCCGCCAAGCAGGACATTGACGCCGCCATTGCGGCCGCTACCGAACTCGGCGTGTCCAACAAGTGGGACGGCAAGCGCCCCGCCCGTGTCCCCCACCCCGTATGGGACGGCGACGGCGTGCGGTCTGACGGAGAGCCCTTTGGCCCTGAGTGCAAGGGTATGTGGGTGATCACGGCCAGCACCAACGCAGAGGACCGGGACGGCAACCCCCTGACCCCGCCGACCGTGGTACACATTTCCAACGTTCACGCAAAGCTTGCCCCTGAGGACATTTACAGCGGCATGTGGGGCTACTGTACCGTCAACTTCGCCCCCTACTCCAACGCCGGCAAGAAGGGTGTTGGGTGCTACCTCAACAACGTCTGCAAGACCCGTGATGATGAGGCCCTCGGCATGGGCCGCAGCAGCGCCGCAGACGAGTTCGCAGACCTGGAGCAGCCTGGAGCCGTTGACCAGATGGGCGGCCAGCCGCAGCAGTACCAGCCCGCAGCACCGCAACAGTACACCCAGCCGTATCAGCCTGCCCCGCAATACCAGCAGTATCAGCAGCCCGCAGCCCCTCAGCAGTACGCCCAGCCGTACCAGCCGGCAGCGCCTGAGATCAACCCTCTGACCGGACAGCCGTACAACACACCGCAGCAGTATTACAACCCTGCAAACTACGAAGGCAACCCGTTCTAAGCCTTAAGTGAATAGCGCTAGAGCCGCCATCTCCCGTGGCGGCTCTAGCCGCACAGACATGAAGGAGGCGAAACGAGACGCACCACATCTTTTGCGACCTTGAAACGTACTCCAGCGAGCCCCTGGATGAGGTGGGGGCGCAGAAGTACGTAGAATCAAGCGATTTTGAGATCCTCTTATTTGCTTACTCACTGGATGGCGGGCCCGTTCAAGTTGTCGATATGGCTTGCGGCGAAGTGCCGCCGATATGGCTTATAGCGGCCCTACGAGATCCAGACTATATCAAACACGCATACAACGCCAATTTTGAATGGTTGTGCCTCTCCAAATGGTATGGACTCCTACCGCCGGAGCAGTGGAGATGCACGCTCTTTCATGGTTTGTATGCCGGTTTTCCCAGAAGTTTGCAGGCCACCGGCGCCGCCATGGGGCTTGCTGAGGACAAGCAGAAACTGACAGTGGGCAAGTCCCTGATAACGTACTTTTGCAAGCCCTGTAAGCCCACCGCAAAGAACGGTGGCCGGACTCGAAATCTGCCAAAACACGACCCTGAGAAGTGGGGGCTATTCAAGACGTACAACGCACAGGACGTAGTTGCAGAGATGGAAATTGAACGGCTACTGTCTAAAATCCCCGTTCCGCCCTGGCTGCAACAACAGTGGGTTACTAACCTGAAGGTGAATTACAGAGGGGTTGCGCTAGATAGTGATCTAGTGGCCGGCGCCCTCAACATTATGGCAGAAGAGCAAGCAGCGTTGATGGACGAGGCCCAGAAGCTGACCGGACTTGAAAACCCGAACAGTATAGCGCAAGTGACCGCATGGATTAACCGCATACAGCCGCCTGACGACCAGATCCCTGGACTCACAAAAGAGATCGTAGCAGACTGGCTGCAAAGGGACGGGCTACACCCGGCGGTGAGGAGAATGCTGGAGATCCGGCAGGAACTGGGGAAGACCAGCACGAAGAAGTATGACAAGATGGCAGCCACCGTCTGCAAGGATGGGCGGGTTCATGGGATGATGCAATTCTATAAGGCGAACCGCTCAGGACGATGGGCCGGGGAGCTAGTGCAGCTGCAAAACCTGCCCCGTACCTATCTCGACTTTGATTCTATCGGCGACATTCGGCAGCTTGTGAAGCAGGACCAACGAGACGCTCTTACCATGCTCTATGGATCAGTATCCGATACACTATCGCAGCTTATCCGCACGGCGCTAGTAGCCGGCCCCGGCCATGTGCTGATTGATGCAGACTTCTCAGCGATTGAAGCGCGGGTAATCAGTTGGGTTGCTCAGGAGCAGTGGCGGCTAGAGGTTTTCCGCACTCACGGAAAGATTTATGAGGCGTCTGCCTCCCAAATGTTTGGTGTGCCCATCGACCGGATTAAGAAGGGGAACCCAGAGTACGCCCTGAGGCAGCGCGGGAAGGTTGCAGAACTGGCCCTTGGTTATGGTGGCGGTGTTATGGCAATGCGGCGCATGGATACCGGACACCAGCTGGATGATGTGTCAGATGAAGAGATGCAGGGGATCGTGAACCGCTGGAGGGAGACGAACCGCCGCATACAAGGACTGTGGTACGACCTGGAGAACGCAGCTATTGACGTCATCGAGAACGGCGGGAGTCGGGCTACACACGGGCTAATACTGGCAAGAGAATTCAACCCAGATTTGCAAATGTCTTTCCTCACTATCCTCTTACCCTCTGGGCGCAAGAGCTACTATGTGGAACCCCGTATCACGCAAAACCGATGGGGGCAAAAGGCTATCTGCTACTACGGCTTAAACCAGGAAACCAAAAAGTGGATGGAAATAGAGACATACGGAGGGAAACTTACAGAAAACGTTATACAATCAATTGCGCGTGATTGTTTAGGTTTTGTCATTGACAAATTAGAAGCAAAAGGTTTTCCGATAGTGTTCCATATCCATGATGAGGTTGTGATTGATATACAGCCCTGGGCAAGCCCTGAGGCCATGTTAAAGGCAGTCACAGACATCATGAGCGAGCCCATACCATGGGCGCCGGGCCTTCCGTTAAACGCTGATGGATGGGTAGGCACATTCTTTAGAAAGGACTGAGAGCCATGTTCAGAGTGATTGAAGGCGAGGACAACACCACCTATATCGAGATCGGCGGCAAGCGGCTGATTTTCCGCAACGGCCTATTTGCCGGGTGGTATGACCCCGTACTTGATGAGCCGCTAGATTGATGGGCAAGAAGAAAGTCCATCACGGGCCGCCGCCGGGTAAGAATGCCTATTTAGAGCGCCGGCGGGTGCGTGATGATGTGATGCAGGATGCAAACCGGCAAACCTTTGAGCAATATACATGGGACTGCCTTTGCATGGTTTTGAATGACAAGACGGTGATGGGTAAGGACGTTTTCGGGCGCAAGCGGATTGCTAAGATCCACAAGGCCTGGATGGACGTGTATAAGAAGTTCATACCCGTCCTTTTGAAGAGAGACGAGACGGACGCATATAGGGTACTCTTTGACCAGCAGCTGCAAAAGATCCTGCAAGAGTACTTTGCTCCGTTTGAAGAGCGATACTATTGGCTACCAGTCACAGAAGAGGCAAAGAAGAAAACCTACACAGGAGAGGGGTGAACCAGATGGAATATACGAGACCTCTCACCGCTATCCGCAAGTTTTGCTTGACCTGTGCAGGATCCGCCCAAGCGGTGAAAGACTGCGACTCTTACGATTGCCAGCTTAAGCCGTACCGTTTCGGTAAGAACCCCTACCGGACGCCCAGAAAGCTCACCGAGGAGCAGAAGGCGGCCGCGGCGGCGAGATTGAAAGCAGCACGCGAGAAAGCCACTAAAAAATAGGGCATTTCTCGCCCTAGAAATGCGATTTGCGGCGGGGTGGTACTTGGATACCCCTAGACGACTACCCCGCTAAAATCGCAGCATTTTCACACAATTTTAGTAAGGAGGCAAATCAGATGGGTTTTACTGTCTCACTCGTCCAGTACCCGACAGATGAGGACTGGATGCTGTGCAAGAGGTGTGCCCTGGTGACGATGGGTAAAAAGCCCATAACGCCGCCAAATGAGAAGTGGAAACACGATTCATTGAAGGCACGGCACAGCCATATTAGAGTACTTCCCTTCATGTTTTCGCTGGAGGGAATCCCGTATTTTGTGAGCGTTCACCTTTGCCGGCACGTCCACTCCCAGCCCTTTGTAAAGTCTCAGCGGAGCAATCCCGACAGAGGCGCAGAGCGGCAGGACGCCCCCGTTGATATGCTGTGGATGATGAATGCGGAAGAGCTCATGAATGTAGCAAGCAAGCGACTCTGCAGCTTAGCAGACCCCATGACGCAATCCGTAGTGCGTGAGATGTGCCAGCAGGTGGAACAGACCTGCCCGGAGTTCGAAGGACTGTTAGCGCCCATGTGCGCTTATGAGGTGTGTCGGGAAATGTTTAGTTGCGGTAATCCGCACAGATGCAGCTGCTGCAAGTATTCTAATCTAAAGACCGACTATTATAACTTTGGATTGCGCCTTGAATGCCGCCGTACCTGGGATGATGTGGACGGCGAAGACGTCTGCGCATTCTTCGAGCGCGAGGAGTAGCGCCGTGAGAGAGGATAAGAGGGCCGGCGTTAACGAGATCGTCAGCCACCTGGACGCGGGGCCGCTAGAAGAATTCTTAATTGCTACGGCAAAGAGATGCAACACCGCAGCCCTTGAAAGCGATGTGATGGAACTGCAAATCATGCTGAACCAGAAGACCGCCGGGCAACCGCAGTACGCGAAAGGCGGAGACATCAGCGTAGACGCCAACTTCGACCGCGTGAGAATGTGCATTTTAGGCAATGCCGTGGGCATGGTGCGGGATGGAACAATAGACCGCCTAGCGGCGGAAGTGCCGCCCGCAGTTATCCAGGATAAGACCGGCATGAAGGACCGAGACCGCCGCATAGCTGAGGAGAATGAACGTTTCTGGGGTATGGAGGTTGCGCCGGAAGTTCTGAAAAACTTGGTGTACGACTTAGAGCGAGTGCAGAGCGAGCAAGAACGGGAGATCATTAAGCGCAATATCATCTGTGAGGCTTACGCGATTGTGCTTTCTGGGAGGTTGCCAAAATGACCACGTTGCCGCCTTGCCGTGTCTGCGAAAGCCAAGTATGCGAGAACGGCACAACATGCGCGTGTGTATGGAGTGGAGCCCGCCCATACTACTGCCAAAACATCTACTGCGAATACATCTGTTACGACAAAAAGAAGGAAATGTTCATGTGCAGTCGTGGTTTAGAGCTTCACTGCCACGCATCAAAGACGTTTAAAAGAGGAGGAGGATGAGGAATGAACGAGACTGAGTTTCACGGCCGCTTACCTTGCAGCGTTTGCAAAAATAAGAATTGCTCAGCCGGGCCGGCTGGATATGAAATGTGTGTGTGGCATAAGGCCCGCCCATTCTACTGCCAGAACCTGCCCTGCAAGTTTATCAGCTACGACCCCATAACTGGGGAGTTCAACTGCTATTTGGGCTTCGAGCAACAATGCCATGCGGCTACACCGCCGCAAAAGGAGAGTAATGATGTGGATTAAGCTTAGTAACGGGGAGGGGATCGTTAACGCCGATAAAGCCGAGTATATCGGGGTATATGAGCGGTTTGACGATAAGGAGCGCGTAACGAAGTTTAGAGTTATCGCGAATGTAAAGCTCAACTCTTACGTAGTAGCAACCTGCGACAACAAGAACGATGCACTCCGCCTTACCAACGATATATTTAGAGCGATTGACGCCAGGCGCGACACTTTTAAGTGTGAGTGATTTGAGGGTAATTTATGAGATTTCTTAAAGATTTTGTAGGGTATCTTTTAACTGTATTGATACTATCCGGCGCAAGCTATTTGATGGGCTTGCCAGTAACTGTGGAGCAGGTATGCGGCTTCACGCTTGCCCTGCTGGTCCTGAGTATATGGTTGTCTAGCGTCATTGACACCGGGCTTATACGTGCGGCCAAAGACCTCCTAGACGTAGCGCTAGAGATGATAGAGGAGAAGCCGAAAAATGAGGATACTACTTGAAGCGCCGATTTACACCGATGGGGCGGCCAGATACCAGATTTGCAAGAAAGGGCCGCTCTACCGGGTGGAGACAGACACCACCGAGAAGAAGATTCCAGGTTGTCCCTGGCGTTTAGGGATGGCGACCGCCCTCTCAGACCTCTGGGGCTTGGCAAAGGAAAAGAACCTGCGGCTCGTAATTCCTACACAGCGGGAATGACCGCACTGAAAAAAAGGAGGCGGACCAGATGCAAAAGCCATTGACGGTGGACGAGATTAAAAAACTCAAGCCTGGATCGTGGGCAATTATTGAACAGGCCTGGGACAGCAGCCCCTTTGATGTGAAGATCACGGAGATCACGGACTACGTTATAACAATTGGCCGGGTAGTGAGGGCCTTCAGCAGCTACAACCAGAGGGATACCGGCTGGAGGTTGTGGATGTCCATGCCAACACCGCAAGAGAGGCGGGCTGCAAAGTGGAAGAGTGCAAAATAACGAGATCGAAGGCAAAGCCGTACAGCGTTGTGCGGTGCTCTTATTGTGAGCACTGGAGCCACGTTGACGACTGCCTTGGCGGTTGTGATATTGACGGCGCTTATTCATACGATGATGAGACTTGCGAGCGCTGGACCGTAATGCATGGAGAATGGTATTCCCCTAACGAGACACTACCGCAACCAGACGAAGAGGTTGTTATCAGAGTAAACAACCGGCGGGTTCTCTGCAAATACGATGAGACCGGACTGTTTATCACCGACACCATGCAAGGGTACCCGTGTTCACAAGTGCTGTATTGGATGAGGATACCGGGGGACCGAGATGGATGAGAAAGAAGAACTATGGCTGAAAGCACTAGCAGACCGCAAAGAGTGGCCATATAAGTTGGCAGAAAAGAACGGCGTCCGGCTCTACATGACACAATCGTGGTTTATAGGGCCGGACCACCATGAATGCGGAGATCCGCCCGTTTATCATGTGTGGGCAGGGGATGAATGGTTGGC
>CANQWS010000020.1 GCA_947627615.1 uncultured Muribaculaceae bacterium | reverse complement strand
GCTCGAACTGCGCGGCATGGTCGCGGCGGTCGGCGTGGTAGCGCGATGGTGTCTTTATCAGTGCGGTGCGTCTCATGCCGGCAAAGATACGACGGCGGAGACGGGGTTGGTGTGCGAAAAGCTAAAAATGGGAGGGATGGGAATTGTGGTAGCTGACATAGCTGTTTTAGCTGTTTTAGCTATTTTAGCTGCTATAGAAGGGAGTAAATACGGGGGAGAGGGTGAAATAGGGGGGAAAAAGGGAAAGGCGGGCCCGGGTGGGGTCCGCCTTTCTTATCGGGAGGGTGAAATATGCGTTATTTCTGGAGTTTGAAGGTGATGGGGAGGGTGTACCATACGTTGACGGGGTTACCGTTCATCTTACCGGGGGTGAATTTCTTGAGGGTCTTCACCACGCGTTTGGCTTCTTTGTCAAGGTCGGGGTCTTTACCACGGGCAATCTTGACTTCGCCTACGGTACCGTTTTTGGTTACAACGAACTGTACGATTACTTTACCTTCGATACCATTTTCCTGAGCTACGCTCGGGTAACGGATGTTCTTGGATACGTCAGCGAGAAGGGCACCTTCACCACCGGGATAAACCGGCATCTGCTCTACAGAAGTGAAGACTTTGTTGTCATCTTCTTTCTTCTCTACGATGGGTTCGGGTTTCTTTTCCTCGACAACAACCACGTCACGGTGAACTTCAGCGTTGATGATGTCGTCGACACCACGGTCTTCGTTGGTTACACCGACAGCGGTTTCGGTTTCCTTGAGTTCATCCTGGTTCTTGATGGTTTCAGTAACCTTATCGTCCTCGGTGATGGCAATCTCGGTGAGTTTCACAGTGTTGAGAAGCTCTTCCTTGATAACCTCGGGTTCGGGTTCTTCGTAACGCTGTTCCTCAGGTTCCTGTTCTTCTTCCTCAGGAGTTTCCTCAACTGCCATTTCAACGAGAGCCTGTTCGTTCTCATCTTCAGGGCGAGCTTCGGCTGCTGCGATCACGGTGTTTACGAGAACTCCGAGAACGGCAACGAGAGCAAGAATAATAAGGATTACGAGCATTGCACGGTTATGACGCTTGACTGAATTGCTGCGCATTTCATACGCACCATAGTCTTTGTTCTTGCCTTCGAAGACAAGGTCACGCCATTCTTTTGATGAAAGATCTACATCTTTAGCCATTTCTTTGCTTTTTTACAGTTAAACATATAAAATCTGACATCAATTATTTCTTACCGTGGCGAGCCACGTAGTCAATAACCATAAGAGAGTCAATGTTGTTCATGTTATCGATCTGATAACGTGAAATCTGATTGATCTGCATTTCGTCGAGAGCACCGATAAGACCTTCCCACGAAGCCTGGGGAGTAGCCTTGATGACTACAACCGGACGGGTCAGAGTGGAGTCATTGCGGATTTCTTTAGCACGAGCCTGGTAGATGCTGTCGTTGATATCCTTGTTGGACGAGAATTTCTTTTCGCGCCAGTCCTTTTTGAGGACGTCGATGCGTTTGAGAACTTCAGCATTGCGGTCATGGAGGATTTTGCGGATACCACGCTGGATGTCACCTTCGTTACCTACGAAAGCTTCGCGCTGGAGCTTGTTGGCGGTCAGAAGACCTGAAGCTGCGTCGATTGTCTCGTTGGTTACTTCGGGTTTACCTTCATAGTAGTAAACGATGTTCAGGGGTTTGCCATTTTCATCTTTCTTGATGTTACCGTCGGCGTCGCGTTCGGTGTCAACAATGAGAGTTATGGCTTCGGATTCTTTAGCTTGTGTCATCTCAGTCT
Source organism: uncultured Muribaculaceae bacterium (assembly GCA_947627615.1). Classification (GTDB taxonomy): domain Bacteria; phylum Bacteroidota; class Bacteroidia; order Bacteroidales; family Muribaculaceae; genus Paramuribaculum. The sequence continues at coordinate 57,335 of CANQWS010000020.1, read as the reverse complement.
GATCGACCTTCTCGTTGGTAGGGAGGGTGATCTGCAGAGTCTGGGACTTAATCATAGTGGTACAAAGCATAAAGAATGTAATCAAAAGCATGTTCATATCCACCATGGGCGTGAAGTCCACATGGATAGGAATCTTTTTCTGGGCGCCTTTTTTCTTTTTGCCGCCCTTGTCTGATTGTTCTATCTGTGCCATAATGATTAATCCTGTTCGGTTTTAAGTGCAGTCATCAAGCTGAAGCGGTTCATCTTGAGGGTCTGGAGGTTGTCAAGCACGTTATGAACGGTTTCGTAGGGGGTGTCCTTGTCGGCTTTGACAGCGATACCTTCACCTTTCTTCATCTGGCTCTGGAGGTTTTCGTTGCCGGCAGAGTAGATGGCACGCATCCAGATCTGGAATTCGTTGGGTTTCTGAAGGTCTTTGTTGTCATCGATAGGAATACCCACGCCGGGGTTGTTCATATCAGAGATGTACTTGTCCTGTTCGGTTTGCGACATGTTCAAGAACTTCTTCATGTCTCTCAAAGGAACTCCGAATGAACCAATCTTAGAGAAAGTCTCGAGCTCAGATTCGGTGAGAGAAACTTTGTTGGAGTGGTTTTTGTTGTATTCGGCAATTGCGTTCTTGAGAGCTTCCTTGCGGATAGGCTCCGTGGCCCATTCACCACCTGCCACATTGGGGTCAGCTTCACCGGCGATAGAGATGAACACTTTACCTTCGGGGCTGACGAGCACAGAAGCGAGGTTGGCGGTAGGCACCTTCGTTTCAGAAACAGAAGAAGGAGTGATCACGGTCACAGGTTCTTTCTGAAGGAAGGTAGAGGTCAACATGAAGAAAGTAAGCAAAAGAACAGTTACGTCACTCATCGCGGTCATGTCGATGAGGGTACTTTTTCTTTTAATTTTTACTTTTCCCATATTACTTAAATAATAGAAAGATTAGGTTATAATATTATAAGTAACAGGGATTAGTGGGTAGCTGCGAATGTCTGAACAATCGAGAAGCCGATTTCGTCGATAGCGTAGGTGAGGTTATCGATTTTGTTGGTATAGAAGTTATAAGAGATAACGGCGAACGCACCGGTTGCGATACCGAAGGCGGTGTTGATAAGGGCCTCGGAGATACCGGTAGAGAGTTCGGTAGGGTCAGGAGCACCTGACTGAGCAAGAGCCTGGAATGATTTGATCATACCCATCACAGTACCGAGAAGACCGACGAGAGTACCGAGGGTTGTCATAGTAGCGACGATGGGGAGATTCTGCTGGAGAGCAGGCATTTCGAGAGCTGTTGCTTCCTCAACTTCTTTCTGAAGCATAGCAACTTTCTGTTCTTTGGTCAGTTCGGTGTTCTTGTCCATTTCCTCGTATTTAACGAGAGCGGCGGCAACAACAGCTGCAACTGAACCTTTCTGAGCGGCGCAAAGTTTCTTGGCACCGGCGATGTCGTTTTTCTGAAGGCAAGATTTCACACCTGCAACGAATTTGGTGATGTTACCTTTACCTTTGGCAGTCTTCATAGCGATGTAACGCTCAACAGAGAGAACGATAACGGTAAGGAAGAGGGTCTGGAGGATAGGCACGATGAAACCGCCTTTGTAGATAGTACCCCAGATGTCGATCGGATGACCTTCTTCGAAGTGGATATCGGCGCCGAACCAGAAAATGAAGAGGCAAACGGCAACGACAAAGCAAGCAATGATTACCAAGAAAGCATTCTTGATACCAGAAACGTTGCTACCGGTTTTTGCAGCTTTGTTTGCGGCTTTGGCCTGCGGCTGCTGAGTGGGCTTTTGAGCTTCCATAATAGATAATTACTAAATTTTGATGATTTAAGTGGTTATTTATTTAAGTTAGTTAGTTTATTAATTTTCAATAAGTTCATCCTTGGAAATTCACTGGTGGAAGCGAGATTTCATGGCATGTCACTAAACTTAACAGGTTATGATTGTCAGTAAGGATTACGCAAAATTATTGATAAATTTTACAACTTCCAAACTTTTCGATGCAAAAATCTCACTTTTGGCAAGTAATTAAGTATTTTTTTAAGCGGTGAGGGCAAAAGGGTAAAATGGCGATAAAAGGATGAAAGTTTTTTAGTGAAGAATCCATAAAAAGTCGAAAAATATCAATAACTTTGCAGTCATTATTATACCAACAAACAACAAGCTTAAAGCCATGAGCAAAACCAGCATAAGACTTCACCGGGGCCTTGACCTGCAGCTTCAGGGAGGACTGACGCCCGAGTCGCCTGTGAAAGTTGTCAAGCCGGCCACCGTTGCAATCATTCCCGATGATTTTCCGGGATTCACGCCCAAGCCAAGTGTGAGGGAGGGCGACACCATAGTAAAAGGCGCCCCTCTGATGCATGACAAGATCAACGAGAGGATATGTCTCGTGTCGCCGACGGACGGAACGGTCAAGGCGATAGTACGCGGCGAGCGCCGCAAGATTCTGCGCATAGAGGTGGCAGCCGAGGAAGGCCAGAGCGCCGGACGCAAGAAATTCAGCATAGCGCCTGACGCCGGACGCGAAGAGATAATGAACGCCATGATGGAATCGGGTCTGTGGGCCATGATGCGTCAGCGCCCCTACGACATAGTTCCCGTGCCCGGAACGGAGCCGGTCAACATATTTGTGACGGCATTCGATTCGGCGCCTCTGGCACCGTCGCTCGAGAGGGAGGTCACAGGCAAGGGAAAGGAGATGGCCAAGGGATTGGAAACGCTGGCCAAACTTACCGGCGGGAAGGTCTATGTGTCGACACGCGATGACTGGAGCCTGGCTCTTCCGCCCGAAGTACACCATATTATTATAGAAGGCCCGCATCCGGCCGGCAACGCCGGAGTCCAGGCCGCCAACATAGCTCCGGTCAACAAGGGCGAGACCATCTGGACTCTGGATATTGTGACCGCAGTGAGAATAGGCGAACTGATGCTCTACGGTTATCCCGAATGGGAAACGGCGGTGGCCGTGACCGGCTCCGAGGTGAAGGACCCCATGACGGTGAGGACCGTGGCCGGCTCCAGCCTCTCCCCTGTTCTGAAAGGCAACGTGAAGGAGGACGGACGTAACCACCGGGTTATCTCGGGCAATGTCCTGACGGGAGACAAGGAAAGTGCCAACGGCTATCTGCACTATCCCTACCGTCAGGTCACCGTGATTCCCGAGGGGGATGACGTTGACGAGTTCATGGGCTGGGCCTCGATGAGTCCCAACAAGATGAGCGCCAGCCGTTCGTTTGTGTCAAGTCTGTTCAAGGGAAAGAAATTCGCTCCCGACGCCCGTCTGAACGGCGGCCGGCGAGCAATGATAATGTCGGAACAGTATGACAAGGTGATGCCTATGGACATACTGCCCGAGTATCTGATAAAAGCCATACTGTCACGCGACATAGAGCAGATGGAGAAACTCGGAATCTACGAAGTGGCTCCGGAGGATTTCGCCCTGTGCGAGTACATAGACCCGTCAAAACTGGAACTCCAGAAGATAGTGAGACAGGGCCTTGACTATGTGCGCAAGTAACTTGAATGACCCCGACGCCTGATTCCGGACAGCACACAGACAAACAATCAAGCAAGAATAAAACAAACAGCCAAGCAATGCTACGCAAATATCTCGACAAAATAAAGCCCAACTTCGAGCCGGGCGGCAAATATCAGTCGCTCCGCTCCGTGTTTGACGGCTTTGAAACATTCCTTTACACGCCACGCTCCACGTCACAGTCAGGAGTCCATGTGCATGACAGCATAGACTCGAAACGAGTGATGATCATAGTTGTGGCCGCCCTGATGCCGTGTCTGCTATTCGGCATGTACAATACGGGCTACCAGAACTTCATAGGTTCCGGCATAACCGACCTCAACTTCTGGCACATAATGCTTTACGGATTCCTTGCCATACTGCCGAAAATCATAGTGACCTACGCGGTGGGCCTCGGAATTGAATTCATTGTGGCCCAGTGGCGCGGCGAAGAGATTCAGGAAGGATTTCTCGTGACCGGAATACTGGTACCGCTGATCTGTCCGATAGAGACACCGGTGTGGATGCTGGCAGTAGCCACCGCATTCTCGGTGATATTCGTCAAGGAAGTGTTCGGAGGAACCGGATTCAACATATTCAACGTGGCCCTGGTGACCCGCGCCGTGCTCTTCTTCGGCTACCCGGCCCAGATGAGCGGCGACAGGGCATTCATAGCATCAAGCCCGATTTGCGGACTTGGAGGCACCGTTGAATACAGCGACGCCTTCACCGGCGCCACCCCCCTCAACCAGATTGCCAACGGTGCCGATGCGGCGACTGACGCCGCGGGCCACATCCTGTCGACATGGGACGCCTTCCTCGGACTCTATCCCGGCTCGTTCGGCGAGACATCGACCCTGTGTGTGCTCTTAGGAGCCGCGCTTCTGCTAATAACCGGCATAGCAAGCTGGAAAATCATGGCATCGGTATTTGCCGGCGGACTGTTCATGGGATGGATAGCCTACACGTTCCAGAGTCCGATATATCCGGGTTCGGCAATCCTGCCCATAGACCAGCTGGTTTACGGCGGATTCGCCTTTGCGGCAGTGTTCATGGCCACGGACCCCGTTACGGCAGCAAGGACGGGCATAGGCAAGTACATCTACGGATTCCTCGTTGGAGTCATAGCCATCATAATCCGAGTCTACAACAACGGCTATCCCGAAGGCGCCATGCTCGCAGTGCTTCTGATGAACGCGCTTGCCCCGCTGATAGACTATTGTGTGGTACAGGCCAACATATCACAGCGAATGAAACGTCTCCGTGCCTGAAAAGAGCAACACAGCACATAAATCAGAAAACAAAAGAACAATCATGAATAAGCAAAGCAACGTTTATACTACGATTTACATCATAGTGCTCGTTCTCGTTGTGGGTACGGCTCTTGCGGCCACCTCCCTGGCACTCAGGCCCAAGCAGCAGGAGAACATAGACGCCGACAAGATGCGCCAGATACTCGCCGCAGTCCATGAGACACCTTCGGCAGACGATGTGGTGGCAGAATTCAACCGCTACATAGTGGAGCAGACAGTAGTCAATACCAAAGGAGAGACCATCGAAGGCAATGCCTTCACCATCAATATGGCCGAGCAGGTGAAACTCAGCCCCGACGAGCGCAGCCTGCCGGTGTTCGTGTGCGAGCTGAAAAGCGGAAGCCGCAAATATATCCTTCCGGCCTACGGAGCAGGTCTCTGGGGCCCGATATGGGGCTACATAGCGCTTGATTCGGACGGTTCCACGGTCTACGGAGCCTATTTCGCACACCAGGGCGAGACACCCGGTCTGGGAGCCGAAATAGAGAAACCGGCGTTCACGGACCAGTTCAATGAGAAGCTGCACCTGTTCAAAGACGGCAAATTCCTGCCGATAGAAGTGGTGAAAGGCGGTGTGGCACCGGCCAACGGCGCTGACTATGTGAACGGAATATCCGGAGGCACCATCACGAGCAAGGGCGTAGGCGCCATGCTCGACAACTGCCTGACCCCCTATAAGTCATATCTCGAAAAACTGAAAAACTCAAGCAATGGCTGAAAAAGTTAACAACAAAAGCGTATTCTTCAACCCGTTTTCGAAGAATAACCCCGTTATAGTGCAGGTGCTCGGCATCTGCTCGGTGCTTGCCGTCACCGCCAAACTGGAACCGGCAATAGTGATGGGCATATCCGTGATAGCCGTGCTGGCTTTTTCCAACGTAATCATATCGCTGATACGCAACACCATACCTACGAACATCCGAATCATAGTACAGCTCGTTGTGGTGGCCGGTCTGGTGGTTATCGTTGACCAGCTGCTGAAGGCCTACACCTACGATGTCAGCAAGCAGCTGTCGGTGTTCATAGGCCTGATCATCACCAACTGTATCCTCATGGGCCGTCTGGAGGCCTTCGCCATGGCCAACAAACCGTGGCCGTCGTTTCTTGACGGAATAGGCAACGGCATAGGCTATACGATCATACTTGTCATAGTAGGATTCTTCCGCGAGCTTCTGGGCAGCGGAACCCTTCTGGGCTATCAGGTGGTTCCCCAGTGGTGCTACGAACACGGATATGTCAACAACGGCCTGATGATACTGCCGCCGATGGCTCTCATAGTTGTGGCCTGCATCATCTGGGTTCACCGTCTGTGCAACAAAGACCTACAGGAGGATTGAAACAACCGCAGTTGAACTAAAGAAACAGACAAAACGATGGAAAATCTCAATCTATTCATCCGATCGATATTCGTCGACAACATGATATTCGCCTACTTTCTGGGCATGTGCTCGTTTCTGGCGGTATCGAAAAATGTCAAGACAGCCCTGGGTCTCGGAGTGGCCGTGACATTCATGCTCGTGGTCACCCTCCCTATCAACTATCTGCTCAACACCTACGTGCTCTCGGCCGGCGCCCTGACATGGCTCGGACCGGAATATGCCGATGTTGACCTCAGCTTCCTGTCACTGATAATGTTCATTGCCGTAATAGCCTCCATGACACAGCTTGTGGAGATGGCCGTGGAGAAATTCTCGCCGTCGCTCTATGCGTCACTGGGAATCTTCCTGCCTCTGATAGCCGTGAACTGCGCCATACTCGGCGGTTCGCTGTTCATGCAGCAGAGAGAGTTCTCGAGCGTGTTCACGGCCGTTTGCGCCGGCGGCGGATGGGGTCTGGGCTGGCTTCTGGCCATCACAGCCATAGCCGCCATACGCGAGCGTCTGGCCACATACTCCAACATACCCAAGCCCCTGCGCGGCATTGGCATCACTTTCATACTCACCGCCCTGATGGGCATAGCATTCATGAGTTTCCTCGGAATAAAACTCTGACGGCCCGCATGAAGTGACAAACAACACTCTACAAAGACAAGAAGAAGATGACACTGACAACCATACTCTTGAATCTATCCACGCTGACAATAGTCACCGGCGTAGGCATATTCCTGATAATAACACTGCTGCTTGTAGCCGTGCTTCTCACGGCCAAGCATTATCTGGTGCATTCGGGAAAGGTTACAATAACAATCAACAACGACACCACCGTTGAGGCCGATTCAGGCAAAGCGCTGCTCTCGACCATGGCTGACAACAACGTGTTCCTCCCCTCGGCCTGCGGCGGCAAAGGCAGCTGCGGACAGTGCAAGGTGCAGGTGCTTGAAGGCGGCGGCAACATACTCCCCACCGAAACGGTCCACTTCACCCGCAAGCAGATCAAGGACAACTGGCGTCTGGCCTGTCAGGTGAAGGTGAAGGAAGACATGAAACTCGCCGTACCGGCCTCGGTTCTCGACGTCAAGGAATGGGAATGTACCGTTATATCGAACAAAAACGTGGCCACATTCATCAAGGAATTCATTGTGGCACTCCCCGAAGGCGAGCACATGGACTTTATCCCCGGCTCCTACGCACAGATAAAGATACCGCCCTACACCATGGACTATGACAAGGACATTGACAAAGACTCCATCGGCGCCGAATACCTGCCCGCGTGGGAGAAATTCGGACTCTTCGGGCTGAAATGCCGCAACGAGGAAACAACCGTGCGCGCCTACTCCATGGCCAACTATCCGGCCGAGGGCGACCGCTTCATGCTCACGGTGCGAATAGCCACCCCGCCGTTCAAGCCGAAACCCGAGGTGGGATTCCAGGACGTGATGCCCGGTATTGCCTCGAGCTACATATTCACCCTCAAGCCCGGCGACAAGGTGATCATGAGCGGCCCTTACGGCGACTTCCACCCCATCTTCGACTCCAAGAAAGAGATGATGTGGATAGGCGGCGGCGCCGGCATGGCTCCCCTCCGCGCACAAATCATGCACATGACCAAGACGCTCAACACCCGCGACCGCGAAATGCACTTCTTCTACGGTGCCCGAGCCCTCAACGAGGTGTTCTATCTTCAGGACTTCCTTGAACTCGAGAAGCAGTTCCCCAACTTCCATTTCCATCTGGCCCTTGACCGTCCCGACCCCGTGGCCGATGCCGAAGGCGTGAAGTACACACCCGGATTCGTCCACCAGGTGATTCTTGACACCTACCTCAAGAACCACGAAAACCCCGAGGATATCGAATACTACATGTGCGGCCCCGGCCCCATGAGCGCAGCCGTGAACAAGATGCTCGATTCGCTCGGCGTTGACCCCGAAAACATCCACTACGACAACTTCGGAGGATAATCCCCCTCCCCTGCAATACACCTGACGGCGCCGGAATGACCGGCGCCGTTGTCATATCCTCAGGCTGTGGGAAGGCTGAAAGTAAAGCGCAGACCGCCACCTTCCTTATTATCCACATCTATTGTTCCACCCATCGCGACGATTATACGCTGCACAAGCGGAAGTCCGAGACCGGAGCCTCCGAAGCGACGGGCCCGTCCGTTATCAACGCGATAGAACAGGTCGAACAGACGTTCGAGATGTTCCGGAGCTACTCCGCTGCCATTGTCGGCAAACGAGAACCAGTGCATTCCGCCGGAGCGCCGCAGCCACTTCAGCTCTATCTTCGAGCCTCCGGAATATCTGGCGGCGTTATACACCAGATTAAGCAAGGCATTTATAAGCAGAGATTCATGGACCATAACGCGGCAGTCAGCCGGGATATCATAGACAAACTTCATGTTGTCCGATATGTGTCCCTGAACAATATCGTCGGCTATACGCCCGGCCAGCAGCTGGAAATCAACCGGCTCGACATCTATGGACTCACCTCCGTCCTGAAGATTCATGACCATGCTGACATCCTTTATAAGCGACGCCAGGCGGTCAGCGTTCTGCTGCGCACGGCGAAGAAATGTCATTTTCATTGTCTCAGGCATGGAGTCATCGTTGAGCACCGTGTCAAGATAGCCCTTGATTATTCCCACCGGGGTGTTGAGTTCATGCCTTACGTTCATAGCTATCTGCTGTTCATGATAGATTTTCTCCCGTTCCGCATGTATCTTGTCCCGATAAAGAGCAAGCAGGTCTCTTGACACATCGCCGAGCTCATCGTTGGAAAACCGCCATCGGTCAGCATTGTCAGGAAGCGTGTCCGACGATGCAGTCCGGGCGAAATCCCTAAGGGTATACACATTGCGGCAAACCGCCCTCACCCCGAAGAACGCAATCACGGTGATGACCATACCGAGAACCAGCACCACAATCCACACCATGGGATCGATGCTCAGAAAATCAGTAACCTCTTCGGCGTAAGGAAGCGCCGCAAAAGAATACACATTGCCGTCGGCACTTTTCATGGAGCTCACCATAATCTTCCGGCCGTCCTGCACAACCTCACTCACCGAAGGCCTTCCATCAGGCGCCGACATGGCGTCGTAGTCCGAATCCATGTTCCCGTTACCGTTATTGAACGGGATTGTAGCTTCGGCATTATCGGCCAACATCCGGCCATTTTTATCGTAGACGGTTATCCGTAGCGGAGCAAGAGTGGTATTGTCCGTAAACAGCCTGATAAAGTCAACTGTTTCCTTCAGGTTAACATTACGGTCATAGGCATCTATAACCGTGGTGTTCACATTCATCAGACGGTTTTCAAGATTCTCTTTCTGCCTCTGCTTTTCATGCGTGACAAAATAAGTTATCGTAATGCCTATTATGAGCCACAACAACCCGATAAGGGGGAAAAACAATTTCCAATGAAGACGTGAAAAGTAATTGCCTGACATCCGTTTATTATTATAACATATTTATCATGAGAGCAACGCCACCACAATACCCGAGATAATGAGCGAGATACTGCCCACGGCATAGGTCACAGTGTAACCCATCACAGGCAGCGTGCTATCAAGGTTATCCTGAATTGCGCCAAGCGCAGCCACAGCGTTACGGCTACCGGCGACACATCCGAGAGTGACGGCGGCAGGGAATTTAAACACTTTATATCCCATATAGATGGAAATTATCAGCGGTACAGCCGTGCAGAACATTCCTATGAAAAAGAGTTCGAGACCCACTTCTCTGAGACCGGAGATGAACGATGGACCCGCGCTCAACCCCACTACGGCTATGAACAGATTGAGTCCGGCATTGTCCATGAACCAGATGACAGGGCGAGGAATGTGGCCGAACGTCGGACGGCGAGACCTGATCCAACCAAGTATAAGCCCGGAAAGTATGGCTCCGCCGCTCGTGCTCAGAGAAACCGGGATTCCACCTATATCAATAACAATCGCTCCTATCAGACAACCTATGGCAATACCGAGTCCTATGAACACCATGTCGGTCTCACCCGTGGCCCTGTCGGAATAGCCGATCTCAGGCACAGCGGCTGCAACATCCTGCGGCAGCCCTACGAGTGTTATTATATCTCCTTTCTCAAGTACCACACGGTTTCTCACCGGCAAAGCATTCCCGTTACGCAAAATTTTATGTACCATCACCCCGCGCATGAACGATTCCTGTTTCAGCTCTCCGACAGTGAGCCCTGCAGCTCCTGATTTAGAGACTGTGACCGGCAGATTTTCCGAGGCGAAATTCAGCAGGTCATGGTCTGTTACTTCCGGTCCTATCCAACCGGCCTCATCGACAATAGTTTCTCTCTTACCTCCGAGCACTATCACATCACCTTTCCTCACTATAAGTCCGGGATCAGGATCTAAGGTCTCGCCCTTGATGCGAAGACGTTCCACAAAATGCCGTAAACCAAGAGAAGAAATATGATTTTCAATTTCTTCGACCGATCTTGAACGGTTAAAAAAAGGAGACTCGGCCCTGTATGCTCTGAACGAGATGGGGCGATTTGCCACAAACATTCCCGGGTCAGGCACAAAATCGCCCGAGTCCATCTCTTCCTCAATCCTTGCTGTCTCAGCCTTGACCTTTTTTAGTCCCCCAAGCAGAATGGGGCCGAGATTAGCAATGATCCATGCTGAACCTATAGTTCCGAACACATAACACACCGCATAGCATGCCGGAATGATTTCAAGAAGGTGCTCTGTCTCTGCTTCCGGCAACCCAAGAGATTTTATGGTATCGCCGCCTACGCCTATCACGGCCGAAACCGTCTGAGACCCGGCAAACACGCCCACCGTGATACCCTTGTTATAACCCATAAGCCATGATATTCCCACACATGTGAATATACACAGCACACACTCTATGAGTGCAAAACATATCTGCTTGAGGCCGTCGCCTTTGAGCGACCTGAAAAACTGGGGACCTACGCTATAGCCAATGGCAAACAAAAACAACATGAATGCAAGTGACTTTACCGCAGGAGAAATGACTATCCCCATCTGGCCTATTATCACGCCAACAATCAGGGTAGCTGTGACCGGTCCCAGCGAGAAAGACTTATACTTAAGTCCTCCGAGCCAGAATCCAAGACCGAGAGTGAGGAATATCGGTATCACCGGATTATCACGGAATATTTCTATAAGCCAGCCCATCAGATAAATAATTGAAAAGATTTTAATATCTTAACACAGCAAGAAGTTCCATTGTTTATGATAACCCAACATATTATACCGAGAATATCACACCAAAGGAATTAATATCAGTCGTCCCAGAAGTCATTTTTCTTTTTCTTCTCCCCGCCCATCCATGGGAGACCGGTCCAATATTCTTCCTCGTACTTGTGCTTCTTTTTACGAGGTTTTTGTTTTGGAAAGTACTTATCGGGGACAATGAGCAATACAATAATGAGAAGGGCGAACCATATCAGAGCGAAGGTAAACATATCTTTTTATTTCCGGGTTGTTTTCTTTATTGTGCTGTTAGGGGCTGCCGGCGGCATTTGGGTCAGCAAGAGGAATCATTATCCAGAGCGGGATTTATAATCTCCGTAAAAATAGTAATTCCCCGATAATTATGCAAATCTGAAGAAAAAAGCGTAAATTTGCGAAAGATAAATCAATCAAACTTAAAAATACAGTAACAATAACGAATAACGCATGAAGAAATTATTAGCCGGCGCTCTCGCGGTGATGACCACAGCGTCAATGTGGGCCGCCGATGACAAAGCCACCGCCCCTGACAGCATGGGATTCAAGTTCACCGATACCAAACTCGTAAAGACCACACCCGTCAAAGACCAGAACAAGTCAGGCACATGCTGGTGCTTCTCGGGCATTTCATTCTATGAGGATGAAATCCTGCGCAAGACCGGCAAGGAGATGGACCTTTCGGAAATGTTCATTGTCCGTCACTGCTATGACGACAAGGCCGACCATTTCGTGAGAATGTACGGACAGGCCAACTTCGGTCAGGGCGGAAGCGGCCTCGACGTTCCTTACGCATGGGCCGAATACGGTATAGTACCCGAGGAAGTGTACCGCGGACTGAACTACGGAGAAAAGAAACACTCGCACTATGAACTGGCCGACATTCTGGAAGGTTATGTGAAAGCCGTGGCCCGCAAGCCGTCGAAAAAGGTTTCCACCGCATGGCGCAACGGCTTCAACGGAGTGCTCGACGCCTATTTCGGCGAACTGCCCGAGACATTCACCTACGAGGGCAAGACCTACACCCCCAAGACATTCGCTGCCTCTCTTCCCATCAATGTGGATGACTACATAGCCATCACATCGTTCACCCACCATCCGTTCTACAAACCTTTTGTTCTGGAAGTACCTGACAACTGGCTCTCGGGACAGTATTACAACGTGCCCATCGACGAGATGCAGGCCATTGTTGACAACGCTATAGAAAACGGTTATTCCGTGAACTGGGCAGCCGACGTGAGCGAAGGCGGCTTCAAATGGAACAACGGATTCGCAGTGATGCCTAAGGAGAAAACAGGCGAAGGTCTGGAAGGAACTGAACTTGCGCGCTGGGTGAAACTCTCGGACAAAGACCGCCAGAATGAGCGTTTCAAATTCAACGGCCCCACAGAAGAGATGGATATAACCCAGGAAGTGCGTCAGGAGATGTTTGACTCTCAGGAAACCACCGACGACCACGGCATGGTAATCGTAGGCAAGGCCGTTGACCAGAAAGGCAATCCCTACTACAAGGTGAAGAACTCATGGGACACCAATCAGATCTACGACGGTTATTTCTATGTGTCGGTTCCCTATTTCCGTGCCAAGACACTTGACATCTATGTCAACAAGGAAGCCGTTCCCAAGGACATCCTTAAGAAACTCAACGTGAAGTAAAACTCCGGAATAAATCTATCCGATATGTTAAGGGAGGGCGCTGTCAAGTGACGGCGTCCTCCCGGTATTCCTGACTTCGTCAATGCGTACCCCAAAAATCATCTGAGAAGAGAGGGGCGATGCGTTGATGCCGTTTCATGAGCATGGTCCGGGAGATGGTCTGCTTGTTTTGAGGAAGAGTAAGCTGTATAGTAACGATTGTCTGGGCGAGAGCCAGTACTTTGTCTACACTCATGTTGATGCCTGCCAGTTTCAGCAGACGCTCCAGTTCCTTATAGACTTTCAGTGCGACGAAGCAGATGCAGACGTGTGCTTCGATTCGCCGTCGGGTGAAGTGGAACATAGGCCGTATCTCTATTTTGGACTTGGATATACGGAATGCCCGCTCCACATGCCATAGGTTGTGGTAGGCGGCATATACCTGTGAGGCCGGTATGTCGGTGTTTGTGAGATACCCTTTGAGGCCGTCCCATTTTGCGTCTGTTTCGAGTTTGTCGTAGTCAATAGATACTTTCACATCGCCCTCCATTGTAAGGAACTTGTTATAGCCGCGCTTATTTATGTGGTCTTTTGTGAGTGTGCATCTGCGGTAGGCCTTTTCAAGTCTGCGGATTCCTTTCTCGCGGTTATAGGCATCCTTGCGGGCTCGGTCGTCGGTATATCCCACCAACAGCCGCCTGCCGTCGCCCTTGTCGTATTCCACCATCCGGCGGTCGTCCCTTGGCTGTTTCAGTATCCATTCCTTGATCTTCTTGCTTTCAGTCTTGATCTTGGCTCCTATTATATACTTGTAGCCGTTTGCCTCGAGATCAGCAATATTGTCGCCGTTCATCAGTCCCGAATCGGCCACTACGATAAAATCCTCCAGATTGTATTTGCGTACAAATTCCGTCACGACCGGAAGCATCGTATGCCCTTCGTATTTGTTGCCCTCATGGATACAATAGGCCAGAGGATAGCCGCCCAGACTTACCAGAAGGCCCAATATTATCTGAGGGTTCTTGTGGCGCCCTTCTTTGGAGAACCCAGTCTTACGCAATTCGTCCTCATAATCAGCCTCAAAGTAAAGCGTGGTGACGTCATAGAACAGCACTCCGATATGACCGCCAAGTATCTTCCGGGTATGTTCCACACTTATGTCCTGAACTATGCGGTGCTGACTGTCACTCAGTTTGTCAAGGTAGCGGTAAATCTTCGACAGGCTCACGTCATCGTCAAAATGGTTCTTCAGATACTCCGTCGTGGCCGATTTGCTCGCCGGATAAGACAACCTGGCCTTGACCAGTTTCCGGAATACATCATCTTCGATACGGTTGAACCCGACATTGTCAAACACCCTGTCGAGTATCAGGTCAGCTCCGTCGATGGTAATGTTGGTTATACTGTTCAAAAGCTGATCGGCATTCATCAGTTCCTGCTCGCATCTTCCGCGCTCATCTCCGAACAAGTCAAGCCGGGGATGTCTGCGTTGCTGCTCCCGGTCAATCCATTCCTTGCCTTTGGCTACGATATCTTCTATCTCCGACTCATCTCTTGCGATGCCGATAGTGGTCAGCTCCGAATATCTGCCAGAGATTTTTTCAGCGATTACAATGCTGACTGTTCCAGTGCGATTCTTCTTTTTCTTAATAAACATGGTAAAAAACAGCTTACGTACCCCAAATCAGGGTACGCAGATTTACAAAACAATTGATAGTTAACCAATTGCGTTTTCCAATTTTTTATGCGGCGAAGTCAGGTGGAAATGATTGATTTTGATAAATGTTATGTTATGATTTTTATTTAAGGCAAGAAAAGATGTTTCTTACATGGTTTTTACTGGTGCAAAAGTAATGTACAAACACAGTTAATATTTACACTATTTTATCATCAATTTATCTTTTTTTGTCTAATGAGTGCAAAATGAAGAAAAAGGAGTGATAAACTTTGCTGCCAGAGTATCTGAATGTGTGTTCCGGATACTCTGGCAACAACCGTACAACCTAAATTTACCTTATATAAACTCTGTGAATAATCCGGTCAGTATTTATTTATGGAACCGGCAGCTTTGCGGATTATCTCTATTGTGGATTTATCAGAAATGAATACCGAATTGAGGCCCTGGTCCTCCTGAGCCGGGTCGCCGGTGTAGTCATCGCCCGGCTGCCATGTCCTGTGGGCCGGCTTGGCCATACCTCCCCACCCCCAGAAATTGACGCCGTTGAGATCGGCGGACTCCGAGACGAGGCGGAACACGTGTTCATAGTAGGCGTCCCTGCATTCCGTTGATGAATCAGGCGAAACGGCCATATTGTCACGCGGGTATCCGAATTCCTCAAGCACGAGCGGCTTCTCCGTAAGCCGGCGGTGACGGCTTATGTAATCGGAAGTGTTTTCAAGTGCCTGAGGCAGTTTTTCCTTAAGACTGTCGGACGTTATCCACCGCCAGTTGTAAGGCCATATATGAATATTGGCATAATCTATGGCATCGGAATTATGAATCCGGGCCCACAGCTCTATATCGCCCTCGCAGCCGTTGTACCCTTCGCTTCCGGTGGAAACTAGGTGGTTGCCGTCAATGCTCTTTATGAGTCTGCCGGTCTCCACGAGCCACTTTTCAAATTCCTGTTTGTTGGCGGAATCGAAACAACGGGGCTCATTGGCTATCTGCCATGACATTATGGCGGGCGATTCGCTGTAAGGGCGTCCTGTAATTGAATTCATGCGGCCCACGATGTTCCGTACATGCGACGCATAGAGGGCCTTTGCCTCCGGAGAGGTTATGAACTTGCTGACATGGCTTATATAGGCCTGATAGCCGTCGCGGTTGGGAAGCGGACACTCCCCGTGGCCGGTCCATTCAAGATAAGTGCCGTAACCGCCGCTCCATTCCCATGAGTTGTTGAGATAAAGCACCGCGCGCATGTCACGCTTCTCCATCTCGGCCAGAAAGAAGTCGAGTCCCTCAAGGAGGTCCTGATCATAGACTCCCGGCGCTTTCTGAAGCGTAGGCTCTATGTGGCTCTCCATCCGGCGGTCACCGTCACCGCCCACAAGAACACGCAGATTATCCAATCCCATGGCTTTCAGGGAATCGAGTTCGGCCATCAGCCGGTTTCTGTCGCCTCCTGCGGAACGGGACCCGAGAATGGGGCCGTACCAGAAATTGGTTCCCACGAAACGATATGGTTTTCCTCGCAGGATGAACTCACCTTTGTTGACGGTCACGAAATCATTAGCGGAAACAGAGAGTACCGACATAACAAATAGTACTATTATAAGCGAAATATTGACTTTTCTTAGCATATATGGGGAGTATAATCGGGATTATTCATTCCAGTCATCAGTCCTGAACGGCACCAGCGGTATGCCTGACATATCATGCACCTTGCCTATGGCAAAATTCTTGAAGCAGTAGCGTACGGACTTTATGTCGCTGACCTGAGGCGCGCTCACATGGATGGTGAAGTTGCTGCCGTCAAGCACGGCCTCGGCCGGATAAAACTTCCGGTCCTCGCCGGCCACTTCGAATCCCTGAAGATTTTCGTTGGGAGTGAATCCGCGTCCGGCGTCATTGAAGATCAGAACAGCCTTAGCGCCTTGAAAATCCACATTCCTGAAGGTGGGATATGTGTGCGGAACGCCTTTGAGTCCGTAGGTATGTGTAGCGGCAGCCTGAGCGAGACGCAGGCCTATGGGCCGCTTGTTACGGGCATGAATGTCATCCGGCTCGTCGGGATAGACAAGGTCGGAAGTGCATACTATATATGCGCCCGGGGTCTCGGCAGCTGCCTTGTGCTGCGCTTCCCTGAAGACAGCGCACTCGGTTCCGTCGACACCGCTGTAGACCCATCCGGGAAGCTCGACGAAATAGAATTTCATGTTGTCATTGCCCCAGAGCGAACGCCACACTTTCAGCATATCGGCCTGTCGCTGCGGATACACGTCATGGGCGCCAACATTGGACTCACCCTGATTCCACAGGAATCCGCGGGCCGTGTAGCCGGCAACGGGAAGAAGCATCGCATTGTACATGCACCCTATTCTGTACCAGTCACTCATTTCGGTATTGTTACGCTCCGCTTCCATATCACAGTCAGGATACGTGGCGAGGACCGATGCCGGTTCCCATCCCTCGACCTTGGAGCCGCCGTAGGCACAGCAAACGATGCCTACCGGAACATCCAGCATGTCGCGGAGAGCCGTGGCGAAATACCAGGCCACCGCAGAAAAATCGGCGGCATTCTCCGGGTCGCTTGTCTTCCAGCCGCCTTCGAAATCATACTGCGGTTCATAGCTGAGAGCTTTCGGAACAGTCAGGAACCGGATTCCCTTTCCGAGACTGCGGGCAAAAGTTATCTGCTCTCCCCCGCCCTCAACGGGCTGATTCCAGAATCCGCGCAGCGGCATTTCCATGTTACTCTGCCCCGAAGCCACCCAGACCTCGCCGGCGAGCACGTCGGTGAGTCTTACCGAGGTCTTGTCGGCCATATCGGTCACTTCAAGACCAAGCGGAGTGTACGAAGCCACGGGAGTGCGCAGCATCATCCGCCAGCAGCTGTCGGCGCCGGCTTTTGCCGACGAGCGGGCGCCCCATGAGCCGGATGCCGTGACCTCCGCGCCCGGAGTTGCTTTACCCCACAAGGCTACGGCGGTGTCGGCCTGCAGGACAAGATGGTCGGTAAATACATGCGGGAGTTTCACTGCGGCTTCAGAGACCGCTGCTGTCAAAGCTATAACGAGAAATGTAAATATTCGGGTATGCATGGTTTCGATTGGTTTGTGCGGCAAATTTATATACATTCCAACGCATTTCAAAACGAATGTCTCTTTTCGTCAAAAGATTGTCAAATAAGGCAAGAAACGGGCACGCGCAGGAAACAGCGACGGATATAAAAGCAGAATGTCTCAAGCCGGGAATGACTTGAGACATTGGTTATTGATTGGTGGGGGTGAACAGTGGGGGTCGAACCCACGACCTTCGGAACCACAATCCGACGCTCTAACCAACTGAGCTATGCTCACCATTTAAGCAGACCGCGAAGCCCTAAGGACTTGTTCTGCGGTTTTGCGCTGCAAAGTTAAGCATATTTTTCGTTTCGGCAATGGAATTATGAAGAAAAATACGCCAATATTTTTCAAACAATTATAAATCAGGGGCATCCACAGCAGGATAAACTTCGTGACGCGCAGCCAGAAGAGTATTGTGCATGAGTGAAGCGATGGTCATGGGCCCTACACCGCCGGGCACGGGGGTGATAAATGAGCACAGCGGTTCCACATTTGCGAAATCCACGTCGCCACACAGACGGAATCCGCTCTTTCTTGTTGAATCAGGAACGCGTGTTGTACCGACATCAATAATGGCGGCTCCGGGCTTGACCATGTCGGCGGTCACAAAACCGGGGCTTCCGAGGGCGGCGATGATAATGTCGGCCTCGCGGCATATAGCCTTGATGTCCGGCGTGGCGCTGTGGCACACCGTGACTGTGGCATTGCCCGGCTCGGCTTTCTGCATCATCAGAGTAGCCACCGGCTTGCCAACGATGTTGCTGCGGCCGAGCACCACGCATCTGGCTCCGCGTGTGGGCACGTTGTAGCGGCGCAGAAGCTCCATGATGCCGAACGGAGTTGCCGACACGAAACAAGGGAGACCGATTGACATACGACCCACATTGACCGGATGGAATCCATCGACATCCTTGCGGTAATCTATGGCCTCGATCACACGCTGTTCGGAGATGTGACGCGGCAACGGCAACTGCACAATGAAACCGTCGACATCGGCGTTCCGGTTCAGCGAGTCTATGGCAGAGAGCAGTTCCTCTTCCGTCACAGTGTCCTCAAACCGAATGAGAGTTGACTTGAAACCACACTGCTCGCAGGCTTTGACCTTGTTGGCCACATAAGTCTCGCTTCCGCCGTCGTGACCCACGAGAATAGCGGCCAGATGCGGACGTTTTTCACCGCGGTCAACCATCTGCTGAACCTCGGCGGCGATTTCCGATTTCAAATCGGCGGATATCTTCTTTCCGTCAATAAGCATAAAAAATCAATTAATTGGGTGGGTATGTGAATATTTAAATCTATTTTCAAAGTTTTGTCAGAATCCGTCAACGGCGTCCTCCACGCATCCCTTTCATCATCTTCATGGGATTTTTCATAGAAGTCACAGTCTTCATCATCTTGCGCATCTGGTCAAACTGCTTTATCATGCGGTTGACTTCGACGAGGGTCGTGCCCGAACCGCGAGCTATGCGCTGGCGGCGGCTCTGGTTTATGATCTGCGGATTGGCTCTCTCTTCCTTGGTCATTGACTGTATGATGGCCTCGATGCCCTTGAAGGCATTGTCATCGATGTCTATGTCCTTGATGGCCTTGCCTACGCCGGGAATCATCGACGCGAGGTCCTTCAGATTACCCATTTTCTTGATCTGCTGTATCTGACCGAGGAAATCATTGAAGTCAAACTGATTTTTTGCAATCTTGCGCGAGAGCTTCCGGGCTTCCTCTTCGTCGTAAGCGTTCTGGGCCTTCTCAACGAGCGAGACAATGTCGCCCATGCCGAGGATTCGGTCGGCCATACGCGAAGGATGGAACAGGTCAATGGCGTCAAGCTTCTCGCCGGTACCCACAAACTTGATGGGCTTTGTCACAACGGTGCGGATAGAGAGCGCGGCACCGCCTCTGGTATCACCGTCGAGCTTGGTGAGCACCACTCCGTCGAAATCCAGACGGTCATTGAATTCCTTGGCGGTATTCACGGCGTCCTGACCGGTCATGGCATCGACAACGAAGAGCGTTTCCTGAGGATTAACGGCTTTCTTAATAGCCTCAATCTCATCCATCATCTGCTCGTCGACGGCCAGACGTCCGGCGGTATCGACAATCACGAGGTCGAGGTTATTGGCCTTGGCATATTTTATACCGTTGCGGGCTATCTCTACCGGATTCTTGTTTCCGTCCTCGGTGTAGACCGGAACTCCTATCTGCTCGCCGAGAACCTTGAGCTGGTCAATGGCGGCGGGACGATATACGTCACCTGCCACAAGGAGAGGACGGCGGGCCTTCTCGCTCTTGTATTTGCGGGCGAGTTTACCGGAGAAGGTGGTCTTACCGGAACCCTGCAGACCCGACATGAGGATGACCGTGGGATTGCCTGACAGATTCACCTGCGCGGTCTCGCTGCCCATGAGGGCGGCAAGCTCGTCATGGACAATCTTGACCATCATCTCGCCCGGCTTGACGGCTGTGAGCACGTTCTGGCCTATGGCCTTGGCTTTCACCGTGTCTGTGAACTGCTTGGCAACTTTGTAATTGACGTCGGCGTCGAGCAGCGCACGGCGCACGTCCTTAAGCGTTTCGGCTACATTTATTTCGGTGATCTTGCCTTGACCTTTCAGTATCTTTAGGCTTCGTTCAAGTCTTTCGCTTAGATTTTCAAACATATCGGGCGGGGATGGTTAATTTTTTTAGATTGTTACTGGTTAATTATTTCACAAGCCGGTTTGTGGCTGTATCGGGGAACACCACGGTGGGTTTCCAAGTACGCGCCTCTTCCGGAGTCATGGTGACATAGCTCATTATGATCACAATGTCACCGGTGTGGACCTTTCTGGCGGCGGCGCCGTTAAGACAGATCACACCGCTGTCTCTCGGGCCGGCTATGACGTAGGTGTCAAAGCGTTCGCCATTGTTGTTGTCAACTATATATACACGCTCGCCGGGGAAAATTCCGGCAGCGTCCATTAGATCCTCATCAATGGTTATACTTCCAATATAGTCAAGATCAGCCTGGGTAACGGTGACCCGGTGAATCTTGGATTTAAGCATCTGGACCTGTATCATTTCTTGCTATAGGTTATATTGTCGATAAGCCGGACATCGCCGCAATAGACAGTAACGCATCCCACGGCCGGACCGTCGGGAGTCATCCATTCGTCGGCGGGCTGCATTGTCAGCGGATTGACAATCTCGTAATATTCGGTGGTCATGAAAGGATAGGAATCTATCTTTTCAACCACCCATTTCTTCACTTCGGCAACCGTCATGGACCCGGCCTTTTCAAGGCTCTCGGCGAGCACACGGTGAATGGCCGGCGCAACGGCACGCTGCTCGGGAGTGAGGCGCACATTACGGCTTGACAGTGCAAGGCCGTCAGGCTCGCGCACTATTGGGCATGCCACAATGTCAAAGCCGAATCCCTCGATCTCGGCCATCCGGCGAATCACGGCAATCTGCTGAAAATCCTTCTCGCCGAAATAGGCTCTCGTGGGGTTGACATAGCCGAAAAGTTTGCTAACTATCTGGGCCACGCCGTTGAAATGACCGGGACGCATGGCGCCTTCCATGACTTCGGCCACGGGACCGAGATCGAACACCCGGTTGTCAGGTTCGGGATAAATCTCTTCGACCGAGGGGATGAACGCATAGTCCACTCCAGCTTCCGTGAGAGCGGCGCAATCCTCCTTTTCCGTGCGGGGATATGTCTGGAGGTCCTGAGGATTATTGAACTGCGTGGGATTGACAAACACACTCGCAACCACGATGTCGTTTTCATCGCGGGCGCGTTTCATAAGTGAAATATGGCCTGCATGGAGAGCACCCATTGTGGGCACAAGACCTATGGTCTGGCCGGCTTCGCGGTGGCCTTCCATGGCCTTACGCAGTTCGCCGACGGTTCTTAACACTTTCATTCTCTTTCTCTTTGTGAATATGAGCTGAGTTATCTGAATGTTTTTTAATGACAAACGGCAGGTATGAGCCGAAAATCCACCGCAAAATTAATCATTTCCTCAATCTCTGTCAAATGATTAGATGTAAAATACACTAAAAGCTGCCCGGAATTGATGGTCCGGACAGCTTTCAGTGCTTTAAAGTCTACTGTTTCAGAGGAAATTGTCAGTCATTGAGGTCCACGGCATAGTACATCTTCTTGCCGGTAGGATAAATGCCGGTGATGAACATCACATGGTCATCAGTGCTCTTGATGATGGCATTGTAGATTTTCTCCACGTCATCCACCGATGAAACTTTCATGTTGTTGATGTCGAGGATTATGAATCCGTCCTTGATGCCGTTGGACTTGAATTTGCCGTCCTTGAGGCCCGAAACCTGCAGACCGCCGTTGATTTTGAGCTGACGACGTGTCTCTTCATCGAGCGTCTTAAACGCACATCCGAGGTCGCTGATGGTCGAGGCCTGGGTCATCTTCGTGCTGCCCTGCGAATTATAGAGGGTGGCGGTCACAGTCTTCTTATTTCCGTCACGGACGAAAGTTATCGACACCTTGTCGCCGGGACGCAGACGGGCCACCTGTTCCAGAAGCTGTGCGGAATTATGGGTGGGATTACCGTTTATGGCGGTTATCACGTCGCCCTTCTGAAGGCCGGCCTCCATGGCGGTGCTTCTGTCATTGACGGACTCTACATACAGACCGTCAACGAGGTCCTTGATGCCCTTTTCCTTGGCCGATTTGGCATCAAGCGGAGTGTAGCTGATTCCAAGGAACGCACGCTGCACGGTTCCGTACTGACGGAGGTCGGTTATCACTTTGGTGACGATGGCCGTTGGTATGGCGAAAGAGTATCCGGCATAGCTTCCAGTCTGGGAATAGATGGCGGTGTTGATGCCCACAAGCTCGCCGTTGAGATTCACAAGGGCTCCGCCCGAGTTGCCCGGATTGACGGCGGCATCGGTCTGGATGTAAGACTCAAGCCCCATGGGACGACCGTTGGTGGCCGACGAGATGCTGCGCGCCTTAGCCGATACGATACCGGTGGTCACGGTCGAAGTCAGACCGAAGGGATTTCCCACGGCAAGGACCCATTCGCCCACTTTGAGCACATCGCTGTTGCCCATAGGTATTACGGGTAGCTCCTTGGCGTCGATTTTGATCAGAGCGAGGTCGGTGTTGGGGTCGGCGCCCACTACCGTGGCGTTGAACTGGCGGTTGTCATTCAGCGTCACTTCAAGGCGCTCCGCGCCATCGATTACGTGGTTGTTGGTTACAATATATCCGTCAGCCGATATGATGACGCCGGATCCGAGACCGAGCGGCTGCTGCGATTCCTCACTGTTCCTGGGCTGCTGCTGACGGCGACGAGGCTGCTGGCCTCCCCCACCGTAAGGATTGCCGAAGAAGAAATCGAAAAACGGGTCATTGAAGAAATCTTCTCCGCCACCGCTGTAACCGCGCTGACGCGGAGTGGCGAAGCTCTTGATGCTGACAACGCCATTGATTGTCGATTCGGCCGCTTTAGTGAAATCATTGTTCATACCCGGATGCTGGGAAACGGTATAAAGATTCTCACTCGCATCTTCGGATGAACCTGCCGTTGCAAACACCGCAAAGACGGCAACGCTTCCGGCTAAAAGCAGTAATTTGTTCTTCGTTTTCATTTTTTGCTATTGTGTTTCTGATGAATATTCTCGTGGTATTACATATATGTCAGAACTGACAGTATGTCAAGACTCTCCACGGCACAAAGATAATGCAATTATCATACCAATGACACGGGCCGGCCCTGATTTAAAATGATTTAATAGGAGAGGGTGAAAAATTTAATAAAATTATGCTCAAAAAGTAAAAAAGTGTATAAACTATGAATAATTCTCACTATCTTTGTGTCATTCTCTGAAATCGAACCTGACAAAACATCTCCTATGAAAGGATTCCTTTTTAAAAAGACCCTGATAATCACTGTAACGACAATAATTGCCTTAGGTCTGGCATCATGCGGTTCCACCCGGCACACAGCCCGTCAGTCCGGCAAATCCAAGACTTCGGCCACAGTCACTCCGAAGCCGAAGAAACCGGCTCCGGTAGTAAGGCACATCAACATCAAGAGTACCGAAAACCCCGTCACGGCCAATCTGCTCAAGGAAGCCGACAGCTGGCTCGGGACCCCGTATCTGTGGGGCGGGAACGACCGCAACGGCGTTGACTGCTCCGGATTTGTCCTGCAGGTCTATCTGAAGTCACTTGAAATAGATTTGCCGCGTAACTCGGCCAGACAGCAGGAATACTGCAGCGAGATAAACAAGGACCAGCTCCGGCCCGGCGACCTTGTGTTCTTCACCGTCAGGGGGAGCGACAAAGTGGGTCACGTGGGCATTTACATCGGCGAGGGCAACATGATTCACTCGTCGTCAAGCAAAGGAGTTGTGATTACGCCGCTTGACAACCCCTACTTTGTCAGGAATTACCATTCGTCGGGACGTGTGGAGAAATATTACGCCCTGATGGACAAAGCCAGACCGTCAGGAAAGAAGCCGTCCACCTCCCCCTCACAGATTTCAAAATCCGGTAACCTGATGGCAAAGGCCGACAAAAAGCCCGCGCCACAGGCTGCTCCGAAGGCGGCGCCCAAACCGAAACCCAAGGCAAAAAGCATTGAGAATCCCATGGAGAAACCACACAACGATGCGCCTCTGCCATCGCAGGTGTTTGCGTCCAGGGACAATGCTACCGAGACCAAACCGGCATCGCCCGCTCCCGCCTCGCCTGAGCAGTTCGATGAAGAAGAACCGGACCCTGATTTCTTTGACTGATGACCGGGAGCGAGCAACAGCGTCTGAGCCGGGTGACCCGCCTGCTGGGACCGGAAGGAGTTGAACGCATCAGATCCAGATCCGTAATTCTGTTCGGACTCGGAGGTGTGGGCAGCTGGACCGCGGAGGCTCTTGTACGCTCCGGAATAAGAAAACTCACAATAGTGGATGCCGACACGGTGGCAGCCTCCAACATCAACCGCCAGCTTCCGGCCATGACTTCGACCGTAGGGAGGGCCAAAACGGAAGTGATGCGCGAGCGGCTGCTCGAGATAGCACCCGAGGCGGAGATAACCGTAAGGACCATGAGGTTCGACAGTTCGACAGCATCGCAGTTTGACTTCAACGAATTCGATTACGTGATTGATGCCATAGATTCTCTCGCCGACAAAGCGCTTCTGATATTGCAGGCCACGTCGGCAAGAACTCGGCTGTTCTCGTCAATGGGCGCCGCCATGAAGATGGACCCGTCACGGATAGGCACAGCTGAATTCTGGAAAGTCAAAGGATGCCCGCTCGCGGCGGCGCTCCGGCGCAAATTCAAGAAAAGCGGAGTGATGCCCCGCAGAAAATTCAAATGTGTCTATTCCGAAGAACTTCTGCCCAATCTGGGGGATAACACCGATGATTCCGGAGCCATGACCTTTGACAAGGTGGCATTCAACGGAGCTATGTGTCACATCACGGCGATATACGGAATGACACTCGCATGGCTTGTGATATCCGATGCCGTCAGACAGTCATAGGTCGCTGTACCGCTTGCGGCCACGCATAAAATACTCTATCAGTATGTTGGGCCGACGCGGCGAGGTGTGCAGCAGATCGGTGTCAGGATGCTCCGTGTAGTCTTTTCTCATCCGTGCAAAGTCACGGTGGGCCTTGATTATGGCGCGTGCATTGGCGAAATCCAGAGTAGCCACAAACTTGGCCCAGGCAATGGTGTCAAGCAGCCGGCGACGCAAAAGCGTTGACTTCCTCGATGAATCCGGAAGGTTTTTGTGAAGCATCAGAAGATTGTTGCGGAAATTGAGATATGTTTTCCGCGGGTTGGCTGCGTCGAGACTGCCCCCGCCGAGATGATACACCTCAGCCTCCGGCACCGCGGCAATCTTATAACCCGCTATCTGCATCCTCCAGCACAGGTCTATTTCCTCCATGTGGGCAAAGAACCGGCTGTCAAGACCGCCGCAGGCGAGATAGATGTCGGAACGTGCCATAAGGCAAGCGCCCGTGGCCCAGAAAACATCCGTAATCCCGTCATACTGCCCGCTGTCGGGTTCCACCGTGTCGAAAATACGTCCGCGGCAATAGGGATACCCGTTGCGGTCAATGAAGCCTCCGGATGCACCGGCGTATTCAAAACTGTCACGCTGACGGTAGGCTTTGAGCTTAGGCTGGCATGCGGCATAGTCAGGATGCTTCACCATGAAATCATATAAAGGTGCGAGCCATTCGCCGAAAGCAGTTGCATCGCTGTTGAACAGCACCACGTAGGGATACCTGTCGGCATAATGTCTGATAGCCTTGTTGTAACCCTCGGCAAAGCCATGGTTCTTATCGAACTTAAGCAC
The DNA here is from genome assembly GCA_947627615.1 of uncultured Muribaculaceae bacterium. GTDB lineage: Bacteria > Bacteroidota > Bacteroidia > Bacteroidales > Muribaculaceae > Paramuribaculum. The sequence goes on along the minus strand of CANQWS010000020.1, from coordinate 31,147 downwards.
TTCAACCTTAGGAAATTCACAGGTCAGGACTTCAAGCGAGTCATCGGTCGAGCCATTGTCGGCCACAATCACCCGCCCCAGACGTGGATCCGTATTGGCTATAAGAGGCGGAAGGAACTCTCGGAGCAGAGCGGAACCGTTCCAGTTGAGGATAATTACGGCAACCTGAGGTGTGTCCGGAGTTGATGTCTTGTCTTTCATTGCTCTATTTCTCCTATAATCTCATCATTTTCCTGCCGCACGAGCCGCACGGGCACAACGGTATTGGCCAATGACCCGTCAGCCTTGACCCGGACTTTCAGATAATTGTCGGTGAATCCGCTCATGGAGCCGTCAGTGTGGACGGTGTGTTCCAGAAGTACCGGTCTGACGGTACCCAAAAACGATGCCGTGAAATCAGCCAGTTTGCGGTCGGAGATTTCTATCATTCTGTGGGAACGCAAATGTTTTTCTTCCTGACTGACCACGTAGTCAATATCGGTCAAAGCCCTGGTTCCGGGACGTTCCGAATACGGAAACACGTGAAGTCGGGATATTGGAAGCGATTCAATGAATTCGCGCGAATTTTCAAATCTTTCGGGAGTTTCGCCGCGTGCTCCTGTTATCAGGTCCACTCCGATGAACGCATCAGGAATGAAACGGCGCACGGTCTCCACACGATGACGGAAAAGAGCCGTGTCATATCGGCGGCGCATCAGCCTGAGCACCTCATCGTCACCTGACTGCAACGGCAGATGGAAATGCGGCATGAAAGCCCGGCTTCCCGCAACCCACTCAATCATTTCATCCGTGAGCAGATTAGGCTCTATCGACGAGATGCGGAACCGTTCTATTCCTTCAACCTCATCGAGCCTGCGGATAAGGTCAAAGAAATTGTCCTGACGTCCGTTGCCGAAATCGCCTATATTGACACCTGTAAGCACAATTTCCCTGCCTCCTTCGGCGGCAGCTCTCCGGGCCTGGTCCACTATATCGCCAATCTCACCGCTGCGACTGCGGCCTCTGGCCATAGGTATGGTGCAGTAGGAACAATAATAATTGCATCCGTCCTGCACTTTGAGGAAATATCTCGTGCGGTCGCCGCGCGAACATGATGGCACGAACGTCCGTATATCAGGCAAAGCAGTGATTTCCGAAACGGCCTTGCGGTCATCGAGCCAGCGCGCTATCATCGCGGGGAGCTTTCCTTTCTGGTCGGCCCCGGCAACAATGACCACTCCCGGCAAAGCCATGACCTCGGCCGGCTTGAGCTGGGCATAACAGCCGGTGACCACGATGCCGGCCGACGGGTACCGCCGGGCAAAAGACCGGATGGTCTGACGGCATTTCTTATCGGCAAGCTCCGTTACGGAACAGGAGTTTATAACAATAACATCCGGCGCCTCCTTCCCCGTGATAGCGGTCACTCCATAACGCTGAAGCTGACCGGCAAGAGTGGAGGTCTCCGCAAAATTCAATTTGCAGCCAAACGTGTGATACAGCGCCTTGTACTGTCCGGTTATATTGGGGTCTGTCATTGTCAGTTTAAAAAGAGTGATGCAAATTTATAACAAAATCGCGAGATTTTAGCTAAATTTGCCATGCAATATAAAAAGGAACGGCATTACTTGGCCATTTCAAACCAACACGCCTGAGAATGCGTTTATAAAATTAAACTACACTACATTACCCCCTTGTAACCATGTTAAGCGAGGACCTTCTTCAGATATATGCCGGCAGTTTCCGTGACAATTGGGACCTTACAGCCCTGACGGACTATGTTACCGGCGAGAGCCTTACCTACGGGGACTTAGCCCGCCGCATAGCACGCACTCACATTTTCTTCGAACTCTGCGGCGTCAAGCCCGGCGATAAAATAGCCCTGCTTGGCAAAAACTCCATGCACTGGGTGGTGACTTACATGGCCACACTTACTTACGGGGCCATCATAGTACCTATCCTGCCCGAGTTCAACCCGCAGGACGCCCAGCACATCATAAACCACAGCGACTCGGTGATGCTTTTCGTCAACGACAGCATATTCGAGCATCTGGATTTCGAGCAGCTGCCGTCAATAAAGCTCGCCATGTCACTTGAATCCAATCAGGTGCTCGGCAACAATATGCCCAATCAGGGAAAGCTCCAGAAAATCACCGACAGCCTGCACAAGACTTTCCATCGCCGCTACCCCCACGGCTTCGGTCCGTCCAACGTGGCCTACGGCATGTTCCCGAAAGACTCCATAGCCGAGATAAACTACACCTCAGGCACCACCGGATTCTCCAAGGGAGTGATGCTGACGCTCAACAACCTGTGCGGCAATGTGGTCTACGGCATCCGCTCCAAACTCCACTACCGCGGCTCGCGCTCGCTCGGATTCCTGCCGCTGGCCCATGCCTACGGATGCGCCTTCGACATGCTGGCTCCGCTGGCCGTTGGCTCCCACATTACAGTATTCGGCAAACTTCCCACCCCGAAACTTCTCATCAAGGCCCTGCAGGAGGTGAAGCCCACGCTGATTCTGTGCGTGCCTCTGATTCTTGAAAAAATCTACAAGAAGCAGCTGCTGCCCATCATTTCGAAGCCATCGGTGAAACGCATGATGGCCATACCGTTCCTGCGCCAGACCGTCTATTCCAAAATCCGCAAAAAACTCATAGAGGCTTTCGGCGGGTCCTTCGAACAGATAATCGTGGGCGGAGCCGCACTTAATCCCGATGTGGAAGCGTTTCTCTACAAGATAAAATTCCCGTTCTCGGTGGGTTACGGCATGACCGAGTGCGGCCCTCTGATAAGCTTCACTCCATGGCGCAACTTCATCCCCGGCTCATCCGGACGCACTTTGCCCGGCCTGATGTATTCCAAGATAATATCCGACAACGAAGCCTATATTCCCGGCGAGATATGCGTCAAAGGCGAGAATGTCATGAAAGGATATTACAAGAATCCCAAGGCTACAGCCGAGGTGATTGACAAGGACGGATGGCTCCACACCGGCGATATGGGCACCCTCTCCGATGCCGGCACCATATTTATTAAAGGCCGATACAAGACCATGCTGCTGTCATCAAGCGGACAGAATATCTATCCCGAAGAAATCGAGGCCAAGCTCAACAATCTGCCTTACGTTTCGGAGAGTCTTGTCGTTCAGCGCGGCAATAAACTCGTCGCTCTGGTTTATCCCGACGTGGAGGCCATGGACAAATCCAAGCTCTCCATGGCCATGATGCCCATGGTCATGGAAAAGGTTCGTCAGGAACTCAACCGGCTTACAGCGCCCTACGAACGCATTGACGAGATTCAGTTGCGCGGCAACGAGTTTGAAAAGACCCCCAAAAGATCAATCAAACGTTACCTCTATCAATAGGCCTTAAGCTCGGGGCTGACCATATTTCCGGGTATGAACGAGACCAGTGTGTCCGTCACGCTCCGCAACAGATTCCTGCGGATAAAATCGTTGCGGGTGTAGATTGAGACACTTCTCTTGGAAACATACTCGCCGCCGATGGGCCTTACGTTTTCCCGCTGCGATTCGGTAAGGAATTGCAGATGCATTTCCGGTATGATTGTGAATCCCCCGTTGACGTCCACGATTCTTATGAGAGTGTCTATGCTTCCGGCTTCGTAGATGTGCCGGCCTATGCTCCGCGCCTTGCAGAAACTGAAGGCGCTTTCGCGCATGCACTGCGATTCCTTCATTATCCACATTTTCTCATGCAGCAGATCGGAAGGATTGAACACCTTTTTCCTCTCCCGGCAATCTCCGGCCATGTAGACATGAAATGGTTCGGTATATAGAGGTATGGCATTCAGCCACGGATAGTCATGGCCGCTCATGGCTATTCCCATGTCAATCCTGCCGAGCCGGAGGGCCTCCACTATAGATTCGCCCTTCATTTCGTTGACGCTCAGTTTCACCTTGGGAAATGCGTCGGAATACTTCTTTATGAACCAGGGCATGAGATAGGGAGCTATGGTGGGGCCAATCCCTATGGCAAGCAGTCCGGCCACATCTCCCTTCTGTTCGGCGACGGCCTCCGTAATCCTTTCGGCTTCACCCACAGTCTTTTCGGCCTGCCGGATTATGGTCTCACCTATGGCTGTAGGCGTCACTGTCCTGTTGTTTCTCTCGAATATGCGCACGCCGAGTTCGTCCTCCAGTTTAACAAGGAGAGAGCTAAGGGTGGGCTGTGTGACATCAAGCTCGGCTGCCGCCTTGGCGAAACTGCGGTGCCGGTTGATGGCTATGATGTATCTGAGTTGCTGTAATGTCATGATAGATTAATTCAATGCAAAGATAAGGAAAATCTGTTGTACGTCTATCATCGGATATATAATTTTGCAGCATGAAAGCAAAAGAAACAAAACCGAAGCGGAGATTTCACCGCTATTTCCCCACTGCCGGAAACTCGTTTTACTGGATACTGTTCGCATACCTGGTTTTAGGATATTTCTATCCGGTCATAGGATTGCTGGCGCTGATATGCATGATTGCTCCCGTTGCATTCGCCGTGAGCCGCGGCCGTTGGTGGTGCGGAAACGCCTGCCCGAGAGGCAACATGTACGACCGCCTGCTGGCAAAATACTCTCCCCACAGACCCATTCCGCCATTCGTACGCACAAAAGGATTCCGTATATTCATGGTGATATTCATCTTTGCCATGTTCGGCACGCAGATGTATTTCGCATGGGGCGACATAGGCGCTATGGGGCGCGTTTTCTGGACAATAATCCTCATCACAACAATAGTAGGCGTGGCGCTTTCATTTATTTATGCACCCCGCACGTGGTGTTCCTTCTGCCCCATGGGCACGCTATCTGCATGGGCTACGCCTAAAAAAGGTCCCTTCCCAAAGGCGTTCAAAAGTGTGAGCGTGGAAAATTCGTGCGTGGGCTGCAAACTCTGCGCGAGGGTCTGCCCCATGCAGATCACTCCCTACGAAGGCCGCGGCTCGGATTCGGGATACCTGCGCCCGACTGTATCAAATGCGGCAAATGCGTGGCCTCATGCCATCTGAAAATAATCAGCATAACAACTCCAAAACAGTAAGCCATGATAAAAGTAAACAGAAACGTGTGCCCTCATGACCATGTCTGTCCGTTGATAAGACTTTGTCCCGTAGGCGCTATCTCACAGGGCGAAGACGGCTACCCGATAATAGACCACGAAAAGTGCATAGATTGCGGCAAGTGCGTGAGATCATGCCCCATGAAGGCCGTCAGCAGATCGTGACGGCCTATAATGACAGAATCAGCGGGGATGTCAGCTCCATCAGGCTCTGACATCCCCGCTCATATTATTGTTCCTACCCGTTTATTTCAAGAGAAGCACTCTCGACGAGTAATCGCCGGCTTTGTCCCATGACGCATCATGACTGAGCGGCATTTCAAGACCGTTTGACATGAGATAGCGTCCCGAATAACTTTTACCTTCAAATGGCAACGGTTTGTTATCTATGCGGTTAAGCTCTGTAACGGTGTACATTCTGTCGGGGTCGAGACCGGCCATTGTCACGCGAGGAAGCTGCTGGTTGGCAAACTGCTCGGTTTTCCACCAGAAGAACACAGCGTTTTCTTTATCGGGAGACACGTACATCAGCGATGCGGCTCCCTTGCGGTCATACGGGGAAAGGAGACGATAAATGTCGCCCTGCTGAACGATGGGCCGTATGTCCTTATACTCGCTTATGGCTTTTTTAGTCTGGGCTTTTTCATCGTCAGACATGTTTTTGGGCTGTATCTCCATGCCGAGGCGTCCGCTCATGGCCACATCGGTGCGGAATTTGAGCGGCACCCTGCGGGCGGTCTGGTGATTGGGCGTAGCCGAGATATGCGAGGCCATAGCCACTGCCGGGAAGAAGTAGCTCGTTCCCCACTGCAAGTAGATGCGCTGGAGGGCATCAGTGTTGTCACTCACCCAGAATTCATCGAAGTAAGGTAGGATGCCCCAGTTTGCACGGCCGCCGCCGCTGGCACATGCCTGGATGGTGACATCGGGATATTTGGCGCGGATGCGTTTGAGGGCTGCTTCGAGGCCTTTATGGTAGTCAATGTAGAGATGGCTCTGGTTGTCGGCCGTCAGATATTGCGAACCATGGTTCATCACGGGAGCGTTTGCGTCCCATTTGATGTAATCGATCTGCGGATAACGGGTCATGAGAGTGTCCACGATATTGAACACTATGTCCTGCACCCTGGGGTTGGCCATGTCAAGCACCACCTGTGTGCCGCCGCGGCCGAGAACCGGCTCGCGTTTGTCGGCCTTCAGAATATATTCGGGATGTTTTTCGTAGAGTTCCGAAACGGTATTGGCCATCTCGGGCTCAATCCAGATACCGAACCGGATGCCCTTGTCGGCTGCCGCGTCACACAATCCCTTGATTCCATTGGGAAGCTTGCGGGTATCCACGGTCCAGTCACCGAGGCTTGAGTGGTCATTGTTGCGGGGATATTTTTCGCCGAACCAGCCGTCGTCCATCACAAACAGCTCGCCGCCCATCGAGGAGATATCGTCCATCATCTGCTGCATTCCGGCCTCGTTGATATCAAAGTAGACTCCCTCCCAGCTGTTAAGGAGCACCTTGCGGAGGTCCTTGCCATGGGCGAGACGATGATTGCGTCCCCAGCGGTGGAAGTTGCGGCTCGCTCCGCTCAGACCTTCCTCGGAGTATGTGAATGCAAGAGCGGGAGTGGTGAATTTCTCTCCTTTTTTCAGATTGTAAGAGGAATTCTCTTCATTGATTCCGGCAAAGAAATGATGGAAATCACTGTCATCGGTGTCAAACATGAGCTTGTAGTTGCCTCCGTAGCATAATGCGGCGCCGATTACACGGCCCTCGTTCTCGCGTGCTTTTCCGTCAAGCGACATCATGACCTCGCCGTGGGCGGTGTGTGAATTGCGCACCCCATCCTTGTTCTTTATGATTTTAACACCGTGAGGAAGCGGAGCCTCTTCAACACGTCCTTCATTGGCCCACGAGCCATAGAGCTGCGACACATGGACATCGCTGCGTCGGACCGGCATATAGCCCGACATGAATCGGGTCAGGCTGACTGTTCCCTTTTCGGAATGCGAAGCTTCGGTCCAGGTTTCTATCACATCCTCTGAAGGATATGTCCTGTAGTTGACATCAATGGTAAACGGATAGACCTTATCCTTCATGGTCACGGTAGTCACTTTGGAACCGTCGGAATCGGTCCTTGTCGTCACGTCGGAAACCACCATGTCAAGAGTCATGTTACCGTCGGAGTGCACCGCACTGAAAGCGGCTTCCCTCTCCGGATTGAGACCGTAGACCGGATAAGCGTTCAGCGAAGAAGCGCCTCCGAATGTCAGATTGCCGACATCGGAAGGATTCAGCGCGGCACCGTAATAAAGAAATTTCATGGGCTCCCCTTTTGTGGCATCGACCACCAGAGATGTCCCGGGAGTGGAAATGTGAATGTTCTCAGCCATCGTACCTGTCACGGTCATAGCCATGGCCGACAGGAGCGAAACGATTCTTAGGTTCATTTTTTGTGTTATTTTGTTTATGGTTAGTCAAGGTAAGTGATGTGATACGATTCCGGTAAGGAACGTGAAGATTGTTCGAATGCAAATTTATACATAAATTCTTGCAGAAAGCTACACTTTTCCAACTATTTGTTGACCAAATAAGACACCGTTCCCCAATATTTGTTAATGGGAACGGGGTCTAAGCCATCAGGGGGACAGAGATGTTGTCAAAAGGGAGTCACAATTATTGAAACCGTAATATTATTTTCAGTTATTTAATGGAAAACAAAATAAAACCATTATCTTTACCGAAATTTTACTTGGCTCTATCCATTTCTCTTCCACCTCTCTAAATTAAAATACCATGTCTGAAACATCACTCCCCGGCATTATCACCGAAATTACACCATTATCTGACAAAGACTGTTTTTATCTCGTTGACCGCTATAAAGAGCGCTTCAACTACCCCATACACCGTCATGAGGAATTTGAACTGAATTTCGTCTCCGGATGCAAAGGAGCGGCCCGTGTTGTTGGCGACTCGGTGGTTGAAATCGGCGACTATGATCTTGTGCTTGTTGGCAACAACATGGAACATGCCTGGGAGCAACACAACTGCAATTCCGGAAAAATCCACGAAATCACCATTCAGTTCTCGCGCAACCTTTTCGGAGAGGTGTTTCTCGGCAAGAACCAGATGGCGCCAATCAGGGAGATGCTTGACAAATCGTCGAACGGAATAGCGTTCTCGCAGCTGTGCATCATGCGGGTCTACCACCGCATTGAACGCCTCGCCTCCATGTCAAGCGATTTCTACAGAGTACTGGAGCTTCTGACCATTCTTCATGAACTTGCCACCAACGACGGTTATCAGGTGCTGTCAAACTCGTCATTCGCCAATGTCCCGCACAGCACCGACTCAAGGCGTGTGGTCAAAGTCCAGAACTACATCAACAAACACTATAGAGAGGAAATACGCCTGAGCGACCTCGCCGACCTTGTGGGCATGTCACCCACCGCTTTCAGCCGTTTCTTCAAACTAAGGACCGGACGTCTGGTAAGCGACTATGTGATTGACGTAAGGCTCGGATATGCCTCGCGTGCGCTGGTCGACAGCACAAACTCCGTGTCAGAAATATGCTATGACTGCGGTTTCAACAACGTGAGCTATTTCAACCGCATCTTCAAGAAGAAAAAAGGATGCGCCCCCAAGGAATTCAGGGAATTCTACAAACGCCACAGAGTTTTGGTGTAAGAGCCGGTTCGACAATAAATGTTAACGGCAGGGTCGCATAGTGTGGATTGCTTTTGGGGCTGCAAGGAAGGAGTGTACTGGATGTACACGACTGACGAACAGGCCAAAAAGCGCCCGCAATATGCGAGGCGACGGTAATTTCGGTTCAATCAAAAGGGAAATAAGTGTGGTTTGTGTTATATCTCAGTAACATAAATCATTGAGCCCATGAGAATAAAGTTTAAGCCTTGTCAGCGGAAGCGCATCCGCAAGTTCCTGCCAGGCTGTCATGGAAAGAAGTGTACAGACCTTTCTAAAATATTCACAGCTATTGCGTATCTGGTTTACACCGGATGTCAGTGGAAGATGCTGCCCCGATATTATCCGCCGCCGGGGACAGTATATTTCGCCCGCTGTCAGGTCGCTGGGTGGTGGAACGCACAAACTCATGGCTCAAAAATTATCTGCGACTATGTAGAGTTATCTGTCCTCGGCCCTGACAATGACATATCTTGCCGCGATGCTTTTCATGCTCCGGTACTGCTGACTGACTATCACACACATCATGCCCCAGATATTTATTTGACGGGACGAAAGATACCTTAGCCCCGGCCACTCGTTGGCGCTTTTCTTCATCTCTTTCGGTCACGATGGAGCCCCCCATCGCTCCCTCAAGAGCTAAAGAAAATCACTCAACGATTGACCGCCCTGCAGTTATCATTTATTGTCGAACCGGCTCTAAATTTTTATATGACGGAATCGGCCGGTGCCGGGGAAACACTTTCGGCTTTCACTTCCGAAGAATCGGCTTTGGCCGGAGCCGCAACCTGAGTGGTGCCTCCGTCCTCGCCCTCTATTGCCGTACCGTCGGCCTCGTTTGACAGCACTTCACGATATTGTCTGAAAATAGCCGCAAGGTCTATACCTGTTGTGCTTCCGGCTTCGGCCAAGGTCTGACGGAACTCTTCGGAGCGGTCCGCAAGAATGTCGTAGGTGTCGATATACTTGCGCATATATTCGAGCTTTTTCGAGGATTTGCCCTTTTCCTGCTCAGCCTTGACTATCTCGCTCAGTCCCACAAGCACGTTCACACCCTGCTCGGGAGTAAGAAAATCAGCCTCCAGAGCCAGAGAGTCAATCTTCGATGAAGAAGCCACGGCATTTGACCCGGTGAATTCCGACACATCTATGGATGTCTCGGTTGAATTTCCGGAGGTCTTTTTGTCGGAACATGACAGGGATACGGCCGCAAGCGCCGCAACAACGAGAATATTGAGCAGTTTCATTGTTTCTTACATATTGGTTTGTGCTACAAATTTACGAAGATTCCATGACTAAGACCAAATAAAATAATGCCGAATTTAAAATTCGAGGCATTACGGTTGAGAATATTTCGCTAATTTTGCAACGTATGGAAAAGAAAAAGCAGAAAACGAAAGGCAAAAATAAAAAGAAAGGCCGCAAAGGCTTGTTTCAGAGTCCGCTGTTTGTCATATCCACCGTTGGCATAGCGGCAGTTCTGTTCCTTGCTATATGGGGAGCGAGCTATGCGTTCAGCAGTCATGGCGGCGAGGCCGTATGGGTGAAAATCCCCGGAGGCGCATCGGAAAAAGCGGTGAAGGATTCCATAATATCGGCTCTCGGCAACGGCGAGGGCGAGAAGGTAGCCTGGCTCTGGAGCGTAATGGGCGGCGATCCCGTCACATCACACGGAGCCTACAGGGTTGAACAGGGCCAGATGGCATGGCGTACAGCCCGGAACATTTCACGCGGACGCCAGACCCCGGTCAGAGTGACATGGAACAACATCCGCACCATGGACCAGCTTGCCGATGTTATTTCGGCCAACCTTGACTTCGGGCCTGACGACCTGATGGCCGCCTGCGATTCCGTTCTTGCGCCCGCCGGATTCAGCGAAGCCACATATCCGGCCGTTTTCCTGCCGGATACCTACGAATTCTACTGGGTCACCCCGCCGGCCGATGTTGTCAGGAAGATTCACGAATATTACAACTCATTCTGGGACACCAAGCGGATCAAAGCCGCGGAGGCCCTTGGCCTGACGCCTCAGGAAGCGGCCACAATAGCCTCCATAGCCGAGGAAGAGACAGCCAAAAGCGACGAGCTGCCCAAGGTGGCGCGTCTTTACATCAACCGCCTCCGCAAAGGAATGCCCCTGCAGGCCGACCCTACAGTCAAATTCGCCATTGGCGATTTCTCAATAAAGAGAATAACCGGGGCCATGCTCGCAACTGAATCGCCTTATAACACTTATCGGATTAAAGGACTTCCTCCCGGACCAATCAGAATCCCGTCAAAGAAAGCAATTGACGCGGTTCTCACCGCGCCTGAACATGATTACATCTACATGTGCGCCAAGGAAGACTTCTCAGGCTATCATAACTTTGCCCGAGATTATCAGACACACATAGCCAATGCCCGCCGCTATCAGGCCGAGCTTGACCGCCGACAGATCCACTAAGACCCTACAAATTGCTGTCGACAATATCGTCAAACGCCCTGAGTTCCTCCTGCGTGGCTCCGGGCTTGCCGTCGTCACGGTTGTCTATTCCCGCCACAATATAGTTGCGGTAGTAGGAAATAAGCATGGTGGTCAGCGGCAGCGCTATAATAAGACCGATAAAGCCGAGAAGCGTGCCCCACACCGAAAGGGCCAGAAGAATAATCGCCGGATTGAGTCCCATGGCCTTTCCCATGATTTTAGGCGTCAGGAAGAAATCCTGAATGCCCTGCACAATGCAGTAGACAGCTACACACTGCCAGAACAGCGACCAGAACTCGCCTCCGCCGCCAACGGCATAGACCAGACAGAGCAAAGCCGTCACCGGTATGGAGATAACCTGCAGATAAGGCACGAGATTAAGCATGCCTATGAACAGTCCGAGAAGGATGGCCATTGGCAGACCCACAATCGAGAAACCTATCGAGAACAGGATTCCAACTATGAGCGCTATCAGGGCCTGACCTCTGAAATAGCGGTTCATATTGGTCTCTATATCCCTGGATATTTTAGAAGTCACGGGAAGCATTTTCTTGGGAATCATTGACTTGAAACCGTTTCCGAGCTTTTCGTAGTCAACCATGATGAACACCACGTAAAGCACAACTATAAGCCAGCTCACTATACCGAGCACAACTTCCCATCCGCCGGAAATAACCTCCCATGTAGCCTTAAGCGCATCCGAGATTATCTTCATCCAGTCCTGCTGCGAAAGCAGACTGTTGATTTTATCATAGTCAATGCTCTGACGCAAAGTATGCTGCAACTCTACAGGCAGGAAACTGACCGTCATTTTCGATGACGCGTAACTCTTCAGTATCACCCCCATCTGCTCCATCTCGGCCACAATCATAGGGGTTATGAAGTAGATTACCAGACCGAAGAGAAAAAGAGCCTCGAACAACGTGATGAACACTGCGGGCACCCTCCCCTTGAGTTTGAGAAGCCGACGGTTATGCTGTACAAACGGCTCGAAAAGATAGGCCACGAGGAAAGCTACGAGAAACGGGAGAAGAACCCCTTTGAGGATATTGACGAGCCACAAGGCACAGAAAATAATGGCAAGAGTAATCAGAAGACGTGCAATTCTGTCGAGTGTAAAAGGCTGACGGTTCGGCATAAATCTATTAAATTGGTACGGGAATCTTTTAAAAGCTAAAAAACTGACATGCAAAATTAGCAATTTATGACATTTATAGCCAGAAAATGCGTAATTTTGTGGCATAATTCATAAATATAAACTCTAAATACAACCTTCATTATCATGTCTACAACAAAAGCGATGGCATTGAATGACAAGGCGTGGGCCCGTTGGACCGCCCTTGCTCTCCTTGCTCTGGCCATGTTCTGTTCGTATATCTTCATGGATATACTCTCGCCTATCAAGAATCTTCTTCAGGAAACCCGCGGATGGGATTCTCTGGCTTTCGGCACCATGCAGGGCTCGGAGACTTTCCTCAACGTATTCATCTTCTTCCTGATATTCGCAGGTATCATTCTTGACAAAATGGGCGTCAGATTCACCGCCCTTCTCTCGGGAGCGGTGATGCTCGTCGGCGCTACCATCAACTGGTATGCCCTCACCGATGACTTCTGCAACCCCGCCAACCCGCTCTACCAGTGGTTCACAAATCACCTCAACTATATTCCGGTGTTCGACCAGCTCGGCGTGTCGCCCTTCTATGAAGGCATGCCCGCTTCAGCCAAATTCTCTGCCATAGGCTTCATGATATTCGGCTGCGGCGTGGAGATGGCCGGAATCACGGTGAGCCGCGGTATTGTCAAGTGGTTCAAGGGCCGCGAAATGGCTCTTGCCATGGGTTCGGAAATGGCTCTTGCCCGTCTTGGTGTCGCCACGTGTATGATATTCTCGCCCCTGTTCGCCAACCTCGGCGGAGACATCAGCGTATCCCGTTCAGTGGCATTCGGCGTGATACTCCTTCTGATTGCCCTCATCATGTTCATCGTTTACTTCTTCATGGACCGCAAGCTTGACAAGCAGACGGGCGCCGAAGAGGAAAAGGACGATCCCTTCCGTATCCGCGACCTCGGCAAGATTCTTTCAAGCAGCGGTTTCTGGCTTGTGGCACTCCTTTGCGTGCTCTACTACTCCGCCATATTCCCGTTCCAGAAGTATGCCGTGAACATGCTTCAGTGCAACATCGCGTTCACCACCCCCGACAGCGAATTCTGGGCAAGCAACACCGCCACCATCATCCAGTACGTGATAATGCTCATCGTTGCCGCAGCCGCATTCGCAAGCAACTTCCAGAAAAACAAGGGTCTCAAATATCTGTTCATGGCCGTGGCCATAGTGGCTCTCGTGGTTTACTGCTACATGGGCTACAAATGCCAGTCGGCAGCAGCCATGTTCGCCGTGTTCCCCCTGCTCGCCGTGGGTATCACCCCCATTCTCGGCCACTATGTGGATTACAAGGGCAAAGCGGCATCCATGCTTGTTTTTGGTTCGCTGCTTCTCATCCTCTGCCACCTGACATTCGCCTTCATTCTCCCGCAGTTCAAATCCACTCCGGCTCTGTCCATAACCATAGCCTACATCACCATTCTCGTGCTCGGCGCTTCCTTCTCTCTGGTTCCCGCCTCACTCTGGCCCAGTGTTCCCAAGCTTGTTGACTCAAAAATCATCGGTTCGGCCTACGCGCTTATCTTCTGGATTCAGAACATAGGTCTCTGGCTGTTCCCCCTTCTCATCGGTAAGGTCCTTGACAACACCAACCCCGACATTGCCCAGGGCGTGGCCAACGGCACCATGACAGCCGAGGAAGCTGCCGTGAGCTACAACTACACCGCACCGCTCATAATGCTCGCGAGCCTCGGTGTTGCAGCCCTTGTGCTGGGTCTGGTCCTCAAGGTGGTTGACCGCAAGAAGAATCTCGGCCTTGAACGTCCGAACATAACCGAACCCGCTCAGGTAGAGGAAGCCGAAGCCGTTGCCGTAGAGGAATAATCCGTCACCTATTTAGACCGATTAATCATGAAAGCGAAAACGTTTCTCAGACTGACTGCCATCGCATTACTGACACTGAGCTTCAATGCCGTAGGAGTAAAAGCCCAGCAGGTGGCCCCCACTACTTCGGACTCCGTGGCCACAGTCTATTTCATAAAGGAAATCACGCCCGAGAATCTCATCAAGATCTACAACGCACTTGACCGCAAGGCCAAAGGTAAAGTCTGCGTGAAGATTTCCACCGGCGAAAAGGGCAATCCCAACCACCTCTCCCCCGCCCTGATCCGTCCGCTGGTAAACGGTCTTGACGCTACCATAGTGGAGTGCAACACCGCCTACGCCGGTGCCAGACTGGACAACAAGGACCATCTTGAACTGGCCCGCGAACACGGGTTCACTCAAATAGCACCCTTCGACCTGCTTGACGAGAACGGAGAGACTGCGATTCCGGTGAAGAAAGGACGCCACATCAACTACGCTCTCATCGGCAAGGACTGGCTTGACTACGATTTCGCCATAATCCTGTCACACTTCAAGGGTCATCCCATGGCCGGATTCGGCGGCGCCATCAAGAACATGGGCATAGGCGTCCAGTCAAGCGCCGGCAAAGCATGGGTACATTCCGGCGGAGTGACAACCGATGTGAAGACCCTCTGGGACCATGCCGCCACGCAGGATGTCTTTCTGGAGACCATGACCGAAGCTGCCGAAGCGGTCGTAGACCATGCCGGCGAAAATATCCTCTACATCAACGTGGCCAACAATCTCTCCGTGGATTGTGACTGTGTCGCAAAACCGGCTCCGGTACAGATGTCGGACATAGGCATATTCGCTTCCCTCGACCCGGTTGCCCTTGACCGTGCTTGCGTTGATGCCGTGCGCAATTCCACCGACCACGGTAAAGTACATCTCGAAAAGAGAATGGCCGACCGCAACGGAATCCATGCGCTTGACTATGCCGAAAGCCTCGGCCTCGGCACTCAGAAATATGTTCTTATCACAATAGAATGAGAATAAAAGACATATCCGTAAACTAAGAGCCGGTTTTTGTTGTCGAACCGGCTCTTAGTTGTCAATCACCGCGCCTTTGAACGTGCCGAGAAGGTCAAATTTCAGTTCAACGTCATCGGACAGTCTGATTTCGTAGCCCGACGATTTTTTCTTGATCATATTAATCTTCAGTTCGCTGAAATTTTTCTTGACATACCTCTTGATTGCGCCCGGGATAAGCTCTTCGGGCACCTCGCGGTTCTTGCAGTCAACCGACGACCATTTGCCTAAATTCTTGAATTCGATAGTGGTGCCGTTGACCATTCGCACGTCATAATCCGTCTTTTTCAGAAAATGACGGTCAACCTTTATCATACCGATTTTGGCCTTGGGGAAATATTTGTCGAGCATTTCGCGCGCGGCTTCCGGCAGGTCCTTGCGGTCAAGGGTATATTTGTCAAAAGGGAAAGCCGAAGAAGTGCCCGCACAGGCCACCAATAATAACAGAATTAAAAGAAACTTTTTCATAGCGGGTTGTTTTTTCGATGTTACAACAATCCGCATGACATAAAGGTTGCTCGGACACATCAAAGGCCGTGGCAAAAGCTCACGGCCCCATGATACTCAGGTTTGGTAATTATGTGATTATCTATCAGAAGTGATAGTAGAATCCGAAGCTAAGATTATTTCCGCTGAGGTCAAGACCGCCTTTGGAATGATATGCGGGCTTGGCTGCGTCGTTCACTCCCCTGTAGCCGAGCATTCCTATGTGGGCCACGAGTGAGAACCTGTCGGTAAGGTTAATGGCAACGCCCGGTTTCAGACCTATTTCCCATACTACGGCAGTGTCCGAATCGTCATCGTCCGTACTGGTCCAGCCAAGACCTACACCAACGGCACCGTCAATGAAAAGATTGACAAGATTGTTGGAAGTTTTGAAATAAGTGTAACGGAGATAGGGGTTGAAACGGAAAAGATTGGTGGAGATGCCCTCGCCGTTGAAGTGCTTGTATTGCCAGCCTATGACTGTTCCCACAGCCAGATTGTCGGTCAGATTGTAGCCGATTTCAGGCAGAAGCGAGAGTTCGTTGGTGTTGTCTTCGCCATCATGAACAAAGCCGGCCTCGCCGCCTACATAGAATTTATTCTGGGCAGAAACTCCAAGAGATACTAATGCTACTAAAGCGATTGCTAATAACTTTTTCATCGATTTGTAATTTTAGGTTAAAAGAAAGTGATTGAATGTTTTCTTAAGTTAACACAGTCATTCCGGATTTGTTCAAAGAATTTAACACGAACCTTAAATTTTATGACTGAATATCCCATTTTAACCACTCCAAGGTACAAAAAAGACAAAATTTATTAAAAACCGTACGGACAAATCTGCCTTTTCCACAAGAATACATAATTTTGCCGTGCAATACAGGCTGAAAAGCATAGTTAAACGCAGCGAACAAATATTTGAACATGAATGTTGAAACTTCAGATTCATCACCAAAAACCACAATCATGCAACGCAATGCAATGCTATTGGCCTGCCTGATGGCCCTAAGCCCCGCCAACGAATTATCAGCCGCGAAAACAGCCGGCAATGTGGCTGTAGCCGACATCATATCCGCTCTTGAAAACATAGAGTGCTACCAGTCCAAGGCTTCATTCTCCGTGACGATGCCTCAGCTGAACGATGACGTTGTCTACGACATTGATCTCACACAGATTTCCGATAAGGCCGACACTCTGCTCTCCTGCAGCTATCTGATTGACTGGACCATGACTTCACGCGAAGATCCTGTCAGCGGATTCGCCGCCTACTATGACGGAAACCATTACCGCTATGCTGGCGAGCGGCTTCAGGAATATCACCTGAAATGGGACCCCATGCCTTTCATCGCTCCGGCCAAAGGACGCAAGGGATTTTCGGGCGTACAACGCACAGCCCAGTTCGCTAATCTGCTGCCCGCAACTCTCGCCGAAGAACTGCGGCACATGTCGGCGACCGACGGCTATCAGATAACCGCTCACCCTGACACACTGATTGACGGCCAGCGGCGGATTACCCTTGAAGCCGTGATGAGACTTAAAGGCACCGTTGCCATGGAGGCTACCTACGTCTTCAACAAAACTGACCTGATGCCCGTGGCGGCATTTCTTGAGAACAATCCCGGCGCGGTCAGCGAACAGACTGTGACCGTAAGATACAGCGACACACGGCTGTCGGCGAAATGCGTTCCCATCACAGAGGAATCGCTGATGAAACGGTATCCTGACGTATTCGAGAATTTCCGCGAGAGCAATTTCAGAATAGAAAATCTACCGGGGAGCCGGTTGCCCGGATTCGCATTGCTTACCACCACCGGCGAGCGCTACATGCGCCGCACAGCCGATTCATTCGCGGTCCCGACGGTAGTGGCGCTGCTTGACGCCTCCCATGGTTTCACGCCTGAAATGATAGCGTCGCTCCGTTCCGCAATTGACGCACTCCCCTTCAACGCCGATTTCATCATGGCTTTTGTTGACAAGCATGTTGAAATGATTGAAGAGACCGTTCCTGAAATCAGGCCCGGAGAGCATCTGCTGATGGGCGCCAGTCCTCTGGCCCGTGACTGCGGAGCCGCCTCCCTGCCGGCCGTGATCATAGCCGACGCCGACGGAATTGTCAGGAATGTGATTGTGGGTTACAACAATGACCTCGCTTCCGATGTTATACAAAAGATGGCCCTCATACCGTCGACAAGTGTATCCGTGAACAAAAATACCCAAGACAATACCGAACATAACAATAACTCAATAGCAACATCTATGGAAACTGTAAATTTCAAAGAACAACCCTGCCATACTTATGGCTCACTTCCCGCCGTAGGGTCAAAAGCTCCCGCGTTCAACCTCACCGGATTAGGTCTTCAGCCGGTCAAGAGCGAGGATTTCAAAGGCCAGTATGTAGTACTGAATATTTTCCCGAGTCTCGATACCGATGTATGCGCCCGCAGCGTGCGTAAATTCAATGAAGAGGCCGGCCGCCTGAAAGACACCAAAGTTGTATGCGTGTCCGAGGACCTGCCTTTCGCAATGGGACGTTTCTGCACCATCGAAGGTCTCAAGAACGTGATTCCAGCATCGGCTTTCCGCTCGCCCCAGTTCGGAGAGAAATATGGAGTGATGCTCGTCGACGGTCCTCTTGCCGGACTTCTGACACGTGCCGTCGTAGTGATCAATCCCGATGGTGAGGTCATTTACCGCGAACTCGTCAATGAAATCACCGAAGAACCTGACTATGAAGCAGCCATCAACGTGCTCAAAGGCAAATATTGATTCCTGCACTATTATAGACTGATAATTCAATCCGGGCCCCATGTCACTGACAAGGAGCCCGGATTTATTTTTACCAGCTGGGGTAATTATCTCTAATTAATAAAGAATCGTTCAAGGTCTGAAGCCTTTATTTTGGGTGAATAAAGCACAACTGTGTCATTTCCGCCATGTCCCACAACGAAAAACAGGGCTTCGCCTACGCTTGAATCAGGAGTCAGGGGATTGAAATAACGGCGGCAGATGCGGTGTGTATCATCCTCTTCCTCGCGTTCAACAAGCGAATCGGGAATGCGTGAAACGATTTCAAGCAGCTGTCCCCTCGGTTCGGCATTGGCATGGAATACGGCCTCTGCAACCTGTTTGTCAACCAATCCGCTCTTTTTCAGTTCCTTGCTGTCAAGATAATCCATTCCGGGAATTTCCTTTATTTCATCGAATACTGATTTCAGAGAGGTGAAACCTTCCGGCTTCGGCAGTTCCAGAACAACCATCACGGGGAAATGGTCCGACGGTGTTCTTGCAGTGTATTTCTTCGCTGAAATCTCGCTCGGAGCCGCATTGAGAGAAACATCGCTCGCCTCTCCGTCGTCAGTGCGGTAAGTGTCTGTAAGCACGCCGTATTTCTCAACCTTTATATTGGGGGTGATAAAGACATGGTCAATACGCGATTCGGTGTAATTGTCAGTCTGGTAGGAGTTGAATGTGCCGTTGGGCGCAAAACGTATCGCGGCCACCTCGTATGAATCGAGCATGTCTCCGTTGCCGGTCATGGTGCGGTAGGACTGGTGTGTCTGGTCGACATTGAAATCGCCAGTCACAATTGCCGGTTCGTCTCCCGCTATCTCCTTGATTTTTTCCTTCACGAGTTTCGCGCTCTCAATGCGGGCCTGTTTGCCCACATGGTCCATGTGAAGGCTCATGAACACAAACACACGGCCTGAAGGATAGTGCAGGAATTTTCCCCAGGAGCAGATTCGCGGCAGTACCGCATCCCATCCCTTACCGGGAACTTCCGGAGTCTCCGACATCCAGAAATCGCCGCTGTCAAGCAGTTCGAACAGATCGGTGCGGTAGAATATAGCCGAATGTTCGCCGGCATCTTTTCCGTCATCACGCCCTTTTCCGGTGTATTCATATCCGGGCAACAGGGCTTTGAGTCCCTCAAGCTGAGGCTTGAATCCTTCCTGCGTTCCGAAGATTTCAAATCCGTGGAAACGGATAAGGTCAGCAAGCACTGGCAGACGACGCCCCCAGCCGTTGCCGGCCACGGAATCGGAGTGGTTTGCCTGACGGAGATTGTAACTTGCAGCAACTATGGTTGCCGGTTTCTGAGGTGCTGACGCCATGGCAATTACGCTTACTGCCACAGCCAGCGTGAAAAGGAAGATTTTTTTCATGGGAAATCATTGCAATTTTATATGATGGTCCAAAATTACGAATTTTTTTTGTATTTTTGCGGATAACATACATCAATAAGCCAACACATACTCTATGTCATTTTTCGGAAGAATAAGGGATTTCCTCTCGCCTGAGCCGGAAGACAACAACACTTCGGGATTAGCTGCTGAAGCAGGCCGGCCTCAGGGAATCAACCCGGAGGAAGTGACCGTCAATGAAATTCTCAACACTCTGTTCAGGCACTTCATTTCCACCATAGAAAAGCTCACCACTGACCATAACTTCCTATATCACACCTCTTTCACCATTTACCTGAAAGCAGCCAACTACAGCGAGATATCGGACAGTTTCCCGTTCATGGCCCAAGGCGCCGAGAAGATGCTCGTGGACGAGATTAAAAAACGCACAAAAAACAGATACCCCGGCTACAGTCCTCACTCGCAGTACTGGCAGTTCCAGCTCGTGGAAATTCCGGAGGATGCCGAGATTGACGGCGTCAGCGAGGACGATATGCAAAACGGAATCGTGATACAGATTCAGTCAACGCTTTTCCCGCCCTCGGAAGGAAATAAGGAATCATCCAGAGGCACCGGAAGGGTCGTCACCACAGTTCAGGGTGTCAACTCCCTGCGGGCCATAAGGAACTGCATAAATCCCGAGATTCTCAACAAGCTCTATCTGATTGAAAAAGACCGTGTGAAACTTAAGCTGACGCTTGACGACAGCAAGCCGGCCGGTCCGCGCCCTTCTCAGACAGGAAACGGATTCAAAAACAAGCCGGAGACAGCCGGAGGGCCGGGCGTGAGGACAGCGTCAATGCAGCCCGCCCCATACCATGCCATTCTGGAGGCCCAGGACGGAGAGTTTCTTGACGGAAACGACAACTCGGTGATACACACAATGGCCGTCACCGCCGACGAGGTCCACATCTCCGGCCGCAGCGCCATGCGCGGAAGCGACGGCGTGGAGGTCATACGTGTCAACAGCGACCGCATTCTTTCACCGCACGTCAAAATCCGGCGCAATCCGTCGGCAGGAACATTCCAGATATGCGTCATAGGCCCCACGACACTCAACATGCGTACCATGGAATGCAATCCGTCATCGTGGGTCATGCTTCCACGGAAATCCACAATAATCCTTGATGACGAGGTCCAGATAAAATTCACGGCAACCGATTAATGAAAAAACTCACCATCTCATGTGGAACTATATTTTCATAGCAAGTCTTGTACTGCTCGTAATCTATCTCTGTGTCAATCACTTTAAACACCTGCCGCGATGAGCCAGAAAGAAGTATCAGCGAGTTTCTTCGGAGCTACCGACATAGGTAACGTCCGCAAGAACAACGAGGACAATTATATAGCCTGCCGGATATGGGACGGCTCGTATCTGCTGCTTGCCGCCATTGACGGAATTGGCGGATACGAAGGCGGCGAGGTGGCCGCAGAAATAGCCCGCGATGAAATAACCGGCATTGTCAGTTCGCATCAGGGCGAGGACTGCCTTGAGCTCCTGAAAAGAGCTGTCACAGCCGCCAACAACAGCATAGTGGAGCATAAGAAAGCCGATGCGAGCCGCTCCCACATGGGATGCGTGCTGTCATCGGCAATAATCTCCCTGAAGGAGCGCCGTCTCTACATGGTCCACGTGGGCGATTCGCGCCTGTATCAGTTCACCCCTCAGGAAGGACTGAAAAAACTTAGCCATGACCATTCGCTTGTCGGTTATCGCGAGGAAATGGGGCTGCTCACTGAAGAAGAAGCCATGACCCATCCGCAGCGCAACATCATCGAACGGTCGCTCGGCGAGGAATTTCATGAGCCTGACGACAGAAATTTTCTCGATGCGGGCATATTCCCCATATTCTCGTCCACGCAGTTCCTGTTCTGCTCCGACGGTCTCAGCGACATGCTCTATTCCGCCGAAATCGCCGAGGTCCTATCCCGCAAGATGACCGTTGAGAACGAGGCTTCGACACTCATAGATCTGGCCAAGGAAGCCGGGGGCAAGGACAACATCACCGTAGTGATAGCAAACATTGATATACCCCAGCAAATATCCACATCGGCTCCGGGCAACAGCATCAGCCTTGATTCCGAATCGGAGTTCCGGACAATCGACAATGACGACGACCTCATTGCCGACGACGGGAACAGCAACATGAAGCACGTCTATGACAAGCCCCTGGCCACAGCCAAAGGAAAATCATTCAACTTCAGGCGATTCAATTACATGATAATAGCCATAGCCCTGTCTTTCATTGTCGGAGGAACCGTTGGCTATTTCATCGGACGGCAAACCACCTTGCAGATGGCCGAGGAATCCAAAGAGGCTTTGCAGGAGAATCAGGATGTTGTCGTAGATATAGAAAACGAGCCGGACAGTACGTTCGCCGACCCGCACAGGCTGGGAGAGCAGACGGCCGACACCATCAACCGCCAGGTCCGAGAACAGATTGAAAATCCCGGGCCGCAGGGCAACGAACAAAACCGTACCGAAAGACCTGAACAACCCAGTAGCATCTGATTACCGCTGATGAAACAGACCAATCCTTATATAACATATCTGCTGTGTGCCGCGATGTTCGTTCTCGGCATGATTGCCACTACCGACAATTTCAGTCCCATGTTCCGGGACCAGCAGAAGCTGATGGCCGGGGGACACTCACTTGTCCTCGGCCCTAAAACGAATCCCGACAGCCTTAAGCAACTTCTTCTCGGCGCCGGCTACATGACCGACGCCCAGGACGCCTCTCTGGCCGCCGGATGGATCGTAACCCGGATAAAGGCCAACGGTTCCATAGAGAATCTGGGCCAGCTCAACAGACCGGTTTTCAAGATTCCGGCGGCAAAAGCCATGTCGGAAGGC
The DNA here is from genome assembly GCA_947627615.1 of uncultured Muribaculaceae bacterium. Lineage (GTDB taxonomy): Bacteria > Bacteroidota > Bacteroidia > Bacteroidales > Muribaculaceae > Paramuribaculum. Next base: position 8,382 of record CANQWS010000020.1, on the reverse strand, counting down.
GGAGAAGAATTCCGTAACCGCGTAAGGAATGACTATGACCTGCTCGGCATGGATTCGGAATGGCACAAGGCCGCCAACAGCTCCCCGGGTTCAGATTTCGGCAACGGAAGCGCCACAATCACCGTGAAAATCAGCAACGGGAAGCAGATTCCGGATGCGCCGCTGTCAGGAATCACAGTTCGTCTGCGTGAGCACCGCATGGATTCCGTAGGAGAAAAAAACAGCTCCAAAAATCATGACAAGGACACCAAACTCGTTTCCGAGACGCTCGGATTTGCGACAACGGATACCTCCGGACAAGTCCGCTTCCACGTTGAGCCCGGCAAGAGCTACAGTGTGCTTCCCATAAAAGAGGGTTATCAGTACGGACGGGAAAAAGGCACAACAGCCACCGGACAGATGCCCGCCGACGGTATAACGCTGACATTCCGCCAGCAGGAACACGTTCTCACTCCGCTTGACTCCTACACCTATCAGGCGCTGAAGAATGACCGGGCCATAACTGTAAGCGCCCCGGCCGATTTCCGTAACGACATGACCAGAGCCGCCGCAATCTACCTCATTGGATGGCTTGCGTTCTTCATATTCATGATTGTCCGTGACCGCAGACTCGGCACACGGTCGGACTACATGACCGCAGGCATAATAATGATGCTCACCGGCATAGGCATAGTCTCCATGTTCGCCATGTCGAGCCCGCTCGGCGACAAGTCCTACGGCACGGCCATGGCCAACGCTCTCGGAGTGGGACTCGTTGTTATGGCGCTTGTCTCATGCGTCAATCCGGGCAAATTTTTCCTCGGCAAGAGCCGGCTTCAGGCAGGCATCATTCCATTTGACCCGCTGTCAGGTATTTTCCACAGCAAAAACAGATCCCGCTCGCTCGAACGCAGCTCGGCCTTCAGCTTCTCGTCCGGATTTTCCTATCTTCTTGCGGCAGTGGGGCTGATTATGCTTCTCGGAATGTTCGGAACAGGACCCGAAGGAAGCGATGCGAGGGTTAACCTCGGAGGCTTTCAGCCGAGTGAACTGTGCAAATATCTGATTCTCATATTCGTATCAGCCTTCTTTGCCGAGAATGCCCTTCTTTTGCAGGCTTTCTCGGCGAAACTGACGCCGTTATCGGCCCGAAGGCAGTTGGGCACCATCAGCGTGGCCGTCATTGTCATGTTGGGACTGATGATGATGTACCTGTTGGTTCTCAGCGACATGGGTCCGGCTCTCGTGGTGCTTATAACGTTCATATTCCTGTATTCCATGGCCCGGCGTGACTTCGCCCAGCTATTGCTGGGACTGCTCTCGTTCATAGCCCTGATGCTTATTGCCCGCGCCATCAACAACACTCCGTTCATGCTCATAACAGCCGCCGTGCTGTGGTTTGCCGCATGGCTGGCCTACGGATGGTTCCGCTCACGGCAGATTTATGAAAGCGCGCTGATAGTGAACCTTCTCATCGTGGTCTTCGCCCTTGGAGGTCCAATTCTCGGCCTCATGGGAGCCGAATCAGAGGCAGCCCGCCTCACAAACCGCACGGAGATGTCATGGGGCGGACAGTGGGACAACCATGTCCCCGGCGGCGATCAGGTGGCGCAAGGCATCTGGAGCGCGGCTTCAGGCGGAGCCACAGGCATGGGACTCGGCAACGGCAGCCCCTCCGTGGTCCCGGCTTTCCACACCGACATGGTTTTCACCTCCATAGGTGAAATGACGGGTTTCATCGGTCTCCTGCTCATAATTCTCTGTTTCGTGCTGCTCGTCCACAGGTCCCTGCTCATCGGCAGAAGGGCCGGACAGCCGTTCACCATGTATCTTGTGATGGGAATCGCGCTCCTGACCGGAGTCCAGTTTCTGTTCATTGTTCTCGGCTCGCTGGGCATTGTTCCGCTTACCGGAGTGACTGTCCCGTTCCTGAGCTATAGCCGCACAAGCCTCATAACCACCATGGGGGCCTTCGGTATAGTTCTTGCCGCATCCCGCATCAGAGCTACGGAGAGCCAGAAAAAATATGCGTCCACGTTCGCGGGCGCAGTGTCGGCGAGCGTGCTTCTGTTCATGATAGGCGGCATGGTCATATTGGGCGTGCTGGCCAACTATCAGCTCATCAACAAGGACGAAACCGTGATAAGGCCCGCCTACATAACCAATACGAGAGGCGCACGCGACATAGTCTATAATCCCCGCATACGCATGGTGCTCAACCGCCTCCATGCCGGAAACATCTACGACGTCAACGGTCTGCTGCTTGCTACAAGCTCGCCTGACTCACTGACAAGCGCAATCCCGTCCATGAGCCGGCTGGGATTCGATGCCGGCAAGCTGAAAAAGGAAGCGCACCGGCGCAAAGCCCGATACTATACCATGGGCGATCACATGCTTTTCATGCTCGGCGATGCCGGAACCCGCAAAGTACTCGGATACATGGACGATGACCCCATAGGATTCATGGCCGAGGAAAGATATGCCGGAAAACTGCGCGGTCTGGACATTCCCACCGAACGCGTTGAACTGCGCACGAACAAATTCCGGGAAAACCGTTTCGTCCCGAAATCGGAAAAGACTCAGAAACTGCTCAGGAGGGACTATACCAACATAGTGCCGTTCCTTGAATTCGGACTTTACAACAATCCCCTCATCGCCGAATTCAATTCGCGGAGAAACGAACGCGACATGTACCTTACCGTCGACGCCACGCTGCAGAAAATGCTTCAGGACGCCATGGCAAACCATTTCCCGACCTCGGAATTCCGTAACAACCGCAATCTGCGGGCCTCGGCAGTGGTGCTCAATGCCGCAACCGGCGACCTTCTGGCCTCGGCCAACTATCCCCTGCCCGAACAGGATTCAATAGTGATGCTCAACGAGCGTGGCAAATTCGGCGACGCCATGTTCGAGACAATGCCCGGCCACAGACCAATCACCGAACGTGACCTCGGTATGACATTCCAGACGCCTCCCGGCTCCACAGCGAAAGTGATGACCTCGATGGCCGCCCTGAAAAAATTCGGACCGGAGGCGGCCGACATCGTCTACACCTTCTCCGCCCAGGAGGGCATCGAGGGCGCCAAGGAACCGTTGAGCCCGGTTGACATGCGCAAGGCCATTGTCTACTCTTCCAACAATTACTTCATCAATCTGCTCAACGACAAGAACCTTTACAGTCAGCTCGGCGACATCTATGAAGCCGTAGGCGCCCGTCTGCATTACGACGGCAAGGAAACCCGCAATGTCACATCCTACTTCTTCAATGTTGACGAGCTCAACAATTCCGTGCCGTTCCGGAGCGTCCTGTCGGAAATCTCCACCAACGGCCTCGGATGGTATGCAAGGATAACCGCACCGGATTTCCGGCCCAAATCCACCAACCGCCACTGGCGCAACGCCTCTATGGCGCTTGCCTGGGGTCAGGGCGCTCTGCGGGCAACCCCGCTGATGATGGCCCGTGTGGCCTCGATTGTAGCCAACGAGGGTAAACTCGCGCCTACCCGCTACGTGAACCGCATCGGTAATGAAAAGATGCCCTACCCCAGACAGATCGAGGTGATAGGCCCGCAGGAAGCCGGAATACTGAAGAGTTTCATGCAGGCCGAGAGCGCCCGTCACGGCAACCTGAACCTGCAGCCCGGTGACTCGAAAAGCATCGGAGGAAAGACCGGTACTCCCGAACGGCAGGACCGCAGACGAAGAAACAACAATGACGCATGGTACACCTGCTTTATGTGGAGCAACAAACTGAACGCTCCGATAGCCGTTGCGCTGCGCATTGAACGTGCGGAGACAATCACTTCCGGCGGCGCCCTGCGCACCATGTCGTCAACCATAATCCCCACACTCAACGGCGCCGGATATGACTTGTATTGAAGCGCTTTTAACCATCACAACCTATAGACAGTTATGGCATTCTTAAAAAAAATAGGCAAAGCGATAGGCAATCTGACCGATAAAATCAACGGAACCGTATCACCGGACGCCGATGAGACTCCGGAGACTCCTTCTTCCGGCCGGAATGTCCCTGCATCCGAAGAAAAACCCAAGAGAAACGCCAAAGAGCCGGGCCAGATATTCAACAACGCTATTGACAACCGCGACCAGGCCATTGGCTACATTCTGGAGGAATTCAAGGAGGCCACGGGCACTGACTCACAGTCATTGCGTTCCCTGTTCATATATGTCATAGTGGACAGGCCGGATTACAACGTCAAGGACTACGCATGGGCCGATGAAACCATGAAGGAGCAGCTGCGGCTCCGCCTTGACAATGCCATGCTTGATAACATAGGCTCCAAAGTCCTTGACATAAGAATGGTGACAAAAGACGAGCTGCCCGATAACGCGCGCAGGATTGTCAACGACGTGCTCTACTACTCTTTCCTGTCAGCGCCGAAGAGGGCCGATCGTGTCAGGGCCACCATAAGCGTGGTCACAGGCACCGGTTCTCTCGCCAGCGAAATCTACGAACTGGACTCGGACCGCAAGAAGGTCTATCACATAGGCCGCGGACAGATGGCCAACAAGCCGGGAGCCTACCGGCCCAACGACATCGTGGTCCGCGACAATGACAGGGACCCGGCCATACAGGAGTGCAACAATCACGTAAGCTCCGCCCACGCGGACATAATCGCCGGCAACGGCCGCTTTTACTTCAAGGCCCTGAAATGGGGATGCCGCCCCATGGGAGGCTCCTGCAGCAAACTGATCTACGACGGCGAAGAGCATGAGGTCATGGACACAATGCTCAGACACCCGCTGGCCGACGGCTACATGATAGAGCTGGGCAAGAACGTGATTCTCATCTATAATGAAATTACAGACTGAACGCCGGAACAAGAGATATGCCTTTTACAACAGAATACAAGAAACTCATGCTCATAGGCCGCGGAAGTTTTGCCGCTGTCTATAAGGTCCGTCACCGCAAGCTCGGATATGTCCGCGCCATAAAGATTTCAAATGAAATGGTCGACAACGAATCGGACAAGGCCTATCAGAGTTTCCTTAACGAATGCAAGCTTTTGCTGCAGATAGGCAACGGCTGCCATCCCAATATAGTCCACATCTATCAGCCGCGCCTGATCAACAGCCATGCCATAGTGGAGATGGACTACATTGACGGACAGACCCTCAACGAGTATCTGCGGGAGCAGAAGTTCATAAACATCGATGAGTTCTGGCGGTTTGCCGAGGGCATTGCCGGGGCCGTGGGTTACTGCCATGCCGACCTTTACAAATTCCTGATGGACCCGGATACCGACAATCTGGAAATGGACCCCGAAGACGGTAGCAAATTCATAATCACTCCTGAAAAGGAACGGGAGCTGAAGGCCCGCTACTGCGTGAACCACAATGACCTCCATTCCAACAACATAATGAGGCGCAACTATGACGGCAACTTCATACTGCTGGATTTCGGCCTCGCCATCCAGAAGGAACATTGCGTCAAGAGCTCGTCGCGCGGCGACGGCGCCTACGAATATTCTTCGCCCGAGAAGCTTGACGGAAAGGAAATCACTGCGGCATCCGATGTCTACAGTCTCGGCATACTGCTTTATGAGGTGCTTGCCGGACGCGTACCGTTTGTAATGGAGACCGGAGGCGGCATGGCCGACATAAGCCGGATATATGACCGTCAGCTCCATGAGAAACCGGCGCCGATAGAACCGCTGCGTCGGGCGGCTTTCGAGAGCGTCTTTCCCGGCAAAAAATACGGGAAGGACTATCCTGACGAGCTGGAGGAAGTGATCATGAAATGCCTTGAGAAAAATCCTGCCGACCGGTATCCCGATGCCAAGCAGGTTCTTGAGGCGCTTCGCCGTGTGAAAACACTCATGCGTCCGGCCGACGGCGCTTCCGCCGAAATCATCGAGCAGCTGAAACTTGAGAACGCGAAGCTACGTGACGAAATCAAATCCCTGAAAGCCTCCGGACGCAGCAGCGGCACAATCAGAATAGGAGACGTGATGAACGGCGGACGTGTATGCCACATCGATTCCTCAGGTTCCCACGGACTGATACTCGTCAAAGTGAGTCAGCCAATGCCCTGGCTGCGCAGAATCGACGAGGAAGACTACGACCGCATGGGTCCGCAGTCCAGACTCTGGTATGAGTCCAACTGCTTTATTGTTCCGCGTGGCACGCGGATGCCCTCGGCCGCCGAACTCAGAGAAATCGCACCGTCGGCCCGGGAACTCGGCCTGACATCGCCGATCTGGATAACCGACAGCGGCGATGACAGGCAGAAAGCCTTCAGCCTGAGCTTCGGACGCGAGATTCCCGCATCCGGCATGTCAAATCTGTTTCTGGCCGTAAAATCATTCTGATGGCAACAGCTCCACGTCAGTCCAACATTGAACTGCTCCGCATCCTCTCGATGATGGCGGTTATACTGGTGCATCTCGACGGCGCCTCGGTCGGACTCCCCACCCCTGGCGCATTCGGCGACATTACCGCGGCCGACGTCTGGCGGATAATTGTGGAATCAATCACCATAATCGGCGTGAACTGCTTCACCCTCATATCCGGCTATTTCGGTATAAGGGCAAGAATCAGCGGGTTCCTGAAATTCACGCTGATGTGCATGTTCTATGCGGTCATCATCTACAGCTGCAAGTTTCTGGTCTGCCCCGACAGATGCTCTCTGACCGGCTGGATTGAATCATGGATGGTTTTCACGCATACCGACCTCTGGTATGTGCCGGCCTACATGCTTCTCTATCTTCTGAGTCCGATGCTGAACTCCGCCACCGACACCCTCTCCTACCGCAATTTCACCCTGTGGCTCGGATTGTTCGTGGCAGCCAACATCTGGGCGGGATGGCTATGGGGCGGAAACTTCAATCCGTCGGGCTACACTCCGGTCCAGCTCGTCATGATGTATCTTGTGGGTCGATGGCTCCGGGTGACTCTTGACCGCACCTCGCAGCCAGAAGACAGAATCCGCAGATGGTCAGCTTCCGGCTATGTCTTGTCAGTGGGACTTACGGCTCTGCTGGCTGTGTGGATGGAACCGGCCAGGGTCTACGCCTATAACTCGCCCTGGGTCATTCTGTCGTCTGTTTCAGCTTTCGTTTTCTTCACCACTCTGAAGCTGACGTCGGCTAAAATCAATGCGTTGGCCCGCGGTGCCTTCGCCGCCAACCTCATCCACAAGAATCCCATAGTCTGGGGCGGCGCAATCCGCCCTCTTGCCATAGGAATATGGCAACAAGGCTCGCTATTGGTCTACACCGCTTTCTGCCTGATTTTCACGGCAGCGGTCTATTCGTTTTCAGCTTTTGCTGACAGTTTCCGGCAATGGCTATTCCGGAAGGCCGAACTTCTGATTGACAATAAAGTCAAGGTAAAGGCGTGAGAAAACCTCATTGTTCTCTTTGGTGTACCGCACATCGGTGAAAACCTGCGCCAGTGATTTCTTGCCGTTCTCGGCCACAAACTGCCGGCTGTCCTCACGCGCCTCTTTCTCGGAATATATCTGACGGATTTCCTCGTCGGAATAGTCATGGTAAGTCTCGGAGTGCATTATCGCGCTCACGGGAATCCTGTCACTGAGCGGCGCCTCTCCGTCTGGATAACCTACCGAAAGGGTTATCACCGGCACCACTCTTGCGGGCAATGCCAGTTTCGCGGCAATCTGCGGAGCTGTGTAGGTTGTGGTTCCAAGATAACATACACCGAGACCGCGCATCTCCGCGATGGTGCAGAACTGTTGGGCGAAAATCACGGTGTCGATCACGGCGGTGACGAATGACTGGAAATTGTCATAACCGGGTTCGGCATCACTCACCTCACACCAACGGACAAATCGGTTGAAATCGGCGCAGAATGTCAGCAGCACATTACAGCTTGTGGTCTGCGGCTGATTGAAGTGTTCCGGAGCCAGATCCCGCTTTCCCTCGTCGCTGCGTGTTACAATCACACTGTAGAGCTGCATGTTGCCCGTAGTGGGGGCCTGCGACGCAGCCTCAAGCATGTCACGGAGTTCATTATCGGTCACCTCACGGTCAGTATATCGGCGAATAGTTCGCCTGTTGCGGAAAAATTTCAGGTCGTCCATTTTCGATTTTAATTTGTCATTATGTGCAAAGATACATCAAATCTTCCGTAATCCAAGTGCAGCCACAAACAAAGTGCCCAATCATGGCGAGAGTACATTGACATTTTGGAAACTCATCGCACCGGTAGGACTGGAGCAGCTAATGCAGCTAAAACAGCTAAAACAGCTAAGGCAGCTAATCCCATTCCTCCCATCTTTCCCATCCTCCCGTTTTTAGTTTTTCGCACTCAGACCCCGCCTCCGCCGTCGTACCTTTGCCTCCATGAGACGCACCGCACTGATAAAGACACCATCGCGCTACCACGCCGACCGCCGCGACCATGCCGCGCAGTTCGAGC
>CANQWS010000019.1 GCA_947627615.1 uncultured Muribaculaceae bacterium | reverse complement strand
CGCTTCAGGATGGGCTTGAACCAACGACCCCCTGATTAACAGTCAGGTGCTCTAACCAACTGAGCTACTGAAGCATTTGCTTTCGGACCGGAAAACCGGCCGCCTTCCCTCCGGAAGTTTAGCGATGCAAAATTACTCGCTTTCGCCGAGATATGCAAGCATTACGGGCAAAAAAATGATATAAAATGTAAAAATGGACCCGATTTGAAATATTTGGGCATGGAATTGTTATAATAAATGACTACCTTTGGTCTCTAAAAATGACCCATAACCGGTTTTCAAGAAAAAATAACCCGTTTCCCAACATAAATCATCCGGATGAAGAAGCTTTTCTACGCTGTGACAGCCATACTGGCGGTGGCATTGATGGCTCAGGCCGAGACCCGCAGCCCCAAGAGGGACATAAGCGCCAACCTTTCGATATTCAGCTCCGTTGTCAAGGAGCTGCAGAGCAACTACGTGGATACCATCAACATGGACGAGGCCGTGGAGACGGCCATTGCCGCCATGCTTGACCGCATGGACCCCTACACGGAGTATATGCCGCGCAAAGCTCAGGAAGACTTCCGCGCCATCAACACCGGCGAATATGCCGGCATAGGGTCATACATCATGCAGCGCGACGGCAACGTCTACATCTCCGGGCCGCATCAGGGTTCGCCCGCCGACACAGCCGGCCTCCGTCCCGGCGATCTGATAATGATGGTGGACACGGTGACAACCTTGGGCATGACCTCCGACCAGGTCAGCTCGCGGCTCAAGGGCCAGCGCGGTTCCACGGTGAAAGTGACCGTGAAACGCCCGTTTGTGCAGGATTCCGTAGTCACCGTCGAAATTGTCCGTGACAAAATCCAGATTCCGTCCGTGCCCTATTCCGGAACGGTCAAGGACGATCTGGGCTACATACAGCTCTCGCAGTTCTCCGAAAAATCGGCCGATGAGGTGCTCGACGCGCTTGACCGCCTCGTGAAGGAGGACAATGTCAAGGGTCTTATCCTTGACCTGCGCGAAAACGGAGGCGGTTATCTGGAGAGCGCCGTCAGAATCCTCGGCTATTTCCTTCCTAAGGGAACCGAGGTGCTCCGCACCCGCGGCAAGGGCGTTCTTGACGAAAAGGTCTACAAGACTTCGCAGAAGCCCGTGGCTCCCGACCTGCCTCTGGTGGTCCTGACGGACGCCGGAACCGCCTCGGCCTCGGAAATCACCGCCGGAGCGCTCCAGGACCTCGACAGGGCCGTGATTCTGGGCGAGCGTTCGTTCGGCAAGGGACTCGTGCAGACAACCCGCGAGATTCCCTACGAGGGACTGCTCAAAGTGACCGTGGCGCGTTACTACATCCCCTCAGGCCGTCTTATCCAGGCCATTGACTACTCCCACCGCAACCCTGACGGAACCGTGGCCAGAATCCCTGACAGCCTCACCTCGGTGTTCCATACTGCCGCCGGACGCGAGGTCCGCGACGGCGGAGGCATAACCCCTGACGTAAAGGTTGGTTATCCCGATGTGAGCCGCGTCACCTACAATGTGGTCCGCGACAACTGGGCGTTTGACTATGCCAACAAATATTTCGCCACCCATCCATCCATAGCCCCTCCGGGCGAGTTCACCGTGACCGACAGCATCTATGCCGATTTCAAAACATTCATAGACCCGGCCAAATTCAATTACGACAAGGTGTGCGAGACCATCCTTGACCGCCTCCGCGAGGCAGCCCGCATCGAGGGCTACATGACGCCCGAAGTCAGTGCGCAGATCGACACCCTCACCGCCATGATGCGCCGCCCCCTGGACCGTGACCTCGATTCCAACAGGGCCGCCATAACCCCCTATCTGGAGCGCGAGATAGCCACACGTTACTATTACACCGCGGGCGGAGTGGAAAGCTATCTGCGTCATGACGCGGCCATTGACTCGGCTGCGGCCATACTCCACGACCAGGCCCGTTACCGTGACATTCTCTCTCCGAAAACCATCAGCGGAAAGAAATGACACTAAAGGAAATAGTCCGTAATCTTAAGGACGGACCCCGCGGCAAGGCCCTTGCCGCGGCTCTGGAATCGGACGCAAAGACAATCTCGGTCTACAATCTCGCCGGATCATCCGCGGCCGTGATGCTCACGCTGCTTCCACGTGCGGTCAACGAACCGGTGCTGGTGGTGGGCGACAGTCAGGACGATGCCGGATATCTCTATCATGACCTGACGCGCCTTCTGGGCGAGGAAGCCGTGGCCATGCTGCCCTCAGGCTACAAACGGGCCATAAAATACGGTCAGCCCGACCCTCCGTCGCAGATATTGCGCACGGAGGCGCTGGCACGCTGGTCAACCGACAGCGCGCTCCGTTTCGTGGTCACCTATCCCGAGGCCATGGCCGAACGGGTGGCCGACCGCAGTGCCATAACCGCCCACACCCTCTCGCTCCGCAAGGACCGGCCAACGGACATGACCGAGACCGTCCGGTGGCTGCGCGACAACGGATTCTCCGAAGTGGACTATGTCTACGAGCCGGGCCAGTTCGCCGTCAGAGGCTCCATCCTCGACATTTTCGGCTACAGTTACGAGCTGCCTTACAGAACTGACTTCTTCGGCGACGAGATTGACTCCATGCGCACGTTCAATATCGAGACCCAGCTTTCGGAGGAAAAACTGGAGGAGCTCTCCATAACGTCCAACGTGGCGTCGCAGAGCCGCGGCACCTCTATACTTGACTTCATCACCCCCACCACGCTGATGGCTGTGCGCGACGCGGCCTATACCCTGCAGCGGGTCCGCGAGGTGGCCTCGGAAACCTTTTCGGAGAGCGCCCTCATAGCCTCCGAGGGCGACAAGAGCGCCATGCGCCAGCTCATTGACGGCGAGGAATTCGCATCGCGCTTCAGCGATTTCAGGCGGGTGGATTTCACGGCGGCAGCCCGGCCCACGGACGGCGCCGCGGCATCGATTGACTTCAACTGCTCGCCGCAGGCACTGTATCACAAGAACTTCGACCTCATTTCCGAGTCATTCGGCCATTTCATCGCCGAGGGCTATGAGATATACATCCTCTCCGACAGTGACCGCCAGATTGAACGTCTGCGCGCCATTTTCGCCGACCGCGGCGACGATATCAGCTTCAAGGCCGTGGAGAATACCCTTCACGAGGGTTTTGTGGACCACGTGACCCGCCGCTGTTTCTTCACCGACCATCAGATTTTTGACCGCTTCCACAAGTACAGCCTCAAGAGTGACCGCGCCCGGTCAGGAAAGCTCGCCCTCTCGCTCAAGGAACTCAGCTCCATAGAGCCGGGTGACTATATAGTCCACGTGGACCACGGCGTTGGGCGTTTCGCCGGACTGATGCGCACCAACGTCTCAGGCCGCACGCAGGAAATGATAAAGCTCACCTACGCCAACAACGACACTATTTTCGTGTCGATCCACTCGCTCCACAAACTGGCCAAGTACAGGGGCAAGGAGGGAGTGCCGCCGAAAATCAACAAACTCGGCACCGGTGCGTGGAACCGCATGAAGGAGCGGACCAAATCCAAGCTGAAGGACATAGCCCGCGACCTTATAAAGCTCTATGCCGCACGCAAAAACGAGAAAGGATTCGCTTTCGCCCCTGACAGCTACATGCAGCATGAGCTGGAGGCCTCGTTCATTTATGAGGACACGCCGGACCAGCTCACGGCCACCAAGGCTGTCAAGGCCGACATGGAGAGCGACCGCCCCATGGACCGCCTGATATGCGGCGATGTGGGCTTCGGAAAAACGGAAGTGGCCGTGAGAGCCGCTTTCAAGGCCGCTGCCGACAACAAACAGACCGCCGTGCTGGTACCCACTACCGTGCTCGCCTATCAGCACTACCGCACGTTCTCCGAGCGCCTGAAGGATTTCCCCGTCAGGGTTGACTATCTGTCGCGCGCCCGTTCCGCCAAGGAGACCAAGGCTATTCTCGCCGATCTGGCCGACGGCAAGATTGACATTCTGATAGGCACCCACAAACTCATAGGCAAGACGGTGAAGTTCAAGGACCTGGGTCTTCTGGTGGTCGACGAGGAACAGAAGTTCGGCGTGGCCGTCAAGGAACGGCTCAAGCAGATGAAAACCAATGTTGACACTCTGACCATGAGCGCCACCCCCATACCGCGCACCCTCCAGTTCTCGCTGATGGGAGCGCGTGACCTCTCGGCCATAACCACTCCGCCCGCCAACCGCTATCCCATAGTCACTTCGGTGACGGCTATGAGCGACGACATGCTTGCCGAGGCCATCAATTTCGAGATGTCGCGCAACGGTCAGGTTTTCGTGGTCAACAACCGCATCGAAGGACTCCATGAGCTCGAGGCCATGATTCTCCGTCTGGTGCCTGACGCCAGAGTCATAGTGGCCCACGGCCAGATGCCTCCGGAGAAACTCGAGAAAGCCATTCTGGATTTCACCAACCATGATTATGACATCCTGCTGTCCACCACCATCATAGAGAGCGGTGTGGACATGCCCAACGTCAATACCATAATCATCAACAACGCCCAGAATTTCGGCCTCAGCGAGCTTCATCAGCTTCGCGGACGTGTGGGCCGCAGCTCGCGCAAGGCTTTCTGCTATCTGACAGTACCGCCCCACATACCTCTCTCGCCTACCTCGCGCAGGCGTCTGCAGGCCATAGAAAGCTTCTCGGACTTGGGAAGCGGAATCCACATAGCCATGCAGGACCTCGACATCCGTGGCGCCGGTAATCTGCTCGGAGCCGAGCAGAGCGGTTTCATAGCCGACCTCGGTTACGAGACCTATCAGAAAATCCTCAAGGAGGCCGTGATGGAGCTGCGCACCGAGGAATTCGCCGACATGGAGTCAACCACGGATTCCACTGTCGAGGACAAGGAATATGTGGCCGACTGCATCATAGAGAGCGACATGGAGCTTCTTCTTCCGGCCGATTACGTGCCGCAGGAGAGCGAACGCATATCTCTGTATCAGGAACTTGACTCCATAGACCGCGAAAAAGACCTGCTTGAGTTCAAGCAGCATCTCGTTGACCGTTTCGGCAAGATTCCCAAAGTCACGGCCGAGCTTCTGCGCATTCCGCGTCTGCGTCGTCTGGCCCGCCGTCTGGGCATAGAGAAAGTGGCCCTGAAACAGGACTCCATGTATCTCTATTTTGTCGATGACTCCAACGTGGCCTATTATCAGAGCGCCATGTTCGGAAAGCTTCTCCAATATCTGCAGCAGAACGCGCGCCGCTGCAGAATCCGCGAGAAAGGAGGCCGGAGAAGTTTCGCTGTTTCCGACGTGGGCAGCGTGGAGGAAGCCGTGGCCATCCTTTCGGGCATTCTCGAACTGCCCGGCATCTGAACCGGTCCGGATAAGTCTGGAATCAGCTGTTGAGGTCGTATCTGACCACCCACCAGCCCGTTTTGTTGCTTCCCTCGCGTTCCAGCCAGCCGGCGGCCTTCAGGCCAGTGATGGCCTTCTTCACGCCGTTTTCGGTTATGTCCAGCCTGTCGGCAAGCTCCGTGCGGGTGAGCCGCGGATTGTCGGCAAGCAGCCTCAGGATTGCCAGCTCGGATTTATTGGGTACTTTATTGGGTACTTTATTGGGTATTTTTTCGGACGCCGTTTCCTTTATGCTCTTTTGGAGAGTCTTCAGTATTTCTCTGAGCATAAAGTCAATAAAGGGACCAGACTGGCCTTCGGAAGTAGATGCCGCTATGGCGTCGTAGTATTCCTGCTGACTGGCATAGACCATGTTCTCGACAGGAATATACTCGAACAGAGGGTTCAGCCGTCCGAGAATAAGTGACTGCCAAAGTCTTCCCGTGCGTCCGTTGCCGTCCGAGAACGGATGAATGAATTCAAATTCATAGTGAAACACGCAGGACCGGATCAGCAGATGGTCCTTTGATTTCTTGAGCCATTCGAAAAGGTCGCCCATCAATACCGGAACACGTTGAGGCGGCGGAGCTGTATGGATCGGTCCGGTTTCGCAGAAAACGCCCACGCCTCCGCTGCGGTATCGTCCGGCATCGTCGGCCAGAGCCTCCATCATGATGCCGTGGGCTTTCCGCAAATCCTTCTCGGAGAAGGGATTCAGCTGCGAATAAAGGTCATAGACGCGTATGGCGTTCTTCACCTCCTGAATCTGCCGGGTTGGAGCTACAATCTGCCGGCCGTTGATAATATCCCTTACTTCATCCTCGCTGAGTGTGTTGCCCTCGATGGCGAGTGATGAATGAATCGTCTTGATGCGGTTGGCCATGCGAAGCCTCAAGCCATGCTCTCCCTCGAGAGTAATGTTGTGTCGCTCCAGAAGTGCGGATATTTCCGCAATGAGATTGATTGCGTCCGCGGATATGTTGAATGGAGGGGTTGTCATGACTTGATAAATTTACTGTTCAGATTTCGGCTCAAGATCATCGAAGGCATTCTTCCGATATGCAAATATAGCGAAATTTTGTGAATTCCATGCATTTAGGGGTAAAGATAACACGGCTTATGATAGTAATTTTTTGCTTGATTTAAGTGGCCGGAATTAGGATTTGGACAAGGGAGGGGGAGTTCGGGGCTGTAACTTTGCGACATGTTTCCAAAATATCAATGTTGCTCTTTATGAATAGATTTATCTGTTATCTGTCAGCGGCGTGGCTGCTGGCGTCGGCGTCAGGATGCCGGTCGTCGGCAAAGACGGTCAGGACGGAAGTTTCGGCCGAATCCTCGGGGAGTTCCGTATCGGTGGGGTATGTGGCCGGCGTTCTGTACGATTCCGCTTCAGTCGGACGGGACTGTGAGATTGATTCCGTTGTTGTCATCGCGAGCTATGATTCCTCGGGGCTTGTGAGCAGCCGGAAGATAAAAGCCGCGGGTGTGCGTGCCGTCAGATCGGTCAGCGCGGTGAAGGCGAACCGCGTTGAGGCTGTGGCGGCCTCGCGGGAATCCGTGGGCATGCAGCGTGAGGAATCCCTTGAAAAGGTTGATAAGAGCCGGCCTGCGCCGGTTCCGGGCGTGTCATGGTGGCTGTGGCTGGTGCCGGCGTGTGCGGTGGCTGTGGCGCTCTACCGGTTGTTTCGCGGGTGATGGGCCAGAATCTCCTGCCGGAGCCGTGAGCGGTCAATGTGAATGTAGATTTCTGTGGTGGAGATGTCCTCGTGTCCGAGCATCTGCTGGATGGCACGCAGGTTGGCGCCCCCTTCAAGGAGGTGGGTGGCGAAGGAATGGCGCAGGGTGTGGGGCGAGATTTCCTTGCGTATTCCGGCGTCTTTGGCGAGCTGTCGGATTATGTAGAATATCATCACGCGGGTCAGGCGGTGTCCGCGGCGGTTGAGGAACAGGATATTTTCCTCGCCAGGTTTCACGGGAAGCTGACTGCGGTCGGCCATATAGGATTTGATTTCTGCGATTGCCTTGTCGGAAATCGGAACTACCCTCTCCTTGTCACCCTTGCCATGGATAATTACGTAGTGTTCATCGAAATAGATGCGTGAAATCTCCATGTTCACCAGCTCCGACACACGCAGCCCGCAGCTGTAGAGGGTTTCTATGATGGCCCTGTTGCGCTGCCCTTCGGCCTTGTCCATGTCTATGGCGGCTATCATGGCGTCGATTTCGTCGATTCGGAGCACTTCGGGCAGTTTGCGGCTCATTCCGGGGGCCTCGAGCAGCAGGGCGGGATTCTTGTCAATGAATCCTTCTATTTTCAGGAATCGGAAGAATGACTTTATGCCTGAGATGATTCTGGCCTGCGAACGGATGCCTATGCCGAGGTCATGGAGGCCGGCGGCAAAGGCGCGGAGTGTGGCGGTATCGGTCTGTTCCAGGGATTTTCCTTCCGTGGAGATGTAGTTGATGAGTTTTCCCACATCGGCCATGTAGGCGGCTATGGTGTTGGCGCTCACCTTGCGTTCGAGCAGCAGGTAGGCCTCGTAGGAGCGGAGTGTGCCGGCTATTGAATCTATGGTTCTCATCCTGCGGTCACGGAAGCATGATTCTGAACTTCTGGTGCGGAAGGCGGTCCGATTTCACGAACACTGCCATCTCCTTGGCCTTGAACAGCATTCCGCGCTCGTTTCCGGCCCACTGTTCCTCAAGCCGCTCCCTGCCGTCCTTCAGAGCTATGAACGCCACTGCGGGACTGTCGTCGGGGGACTGCGGATTTCCCGTCGCCAAAGCCGTGCGAATGGCCTCGCTGTCGCTGTCAGTTACCTTCACGCGCTGGGGCCGCAGTGCGAGCGAGATGCGGAATATGGCTCTGACGGTCTCCGGCGACAGTCCTTCGGCCCGGGCCATGCGGTCAAGACCGTTGTAGCAGTAGTAGCCGCAGGGCTGCGAGATGACCTCGCGTATGAAGCGGAACGCGAACGGCGAATGCACTCCGAACCCCCGGCTCCGGGATGCCCGGCGCGGATGTCGCAGCGTCCGGCAGAATTTTCTGATGCGCATGGTCAGGCCACAGGTGCTACGGGGTGGGGGTTATTTGTCCGCTGCTTCCTTGTCCTTGCGGCGGTATCTTACAGCCGCGAAGGCAAGCGCTCCGGCTGCCGACAGATAGATGAGAATCACGCTCGTATAGGCTATGGCAGAGGTGGTGTGGAGCGATTTGGGATCGAACACCATTTCTATGGTGTGCTCTCCGGCGGGAATCTTCAGGGCGCGGAGCAGGTAGTTGATCCGGCCTATTTCAGCCGGATTGCCGTCGATGGTGGCCTGCCAGCCCCACGGGAAGAATATTTCCGAGAAGGCGGCCACGCCTCCGCGGGCGCTGCGGGCGTGGTAGGTGAGGCGGTCCGGAGCGTAGGAGGTCTCGAAAATGGTGTCGCCCGCCGATTTGGGCGCCGGGGCTCCGAGCACGGGCTGGAATTTCTTGTCGGCCACGGCCTCGGAGGCGGTGTTCAGCGAATCGAGAGCCGCCATTTCGGCATCGGGGCCGTCCACATAATTGACCCTGTCAATGAACCAGGCGTTGCCCAAGGCTCCGGGGTTGAGCTGCGGAGCCGCGTTCTCGTCGGTTATGATGTAGCGGGTGTTGAGCATGTTGAGCACCTGAGGATTGTTCTTCATGATCTGACGGTCAATCAGGTCCTGATAGCGGGTCAGTTTAGCCGCGTGGTAGCCGCCTATGGTCTTGTGGTGATATGACGGGGCGGCGGCGCCGAACTGCGGTATGTTGAGCACGCGGTAGTTCATGGCGGTGTCCGTGAGGATTACGCGGTCGGCCGGCGACGGGTTGAACCGGGTTTCCTGAAGCATATACCGGTCAACGAAGCTGTCGGTGTTGATGTATCGCTTGTTGATGAGGAACAGGTCGCCCAACACAACTATTCCGATGCCGGCGAGCGCCACGGGCATGGTGAGCTTTCCGCGGAAATAGAGCAGCAGCAGGCCCAGTCCGAGAGCCACTATGATGAAGCTGCGGAGCGAATCGGCCTGGACCATGGAGTGGCGCAGACGTTCCACTGAATCGTAGATGCGGGGATTGTTGATGGTGAGCACCTGCAGATACGGTTCCGGATCGAATCCGCCCTGCTGGGCCTGCATCGTGAGGCCTTCGGCGATCCGGGCGTCGGTGTCACGGTCGCTGTCGGTGACTGCCGAGCCGAAAATGCCCGGAGCCATCAGTCCGGCCAGACAGACCACAAGTACAGAGCCGAAACTCCAGAACAGCGGCTTGCGGTATTTCTTCCATGCCTCTTCAGGAGTTCCTGTCAGGAGCTGCTGCAGGGCGAGCGCTCCGAGCAGTGGCATTGTGAATTCGGCTATGACAAGAATGCTCTCCACGGTCCTGAACTTGCTGTACATGGGCATGTAATCAATCATGAAATTCGTGAGCCACATACAGTTGCGTCCAAGGGCAAGGAGAATGGAGAAAACGGTGAGGATTATCATGACCCATTTCATGGGGCCCTTGACAATGAAGCAGCCCAGCAGGAACAGAGCAACGATGAGGGCGCCCACGTAGACCGGTCCGCTTGTGCCTTCCGGACCTCCGAAATATTGCGGCAGCCAGTCAAGATACATGGCTTCCTGAGGCGAAATCACGCCGCTGTTGATCATTTCCTGAGCTTCGGGCAGTTTGCTGAGTCCGAGATACTCGCCTCCGCCGCCAACGAAGCGCGAGGTAGCTCCGCCCTTTATGTTGGGGATGAGCAGCGAGAAGCTCTCGGAAGTCTCGTAGCTGTACTGCGTGATGTAGTCACGGTCAAGGCCTCCGGCAGTGGCGTTGGACTGCTGGCCCGGCAGGGGAGTGAGTTCCGAGTGGCCCCCGCGCATGGTCTCTTTGGAATACTCGTAGGTGTTGTAGAGCGAGGGCAGGTTTGCTCCGGTGGCAAGCATGGCGGCAACGGCGAGAACGCCTGTTGCTATCCACCACTGGCGCAGTTTTTTCTTGCGGATGGCCGTGATGAGGTAGGCTATGGCCATTCCGGCCACCACGAACAGGAAGTAGTAGGTCATCTGCGGATGGTTCGAGGAAATCTGCATCATGGCCATCAGCGCCGCAAGGGCGCCTCCGGCAAGATACCGGCCTCGGTAACACAGCACCATGCCCGCTATGGTAGGCGGTATGTAGGTCAGCGTGATAAACTTCCATATATGGCCCGCGCCTATGATTATGATGAAATAGGATGAGAATCCGTAGGCTATGGCCCCGATAAGAGCCACATACCACCGGCATTTCATGGCCATGAGCAGGATGAAGAATCCCACCATCATCATCATGAGCCAGTCAGCGGGGTTGGGGAGCCAGAGGCCCATCGCCCTGTTGATCCAGTTGAAAAGACTGTTGGAGGGATATGAAGGCGAAATCTGGAACGTGGGCATGCCGCCGAAAAGCGAGTTGGTCCAGCGGGCCGTATGGCCGGTCTGTTCGGCATATTGCTGCACTTCGTGGCCAATGGCGGCGCCCTGGGCCATGTCATGCTGGTTCAGGCTGTTGCCGGCTATGTCGTCAGGGTAGAAATAGGCCACGGATATCACGGCCATTATCACTATAGAAGCTATGATGCTCCAGAACTTCTTGGATTTCAGTAGGTCTTTCATCTGGATGGAAATTGGTTCAGGCTACAAAATTACGAAAAAAAAGTCACCCGCGGCTGTCCCGTCCCAATAATATATATTATATGTCCCGGCCGTCAGGCGGGCGGGACCCGGGACACTTCCGCTCCTGGTTTCACGCGGCCGCTCAGTCAAGCGCCTGGACTTCCTTGAATGCATAGACCCGCTGCCGGCCTTCGGTGTCGGTGAGGGTGATGTGGCCGCTCGGGGCTATGTTGGAGATTCTTGCCTTGAACACCTCTTCGGTAGCGGTATCCTTGTAGGGATGGTAGCCGGAGGCGTTGCGGAGCATGGAGAAATATCGGCCGCGCAGACGCGGGTAGCGGTGGGCGACGGAGAACACCGTCACGAACCGCTCGATGACATCGCACAGGTATCGGGCCAATGGTTCAATCTCGAGCTTGCGGCCGGTGAAATGGATCATGGACACCGGATTGGGCGCGTCGCTCAGGAAAATGCGCTGGTTCACGTTGAGGCCCACTCCTATGACGGAGCGCACGATTTTGTTGCCGTTTAAGGCGTTCTCAATGAGGATGCCGCAGATCTTGCGGTTGCCCACATAGATGTCGTTGGGCCATTTGATCGTTATGTCCCTTGACACGGATATCAGGTAGTGGCGCAGTGTTTCCACTATGGCAACGCTGACAGCCTGTGACAGGACGAACTGTTCGGACGGCTTGACTTCCGTGGGTCTGAACAGCATGGACAGTGTGATGTTCATGCCCGGAAACGCTTCCCACTTGTTACCGCGCTGTCCGTGTCCGGCCGTCTGGCTGACGGCCATGACTGCAAACGGAGCCTCATGGCTGTTTGCTATCTCTGTTATATATTTGTTTGTCGATTCAGTTTCAGCGATTGTTATCAGCTGCATTTTCCGTGATGATTATGGATAGTTCGGGTATGGTTATGAAATCTCGGTCGTCGACTTCGCCATTGCTTGTGAAGCGGAAATATCTGGCTGTTGCCGGACGGTCGAGGAATATACGCTGGGGTATGGGATTGTTGACAATGTTGCTGAATTCGCCGGAGCGGTCGGCTACGGTCCAATCGGAACCGTCGTTCGAGAGGGCGAAGCGGTATTTGAATACGGTGCCGTCGGACTGTCCGTCGCTGCGGGGAGTGTAGATGAAACCTTCAACCGGTACCTGACGGCCCATGTCGACTACCACCTCATGCGTCTTGGAGCCGGAGGGTGATGTCCAGAAAGTGGCGGGGGCATTGTCGAATGCCTTGGCGAGCGCTTCAACCGCCACCGTCTTGCCGTCGATGCTGACAACCTTGAAGTTCTCAGCCGGATAGAGGTTTGTGGGGCGGGAGTCATCGGCGTCCTCAGGCATTGCTATGAGGTAGGCGCCCACGTTCTTTATGTTGGCTTTGCCGCGGCTGCTCTCCACAATGAGGCGTATGGCCGAGGCTTTCACCTCGGGGAAGGTCAGAATGCGTTTGTAGCCAATGGTTGTGGCGCGGGCCACGCGTTTCCATTTTCCGTCGGAAAGGGCTTCGACCTCAAGACGTTCCACGCGCTGTCCGCGGGCAATATCCTCGCTGATTGTCACGCAGTTTATCTCGGTGTCGCCTTTGAGGGTGAATGTCAGCGTACTGTAATCGGCCTTGGCCACGAGGTCATTGCCGAAGCTGCGGTCAATCCACCGGCGCAGTTCCATGAGGCGGGTGGAATCGGCCGCGGGAATCAGGCCGTTGCGGTCAGGCGGCGTGTTGAGAAGCAGGACCGAGTTGCGGCCCACGGAGTTGAGGTAGATTTCGGCGAGTTTCCGGAGCGATTTGGGCTGTTCGCGGTCATGGTAGAACCATCCCGGACGAATGCTGACGTCGACCTCCGAGGGCCACCAGCGGGCGCCGTCGGCTCTGGCTATCACCTCGCGGCTGCCGAGGTCCGAAGCCATGTCGTCGAGTCCGTATTTCTTGTTGTGCTCTTCGGCTCCGGGAAGAATGCCCGGCATTTTGGGCGTCACGCTCCACTCGGTGAGGCGTCCCGTTCCGTTCTCGTTGCCTACCCAGCGGACATCGTCGCCCATGATGGCCATGACGGCATCGGGCTGCAGACGCTCTATAGTTTTTTTGAACCGAGCCCAGTCATAGACCTGCTTTTTGCCGTTGGGGCCTTCGCCGCAGGCTCCGTCGAACCACACTTCGTCAATCTTGCCGTAGTTTGAAAGCAACTCGGTGAGCTGATTCACGAACATGTCGTTATAGCGTGGCGAATCGCCGTAGGCCTTGGCGTTGCGGTCCCAGGGCGACAGATACAGGCCGAGTTTCATGCCGTATTTGTCGCATGCACGGCGCAATTCGGCCACCACGTCGCCTTTGCCGCCGCGCCATGGCGAGGCCTTGACGCTGTGGTCGGTAGTGGCTGTGGGCCACAGACAGAAACCGTCATGGTGCTTGGCCGTCAGTATCACCATTTTGAAACCGGCGTCGCGAAGGGTCTTGACCCACTGCCCGGCATCGAGAAGCACGGGATTGAAAATTGCGGGGTTCTCTTTGCCGTCGCCCCACTCCCTGTCGGTGAACGTATTCACACCGAAATGCAGGAAAGCCGTCAGCTCGAGATTCTGCCATGCAAGTTGTTCCGGCGAGGGAACCACGCGTGAGGCCATATCGATTTTCATGTCCTCGGTTGCGCCGGCCGGGAAAACCACTTCTTTCACAAAGTAGTCACCGTCACTTCCGGCTGTTGCGGCCGCCGGAAGCAGGATTAAGGAAGTAAGGGCGGTTATGATTGTTCTTTTCATTGCTTTCATTTGATGGGATAAGTGTGGCGTATGGGATCGTCATATTGCTCCTGGGCATCCTTGAGCTTCTTCATCATCTCCCGGGTTATTTTTTCGGTTCCTGGCTTGCCGAACAGATTGTTCATCTCGTTGGGGTCGTTCTCGAGGTCGTAGAGTTCCCAGCGGTCTATGTCATTGTAGAAATGAATGAGCTTGTAGCGGTCGTCGCGCACGCCGTAGTGGCGTTTCACCATGTGCTCGGCCGGATACTCGTAGAAGTGATAGTAGAGCGTCTGGCGCCAGTCATCGGGATGCTCGCCTCGGAGCAGCGGCATGAGTGACTCGCCCTGGATGTCGGCGGGTTTCTCCACACCGGCTATTTCCAGGAACGTGGGAGCATAGTCTATGTTCTGCACCATCTCGGTGATGTCGCCGCGGCGGTCGTAGCCTTCGGGCAGACGCATAATGAGCGGAGTGCGGAACGATTCCTCATACATGAAGCGCTTGTCAAACCATCCGTGTTCACCCATGTAGAAGCCCTGGTCGGAGGTGTAGACCACCAGAGTGTTGTCGAGCAAATCATGGTCACGCAGATAGTCCATGACGCGCCCCACGTTGTCGTCCAGACTCTTCACCACTTTCAGATAGTCCCTCATGTAGCGCTGGAACTTCCATTCGGCCAGCTCCTTGCCCTGAAGGTTGTCATTGTAGTATTTAGCTATGATAGGCTCGTAGAATTCATCCCAGCGGGCACGCTGTGCCGAATCCATGCGTCCCACGAACCGCTCGTAGGTGGGTTTGAGGCGGCTTGTTCGGTCAGGGCGGTTCATTTTCAGGTCATAGATCACGTCCATGTCCTTTATGACGCTCATTTCCTGAGCGCCGGCGGCCTCGCGGCCCTCGTAGTCATCATAGAAATTGTCGGGGATGGGGAATGTCACATCCTCGAACAGCTCGAGGTCGGCGGTGTCGGCCATCCAGTTGCGGTGTATGGCTTTGTGGTGAATGAGCAGGCAGAAAGGCTTTTCCCTGTCACGGTTGTTTTCAAGCCAGTCAAGGCTCATGTCGGTTATCAGGTTTGTCAGATAGCCGTGGACGCGGGCCGTGTCGCCCGACATCCGTATGAAATCGGGGTTGTAGTAATCGCCCTGTCCCGGCACAATGGCCCATTTGTCAAAACCCTGGGGCAGGCTCTCGAGATGCCATTTGCCGAAAAGGGCGGTCTGGTATCCGGCCTGCTGGAGATAGCGGGGGAATGTGGGCTGTGACGAATCGAACACGCAGGTTGTATTGTCGGTGAAGCCGTTCTTGTGGCTGTGCTTTCCGGTGAGCATGCATGCGCGGCTCGGACCGCTCAGCGAGTTGGCCACGAAGCTGTTGGTGAATCTTACGCCTTCGTTGGCTATGCGGTCGAGATTCGGGGTCACGGTGTAGCGCTTGTCATAGCAGCTCATGGCCTGCGCCGTGTGGTCGTCGGTCATTATGTAGACTATGTTGAGGGGCTTCTTCGGTGTGGAAGCTTTCGGTTCGGCGGCCTGTGCCTGAATGGAATTTCCGGCCGCCACGATGGCTGTTGCCGGAAGCAACAGATGTTTTATACGACTCATGATAAAGAAAAGTGTAAGGTTATTGTGCAAATTTACCAAAAATGATTTTAATCTGCAAGTGTTTGAATATAATAAATGTCTGAGGCGGAAATATGACAAAAAAAGATTGGGTTATCAATTGTTTATGCTATCTTTGCATACCCAAGCAATTTAAACGCCCGAAAAGGGTATGCCCATGCATTATCGCAATATCATCCGTCTGTTAATCCTGTTTTTCATATTGCCGTCAGCGGTGTCGGCGAATGTGAATGTGATAAACAACAAGTGTCTGTCTGACAGCCTTAAATCAGTATTGGCCCGGACCAAAGCGCCCAAGGAGCGCATAAACATTCTCTACGACATATTCGACCTTGCTCCGCAGGACAGTGTCAATGCGGCGGGACGCCGGCTTCTCGACGAGGCTCTCGCGGCCAAGGACTATTCCTCGGCCCTCGACATGTACCGCCGCCTCTCGTCGTTCAACATAGCCCGTGACTCCACGATGATCAACGTTTTCATGGAGGAACTGAAGAAACTTCCGAAGACGCCTGAAAGGGAGGCCACGGAATGCTTCACCTATCTCTGCGCCATGACATCGCAGGCCCGCTACGCCAACGAGGACGAACGCTACGAGAGAATCACGGAACTGATTCACCGTTACAACGACATGAAGGAGGGCAAGACGCCGGTCAATGACAGGGTGGTGCTTCTTTTCACACTCTGCAACTACCTCGATGTGTCGATGCCCGGCGAGATCCTGACCTCGTACCTGACCGAACTTGACAACCTCATACGCCAGATGACCTACCGTCTCGACGGTCTGGAAAACATGTTCTATCTGCACGCGGCCATGACCTACACCTACAACGACCAGCCGGCCCAGGCCGTGGCCGCCGACCGCGAACTGCTCAAGGTGATAAACCGTCTTGACCAGACTGCGAAAAAGCAGGGGCGCCGCTATCGTGACTACGACCGTTTCCGATTCTCGGTCTATCGCCGCATGATCAGCAACAGCGAGGCTCTCGCCCCCGAAGAAATAGAGCGTATCTATCGCCGGATCAACGAGCTGGCGGCCCAGGACGACGTGATAGCCGACGACAACCGCCGCAGGCCCATAGCCGAAGCCTACTACCTGATGTCGAAAGGCCGCTATGCGCAGGCTGTCACCGTGATACGCGAGTGTCTCGATGCCAAAAGCAGTTCCTCGATGCGGAGACGGCTTCTGCGCCTCATGGTGAAGGCGGCTCAGGAAACCGGCGACAATGAAGAGCTGACAAAGGCCGCCATGGAGTACAACAAGATTCTTGAGGAAACGCTCCGGGAGAGAACGCTGCAGCGAGGTCAGGAGATGAAAGCCCTCTATGACGTGGTGGATATTCAGGACCGGACCAACCGCGCCGAGGTTCTCGACAAGGAAACCAAGCTCGCATCGCGCACGTCCTATCTTGTTTTTGACACGATTATAATCGTGGTGCTCATAGGCGCCGGAGTGCTGCTGCTTGTGCTCAACCGCCGCGCCCGCAAGCTCTCGCTGAAACTGCAGGAGGCCAATGACATGCTGACCACCGAGCGCGACAACCTGCGCCGCATACAGGCCGACCTCATAGAGACCCGCGACCAGGCCCGCAAGGCCAACCGCCACAAGAGTGACTTCATTTCCAACATGAGTCATGAGATTTCCACGCCTCTGAACGCCCTGGTGGAGTGCGCCCATCTGATCGTCGACAATGTAAGCTCGGAAAAGCGTCATTATCTTGACCGTTTTGCCCGCACGGTGGACCTGAGCGCCGAAATGATACGCACCATCATCAACGACGTGCTCCAGATAAGCGACAACGAATCAGTCTCGCTTCCCATACAGCGGACCACCGTGGCGCTCAACACCCTGTGCCTTGCCGCCATGGAATCGACCCGCAACAGAGCCAAGGACGGAGTGGAACTGAAGTGGGCCAACGAAAATGAACCCACGCAGGTTATTTTCACGGACCCCAACCGTGTGGAGCAGGTGCTTGTCAACCTGATTTCCAACGGACTCAAGTTTACCGAACAGGGCTATGTGGAACTGGCCTATTCCGTTGACCTCATACGCGGAACAACCACATTCACGGTGACCGACACCGGAATAGGCATACCCGAGGGCAAGGAAGAGCAGATTTTCGAACGTTTCGAGAAACTCTCGAACTTCAGCCAGGGTTCCGGCCTCGGACTGAGCATCTGCCGCATGATAGCCTCGCAGCTCGGAGGCCAGGTGTATGTCGATACCGAGTATCCGGGTCCCGGTTCAAGATTCGTGTTCATAATACCTTCAACCCCGTCAGAATCAAAAATATGATAAAGATATTTCCATTCCTGCGGTGCTGTCTGCTCGCTTCGCTTCTGTTCATGGCCGCCGATGCGGCCGCCGTAAGTAAAATCTACGTTAAGCCGCCCAAGGGCGATGCCACCGCCACCCTGCGCAAGGCGCTCGAAAAGGCGTCGCGCTCCGACGGGCCGGTGGAGATAATCCTGTCACCGGGAGTGTACCACCTCTACCACAACAAGGCCACTGTAAGGCCCTACCGCCTGAGCAACACGGCCTCAGCCGACGAGCATCCCACCGCCGACAAGCATATAGGCGTGCTTATCAAGGGGATAAAAGACCTGACTGTCAGGGCCGACGGCCAGGCCACTCTGATGACTCACGGTGAGATGACCGCCTGGGCCATAGATTCATGCCGTAACGTAAGTCTTCAGGGGCTGAAAATCGATGCCTCTGACCCCACCGTGACCGAGATGACGGTTGTGGAGCGCGATGACAGTGTGATAATTGCCCGGCCGCATAAGGATTCCCGCTACGAGATACGTGACGGACGTCTGTGGTGGATAGGCGAGGGGTGGGCGTTTACCGACGGAATAGCGCAGATCTACAGCCCGAAGAACGGCACGACACTCCGCTGTGCCTCGCCGGTGGCCGATGCCGCGATGGCCGAAGAGGCGACTCCCGGAACACTGCGTCTGCGCTTCAGGGGCAACGCGCCGGCCTGCACTCCGGGCGATGTGTTCCAGATGCGCCACTCGATACGCAACGAGGTGGGCGCGTTCATAAACCGCTCGGAGAATGTGACCCTGTCCGACATCCATCTTGCGTTTATCGGGAATTTCGGACTGCTGTCGCAGATGTCGGCCGACCTGACTTTCGAGAGAATGTTGTGCGCTCCGGATTCCACATCGGGCCGTACCGTTGCCTCCTACGCCGATTTCCTTCATTTTTCCGGTTGCCGGGGCAAGATAAGGATTTCCGACAGCGAATTCAGCTCCACGCATGATGATGACATAAATGTCCACGGGACCCATCAGCTCATAGAACGGACCGACGGCAACAAAATATATGTCAGATACAAGCATCCGCAGACCTTCGGATTCCTGGGATTCACGCCGGGCGACACAATTGCCATAACCGACGCCTCCACACTGATTCCCGGGCGGCAGGTCACGGTTACGGAGGCACGGATGATTGACCCCTATGTCACCGAGCTTGTTCTGGACGGTGACATTGGCGCAGACGCGGAGGGTAAGGTGGCTGAAAACCGCACATGGTCTCCTTCCGTGGAAATCAGGAACTGTATGTTCAGTCTGACTCCTACACGCGGAATCCTGCTGACGACCTGGCGCCCGATAACGGTGACCGGATGCAGGTTCGTGAAATGTCCCATGCCGGCCATCCTGATAGCCGACGACGGCCGGTCATGGTACGAGTCAGGTCCGGTGGAGGATGTCACGATTTCGGACAACACGTTCGTCGACTGCGCTTCGCCCGTAATCAGCATAAAGCCGGAGAATGTCCCCGCGGAAGAGTGCGTGCATTCAGGAGTCAGAATCATGGGCAACAGATTCGTCTCCCCGACCCCCGTCAGAATAGAGGCCCGGTCAGTCAACGGACTGACAGTCAGAGACAACAGCTGCGTGAATCCGTCAGGCGCAAGGGTGGATTTCACCGTGGATGTCACGGACTGCGAGAACGTGACCATAGAAAATCGCTGATTCGGCAGGGGTTTACATTTGCAAACGAACCGCATTTATTGATGCGGCGGGATAATGCGCTGTTGTTTAACAAATTGCAACAGTGTAGATAACTTATTCCAATTTTTTCTGAAAAAAGTGAAATTTATGTATGTAAATTTTGCGCGATAATTCGTAACTTTACAACCTCATTTCAGAAACAAGCATAAAAGGACCTAAACCAAAGAGCATCAGAATGGAAGCCACCGCATATCATATCCCCGCACTGTTGCCGGAATCACTGGCCGCGCTGAATCTGCGTCCCGACGGAATCTATGTGGATGCCACCTACGGCGGCGGAGGCCATTCGAGAGCTATTGTAGAGCAGCTTGGGCCGGAGGGTCATCTCTACGGTTTTGACCAGGACGACGAGGCCGTGGCCCGCGCCATGACCGACCCGCGGTTTACAATTGTGTACAGCAATTTCCGGTTCATGCGAAATTTCCTCCGCTTCTACGGGCATGACAGCGTTGACGGTATTCTCGCCGACCTCGGTGTGTCGTTCCATCATTTCGATGACAGCGAGCGGGGATTCTCCTTCCGGTTCGACGGTCCTCTGGACATGAGGATGAACCGCCGCGCTCCGCGCACTGCGGCATGGATTCTCGAAAACTACGACGAGGAACGCCTCGGCCAGATATTCACGCTCTACGGCGAACTCCCGTGGGGCCGGAAGCTTGCCCGCGCCATAGTTTCGCTCCGCGATTCCGGCGAGCCGGTAACCACCGTTGAACAGCTGAGGGAAGTTGCGTCGAGGTTCATATCGCCCAAGAGGGAGAAAAAAGAGATGGCCATGGTGTTCCAGGCCCTGCGCATCGAAGTCAATGGCGAGATGCGCGCCCTCGAGCAGTTCCTCAAGGCCGCCCTCAAGCTGCTGCGCCCCGGCGGACGCCTTGCCATAATCACCTATCACTCGCTGGAGGACCGTCTGGTCAAGAACTTCATGCGCAGCGGCGATTTCTCCGGCAAGGTCGAGAAAGATTTCTTCGGTGTGGCCGTCACGCCGTTTAAAACAGTAAACTCCAAACCAATCGTGCCATCGGAGGAAGAAATACTCCGAAACCCGCGTTCGCGCAGTGCCAAACTGCGCGTGGCGGAAAAAATATGACGTTATGGCTATGCAAACCAATCTCTTCAATACCGCCGAGAATGATTCCGAACGATCCGGTTCGGTCATGCGCCGCCTGCTTTTCGGACAGGTGGTCAGCTCCGACATTTTCGCCCGCAACTGGCTGGCGCTTGTGCTCGGGGTGTTCATGGTGCTCGCCTACATCTCCGGTAAATACAGCTGCCAGACCAAGATGGAGGAAGTGAGCCGTCTGACCAAAGAATATGAAATAGTCAATGCGGAACTGGTGCGCTGCCGTTCGCGCTACATGGGCCAGATACGCGAAAGCTCCATGCAGGCCATGGTCGATTCCCTCAATCTGGGCCTGCAGGTGCAGGAAACGCCCCCTTACCGTCTAAATCCCGATAAATGAAAAAGGAGAACCGTCGCAACATATTGATCCGTTACGGCTGCATAGTGATTTTCATTCTGCTGCTCTCGGCGCGCATTGTCTACAAGCTTGTGGACAATACAGTGCTTTCGGCCGACAAGTGGAACGAACTCGCCAACAAGGAGCTGTCGCGCATTGACACCGTGGAACCCGAGCGCGGCGAGATTCTTGCCGCCGACGGAAGTGTGCTCGCCACCAACATGATTCTCTACACTCCGTGCATTGACCTGCGCCATCCGCGTTTCAACGTTGACAGTTACCGCAACTGCGTGCCGGCCGTGGCCGACAGCATGGCCCGCTATTTCCCGCGCCGCAATGCCGCGCAGTGGCGCGAGTATCTGTTGTCGCCGCTCAAAAAACCGAAGGATAAGTGGTCAAGGTCGTTCGCGGTGGTCCGCGATGTATCGTTCTTCGAGAGCGAGATGGTCAAGGAGTTCCCCTTTCCGCGCACCAAAACCAAAGGCAAGAAGAAAGGCAAGCTGATAGGCTTTAAGGTGGAGTCACGTCCGGTCAGGGTACGTCCCTACGGAGCCATGGCCCGGCGCAGTATCGGCGCAGTGGGCGTCACTGACTCCATAAAGCGCGTGCACGGCAAGTACGGACTCGAAAAGGCTCTTGACAGCCTGCTCTACGGCAAGCCGGGCCTCACGAAAAGAGTGCCGCTCACCAGCGCCATAGTTAAATGGCGCGACGTGCCGCCGGTCAACGGATACTCCGTGCGCACCACCATCGACATAAAGATGCAGGACATCGTGGAGAACGAGCTGAACAAGATGCTCGAATTCTGCGATGCGGACTGGGGTACGGCGATACTGATGGAAGTGGCCACGGGCGACATCAAGGCTGTGGCCAATCTCGAACTCAGCCCCAGGGAGGGCGAGGGATACATAGAGAGCCGCAACCGCGCAGTGCTCGGCTACGAGCCGGGTTCCGTGGTGAAGACCCTCTCGATGCTCATAGCGCTCGAGGACGGCATAGTCACCAACCTCAGCGAGGTGATTCCGCTGGGAGCCGAATGGTATTATTACGGTAAAAAATCAATCCGTGACTCACACTACAACGCCTCGCTGCGCGTTGACGAGATTCTGGAACAGTCATCCAACATAGGCATGGCCAAAATCATAACGCGCCGCTACGGTCCCACTCCGTCGAAATTCTACGAGCGTGTGAAGCAGATGGGATTCCTCGAACCGATGAATTCCGGAATAGCCGGCGAGGCTGTGCCCAATTTCCCCAAACTGGACGACACCGACCTTGGCCGACAGATGCTTTCACGCCAGAGCTACGGATACTGCACCGAAATATCGCCGCTCTACACGGCCTCGCTCTACAACGCCATAGCCAACGACGGCGTCTACGTGCGCCCGCGTCTGGTGCGCGGACTCAAAGGCAACGACCTTGACACCATTTTCCCGGTGACCCATATCCGCGAACGGATATGCTCGCCCCGCAACGCGCAGATTCTCCGCAAGATGCTCTCGCAGGTGGTGTGGGGCAAGCACGGAACTGCCCGCCACTATCTCCAGTCGCCGCTGGTGCGCATCATCGGAAAGACCGGAACAGCCAACATAAACCGTGAGGGAATCGGTTACACCCACGGCGTGAACCGTCTGGCATTCTGCGGAATATTCCCGGAAGAAAAGCCGCGTTATACCTGCATGGTGCTGATTTCCCATCCCAAGCAGAATGCCATGGGTGCCGCGTCGAACTCCGGCACGGTGGTGAGGAAAGTGGCCGAGGCCCTCTACTCGCGCGGAATGCTGGACTATGACAACAGCTACACCAAAGGCGACCATAACAACACCCCGGTGCCCACGCTCTACGCCTCGCATGACCCCGAACGCAACAACCGCATCCAGAAAACCCTTCGGCTCGGTCAGCGCAAGGCGGTCATGGCTACTCCCGCAAAACAGAAAAAGGGAGTGCCGGGAGTGCTCGGGCTGAGTCTGAGAGAAGCCATCAGGGAGCTGGAATCGGCCGGCTATCAGGTGTGCATAAAAGGCAAAGGGTGCGTGGCCGGACAGATTCCCGCGCCGGGTTCGGACGCAAAGAAAGGAAGTCAGGTCTACCTGACCCTTAGAGAATAAGAAAACGAAAAATGAACAAGAACAATATACGGATTGCGATATGAAATCACTGACAGACCTTCTCTCGGCAATAATGGTCGAGGAAATCATAGGAAGCGAAAACAAGGAGATAACCTCGCTTGAGTGTGACTCCCGCAAAATCAAGCTCGGCTCGATGTTCGTGGCCGTGCGCGGTTACAATGTGGACGGTCATAAATTTATCCCGCTCGTGACACTCGCCGGAGCATCGGCGGTGGTGTGCGAGGAATTTCCGGAGCGTCTGGAGTCAAGTGTGACATATATTAAAGTGGCCGACACGTCGGTGGCTCTCGGATACCTGGCCTCGCAGTGGTGGGGCAATCCTTCGCGCAAGCTCAAGCTCGTGGGCGTCACCGGAACCAACGGCAAGACCACCACGGCCACACTCATCTACGAGATGGCCCGTATGATGGGCTACAAGTGCGGCCTTCTGTCGACGGTGTGCAACTATATCGATTCCGAGGCCGTGCCCACCAACCAGACCACTCCCGACCCGCTGACACTCAACGAGCTTCTCCACCGCATGGTGGTGGCCGGCTGTTCCTACGCCACAATGGAGGTGAGCTCCCATGCCGCCCATCAGCACCGTATAGCCGGCCTGCAGTTCGCCGGCGGAGTGTTCAGCAACCTGACACGTGACCACATGGACTATCACAAGACCGTGGAGGCCTACCGCGATGCCAAGAAATCGTTCTTCGACATGCTGCCGGCCGACGCTTTCGCGCTTGTCAACGCCGATGACCGCAACGGCGCTTTCATGGTGCAGAACACGCGGGCCCGCAAATACACCTACTCCCTGCGTCAGGGCGCCGATTTCACCGGCCGGATAATTGAGAGCCGTCTTGACGGAACGCTGATGCAGTTCAACGGCCATGAAGTGGAGGTGCTGTTCACCGGCCGCTTCAACGCCTACAACCTGACATCGGTCTACGGCGCCGCCTGCCTGCTCGGCTGGGACAAGGACGAGATTCTCGTTGACATGAGCCGCCTTGTTCCGGTGGCCGGACGTTTCCAGGCCATCCACAGCCCGAACGGCATAACCGCCATAGTTGACTATGCCCACACCCCAGATGCGGTGATCAACGTGCTTAACGCCATTGACGACATACTGAACAAAAAGGGCAGCATAATCACCGTGGTGGGCGCCGGCGGCAACCGTGACCGCGGCAAACGCCCCATCATGGCCCGCGAGGCCGCCATGCGCTCCAACCGTCTGGTGCTGACATCCGACAATCCGCGCAACGAGGACCCGGTGGAAATCATCAAGGAGATGGAGGCCGGCCTGGATACCGAAGAGCTGCGCCAGCGCACCATCAGCATAACCGACCGCCGCGAGGCCATACGCACGGCCGTGATGCTGGCCAAGCCGGGCGATGTGGTGCTCATAGCCGGCAAGGGCCACGAGACCTATCAGGAGGTCCAGGGCGTCAAGCATCATTTCGACGACCGCGAGGTAGTGGCCGAGGCTTTCGGAACAATCTGACAAATAAACTCATAACCATCATATCATAATAAATTCAGATGCTGTACTATCTTTTCAATCTGCTTAAGGACTCCGGGCTGCCCGGAGTGAGGCTTATTGACTATATAACTTTCCGCAGCGGCGCATCGTTTGTGCTCGCCCTGTTCATCGCGCTGGTATTCGGCCGCAAAATCATTGACCGGCTGAAACGGATGCAGATAGGCGAGATTGTGCGTGACCTGGGCCTTCAGGGCGAGAACACAAAGAAAGGTACCCCGACAATGGGCGGTATCATAATCATACTGGCCATTCTGGTGCCCTGTCTTCTGCTGGGCGACCTGACGAACGTGTACATGCTGCTGATGATTGTGGCCACGATATGGCTCGGAATCCTTGGATTTCTTGACGATTACCTCAAGCTCAAACGCCACAAAAAGGACGGCATGAAGGGCAAGTTCAAAATTGTGGGTCAGCTCGGACTCGGACTCATCGTGGGCCTGACAATGTGGTTCAGCCCCGACATAGTGGTCCGTCAGAATGTGGAGACCGTGACCCGTGACCGCACGGAGACCGTTGTAACCTACAAGCATGAGAACGTGAAGAGTCCGCAGACCACTATTCCGTTCGTGAAAAACAACAATTTCGATTACCAGTGGCTCACCAAGTGGTGCGGACCTTACGCGGTGACCATGGGCTGGATTGTTTTTGTGCTGATAACGATATTCGTGATCATGGCCACCTCCAACGGCGCCAACCTGACGGACGGTGTGGACGGCCTGTGTGCGGGGTGTTCGGCCATAATCGGAGTCGCCTTGCTGATAATGGCTTATCTCGGCGGCAACATAATCTATGCGTCGTATCTCAACATCCTGTATATCCCTGACAGTGCCGAGCTGGTGGTGTTCATGGCCGCATTCATAGGGGCGCTCATAGGATTCCTGTGGTACAATACCAATCCGGCCCAGGTGTTCATGGGCGATACGGGAAGCCTCACCATTGGCGGCATCATAGCCGTGTTCGCCATTCTGACCCGAAAGGAGCTGCTTCTGCCGGTGCTTTGCGGAATATTCTTCGTGGAGGACCTGTCGGTGATGATGCAGGTGGCCTATTACAAATTCACCCGCAAGCGTTACGGCACTCCGCGGCGCATATTCAAATGCACTCCGCTCCACCATCACTTCCAGAAATCAGGGGCTGAATGCACTGACGTGCTGCTGCGCCGTCCCTTCAATCCGGTTCCGGAACAGAAACTGGTGGTGCGGTTCTGGATTGTGTGCATACTGCTTGCCGCAATCACATTCGTAACACTGAAAATAAGATAAAGAAACCATTATAGATTGAATGATGGACAATAAGAAACAGAAACTCGTAGTGTTGGGCGGAGGCGAGAGCGGCGTCGGAGCCGCCATCCTCGGCAAGGACAAGGGCATGGAGGTGTTCCTGTCGGATATGGGACACATAGCGCCCCATTACTCGGAGCAGCTTGAAGCCGAAGGCATAGAATGGGAGCAGGGCGCTCACACGCCGGAACGCATACTCGATGCCGATGTTGTGGTGAAAAGTCCCGGCATACCGCCCACGGCCCCCATGGTCAGGGCCATTGTGGAGCGCGGGATTCCGGTGATTTCCGAAATTGAGTTCGCCGGCCGTTACACCGATGCCAAAATGGTCTGCATAACCGGCAGCAACGGCAAGACCACCACAACCATGCTCACCTACCATATATTGCGTGACGCGGGTCTCAACGTGGGACTCGCCGGCAATGTGGGCCGCAGTCTGGCGCTGCAGGTGGCCCGCGAGCCGCATGACGTGTATGTCATAGAGCTTTCGTCGTTCCAGCTCGAGAACATGTATGATTTCAAGGCCAACGTGGCCATCATGCTCAACATAACGCCGGATCATCTGGACCGCTACGATTACAAGATGCAGAACTATATCAACGCCAAGTTCCGCATACTCAACAATCTGACACCTCAGGACGCTTTCATTTTCTGGCAGGACGACCCCGTGATACGCCGCCAGCTCGAACAGGTGACCACAGAGGCTAAGATGTATCCTTTCGCCGAGCATGTGGAGCGCGACACGCGGGCCTACGTCGACGACGATGACCGCCTTGTGTTCGACACTCCGGAAACATCGCTCACCATGCCCCGTGCCGAGCTGTCGCTCAACGGACTGCACAATCTCTACAACTCAATGGCGGCCGGTCTCTCGGCATGCCTGCTTGACATTCGCAAGGACGATATACGCCGCGCCCTGTCGAACTTCGAGGGCGTGGAGCACAGGCTCGAATATGTGGCCACCGTTGACGGCGTGCGCTGGATCAACGATTCAAAGGCCACAAACGTCAACTCCTGTTGGTATGCTCTCGAAAGCATGCCTTCGGGCAAGGCACCGTCGGTGGTGCTGATTCTCGGCGGCAAGGACAAGGGCAACGATTACAGCGAAATCCTTCCTCTGGTGCAGAAAAAGGTGAAAGCCATAGTGTGCATGGGCAAGAACAATGCCAAGCTGCTTGAATTCTTCACGCCACACGTGGACCGCATAGCCGACACTCATTCGCTGGCCGATGCCGTTGAGGCATGCCGCGGATTTGCATCGGAAGGCGACACGGTTCTGCTCTCGCCCTGCTGTGCAAGTTTCGACCTGTTCACATCCTACGAAAACCGCGGGGACCTGTTCAAGGATGCCGTGAAACATCTCTCTGACAAATAAAAACTCCCGTTAGCCATGGACTCTGTAGAATCAATCGGTAACAATGCTCCGGAAGCGGCCGCCAGCGCGGCCGTGGACCCCCGTCTGGCCCCTGTGGCCAAAGGCGACAAGCACATCTGGGGCATCTACATATTTCTGATACTCATCTCCGTCATTGAGCTTTACAGCGCCTCGTCGCGCGAAGTGGCCTCGGCGGGCATGGGGGTCTATGGCACTATCGTGCGCCACGCCCTGATGCTTCTTGCCGGATTCGGTATAATCTACGGCCTGCAGCGCACGCATTACCGCACCATCCTGCGCTGGATACCCTCGTTCGCGTTGCTGAGCGTCGCCATGATGATCTATACCATATTTTTCGGCAGCGACATCAACGGCGCACGGCGGTCGTTCAACCTCCTGTTTTTCTCCATCCAGCCGGCGGAGTTCCTCAAACTCTCGGCGGCCATGATGGTGGCGCTGATAATGTCACGCTTCCAGATGAAAGGGGGCGGAGTGGCCACAAAAGCCGTGGTGGCCTCGGCCATAGTGATTCTGGTGTTCGGCGTGCTGCTCGTGCCTCAGGGTCTGACCAACACGGTGCTGCTCATGTGCATAAGCATGTCCATGATGATTATCTCGGGCATAGGCATACGTAAGCTGCTCGTGGTGCTGCTCGTCTACGGGTCATTCTTCGGACTGTATCTCATGGTGGCCAAAAACGATGACTCGTCACGCGCCGGAACATGGGGCGAGCGCATCTCGGCCTACATAGGAACCGGAACGCCCAAATACGAGGAAAAAATCACGAGCGACAACCGTCAGGAGATGCTCGGCTTCATAGCGCAGGCCCATGGCGGCATAACCGGCGTCATGCCGGGCAACTCGCGCGAGACTTCCCGCCTGCCTCTGGCTTTCACGGACTATATCTACTCAATAGTGG
Organism: uncultured Muribaculaceae bacterium; assembly: GCA_947627615.1. Classification (GTDB taxonomy): domain Bacteria; phylum Bacteroidota; class Bacteroidia; order Bacteroidales; family Muribaculaceae; genus Paramuribaculum. The sequence continues at coordinate 32,836 of CANQWS010000019.1, read as the reverse complement.
TGGAAGAGCTCGGGCTCTGGGGCGGATTGTTCGTGCTCGTGCTGTATCTGTGGCTGCTCGGCAGGGCCAATTTCATAGCCTCGCGATGTTCGAGGGCTTTCCCGGCCCTGCTTGTGATAGGGATGGCGCTGACAATAGTGTTCCAGGCGCTGTTCCACATCTGTATCGTCACCGGAGTTATTCCCGTGTCCGGACAGCCGTTGCCCCTGATATCCAAGGGCGGCTCATCCATTTTCGTGACCTCGATAGCTTTCGGTATAATGCTCAGCGTGAGCCGTTTCGCCGTGCGCACGGGCAGCAAAAAACGCGACATCAACAATGAGATTTCAGTGCTTCCCGAGGAAGTGCGCGCCGATAATCCTTCCCAACTCTAACAATTGACATTCCGAGAAATGAACAAAGATAAAAACAAAAGCCCGCTGAGGGTACTCATAAGCGGCGGCGGAACCGGAGGCCATATCTTTCCGGCGCTGTCCATAGCCAACGCCCTGCGCCGGCGCAATCCGCAGACCGAAATCCTGTTTGTGGGAGCGCTGGGACGCATGGAGATGGACCGTGTGCCGGCAGCCGGCTACGAGATAATAGGCCTGCCGGTGGCGGGATTTGACCGTAAACGCCTGTGGCGCAATTTCGGGGTGCTGATAAAGCTCTCGCGAAGTCTGGCAAGGGCCAGAAAAGTCATCAGAGACTTCCGGCCGGATATCGCCGTGGGTGTGGGCGGTTATGCATCGGGCCCGGTGCTCAAGCAGGCGCAGAAAAAAGGCGTGCCCACACTGCTTCAGGAGCAGAATTCCTACGCCGGGGTGACCAACAAACTCCTTGCCCGCAAAGCGGGGCGCATCTGTGTGGCCTACGAAGGCATGGAGCGCTTTTTCCCCGCCGAGAGCATCGTTCTGACCGGCAATCCGGTGAGAGCCGACATTGTGAAATCGACCATAACCCCCGCCGAGGCGCGCAAGGCCCTCGGGATGGAGCCTGACAGGCCTCTGGTGCTCGTGGTGGGCGGAAGTCTCGGCGCACGCACCATCAATCAGAGCATAGCCCGGTATCTTGACGATATAACTGCCGCCGGCGCCCAGATTCTGTGGCAGACCGGCAAGCTCTATGCCGAAGAATGCAGCCGTATAGCCGCCGGGAAGCCGCATGTGAAGGCCACGGCGTTCATCTCCGACATGGCGGCTGCCTACCGCGCCGCCGACCTGCTGGTATCGCGTGCCGGAGCGAGCACCATATCCGAGATTCAGCTTCTCGGGGTCCCCTCGGTCCTGGTGCCTTCGCCCAACGTGGCCGAGGACCATCAGCGCAAAAACGCATTGGCGCTGGCCGACCGCGATGCCGCCGTCATGGTGCTCGACGCCGAGGCTCCCGAGAAACTGGGCAAGGTTGTGGCCGGACTGATGGCCGATGCCGGACGCCGCAGGACCATAGGCGCCAACGCCGCCAAAATGGCTCTGCGCGACAGTGATGAAAAAATCGTTGACTGCATATACGAACTTGTAAACAAGAACTAATGACTGACGGTAAAGACAAACGCAACATATTCTTTGTGGGCGCAGGGGGCATAGGCATGGCCGCCCTGGAGCGCTATTTCAAGGCCCGCGGCTATAATATAGGCGGCTATGACCGCACCCCGACCGATCTGACTCGCGCTCTCGAATCAGAGGGCATAGCGATAACCTACGACGAAGCCGCCGAGGCTATACCCGAAGCGTTCCGCAATCCGGCCGACACGCTGGTGGTCTATACCCCGGCCGTGCCCGACACGCATCCCGGACTGGCATGGTTCCGTGCCGGAGGGTTCGAGGTGGTGAAACGCGCCGCTGTGCTCGGTCTGGTCACACGCCACGGACGCGCGCTCTGTTTTTCCGGAACGCACGGAAAAACCACAACCTCGTCCATGGCGGCGCATCTGCTTCACCAGTCTCCGGCGGGTTGCAACGCATTTCTCGGCGGAGTGCTCAGGAACTACAACACCAACTTCCTGCTCGACGACAAATCGCCCTACAGCGTGGTGGAGGCCGATGAATATGACCGTTCGTTCCATCATCTGCGTCCCTACGTGGCTGTGGTGACGGCCACGGACCCCGACCATCTTGACATTTACGGCACAGAAGAGGCCTATCTGGAGAGTTTTGCCCATTTTACGGAGCTTATCCAGCCCGGAGGCACACTCATCAAGCACACCGGCCTGAAACTGAAGGAGCGTCCCGGCAAGGACGTGAAAGTCTATACCTATTCGCGTGACGAGGGCGATTTTCATGCCGCCAACATACGCAGGGGCGACGGCTCCATCACTTTCGATTTCGTGGCGCCGGACATGACCGTGACCGATATTGAACTGGGCGTTCCGGTGGAGATAAACATCACCAACGCCGTGGCGGCCCTCGCCGCCGTGTGGGCTGCCGGAGAGCTTGACCCGGACACAGCGCGGCGAGCCATGGCCTCGTTCGCAGGTCCGAAACGCCGTTTCGAGTTCTGGATGAAGGAACCGGGAGGCCGTGCGGTGATCGATGACTATGCCCATCACCCCGATGAACTGCGCAACTCCATAGCCTCAGTGCGTGCTCTCTTCCCCGACCGCCGGCTGACGGTGGCCTTCCAGCCCCATCTCTACAGCCGCACACGCGATTTCGCCCCCGAATTCGCCTCGGCACTGTCGGCCGCCGACGAAGTGATACTGCTTGACATCTATCCGGCACGCGAGGAACCGATTCCGGGCGTGACATCGCGGATAATACTTGACCGCATCACCTGCCCCGACAAGAAACTCATAAACAAGGACGAGCTGTGCGACACGCTGCGCAAGGAAAATTTCGACGTGCTTCTCATCGTAGGCGCCGGCGATATATGCAATTACCTTCCGGAAATAATAAGTATACCCGCAGAAAATAAATGAAACTGACACCCCGAAAACGGACAATAGTATTCGCCGTGCTGACAGCGGTCACGGTGGTCTATATGATTGCCGCATGGTTCATAACCGTGTCGGCTTCCGACGGGCGTATGTGTCAGGGCATTCTCATAACGGTCCATGACACCTCGGAGATTCATTTCGTCAGCCCTCAGGAGCTGTCGGCCGAACTGGGCACGCTGCCGCAGACGGCGCGCAACACTCTGCTCAAGGACATTGACATTGACTCTCTGGAGCGTGTGCTGAACCGCTTTGACAAGATAGAGCGTGTCAACGTCAACATTCTCACTTCGGGTAAAATACTCATTGACGTGTGGCCCATGCGCCCCGTGGCCCGTATATTCGATTCCGCCGGTCACTCCTACTACATAAACCGCGACGGCAAGCGCATAGTGGCCGCTCCGGGATATTTCCTCGACGTGCCGGTGGTCACAGGCGATTTCTCGCCATCGTTCCCCGCCACAGAGCTGTTCCCGCTGCTTGACTATCTCGAGGCCAATCCCGAGTGGGGCGAGGCCGTGTCGATGATAGAGGCCCGCTCGCCCAACGACATTGTGGTTGTTCCGGTAATCCGGGGCCACGTGATCAATCTCGGCAATACCGATAACCTCCCCGATAAATTCAACCGCCTCAAACTGATGTATTCCAAGGTGATGAGCGCCAAGGGCTGGGATTTCTACAAAGAGATTTCGGTGAAATGGCGCGGTCAGGTGGTGGGTATCAGGCGTAATGCACGGGAGCGCGGACCGGAGTACCTGAAGGACGAGCTCAACGACGAGGAAGTCAACATTTCCACCGTGGAGCTTGACGGAGGCAAGTCCACCGTGCAGTCCGAGAAGCCGATACCGGCGGCGCGCGTCCGTACGGACAAGGCGCCGGAGCCGCATCACCGCGATTCAGCGGCCGCCAAGGCGCCCAAGACAGAAAAAAACAATAAAAACATATCACAACATTCACAATCCCCCCTCCCAGATGGAAGAAAAGAACATAATCGCCATTGAAATAGGCAGCTCCAAAGTCAAAGGAGCACTGGGTATCTACAGCCCTACGGGCGTGCTTACGGTGAAAGCGGTTGAGGAAGAGCCGCTGCTTGACTGGGTGCGTTACGGCGCCGTCAGCAACGTAGAGGAAACCTCGCGGCTCGTGGCCCGGATTATCCGCAAAATAGAAAACCAGGTGGCACCGCGAAAAATATCCACCGTCTACGTGGCCCTCGGCGGCCGTTCGTGCTGCTCGGTGCGCAGCGATGTGGAGCAGCAGCTTCCTGAAGAAATGGAAATCACGGACCAGATACTCGGCAAACTGCGTGACGAGGCGGCTTCAAAACCGCTGCCTGACCGCGACCTGTTTGCCGTGGTGACACGTCAGTATGTCGTTGACAAGAGCGTTGTGGCACAGCCCAAAGGCACCGTTGGCCGCAACATCAGATTCAGCGCCAACCTCATCACCTGCCGTCCGGCCACCAAGCGCAACATCGACCTCCTGTTCAAGGACAAACTGCAGCTCGAGGTGGGTGGCTACGAGGTGCGTCAGCTGGCGCTGGGCGACCTTGTGCTCACTTCCGACGAGAAACGTCTGGGATGCATGCTGGTGGATTTCGGCGCCGAGACCACGGCCGTGTCCATCTACAAGAGCGGCCATCTGCAGTACATGGCCACCCTGCCTCTCGGCTCGCGCAACATAACCCGCGACATCATGGAGACAAAATGTCTGGAGGAAAAGGCCGAGGAACTCAAGCGCAAGGAGGGCAATGCCTCGGGCAAGGTCAACGCCTCGCAGCAGGTCAACGGATATGACTACACGGCCGTCAACAACTACGTGAGCCACCGTGCGGCTGAAATCATTGCCAATATCAGAAAGCAGATAGAATATGCCGGCTACAAGTCATCGGACCTGAGCGGCGGCATCATAATCGTGGGCCGCGGTTCCCGTCTGGCCGGATTCAACGACCGTCTGGCATCGACCGCCGTCATGAAGATACGCGTGGGCAGCATCACCGCTCCTGAAATCCGCATATCCGATTCACGCATTCTCGCCGCCGACGCCGCCGACGTCATTTCGGTGCTCTACAAAGCCGCCATCCACGGGGCCAAGGAATGCCTGACCGAAAACGTGGTTGATCTGGTGCCTGAAACAGAAGAGGCCGATACGGTGTTGCTTAATGAAGAGGAACCCGTGGAGGAAGTCATTGAACCCATCGAGGAAACCCCGCAGCGCCAGCGCAAACAGGGTTCATGGCTGAACAAATGGAAGACCTCCTTCGGCAAGTTCCTTGACGACAGCGACGAGGACGACGACACCCTTCAAGAAGATCCGGACTGACGCCCTTTGCTCAGGCCTGTTATCAATATATAAAACCCACTATTCAATAATAGAATTATGGAAGACGACAACACTCTGAATATAGACGGATTCGCAAGCAGTTTCAAGACAGGAAACCAGCGTGAAACCAATGATATAATGGTCATAGGTGTGGGCGGAGGCGGCGGTAACGCCGTGAACCACATGTTCCATCAGGGCGTGAAGGAAGTGACCTTTGTGGTGTGCAACACCGATGCCAAGGCCGTGGAGAAATCCGATGTGCCCAACAAGGTTATCATAGGCAACGGCCACGGAGCCGGAAACGACCCCAAGAAAGCCGAAAAGATAGCTGAGGACAACATAGACAAAATCGAAGCCATTTTCGATGACCAGACCCGCATGGTGTTCATCACCGCGGGCATGGGCGGCGGTACGGGAACCGGTGCCGGTCCGGTAGTGGCCCGTGTGGCCAAGGAGCGCGGACTGCTCACCATAGGCATAGTCACCATCCCGTTCCTCTTCGAGGGCAAGAAGAAAATCATGAAGGCTCTGGAAGGTGCCGACGAGATGGCGAAGCATGTGGACGCGCTGCTCATCATCAACAACGAGCGCCTCACCGAAATCTATCCTGACCTTGACTTCTTCAACGCATTCGGCAAGGCCGACGACACCCTTTCGACGGCCGCACGCTCCATTTCGGAAATAATCACCACCACGGGATATATCAATGTGGACTTCGAGGACGTGGACCACACCCTCCGTGGCGGCGGCACAGCCATAATCTCCACCGGCTACGGCGAGGGCGAGCACCGCGTGACCCGCGCCATAGAGGACGCCCTGAACTCCCCGCTGCTGCGCAACCGCGACATATTCGGCTCGCGCAGCCTGTTGCTCAACCTCTACATGAGCCGCGACGGCGACAGCTCGATGGCCATGACCGAGGTTCAGGAACTGCGGAATTTCGTGGGCGACATCAACAACGATGTCGACATAATCTGGGGTGTCACCGTTGACAATTCGCTCGGTGACAAGGTGAAAATCACCATTCTCGCCGCAGGTTTCGACGTGACCATCCGCGACGAGGAAATGCCTCTGCTCGAAGGAAACGCGTCGGCCCGCAGCTCCAAGACGGCCACTACTCCCGCTTACGGCGACAAGAAGCACATCGAGGAACAGATTGCCAAGCAGTACGGTGACACATCAGACCTGTCCAAGAACTTCATCGTGCTGACCCCGGAGCAGATGAATGACGACAACGTGATTGAACTTCTGGAGAACAAACCCACCTATAACCGTGACAAGCGGCTCGTGGAGGACCTGCGCAAGGGCATCATACAGAACAATCCCAAACCCTCAGCCGATGACAAGTCGGTGCAGCAGGGTCCCAACAAGATTGAGTTCTGACACATCACAGCGGCGGCGGTCCCGACGGGACGCCAGCCTATACCGAAAATACCGACAGCGGCAGAAATGCCGCTGTTTTTTTATTGTGCCGGATACGGGTGAATTGTTATTGGCTTATTTAGACCTGATTTTGATTATCAGGTTGCGGTCAGGGACCTAAATTTGCAGGTAGAATTCTAAACCTTATTTTGACATGAAGATAAACAGTCTTGCCGGAATCATGCTGTGCGCCCTGTGCGCGTTCAGTGTCCATTCGCAACGGACCATCTCGAGCTTCAGGGAGATGAGCATAGTTTCCGGAAATTCAACCGTTATTGACGGAGAAGAGCGTACTGAACCGGGCATCTACTATGTGCCCCAGTCCGACGGTACCTTTCAGGCCGTAAGGCTCACGGTGGCGCCCAAGAGCGAGGGCGCGGAAATCACACAGCCCTATCTGAATCTCAACACGCCCAATTCAATCTGCGTGAACTGGAAAACCTCGGCCAAGTCCGGAACCTCGGTGGTCAGATACGGACTCTCGCCCGAGAATCTTGACGGCGAGTGTGAGTCGGCTGTAAAGTCCTTTACCCGGAAATATTACTGGCACACCGCAAAACTCACAGGCCTCAGCCCCAATACCGTCTACTATTACAAGGTGGTTTCCAACGGCAAGGAGAGCGAGGTGTACCGTTTCCGCACAGCCCCCGAGGCCGGCGACAAGTCGGTGATGCGCGTGCTTCTGATAGGTGATCATCAGCGCAACGAGCGGTCGGACTACGAGTGGCTTCTCAATGCCGCGCGCGAGACCGTGAAGGAAAAATACGGCGACGGCCCTATCGAGGACCATATCAGCTTCCTGCTCAACGACGGCGACCAGGTGGATGCCGGCGGAGAGCTGAATCTCTATGAGAAGGTGCATCTCTACAAGTCGCGCTCCGTGTCGCCATGGCTGCCGAACATGACAGCGGTTGGAAACCACGAATATCGCGGCGATGACAAACTGAACAACTACAGGAAACACTACAGCGGTTACGCCGACCTGGAATATCAGGGCATAAAGAGCGGCGACGAGGGTTATTACGCCTATCAGTCAGGCTCGGTGCTTTTCGTGGTGCTGAATTCCGACGACACGTCAGTGGCCCAGAAAATGTGGGTCCGCAAGGTTGTGGCCGCCGCTTCGTCTGATGAAACGGTGCAGTTCATAGTCAGCGTACAGCACCGTCCGCTCTATGCCGAGCAGTATTCGGGCGATGTATCGCCGTGGATGCTGAATGAAATCATGCCGGTGCTGTCGTCCACGCCCAAACATGTGCTCAACTGCGCGGGTCACCACCATCTCTATGCCCGCGGCCAGATGACGGACACACCCGTCTACCATATAATAACCGGCGGCGGTGTGGGCACCTCGGCCGAGGGCTACGAACAGCTCTGGGGCAAGACGCCTGACAATTTCAACCATGACGAGGTGCAGAAGACCATTGACCACTGGACCTATCAGATTCTTGAATTCGACCCCGAGACACGGACCATGAAGGTGGAGTGCTATTCAATAGGCAACTCGCGTCTGGCCGTTGACAACGAACTGGTTGACTCGTTCAGCCGCACCATAGTGTCGGATAATCAGCCCGCACGTCCGGCCATCGGGGGCGAAGAGGGAGCCGTTACGCTGCCCCACACGTTTGCCCAGACCGGCGAGACTTCCGGAATCTACGCCGTGCGTTATCAGGTAGCTTCCGACAGAGAGTTCAAATCGCCCCTGATTGACCGGCTGATCAATGCCGAGGATTTCTACGGAGCCACCGACGATTTCCGTCCGCTCGACATAAACAAAGGCCTCGACCTCGCTAAATTCACCGTTGACAACGGCGCTCTGGCCAACGGAACATATTTTATCCGCGTCAAAAACCGCAATGCCGACCTCGATTGGTCGGAATATTCCGAACCGCAACAGTTTACCGTTGAGGGAGCTTCCGACCCCGCCTCGGTGACGGTTTCAGGGAAATTCCTCCGCAAAGGCAACATCCACATTGACTATACGGGCGCTCCGGTGGGAACCGAGGCATGGATAGCCGTGTACCGCGAGCATCAGAGCGGCGGCGACGGGTCGTTCAAATGGAGCTATACTTCGGACGCTTCCGGCAGTGTCGATTTCGACATCCAGGATGGCGGAGCCTATTATGCCGTTCTGTTCAAGGACAGCGGTTACACGGAGATTTCGCCCCGCTGCTATTTCGTTGTGAGCGACAATTGCGATGACCAGTCCAGCCCCGCCGTTTCGACCGACAAGAAGGTCTATGAAAAGGGCGAGCCTATTGATGTGAAACTGACCGACGCGCCCTGTATATCCAAGGACTGGGTGGGGCTCTACAGCTCCACGGTGGCCGTGGTGAAGGACGGCAAGTCACACTCCTACGCCTACGTGGGCACTGACCCGCAGGGGACAGTCAGACTGAACGTTTCGGGCAATTTCAATTATTCCGGAGCCGTGACTGACGGGGTGTACTATGTGACCTATTGCGTGGCCGACCAATATTACGAACCTATGGAAAGAAGCTACCTCGTTGTGGGCCGTCCGGTGATTCTGGAGACCGACAGCAAGGAATATGAGCACGGAAGCAAGGTCCGTCTGGTTTATGAGGGCGCTCCGCAGTGGGACGGAATGAAGATTCTGGTATATTCGGGCGAGACCGTCGCGGCTACATTGCCTGTAACCGGCGCCGGCGGAGCAGCCGAGTGCAGCAGACTTTCCGGCGGCAGCTATGAGGCGTGTGTCGTGACGGCTGACGGCGCGGAGATTTCGCCGCGTGTGGCTTTCACCGTAGCAAAGCCGGTGTGCGATCCGTGGATGGGACGCATAAAGGACAATGCCTACGCCGACCAGCTCTCGATTCCCGGCACACATGACGCCGGCACCGGAAACGGCACCACGATGGACTCCTCCGCACGCACTCAGGAGCTGAGTCTCGAAGAGCAGTTCGCAGCCGGAATCCGCGCTTTCGATCTCCGTCCGTCAGTGTCAGGCGGCGAGCTGAAAATCTACCACGGCATAGTCCAGACTAAAGTCACCTTCGACGAGGCCCTGACCACCATCTGCGACCAGCTTGACGCCTATCCCTCCGAATTCGCCGTTGTTATAGTCCGGCACGAGGATGACCACGAATCCGCTTCTGACAAGCAGCTCTGGAACGAGCTGATGCTGCAGGTGCTTAATGACGGGAAGTATGCCGGCCGGTTCGTGGATTTCGATTATTCGCTGACGGTGGCCGACCTGCGCGGGAAAATTCTCCTGATAAGCCGCGACAAGTATGCCGACAAGCCTGTTGGCGCTTTCATCACGGGATGGAACCACAACAGCGATTTCTCCGCCCAGGCTGGCGGAAAGATTCAGGGCACGAACTCAAGGAAATATGCTGTAGCCCATGTCCAGGACTTCTACGAGACAAAGGATGCGATGGAAACCAAGCTCGGCTCCATCAGGGCGCTGCTTGACCATTCGGTGACGCTGCACACCGGCAACGTCCACAAATGGGTGATAAACCACACTTCCGGTTATTCGCAGACCGGTCTGATAGCCAATGCCGATGCCTATCGGCGCAACGCGGCCTCCACCAACACTATGGTGGCCGAATATCTTGCCGATGAATCCAAGGCCGGTCCTACGGGGCTTGTAATGATGGATTTTGCCGGCGTGGACCGCTCGGGTGATTTCGATGTCAACGGAAAGAGGCTGACGGAAGCCGTGGTGGCCAACAATTTCCGCTATGAGATGCGTTGCGCCACATCGGCCATCGATGATATAGTCTCCGACCAAGAGGCCGGAGTTGTGCTGACGGACAATGGCTGCGTCAGCGCCCGCGGACGCATAGAAGTCTACTCCGTGTCAGGAATGCTGATGGCCTCGGGTAATGACAGCGTGGCCATAACCGTCCCCGGCATCTATATAGTCCGGACAGAAACCGGCTCATGCAAGATTGTGATCCGATAGGATCAGTGGTTATATGAAATGAGCGCCGCATCCCCCCATGGGTGTGGCGCTCATTGCGTAACCGACAGTCCGGTGTTATTTGATTTCGTCGGGCCAGGGGCAGGGTTTTCCGGTGGCGGAGAACGATGGCCGCTGGGCGTCCATGGCGCGCAGGCGCTCGCCGAGACGACGCGAAAGGAACTCCACGGTCTTGGGCTCGGATGAGGCGAGGTTGTGCTTCTCGCCTATGTCATCGGGTATGTTGTAAAGCTCTTTCCCGCCCGTATCATAGTGATAGATGAGTTTCCACGGTCCGCGGCGGATTGACGCGCACAGGTTTATGGCCGGACCGTTGTTGCCCCAGATGTTGGGATAGTTCCATATCAGCTCGCGGTCTTCGGGGGTGGAGGCTCCCTCTTTAAGCAGCGGGACGAAGCTAATGCCGTCGACCGGCTTGTCCTTTTCGGCCTTCCAGTCAACCTGCGCCATTTCGAGAATCGAGGGATAGAAATCCTCGATCATCACATAGTTGCGGTTCACGTCGCCCGGCTTTGTCACTCCGGGCCAGCTTACTATCATAGGTTCGCGGACTCCGCCTTCGAGCAGTGAGCCCTTTCCGGAGCGCAACGGGGCGTTCTGGGTGTTCACGGGACCGTCGCGCCATTCAGGCTGGGTGGCCAGTCCGCCGTTGTCGCTCATGAAGATTATTATGGTGTTTTCGGAACGACCTTTTTTCTCCACCCAGTCCATGATGTCGCCGAGGCTCTTGTCCATGCCGGCCACGAGCGATGCGTAGGCCGCTTCCTTGGGCGACAGGCCTTCGTCGATATATGACTGATAGAAACGCGGATCGCGGTCAATGGGGGTGTGCACGGCATAATGGGCGAAGTAAAGGAAGTAGGGCTGGTTGTACCTGGCGGCCTTGTCAAGCGCTTTTATGGCTTCCTGAGTCAGTGCCTCGGTCACGAACGTGTCCGTACCCCAGTATTTCTCAAGCCCCGGCACGGAGTTGAGGGCAGTGGGGTTGCCGTCCTTGTCATGTCCGTAGTTCAGCTCGCTCAGATAGGTGGCGAGACCTCCCGCGGCATGGCCGGCTATGTTCACTTCAAATCCCCAGTGCTCGGGAGCCTCTCCGGGTGTGTCCTTCGCTCCGAAATGGGCTTTTCCGCAGTGGATGGTGTGGTAGCCGCTCTGCCTGAGAAGGTCCACGAACGAGCGGCCCACGTAGCTGTTGGGTGTGCCGGGCACCTGCTGAACGCCGTTCACGTTCCATTGCGGCAGGATTATGTCGTCGCGCGTGAGGTCGGTTGACTTGTCGCGCTCCATGGTCCAGTTGGTCACGCGGTGACGTGCGTTGTTGGCGCCGGTGATGAGGCTGCAACGGCTGGGCGAGCTGATGGCGCAGGCGTAGGCCTGAGTGAATTTCACACCCTTGGCGGCGAGGCGCTCCATGTTGGGGGTGTGGTATTTCAGGTTGTTGGCCGTGACGGAATCGGCGAACGGCACTGATGTGTCCTGCCAGCCCATGTCGTCGATCATGAACAGGATAATGTCGGGGCGGGTGTCTTCTTCAGTGGCGGCGGTTGCCGTGAGGGCCATGGCCGCGGGGAAAAAGAGGGGAATACTGCGTAGATTCATGGCGTTTTATAGAGGTGGAATATGGATTTCCGTGAAATCAGTCCTGGAGATAGTAGACCAGAGTGGTGACCACGCGCACTTCCTTGATGTAGGGAGTGTAGTTGTCGCGGTCTTCTATTGTGAACTGTCCCTGACGTGCCTCCTTGATTTTTCCTATCTGGCTTTCCGAGTCATCGGCGAATTTTTGTGCGGCCTCGCGGGCGTTCTTGGTTGCCTCGGCTATCATGGCCGGCTTGATGGAGTTGAGGTCGGTGTAGCTGTAGGTTATAGGGTTGGAGTAGTCCGACGAGATGGGGATTCCCTGCTTCATGAGCTCTCCCTGACGGTTTATCAGGGCGTGGACCTTGTCAACGTCCTTGGAGCTGACGGTGACCACGGAGGTAACGCTGTAATTGAACGGGATGGGCTGGTTGTTGTAGCGGTCGGTGCTGAGGTCGGTCATCTGCGGGGCGCTGATGGAAATGTCGGAGGCACTGATGCCGTTATTCTTGAGGAACGTTACTATGGCGTCGTTGGTCTGGCTGACGGCCGAATAGACCTGAGGAAGGTCGTTGCCCACCTGCTTGAAGGAAATGGGCCATGTCACATGATTGGCGGGAACCTCGCGGGTGGAGAGACCGCGCACCTCAACTGTGCGCTGGCTGTCGTTGAACGATTTGAGGCCGCTGCGCATGCAGAGCCCGAGTGAGAGAAGGCCAAGAGCCAGAATGACTGAGGCAGCAATGGCTATTGCTTTGTTGTTCATTAGATTGAATGGATAAATAGGTTAGACGTATATAATGGTTGTCGGGACTCCGGTTCCTCGAATCCGGGATCAGGTCAGAATTGCTTGAAGTAGAGAATCACATCATCGGGCACACCGTCGATGTTCACTCTCGCCGCATCCACGTTGCCAATTTTGGCACGTCCTATGAGCGATGTGGGCTGGATGTACTTTATGAGGAATTCGTCTATGTCGCCCGGGCGCACCACTATGTAGGGGCTGTCCTGCGACACGCCCTTGCCTGAAGAGAAAATTACGTCGCAGATCTGCAGGAGTCTGTTCTGCAGGAGTCCGGCGGCCTCTTTGTTGCCGAGGCTGCGGGCGGCTCCGTAGCCGGTGAAGAGCAGATAGAGGTTGGTGGGGTCGGCCGACAGCGCGTTCCACACCTGGGAGAGCGTAGTGGCGTAATCGCCCGCCACGTATGAGCGTGTAATTTCGGGGTAATTGCGATCGGCCTTGAAACCGGGCTGCAGGGCGCTTCCGTAATAGAGGTCGGCAACCTCCTGCGGCTGCATCTTGTGGCCTGCGGCAAAGCGGTCGGCCAGAGCCTTGTAGGCGGCGCGGTCGCCGGCGGTGGCTGTTATGTGCTGGCGGTCTATGGTCGCGGCGGCCTGTGCCGGCTGTGAATCCTGCGCGAAGGCGGCCGCTACGGCGGCTATGGAGAGGATTGCGGTTGTCAGGTATCTTTTCATATTTCTTATTGATTTTTTGATGGAAATGTTATCCGGGGGAGTTGAATCGGAGCATGGAGTCTATGAGATGGCGGTCGTTGGCCAGACGCGGCACTTTCCGCTGGCCTCCGAGGCGCCCCGTAGAGGCGAGCCAACGGTCGAAAAGTCCGGGCGAGGCCACGGTGACGGTCAGCGGGTCAAGGAAGATGTTGCCGGAGCGTTTTGCCTGATAATCGCTGTTTTCCTCGGTCAGAGCCTTGTCAAGCGCGGCGGCGAAAGCTTCCATGTCGGCCGGCGGTGTGGCGAACTCTATCAGCCACTGGTGACGGCCGCGGCTATGGTCCGTGGTGTAGACCGGCGCCGCCGTGTAGTTCAGCGCATGGCATCCGAAGCGGTGGCACGTTCTGGCCAGAGCGGCGTCAGTGTTGTGGACCATCACCTCTTCTCCAAATGCGTTTATGAAGCTTTTTGTTCGGCCCGCTATGGATATACGCAGCGGACTGACGCTCTCGATTCTTACGGTATCGCCTATGGGATAGCGCCAGAGGCCGTTGACGGCGGTTATGACCAGCGCATACACGCCGTTTTCCCTCACCTCCCATGCCGGCACGGGGTCTCCGCCGTCAATGGACTGGAATTCAAAGAATATGCCGGCGTCAAGAAGCATGAGCATGGCCCCCGGCTCGCGGCGGTCCTGAACGGCAAAGAAGCCCTCGGACGCATTGTAGGTCTCGAGATAGCGCATCCGTGCGGGGTCAATGATGGAGTTGTACTGCTCGCGGTAAGGTCCGAACGATATGCCGCCGTGGAAAAACACCTCGAGGTTGGGCCACACCTCGTGAAGCTCGGTTGCGCCTTTGAGCTCCATCACCTTGCGGATGACCGTAAGAAACCATGAGGGCACTCCGGAAATATTGGTCACGTCGGCGTTCATGGAAGCCTCGGCCAGCGCGGGCAGTTTTTTTGTCCAGTCAGTCATGAGGGCCGTTTTCTTTGACGGAATCCTCACCAGATTGGCCAGTGGATTGATGGCGTCGATCAGATTGGCCGAAAGGTCGCCCACCTTCGCTTTCGAGCCGTGCGGCAGCTTCAGCTCGTTGGCGAAGCTTCCTCCGAGAATGAAAGCCTTGCCCGAGAACAGGCGGCTCTCGGGGTAGAGACGCAGGTAGTGCGAGACCACATCGGAGCCTCCGCGATAATGGTTGAGCCGCAGCGAATCGCCGGTCACGGGAATATATTTGCTCTTGCCGTCGGAAGTGCCCGATGACTGCGCGAAGCGCCTCGTGAGGCCGGGCCACAGAAGGTCCTTCTCGCCCGAAATCATGCGCATCACCCATGGCCGGAGCTCATCGTAGGGCGTTATCTTCACTTTTTCCCTGAAGTCCTCGTAGCATCCTATGGAATCGAAACCATGCTCATGCCCCCAGCGGCAGCGGCGGCCGGCGGCAAGCATCGTGTCGAGCTGCGCCCGCTGGAGCTGTTCCGCTCCGGAAGCATATAGTCCGGCGTCGGGCAGACGATGCAGGAAGTATGGCCTTAGTAAGGGAGTCAGATTCATCATCAGATTCATCAAAACTTGTGTGACGAATCACAAAGATACATCAAATTTTAATGAAAAAGCGGATTTCTCTGACAAAAAGTGAATGTTGGGAGCGCGAATTAGTAAAAAAACGAAAAAATATGCGTAATTTTGCGAACAATGAAAGCCACCTGATTGGTTAGAGAGATATGAAACAGAAAATCTTTTCCAGACTGACACTTCTCATGGTGTCCGTGATATGCTTCGGCGTGATGACGTCATGCGACGACGATGACGATTACTACGCAGGCGGTTTCCTGACCGATTATACCTGGGGACTGCAGTATATCAATAATTATCCCGTGTCCGATGCAGGCTACTGCACCTATTCCTTCAATCCCAACGGAACGGGTTTCTACAGCTGCTACAATGACTACGGCCGTTGGGTGACTCTTCCCATTACATGGGATTCGGACTATTCCGGCAACGGGGCGCTCTATCTCGACGTCTACATCAACAATGCCGGATATTACGAGAACTGGAGCTACCTGGTCAGGACCTACGGCGGCCCGAATCCACAGCTCGTGCTCACGGATATGGACACGGGTGACATTCTGACATTCTCGGCAACTTATTGACCTCGGGCAGATGGCAGAAACTAAACCTGTGGAAAAATGGACCGAACTGGAGCTCCTTCCCGAGTGGACGGAGCCTTATTATGACGTCTATACCGGAAAGAAATTCGGCAAATGGGTCATGCTCAAGACTCTGAAGCCGGAGTACAAGGACGACCCCCGCTTTCAGGCCATGATTGAGAAGGAATTCGATGTCCGCTACAATCTGGCCCATCCCGGAATAGTGATGATCAATGACTTCGAGGACGTGCCCGGAATAGGCCGCAGCATCATAACCGACGACGTCTACGGCAAATCGCTCCGGAAGCTTCTTGACGGCAAGGAGGTGACCATGGACCATGTCAACCGTCTGTGCACCCAGATGATCGATGCCATGGACTATATCCAGACCAACCATATAATCCATTTCCCGCTGCGTCCCGAGACCATTATTTTCACCGAAAACATAGGAAACCTCAAGCTCATCGACGTGGGTTTTGACCAGCGTGACCGCCTGACGGCCGCCGAGGCCACGGACGACATCCTGTCGTTCGGCCGGATTCTGTCGCAGGTGCTTCAGCAGGTGCCTGACGCGCCCGCCTACCTGCGCCGCATAGCCGACAAATGCTGCTCTCCGGAGCCCAAGGACCGCTACCGTACCATCCACCAGCTCCGCATGGCACTGGCCCACCGGTCCGATAATAAATTTTACGTTATAATCATCGTATTCCTGCTCGCCATGATTGGCCTGCTGCTGTGGTTCAACTCGTCAAAGGCCCCCAAGGCCGCCGACACAGTGGCCGCCGGCGACGGACAGGAAACCATATCCTATCACGTCACATCACAATATGTCAGTTGAAGTACGTAGAATCAACCCCACGCGCAGCGAATTGCGCCAATATGTTGATTTCGGCATAAAGCTCTATGCCGGAAGCCCTTATTTTGTCCCGCCGTTGCGAAGCGACGAGATGCAGACTCTGAATCCCCGGAAAAATCCCGCGTTTGACTTCTGCCGCGCCCAAGCGTTCATGGCATTCAGCGACGGCGAACCTGCCGGCAGGATTCTGGCCATTGTCAATGACGTGGCCAACAAGCGTTCCGGCAAAAAGGAGGCCCGTTTCGGTTTTGTGGATTTCATTGACGACGCCGAGGTGGTCGACGCCCTTTTCGGAGCCGCCGAGCAGTGGGCCCGCGACGAGGGCATGACCGAAATCATTGGCCCCATGGGCTTCACTGACATGGACCACGAGGGAATGCTCGTGGAAGGATTTGAAGAGATGGGCACCATGGCCACTATTTACAATTACCCGTACTATCCCGAGCAGATGGAGCGTATGGGCTACGTAAAGGATGCCGACTGGGTGGAATTCCGCGTGGAGGTGCCGGCGGAGATTCCGGAGAAATACAAGCGTATAGCCGACATCGTGGGCCGCAAATACAATCTCCGCACCGTGAAGTACACTTCGCGCAAGAAACTCAAGAATGACTACGGCCACGCCCTGTTCAGCCTCATCAACGAGGCCTATAACGACCTCTACGGCTACTGCCCGCTTTCGGAACGCCAGATTGACTATTACATAGGGCAGTATCTTGACTTCCTGCGGCTTGACTGCGTAAGCGTGATTGTCAACGAGAAGGACGAACTCGTGGCGGTGGGCATATCCATGCCCTCGGTGTCGCAGGCCCTGCGTAAATCGCGCGGAAAGCTCTTCCCGTTCGGATGGTATCACGTGCTCCGTGCCATAAACGGTCCCAACGATGTGGTTGACCTGCTGCTTATCGCCGTGAAGAAAGAATTTATAGGCAAGGGAGTCAACGCCCTGATATTCTCCGACCTGATACCGGTCTATAACAAGGCCGGATACAAGTTCGCCGAGAGCAACATAGAGCTGGAGGACAACGGGAACGTGCAGCAGCAGTGGCAATACTTCAACTATCGCCAGCACCGCCGCCGCCGTTCGTGGCGCAAGAGCCTGTGCTAAATTTGCTTAGAAGCTTTCTCTATCTGCGAGGCTATCTGTGACATACCCTTAACGGTGGGATGTCCTGACTTCTTGTCTATGTCATGGAGCATGACGCAACCCACGCCATAGTGGTCGGCCACGGTCTTGAGCGTAGAGGTGACGTCGGGGCCCAGATCGCTGTTGACTATGACCACGATTTCCGTGCCGGGATAGCGCTCTATGAGCGACGCTATCATGTAGGCCGTGGCGGGACGGACCTGAAAGAGGTCCTCGCGTGTCCATCCTGAATATTTGTATTCGCCGAGCGGCGATTTCGCCCAGTCATCGTTGGTTCCGCCGAACACGTAGATTATGTCCGGAGAGCCGAGGTCAGTGAGTCTGGTGACGAATGAGCGGTCAGTGTAATCGTTTTTGCCGTAGCCCGTGTTGCATATTGTGGCGCCCGAATAGGAGTTGTTTCTGACCAGACGGTAGCCGTTGTCGCGTATCAGTTTGTGCCACCAGAGGTCGCTCACCTGATTCACGTCCGTACGGGCCGTGTCGATTTTGGTGCTGTACCATGAAACGTTGGTCTCAGGCGTTACGTGGCCCTTGAATGTGGAGTATGAGTCACCGAGAATGGAGACCCCCTTGCGGGACTGGGCGACGGATGCGAGGCTTATCAGGCATAGCCCGACGAGAGCCGACAGACGCAGGATTCTTTTCATATTGCTTTCCGGGAATTTATTTGTTGCGGATTGAACCGATGTTATGATTGTCAGGGCAAAAATAAAGAATAATATCGTAATAATCAATGTCGGGATAACCTTTTTGAGGGCGCCGGCGTTATTATGGGTGTAACGATAAGAAAAACAGATAAGGAAAAATGGATAACAACGGTTACTATGATGCCGTCGGCCGGCGTATGCCCGACGGCGACGCTCTCGCCCGCCGCGTCACGCAGGTGATGAAGCGCGTTTACGTGAAAATGTTTATGGCCCTGATTGTCAGCGGCCTCACGGCATGGCTCTGTGCGTCATCGCCGTCTGCCATAATGTTTTTCGCCACCCACAGCTGGATCCAGTGGGTCATTGTGGGCGTCGAACTGGTGCTCGTGATGTCTATTTCGGGCGCCATAAACCGGATGAGCTCGTCGACGGCGACAATGCTTTTCTATCTGTTCGCCATAGTCAACGGGCTTATGCTGTTCCCGATACTGATGAACTATACGGGCGTGTCCATTGCCAAGACATTCTTCATAACGGCGGCCGTTTTCGGGGCCATGAGCGTCTACGGCTACACCACCGGCAATGACCTGAGCCGCTTCGGCTCCATCCTGTTCATGTGTCTGATAGGCCTGATCATAGCCTCCGTGGTCAACATATTCCTGAAATCGTCGACCATGGAGTGGATCATCTCCATTGCGGGCGTGCTCATATTCGTCGGGCTAACGGCATGGGACACCCAGCAGGTCAAGCGCATGGCGCAGATGGCACCGGACGAGTTCACAGGCCGTCTGGCTACTCTGGGAGCGCTCACGCTCTATCTTGACTTCATCAACCTCTTCCTGTTCCTGCTCAACTTCTTCGGCAATTCCGATTCGGACTGATGTCAGAAACTCTGGCTGATGATTACTTCATCGGGGGTCACCGTCAGCGTGGCCTCCACGCTTTCAACCAGAGGCATTACATGGGTGGAATGGCCGAACGGAACGCCGTAGGCCACCGGATAATCGTATTCCCTTACCATCTCGTGGATCATGTCCTCCATCGAGCTGTTGTCCACATCGGGTGAATACTCGGTGAAATCGCCCACAATAAGGCCTTTCAGCCTGCCCAGGACGCCCGAAAGCTTGAGCTGGTAGATCATGCGCTCTATCTTGTAGATAGGCTCCGAGACGTCCTCTATGAAGAGAATGGTGTCAGGCTTGAACATGTCGAAGGGAGTTCCGATGAGGCCGGTAAGTACGGCCATGTTGCCTCCGAGAAGCATGCCTGTGGCTTCGCCGCAGCGGTTCAGGGGGTAGGGCGCCACAAGAAAGTCATGGCCCTCTCCCTGAAGAATCTCGAACAGAGCCTGTGAGTCCGGGTCCTCGCCGTCATGACCGGCTATGTGTTTGGCCATGGGGCCATGTATGGAGGCTATGCCGTGGCGGTGCATCAGGGCATGCAGGGCCGATATGTCGCTGAATCCAATGATCCACTTGGCATTGTCGCGCAGAGGCAGCCGGTCAAGGCGCTCAAGCAGGTGAACGGCTCCGTAGCCTCCGCGCGAGCACAGGATGGCTTTCACGTCGGGGTCCAGCAGGGCGGCCTCGAGGTCGGCATAGCGTTCGTCGTCGGTGCCGCTGTAGGTCCCGTGGCGTCCGAATGCATGTTCGGATGTGTACGGCTCCCATCCGAGGCTCTGGAGCACGGGAATGGCGTTGTAGACGTTCTGGGAGCGTGTTACTCCTGCCGGAGACACAATGGCTATCTTGTCGCCCTCCTTGAGGAACGGTGGAATGATTACGGGCTGGTCGGGCATGGTTGCGTCAGTTTACTTGTACGTCAAAACCTTCCGCACGGAACCGTGAGGCGATTTCCTCGATTTCCTCGCGGCTCACCTTTTCGAGGGTGCGGCACGGTGTGGCGCGGTCTATGGAATAAAGCATTATGGACCGGGGCTTTATGCGGCGGCATGCTTCGAGCAGGGCTTCGATGTGCTCCGGGGTGGTGTTGTCGATGGCCTTGCCTTCGTCCTGCCCGCGCAGGAGCATGGTCTGGATTATGGCCTGACCCGGGAACTGGGCTATGCCCTCAATGGCCTTTTCCGCCGAATACGAGGGTGACACGGGGCGGTCTATGCTCTGAACGGTGGATTCTATGGCCGAATCGAGCTTGAGGATATTGTTGTCGACACGCCGCAACGCCCTGACCACATCGGGCCGGTCAAGCCGCGTGGCATTGCTCAGCACGCTGATTTTCACCTCGGGGAAATATTTGTCGCGGAGACGGATGGTGTCATCGATGATGCCTTCGAAATCGGGATGCATCGTAGGCTCTCCGTTGCCGGAGAAAGTGATTACGTCGAGACGTTCGCCGGCCGAGCTCATCTGCACGAGTTTCTCTTCGAGCAGGCGGGCCACGTCAGCGCGGGAGGGGAGTCCGGCTTTGCCCGGACCCTGGGCGTTGAATCCGGCCTCGCAGTACAGACAGTCGAACGAACATACCTTTCCGTCGGCCGGCGAGAGATTTATGCCCAGCGAGGTCCCGAGGCGGCGCGAGTGGATGGGGCCGAATATGGTGGAATGGAACAGAACGGTCTGCATGGCGGTCTCAGCGTTTGGTTACATTGACTTTCACTGTGGCCGGCAGGCTGTCGTTGCGCTCGTCAACGGCCTCTATCACCTCGTGGGCCAGATGCATGAAGGCATGTCCCATGATGGAATCGCTCAGGGCTATAGGCTCGCCGCCGTCGGCGCGGTCACAGATGGACCCTACGAGCGGAATCTGCGACAGTAATCTGATGCCCAGCTCTTTGGCGAGTTTCACTCCGCCGTCCTTGCCGAAAATGTAGTAACGCTCGTCAGGGTGCTGTTCGGGGGTGAACCATGCCATGTTCTCCACCAGTCCGAGAACGGGTACGTTGACCTTGTCCGACGTGAACATGGCAATGCCTTTGCGGGCGTCGGCCAGAGCCACTTCCTGCGGTGTGCTGACCACCACCACGCCGGTCATTGCAAGCGTCTGGACCAGTGTCAGATGTATGTCGCTCGTGCCGGGAGGCATGTCAATGAGGAAATAATCGAGTTCGCCCCAGTCGGCTTCCTCTATGAGCTGACGGAGGGCGTTGGAGGCCATGCCGCCTCGCCAGAGCACCGGAGCGTTCTTGTCAACTAGGAATCCTATGGAGAGCACCTTAACGCCGTAGCGCTCGGCAGGTATGATGAGCTGGCGTCCGTCGACCTCGTGCATGTAGAGTTCGGTGTCCTCCAGACCGAACATCTTGGGAACCGACGGACCGAAAATATCGGCGTCGATAAGGCCCACCTTGTAGCCCTCGCGGGCCAGTGCCACGGCCAGGTTGCAGGCCACGGTGGATTTGCCCACGCCGCCTTTGCCCGAGGATATGCCTATGATGTTCTTCACGCCGGGAAGCAGCGGGGTTTTCTTCGGTTCGGCCTGAGGCACAATCGTGTTCACCGTCACCTCCACTTCAGGAGAGATGTGGGTGTGTATGGCCGATTCTGCGCTCTTCACCAGCGAACGCATGAACGGGTCGGTAGGTTTCTGGAACACGAGTGAGAAACTCACTTTGTTGCCGTCGATGCGGATGTTGTCGGCCACCATGTCAAGTTCCACAATGTTTTTCCCGTTGCCGGGATAGCGCACGGTCGACAGTGCGTCGAGGATGAGTCGGGGATATAATCGTTCCATTTTCAGGTTTTATTTTATGTCGGTAGGTTTGCCGCACAGTTCGGGGCACTGTATCTGCCCGCGCGAGAAGCTGCGGTAGGTGTCGCGCTCTATCTCTATGTCCGGTTCCTGCAGGGCGGTGTCCCGGTCAAGATTGAAGGCGAAGTATTTGATTGAAAGTCCGCGGTCAAGCCATTGCTGCTCGTAGTATGTGCGGATGTTGAGTATGGGGTCGCCGGCGTGGGTGGTGTAGAGGTCGGCCGTGTCGGCGAGAATCTGCAGCGAGTTCAGCGCGGCCATTTCACGGGTGTAGGTGTAGAGGAACGGGCTGTCGGTCTTCAGGTTGATGCGGATGGTGTCGGAGGCCACGCGGCGGTACAGTTCCATGAAGCGTGTGGATGTGAGGCGCTTGCGTGTTTTCTTCATCTGCGGGTCGGGGAAGGTGATCCATATTTCCGACACTTCGCCGGGCGCGAAAAAGTAGGGGAGAAGTTCAATGTCGGTGCGCAGGAAGGCCACGTTGTCCATCTTCATGTCGCGGGCCTTGCAGGCTCCGGTCCACATACGGGCGCCCTTGATGTCGATGCCTATGTAGTTGCATTCGGGATGGGCCTGGGCCAGTCCTACGGTGTATTCGCCTTTACCGCATCCCAGTTCGAGCACTATGGGCCGGTCATTGTGGAAAAAATCCTCGTACCATCGTCCTTTAAGCGGGAACCCGTCTTTCTGGAGTTCTGCCCACGGAAACTGGAATACGAGGTCTATTTCCTCCATTTCCTTGAATTTTTTCAGCTTGTTCTTGCCCATAGTCTTTGCTTTTCTGCAAAATTAGACAAAATCCTGCCCATACGCAAGAAAAAAGAGCCCGGCTTGACGGGCCGGGCTCATGTATCGGAAGGCTGTTGCCGCGTGTCAGCGGGTCCAGCTTATGTTCCAGATGGATATGCGGTCTTTGTTGCTTGTGACGCCGGAGTAGGCGTCGTTGACGAATTCAAGCACGAAATCGCCGGTCACATTGGCGTCCCAGCTGTAGTCCTTGACCTCGAATTTGGTCACGGAGTCTATGGTCACGGTCTTGGTGGCCACTACGTTGCCGTTCTGCTTGATGTTGATGGTGAACTTGCATTTGGAGTCACCGAAGGCGAATCCGTAGTTGAACGTCAGTTTCTTGATGCCGCCAGCAATCAGAGGCGAAACCAGAGTGCCCTGAGAGCCTTTCTTGCCGTTGAGACATGCGGCGCGCACCGTTTTGGCTCCGAGGAAGTCAAAGAGCGGGTTGCTGTCGCCCGAGCCTCCGCTGCCGCCCTGAACGGCGCAGTTGGTGAGTTTCCAGCCGTCGGTGGTGGTGTAGGAGCCGTAGGACGATTTGGCCTCAAGAGTGCCGAGGTCGGCCGAGGTGACGTTGATGCCTTCGCCGGCCGGGGGATTGGGATCCTCGCCTCCGCCTCCGCCGGCGCCTTCAAGCTCGAATGCCGTGAGGTCGCGCACGCCCGGTATGGCGAAATACTTGCGTATCGTACCGCAGACGCTCACAACTTTGCCGAGGTTGGCGGGGTTGTCCTGAAGGTTTATGGCTGCGCGGATGCCGTCGGTGGTGGGCAGGTTGACCACGCAGCACTGCGTGTAGTCCTTCACGTCAGGTTTGGTGGCCAGCAGCACGTTGGTGGCTGTGGTGGCCGGAACGGTGAATATGCAGTTGGTAGCGTCGGCGAAGTTCTGGATGGCGTTGTTGACCCAGCCCACGATGTAGCCTTTGACCCACTTGTTGGCCTCGTTGGCGTTGGTGCCCTTGGCCACTACCTGAGTTGGGTTGAAGGGCGATGCCTTCGAGCCGTCGCCCTGGGCTATGCCGTCGCCTGCGGGCGGGTTGGGGTTGTCGCCACCGCCGGCGCCGTCAAGCTTGTAGGCGGTGAGGTCACGCACGCCCGGAATGTTGAAGTACTTGCGGATTGTTCCGTAGACGCTCACTACCTTGCCGAGGTTGCCGGGGTTGTCCATGAGGTTGACCGCACCGCGGATTCCGTCGGTGTTGGGCAGGTTCACAACCACGCATTTCGAGTAGTCCTTGACGTCAGGCGTGGTGGCGATGAGGATGTTGGTGGCAGTTGTGGCCGGAACGGTGAACTTGCAGTTCTTCTCGTCGGCGAAGTTCTGAGAGGTGTTGTCGACCCATCCCACAATGTAGCCGGTCACCCATTTGTTGGGCTCGTTGGCGCTTGTGCCCATGCCTACTACCTGATTCGGGTTGTAGGGTTTGGCTTCGGAACCGTCGCCGGCGGGTATGGCGTCGCCAGGAACGGGGGTGTCGCCGCCGGGAACCGTGACGCCCTCTATGCGGAATTCATTGGCCGCTCCCTTGTTGCCGGTGATGGCTTTCATGCCGAGATCGGTGCCGGGGGTTCCGAGCATCCAAATCTGGCGCAGATAGTTTTCGGGAACATCGCGCAGGTTGCCGTACTTTCTGAGCGGCGAATCCTGCGGCAGACGCAGAAGCACGCACTGGTTCAGGTCCTTGCTCTCGGCCGTCTGACCGATGATGAGGTTGTTGTTGAGTTCGGCGTCGGCGCCCCAGATAATGTCGTCGGCGGTGCTGACTGAGGTGACGCCCGCGCGGAGCGAGCCTACGATATAGCCGGTGAACCATGCGTTGACGGCCTTGTCGTCGTTGACCATGGTTATGGCCTCGTCAATGTCGTAGGGGTTTGTCTCGGTGCCTTTGGGCAGGGTGGGGTTGCCGAAGTTCATCAGGTCGTCGGTGGAGCGCAGGAGCAGCTGCCACACGGTGTTGCCGCCCGATTTGTAGGTGGAGAGGATGCCTACCACGTCGCCGTGGCCCTCGGGCAGCCTGGTGCTCCAGAAATTGGCGTAGCCGCTTGTGCGGACTATGATGGTGTTGCCGTTGTCGTCCTTCAGGTTGCGGTTGGTGTTCTCCTTGTGGCCCGTACAGAACGAAACCTCGCCGCCCTGCTCGAAGTAGACGTTGTTGAATCTCACGAGCTGGCTCTGGTATTTCTGGAGGCTCGGGGCGCTGTTGCCCAGGTCGCCTATGGAGATGGTCATGGTGTCAACTTCCTCCGGACGCGGCAGCCCGTTGAGCTGGGAGTGCTCGCGGAAGAACTGATAGGGCATGAATGTGGCCTGCCATCCGTAGCCGGCCGAATAATCGGGGAAGCCGAGCTGCTGCAGGGTGGAGTATTTGCCTATGTACATGTCGGTGAGGTCAATGACCACTTCCTGGCCCACGCGGTAGTCCACATAGAGCGAGTTGGCGTTGATGGACATGGCCAGAGCGCCTGTGGCGTCCTGGATCACGAGGCTTTTGTAGATGTTGCCCGAGGCGTCGGAGCTGATTACGCGGCCGGAAATCACCACGTGGTTCCCGTCTTCGGCCACACGGATTGTGTCAATGTAGTTGTCGGCGCTGTTCCAGTATTTTTCCTTGAGCTGGGCTATGGTGGTGTTCGGCGTCAGCGTTGCCGCCGGAGCGTTGATTTCAGGTGCGTCAAAGTCTTCGTCGCATGACTGAAAACCTAAGCTGCAAGCCGTAACCGCCAGAAACAGGCCTATGTATGATTTGAGCTTTTTCATTATTTTGTTGTCGGATGGTTAGGAGGGTTAGTCTTTTTTGTAAACGGCCGGAGCGTCGAACGTGGTTGTCTTTGCCATTTCCGCGGGGGCTATGTTGGTGTAGGTGCCTGAACGGACTATGCGGCAGTCAGTGTTGAGCGCGTTCTTGATAACGGCGGTGCCGTCAGAGTCGAACGTTATGGTCCACACACAGCCATTGCCGGTGTTGGAGTCATAGAGCTGGAACGATGTGAAATGGCTTGAGTCCATGCCGAGATAGCGTCCGTAGGAGTCAACTATCGTGTAGCCTCCGTCAACGGCTGTGATCGTGAGGGCGTTGACATCGTCCGCGGTCAGTTTGCCGTCGGAAATGGTCACATCGGCGAGCGCCAGACGGCCGTAGCTTGCCGAAGAGGCTATCGCCGTGCCGAGCTGGTTGCCTATCACGAACACATACTGTCCGCCCGAGGTTATGGATGTCACCTTGGAGAAGGTGGATTTGTCGGCCGGCGGGTTGGGGTTGTCGCCTGACTGCTCGGCGTCTTTTCCGGCGAGCACGTTGTCAATTCTGTAGGTGGTGTAGTTCTGGGCCGCTTTTGCCGTGTAGCGGAAACCGATGTAGACTGTGCCCGAGAAGCTTTCGAGCGAAATGTTGCCCGATGCCACCCAGTCGCTCCATGAGCCGGAGGGCTTGGGAATGTTGGCGCTGACGGGTGTCAGGGTAGCCTTTGCGGGGTCGTCGGAACTCATAACGAACACTTCCAGAGTGCCTTCGCCCGAGTATCCGACCATTGAAGTGAACGAGAATACCTTTTTGGCCATTCCGGCGAGGTCGAGCCCCGGAGTTATGAGCCATGAGATGAATCCGTCGCTGCCGGCAGCCTTGTTGTAGCCCGTGCATGCGGCGAAGGTGTTGTTTTCCTGGTCGCGTTTCTGGATGAACCATGTGGCGTTGCCGGAAACGTTGACCGTCTTCCAGTTTCCGAGGTCGGAAATGTCGGTGCAGCCCTCGAAGTTCACGTCAAGCGATGTCACCACGGCTTCGCCTCCGCCGGGGGCATAGCTTTCGCCGCCGAAGTCCCTGCAGTCCTCATTGGTGCGGAACACGAGCTGCCACCCCGAACGGTACCAGCTGAGAATTGCCGTCACGTTGCCGTGGCCGGCGGGGAGTGTCTGGTCGGCGAAATCGGAGTAGCCGCTGTTGCGTACGAGCAGACGGTTGCCCTCCTTGTCAATGAGGTAGCGGTCGGTGCCCGAGGAGCCCATCTCGGCCCAGCGGTCCTTGCCGCCGCCGATGAACGATACGTCGTCGATGCTGACGAGCTGGCTCTGGTAGAGCATGACGCTCTCCGTGTTCTTGACCATGGAGTTGATTTCGGCTATGGTGAGAGGCACGGCCTTGACCGCCGACGGGTCGGGAAGACCGTTCAGCTGCGAGTGGGCCAGGAAGGTGGCTTCCTCCATTTTCGATGTGGTTGGGGCGTTGTTGTAGGTGCCGGCGGCGCCTATCTGGAACAGACCGGCGTATTTTCCGGCATAGAGTCCGGTGAGGTCAATGTAGATTTCCTCGCCCACCTTGTAGCGCTTGTGCATGTCCGACATGTAGACGGATACCGTCACGGCGCCCGTGGCGTCCTGCACCTGAATGGACTGGTATATGTTGCCGGTGATGTCGTTGCCTATGACGCGGCCGCCGATTACGACATGCTCGCCCGTGGCGGTGGTGCCCACTTCGGTGCAGTAGTTTTCCTGGTCCGACCAGTACTGCGTCTTGAGGTCGGCTATGGTGGTGTTGGCTTTCCAGTCCGATGACGGAATGGACAGTGGCGGCACTTCGAGGTCCTCGCTGCATCCGGTGAATACCGGGGCGGTGAGCGCCATCATCATTGCGGCTGCCAGCATTGAATGGATATATTTCATGATTCTTGCTCTGTCTTGGTGTTGGATAAAATGAAACATTTTCAGTCTTGTCAGAAACGGAGACCTACATTGACGAACACTTTGATGCCCTGGGCAAACGAATATCTGTTGGGATATTTGAGCGCCGAGAAATTGGTGTAGTCGAAGCGTCCCTGCTGGTAGCCATAGGTCATTATGTCCTTTTTGTTCAGGATATTGTCAACGTTCACGTTGATGCTCAGCGCATAGCGGCGCTGGATGTAGATGAGCTTGCCGACCGAAGCATTGAGCGTGAAGGCGTCGTTGAGTTTGTCCTCTCCGGTGATTTCCTCCACGGCCTGCTTGAGCTGCTCGGGATCGGGATAGATGGTCCAGAGGTCATTGAGGGCCTCGTGGCGTATGGGCGATACGTTTACGTAGGAGTTGCCCATCCAGGAGCAGTTGACGTTGAAGAACCAGTTTTTGGGAGCCTGCCAGTCAATGCCGAAGTTGAAGGCCGTCTGGGGAGTGGAGCCCACGTGGTAGTTCTTCAGATAAACCGTGGTGGCGGTGTCGGGCGACATTCCGTTCTCGTAGGAACGCACGCCCGTGGGGTTGTTCTTGTAGCGGTATGAGGCCACGGTTCCGGCGAGCGAGACGGTCACCGAGGGAGTCACCTTGAAGGCGGCTCCGAGTTCAATGCCTTTGTAATGCTGCTTCACGCCTTTGAGCACGTAGTTCATGAATGTGGAGTACTGGTCGTCATAGTATGAGAAACGCTCTGTCATGTCGCTCAGTTGAGTCCAGTAGGCGCTAATCTGTCCGCGGAAGCGGCGGTAGTTCCATCCGTAGGCAATGTCGGCCGACAGCACGCGGGTGGAGCTGAGACCGTCGATGGCGGTGTCCTTGATGCGGGGCGAGATGTAGGCGTTGTCAAAGAACGGCGCTACGGTCTCGTAGGTGGCGCGGGCGGTTATGGCGTTGCGGCCGTTGATTTTGTAGACGGCACCGGCCTTGAGGGCACCGTTGTCAAAACGGTGTGTCTGGCCTTTGCCGAACGAGTTGTGGGGCGCGCGGCCGTTGCGCATCTTGCCGTCGCGCTGGAACTGGGTGTAGCTCACTTCCAGTCCGTAGTTGAAATCCCAGTGGGGCAGCGTTATGGTGTTCTGCAGCCATGCGCGTGCCTGAAGACCTGAGATGTAGTAGTTGTAGCCGAATGTGTCGCCGTCGGTCACGTGGCGGTTCGGGTTGTTGAGGTCGTTCTGCAGAATCGACGGATTGTCGGGGAAATCGCGCTCCGAGAACTGGTCTATGTCAAGCCAGAATTCGCCGCCCAGAAGGTCGCGGATGGTCTTGAAGTAATGGGCGCGGGTGTAGTTGAAGCTCACTCCGGCCTGAAGATTCATCGTGGAGTTGAGCTTGTGGTTGAGCACCGAGCTGAAAATCCAGTTGAGCTGGTTGCTGTGGCGGTTCTCCAGGATGTAGGTCGAGCCTTTCTGCGTGCCGTCGGGGTTGGCGGCGTTGGCCTGGTTGTTGAGGAAGTTGGCTCTGTAGAGCGCGTCCCAGTTTATCTGGCGGAAGCTCTCGTCGTTGCGCCACAGGTCGGTGTACAGGTCGAATGCTTCCTGGTCGTCCTTGTAGTAGGAGGGCAGATAGCGGTAATAGTCGGGCCTCGGGTCGCGTGCGTTGTACCAGTTCAGGGCCGAGGTGGAGTAGTGCACGGCGCGGAATGCGGCGCCGGTGGTCAGCTTGGTGCCGTCCTTCGGTTTCCACACCCAGTTGAGCAGGAATGTGGGGTCGAATGTCTCCACTATCTTCGAGTTGCGTTTCTTGCCGTTCTGCCAGCCCCAGTTGGGGTTGTAGAGGTTGTTGTCGGCAAGTTGGTAGGCTTCCAGATAAGTGGCCGTGGAGCCTGTGCGGTGGGTGGGGGCGCCGAATGCGGTCAGCGTCAGCGAATGCTTGTCATTGAACTGCTTTTCGAGCGAGAGGAAGTAGCCTCCTGACTTGTAGAACGATCCGGGGACAATGCCTTCGTTGGCCCAGCGCACCGCGCCGCCCACGGTCAGGCCCCAGCCCGACGGACGAATGCCGGTGGAGTACATGGCCAGTCCGCGGAACATATAGTTGGCGTTAGTGTAGGCCACGGAGCCGTAGAAGCCCGGAGCATAGTCCTCGGTGAGGGTGTTGATGTTGGAGCTGCCGCCGATGTTGCCGAAACCGTAGTTCGAAGGCGCCATGTCAATGGTGTTGGTGCGGTTGCGGAACATGCGGTTCATGCCGCCCAGCGACGAATAGTTGAAGCGGCCGCGCGCAAGGTCGTTGAGCGGAATGCCGTTCATGTAGGTGGTGTTGAAATAGTTGTCGTAGCCTCTGTTGCGGAAGCGCATGATCGAGAAGCTGTAGTTGGCGGCGTTGCTGTAGATGTTGTCCGAAGCTCCGTTGAGCACGGCCACTGACTGCGACGCGCCTTCCTCGTCCTCAAGCACCGATTCGTCGAACATCAGTTCCTGACGGGTCTCGTCGAAGTCATTGACGCCGTCGGAGGTGGTGATGGCCAGGTTGCCCAGGTCCGTCGACGGTCCTATGGTTACGGGACGGTTGAAGTCATTGTAACCGTAAGCGGCTATGGTGATGATGTCGCTTCCCGGTTGTGCTGTTGTAAATACAAACTCGCCGGCCGGCCCCGTAACTACGGTGGCGCCTTGATTGTTGATCATGACTATGGCTCCCTCTACCGGTTTGCCCGTGGCGGCGTCTATGACAACACCCTTTACGGTGGCGTCCTTGGCCAGGGCGGGAAGGAAAGCTGTCAGCAACAATAGCAGAAACAGTTTGATTCTCATGGAAATGTTAGGTTGTTATGTTTTTGATTATTAGTTTTTACGTTTGTCAGAATACGTTTTTATGCATTTTAACACACAAAACTAATGTATTTTCGTCAGAAAAAAGCCATTTGTCATCAAAAAACCTCAAAAAAACTGTTTTCCGCGCCTATTTCAATGTTTTTAGGCTTGCGGGTTGTCGGATGATGAAATTTGTGTAACTTTACGCAGTAAATAAAAATTCAAGTCAAACATCACCAAAAGTCAATACAATGAAACGTCCGTTCTACGGTATCCTCTGTCTCATATTCCTGCTGATGCCCGCCCTTCTCTGCGCACAGAGCAAAGGCGGAAAGTTCTCCGTCTACGGAGTGGCGTTCTATAACCTCGAGAACCTCTTCGACACCATCCCAAACAATCCTCTGGGACGCGACGCCGAATACACCCCCCAGGGCCAGAACCACTGGGGCAGCCGCAAATACTGGTCGAAAATCCACAATCTCGCCTACGCCATCTCGCAGATGACCTCCCAGACCACTCCGCAGGGCCCGGCCATAATAGGAGTGTCGGAAATAGAGAACCGCAGCGTGCTCGACGACCTTGTGAAGGACCCTGCCATCCGTCCCTGGATGCTTCAGGTGGTCCACCACGATTCGCCCGACCGGCGCGGCGTCGACGTGGGTCTGCTCTACAATCCCCGCCAGTACCGGGTGCTGAACGTCACCAACCACACCCTCGTCATCCCCTCCAACCCTGACTTCCGCACCCGTGACCAGATGTGCGTCACCGGCGTGCTCGCATGCGGCGACACCCTCAGCGTCATCGTCAACCACTGGCCCTCGCGTCTCGGCGGTCAGGAACAGTCGTCATACCTGCGCGAGGCCGCGGCCGAGCTGAGCAAGCACATAGCCGATTCCCTCTGGGCCATCCGTCCCAACCAGGGCGTGGTGATCATGGGCGACCTCAACGATGACCCGCAGGACCGCTCGTGTGCCAAGGTGCTCGGCGCCAAGCGCGACGCCCGCAAGGTGGAACCCCACGGATTCTACAACCCCTGGTGGAAGCTGCTCGACGACGGTATAGGAACCCTCGCCTACAAAGGCTCGTGGAACCTCTTCGACCAGATTATCGTCGGAGGAACCCTCCTGAAGGAGAATGACCGCAACGGCGGAGTGTACTACTGGAAGTGTCAGGTCAACAACCTCGATTTCCTCATCGACAAGGAGGGCACGCGGCAGGGCTATCCCCGGCGCACCCATGCCGGCGGTGTGTGGCTCAACGGCTACTCCGACCATTTCCCCACCGAGATTTTCCTCATCAAACGTCATTGAACCCCACATATAATAATATAGCATCGCGATGAACCGCACTTTGAAAAACGATCTGCTCGCCGTGACGGTCTCGTGCCACGGCGCCGAGCTTCAGGGTATTGAGAATCTCCGCACCCGCCATCAGTATCTCTGGCAGGGCGACAGCGCCTTCTGGGGCCGCCGCTCGCCGGTGCTGTTCCCCATTGTAGGTTCCGTGGACTCCGGCGTGTACCGCATGGACGGCCGCGAATTCCGCCTCGGGCAGCATGGATTTGCCCGTGACCGCGAGTTCGTTCCCGTTGATGACTGCCCCGACGATGAACTCTGGTTCCGTCTCGAGTCCGACGATGCCACTCTGGCCCTCTATCCCCGCCGCTTCGTGCTCGAGATAGGTTACCGGCTCGAAGGCGAGCGCATTGCCGTGATGTGGCGCGTGACCAACACGGATGACCGCGTCATGCACTTCCAGATAGGAGCGCATCCCGCATTCAACTATCCCGATTTCTGTGCCGCCGATCCCGTCCACGGCTATTTCAGCTTCTCCACCACCCGGCTCCGCTCGCAGGTCATCAGGGAAAAAGGCTGCGTGGGTCCGGAGATAAAGATTGTGGAGACCGACGCCGAGGGGCAGATGCCCATAACCGCCCGCACCTTCGCCGACGATGCCCTGATTTTCGCCGACAGCCAGACCGGCCGCGTGTCGCTGCTCGACAAGGAGCGCCGCCCCTACCTGACCCTGCTCTTCGCCAGCCCCCTCGTGGGCCTCTGGTCGCCGCGTCCCGAGGCACCGTTCGTGTGCATCGAACCCTGGTGGGGCCGCTGTGACTCCATCGGCTTCTCGGGCGATTTCAGCGAGCGCGAATACGTCAACACCCTCCAGCCGGGTCACACCTTCGAGGCCTCCTATATGATTATCATTGACAATCTCTGATTTAACTTAAAAGCTTATCCGGGCGCCCTCTTGCCGCAAGGCGAGAGGGCGCTCTAATTAGACTAATTGGACCAATTAGACCAACAACATTTCAGCAGGGAAGCAAACTTTTATTTAATTGGTGGATAATGATTTGCGCGTAAGTGTAACACGGATGTAATAGTTTTAACGGATTTTAACTTTAAAATTCTTGGAAGCGGCAAATAGTCTTTATCTTTGCA